>JAHECR010000095.1:0-2860 GCA_024641655.1 Acidimicrobiaceae bacterium
ACGACACCCTGATGTGTGTCTCAGCGGCGACCGACGGCGCGGCCCTCGCCGCGCACCTCCGTGATCTCGCAGGAATCGAATGACATGAGCGAGCACGACCCTGACATCGACCACGAGCGCAGCGACGGCAAGACGCTGTGGCACGGGCGCTTCGCGGGAGGTCCGGCCGAGGCACTGATGGCCTACACGGTCAGCCTGCCATTCGACCAGGCCATGTGGCGCGACGACATCGACGGCTCGATGGCGCACGTGCGCGGGATGGCACGCGTCGGGTTGCTCACCGGCGCCGAACGTGACGCGATCCTGACGGCCCTCGAGTCCGTCGCGACCGAAATGGCGTCGGGGTCCTTCGAGTTCGTCGAGAGCGACGAGGACATCCACACCGCGGTCGAACGCCGGGTGACCGAACTCGCCGGACCCGCTGGCGGAAAGTTGCACACGGCGCGCAGCCGTAACGATCAGGTGGCCACCGACCTCAGGCTGTGGTGCAAGCGTGAACTGCTCGAGGTCGCCCGTGGGATCCACGGGCTGCAGCTGGTGCTGCTGACACGGGCGCTGGACGCCGGCACCACGTACCTTCCTGGCTACACCCACCTGCAACGTGCGCAGCCGGTGCTGCTCGCTCACCACCTCCTCGCGCACGGCTGGGCGCTCGCTCGCGACGTCGATCGTCTGCTCGCCACCCGGACCCGCCTCGACGTTTCGCCCCTGGGCGCCGGAGCGCTTGCAGGCTCGTCGCTACCGATCGACCCCGTCGGCACTGCCGAAGATCTCGGCTTCGCCGGGGTGTTCGACAACAGCCTCGATGCCGTGTCGGATCGAGATTTCGTGGCCGAGGCGGTCTTCGACCTCGCGCTCGTCGGGATCCACCTGTCCCGCATCGGCGAGGAATGGGTGCTGTGGACGTCGGGGGAGTTCGGCTTCGCAAGGCTCGACGACGGCTACGCAACCGGTTCGTCGATGCTGCCCCAGAAGAAGAATCCGGACATCGCCGAACTGGCTCGTGGCAAGAGTGGCCGCCTCATCGGCAATCTCACCGGTCTGCTCGCCACGCTGAAGGGCCTGCCGCTCGCCTACAACCGCGATCTGCAGGAGGACAAGGAGCCACTCTTCGACTCCGTCGAGCAGGTGACCCTGGCGGTCGCGGCGCTCACCGGGATGATCGCCACGGCGACCTTCTTCCCCGAGGCGATGCAAGCTGCTGCCGACGAGGAGACCACGGCGGCGACCGACCTCGCCGAGTACCTGGTCCGGGCAGGTGTGCCATTCCGCGACGCTCACGCGATCGTCGGCGCGCACGTCCGGGCGACGCTGGCCGGCCAGGGATCATTGCGCGACCTGGTCGCCGCGGACCCGTCACTCGGCCCGGAGGCAGCAGCCCTGGTCGGCCCCGGCGTCGGGGTGAGCATGCGCAGCTCACGTGGCGCGGCGGGTCCCGCGGCGATGCCGGTACAAGTCGAGTCGTATCGGGCGATGATGGACCGGGACGCGGAGCGATTGGGTCTCTGAGCCCCACGATCCTGTCCCCGGAGTGGTTCGCCCGCGATGCTCCGATGGTCGCGCCCGACCTTCTGGGCAAGCTCCTCACCGTCGAGCGCGACGGAGTGCGCGTCAGTGGGCGCGTCGTCGAGACCGAGGCGTACACACGCAGCGACCCGGCGAGCCATTCGTTCAATGGCCCGACCGCCCGGAATGCGGCGATGTTCGGCCTTCCGGGGCGGCTGTACGTCTATCTGAGCTACGGGATTCACTGCTGCGCCAACGTCGTGACCGGTTCCGACGGTGACGGACAGGCGGTCCTGCTCCGGGCCGTGGTGCCGATCGATGGCCTCGATGTGATCCGATCCCGACGCCGAGGGCGCCCCGATCGGGAGCTCGCCAATGGCCCGGGGAAGCTCTGCGAGGCGCTCGGCATCACGCTCGCTGACGACGGGATCTCCGTTGCGGATGCAGGCTCGCCGATCCGGATCGTCGACGACGGAACCGCGCCACCCGAGACGATCGTCGGGGCCCGCGTCGGCATCACCAGAGGGGTCGACACCCCGTGGCGTTTCGCGGCACTGCATGCTCTGCCCGGGCGGGTCGACGACTGACGCGCTTGCCACCAACCCGATCGCGGGACACACTGGCAGCGCAGGGCGTCATGGGGGTGCCCGCAGTGAGGAGCAGATCATGCCCAAGTACCTGGTTCGTGCCAACTACGTCGGCGACGGCGTCAAGGGTCTGCTGGCCGAAGGAGGCACGAAGCGACGCGACGCTGCTCGAGCTGCCATCGAATCCGGTGGCGGCACGCTGGAGAGTATGTACTTCGCCTTCGGCGAGACCGACGTCTTCGGTGTCGTCGACTTCCCGGACGACGCCAGCGCAACCGCGGTGTCGCTGATGATCAACGCGAGCGGGAGCGTCGCGCTGTCGCTCACACCGTTGATGACGCCGGAGGACGTGGACGCCGCGGTGGCGAAGGGCGCGTCGTATCGACCGCCCGGCGGGTGAACCGTCAGCGCCAGTGAATCCAGAATCCGTGGGGGTGGCAGGTCGCGAGATGCTCCACGGTTCGTCGCCCGGTGCGCCAGCGCGCCATTGAGAGGACCGTACGGTGAGGGTCGATTGGATCGGGGCCGTTCGGGAGCTCGGGAATCAACGCCGGCGCCTCTGCATAGAGCCATGAGAGATCCCGATGCAGTCCGATCCGATCGAGCTCGGCAAGATAGGCGCGGCGATCCGTCGAGGTGAGGTAGTTCATCACCCATGAGTTCATGACCACCGGGTGCGCGGCTGCTCCCACGCGGTCGATGCCGGGAGCGAGTGACGCGACCGCATCACCCGCCAGCAGCTCCGGCGGCGTCTTCCTCGCGATCTC
>JAHECR010000095.1:2870-3483 GCA_024641655.1 Acidimicrobiaceae bacterium
CCACACACATGCCTCGAGCCAGTGCGCCTCATCGTCGTCGGTCACGTCGATCGGACGCTGGTCGATGCCACATCGCGCAGTGATCGCCGGAATCTCCGAGGGAACCGGCACCGAGCCCGTGATGGCGGTTGCGATGACGACCGGCGACGGTTCGCCCACTGTCGTGACCACACCGGCTCGCGTCTCGTAGCGGTACTCGTAGTGGTCGAGCAGCAGGTTCAGCCCGCCACTGGCCCCGACGTCGAGCAGGCCGAGGGCGCCGACCTCCTTGGCGAGGAGACCCAGGGCCGGCAGGAAGATCGCAGAGCGGCCGACCTCATTGGTCTGCGTGGTGCGCGTCCTCAAGAGCGTCTCCAGTCGATCGGCGTGGGACGCGACGAAGCGTTTGAAGGTCGGTATCAGCGAACGGTCGGTGACGGGCCGGGGGGCCGTCGTCAGATTCGGATACCAACGAGCCAATGGCTGGTCGGGATCTCCCAGCAGGAGGTCGTGCACGCACGCGAACAACAACACGGGGAGGCGTTGTGTGGGTGGCGCATGGAGGAGGAGGCGGTACAGATCGGGGTCACGCGCGATCCCGGCGGACAACGCGGCGTAGAGCGGGGCCCGGGGG
>JAHECR010000063.1 GCA_024641655.1 Acidimicrobiaceae bacterium
CCGGTGGTCGAACCGTCGCTGGTGGCGCGTCGTCCACCTCGGTACCGTCGCCGGAACCGGCCTCGTCTTCCTCCATGCGTACCAATCGGGAAGCGATGCATCGAAGGTGTGGTTCCAGGTCGTGCTGGTCGCGGCGGCGGGCGTCGCCACCTACGGTCTCGGATTACGCCTCTCGACGCTGCGCCGATCCGATTGAGATTCTCAGCGGGCTCACAGCTCGGTCTCACCCCACCCAGAAGGTGGTGTGGCTGAATGGTCTCATGGACAGCGACCCGCTCCTCCGGGAACAGATGGATGCCGAGCTCGCAGCTCGGCTCGAGCGCATGAACGCACGACGTCCTCGCACCGCGACACCTCGCACCGCGACACCTCGCCCGCCGACATCTCGCACCACGGCACCGCACACTCCGACTTCCCCACCATTCACGACGTCGATGCCGCCGTCGTCGCCTCGGCGTGTTTCCTCACCGCCACCTCCGCCGCCCCCCGGCGCGGCACCGGTGAGAAAGAAGCGACGCCATCCGGCCCGCCACTCGCGCAGCGCGGCGCTCGCCCTCAGCTTCGTGACGACGAGCGGGCTCGCGTACACCTTCGCCTCCACCGACAACGGGGCATCGGCAACCATCGCGGCGCCGGCGGGCATCGTGACCGCGACGACCGACGCACCGACCACGGCGCCCACCGACTCCGCGACCGCGCCGACGACAGCTGCGGAGTCGACCCAGACGCCTGCAGACCCTGCGACCACGGTTGCGCCGACCACGGTTGCGCCCGCCACTCCCACCGTGGTGAACGGGGCCTCGTTCCGCAACCGGTACGGCGACGTCCAGGTGCAGGCGACGTTTGCTGCGGACGGGACGCTCACCAACGTCGATGTCCTCCAGGTGCCGTTCCGGGACGGCAAGAGCGTCTCGATCAACAACTATGCCGTCCCCCGGCTGAACAGCGAGGCGCTCACCGCACAGAGCGCCAATGTCGACACCGTGTCCGGGGCGACGTACACCTCGATCGGCTACGAACAGTCGCTGCAGTCGGCGATCGATGCCGCACGAGCGAACGGCATCACGACCATCTCGTGACGGCCGGGTGACTTCCCCCGAGCGTTCCGATCGGAGCGGCGCACATCACGTCGAGTTCGTGATGGGAATGGCCGTGAGCATCGACATCCGCGATCCCGACATCCCGAGCCACGCCGTCGGCGAGATCGTCGCATGGCTGCACCACGTCGACGCGACGTTCAGCACGTACATCGACGACAGCCCGATCTCCCTACTCGGGCGCGGTGAACTCGCGCTCGAGGACACGACCGAGGAGGTACGCGCTGTCCTTCGACTCTGCGAGCAGATCCGCGTCGAGACCGACGGTGTGTTCGACGTGTTCGAAGTCCCGGCGCCGAACGGCACGACGCTCGACCCGTCGGGGCTCGTCAAGGGATGGTCGATCGAGCGCGCCGCGACGCTGCTCGAGGCGGCTGGGTGCGCCAACTTCTGCATCAACGCCGGGGGTGACATCGCGTTGCGTGGACGCCCGACGGTGGACGAGCCCTGGCGAATCGGAATCCGTCACCCCGAACAGATCCACGAACTCGCCGCAGTGGTGACGGCCTCGGGGCCCCTCGCCGTTGCCACCTCGGCCACCTACGAGCGCGGCGCCCACATCATCGACCCGCGGACCGGTCAGCCCACGACCGAAGTGGCCAGCGCGACCGTCGTCGGACCCGACCTGACGATCGCCGACGCCTACGCGACGGCGATGTTCGTCATGGGCCTCGATGGCCTCGACTGGATCGCAGCGCACCCCGACTACGACGCCTACATGATCACTCGCGACGATCGCGCCACCTGGACACCCGGATTCCAGCGGTATCGACCCGAACCGACCTGACCGACGCCCGATCGTACGATCGGCGTGATCGCCGTCGGTCCCTCGTGCGCGAGAATGGACCGAGACACAACGCGACGGAGGAGTCCAGATCATGGGGCACAAGAAGCGGTCGAAGTCGAGCGAGCCCCCCGAGACGGGCGACCCGACGGCCCGACAGAGCGGCAAGCTCAGGCGCAAGGCCTACGAGGCCGAACTCGAGGTCCTCCAGGGCGAGCTCGTCGCGATGCAGGAGTGGGTCAGAGCCACCGGAGCCAAGATCTGCATCGTCTTCGAAGGTCGTGACACCGCCGGCAAGGGCGGCACCATCAAGCGCATCACCGAACGGGTCAGCCCCCGAACCTTCCGCGTGGTCGCACTGCCGGCACCGACGGAACGCGAGAAGTCGCAGATGTACTTCCAGCGCTACATCAAGCACTTCCCCGCCGCCGGCGAGATCGTGATCTTCGACCGCAGCTGGTACAACCGCGCCGGCGTCGAGCCGGTGATGGGGTTCTGCACCCCTGAACAGACAGAACGATTCCTCGACCAGGTCCCAGGCGTCGAGAAGGCGATGGTCGAATCGGGAATCCAGCTGATCAAGTACTGGCTCGAGGTCAGCGCCGACGAACAGACCCGCCGCCTGGAGAGCCGGATCGACGACCCGCGCAAGACCTGGAAACTCTCGGAACTCGACCTCGAGTCGTACAGCCGCTGGTACGACTACTCGAGGGCTCGCGACGCGATGTTCGCCAACACCGACACCGCGTGGGCCCCCTGGTTCATCGCTCGTACCGACGACAAGAAGCGCGGCCGCCTCGACATCATCTCCCATCTGCTCTCGCAGATTCCGTACGAGAAGATCAAGCGTCCCGACGTCGAACTCCCACGCCGTCAGGCAGCCCACGGCTACGTCGAGCCCGACCTGCCACTGCGACGAATCCCCGAGCTCTACTGACGATCGCCGAGGACACGATGACAACGACCGAACAACCAGCGCAGCCGCCCGTCACCGACGACACACGGTGGTACTCCCTGTCGGTCGACGAGACCGTCGCCCGACTCGGCGTCGACTCCGCGTCGGGACTCACCGCCGGCGAGGTGACGAGCCGACTGGCGACGTACGGACCCAACGAGGTGGCGACGGAACCGCCACCCACGGCATGGCAGATCGCCAAGGCCCAGATCGCCAACCCGATGAACATCATGCTGCTGGTCGTCAGCATCGCCAGCTTCACGATCGATCAGATCGCGACCGGTGCGGTCGTGATGGCCCTCGTGGTGTTCAACGTCGTGATGGGAACCAACCAGGAACGCAAGGCCATGGCGAGCGTCGACGCGCTCGCGCAGCTGCAGGTTCCGATGGCCAGGGTGCGACGCGAAGGTGCTGTCGAGGAGGTCGATGCGTCGGGGCTCGTACCCGGCGACATCGTGCTCGTCGAGGCAGGCGACCTCGTGCCGGCCGATGCGCGCATCATCTCCTCTGCGTCGCTCGAGGTGCAGGAGGCCTCGCTGACCGGCGAGTCGGCGCCCATCGCGAAGGACAGCGTCACCCTCGGGGAGGGGGAGCAGCCGCTCGGCGACCGCACGAACCTGGTCTTCCAGAACACCCAGGTCACCCGCGGCTCCGCGGAACTCGTGGTCGTCGCGACGGGCCAGTCCACCCAGATGGGCCGGATCGCCGACATGGTGACGGCCACCAAGCGATCGAAGTCGCCCCTGCAGGTCGAACTCGACGGGCTCACCAAGATCTTCGGCTTCCTCGCCTGGGGCGCCGTCGCGATCATCGCCGTCGTCGGGATCGCCCGTGACCAGAACCGGGAGACACTGCTCCTGCTCTGCATCTCGACGGCAATCTCAGCGATCCCGACGGGCCTGCCCACGTTCGTGCAGCTGATGCTGTCGTCCGGTGCCCAACGACTCGCCGAATCGAAGGCCGTGGTCAAGTCGTTGAACGACGTGGAGACACTCGGCGGCACCACCGTGATCAACAGTGACAAGACCGGCACGCTCACGATGAACGCGATGACGTCGGTGACGATGATGACCGGCGGTTCCTGGTACAGGATCGAGGGCAGCGGCTACGCCACGTCGGGCGCCATCCTCGGTCCCGCTGGGGAGCCCACGCCCGACTTCACCGGCCTCGCGCTCGGCTTGGCGCTCTGCAGCGATGCCACGGTCGCCGCCGATGAGTCGATCATCGGCGACCCCACCGAGGCCGCACTCGTCGTGCTCGCCGCGAAGATCGGCATCGACGCCGAAGAGACCCGTCGGTCGTTGCCACGTGTCGCACTCGTGCCCTTCGACTCCGAGTACAAGTTCATGGCCACCTTCCACGACCGGCCGGCGCACATGAACCTGAATCTGCTCACCGAGCCCCACTTCATGACCGTGAAGGGAGCACCCGACGTCGTCATCGACCGGTGCTCGCAGGCGCTGTGGCACGGCGAGATCATGCCGATGGAGCAGGTCCGCCAAGAACTGCTCGACGCCAACCAGCAGCTGTCCGAGAAGGGCCTGCGCGTCCTTGCTTTCGCCGCACGGCCGCTGTCCGACGACACGATGAGCGCTGTCGCCGATCACCCGATGGGCGAGGTGCACGATCTGGTCATGATCTCGCTCGTCGGCATCATCGACCCGCTGCGCCCCTCTGCAGTCGACGCGGTCCGCGTCGCGCACGGCGCCGGCATCGACGTGCGCATGATCACCGGCGACCACACGGTCACCGCACGGGCCATCGCCGACCAGTTGGGCCTCGGCCCAGGCGTGATCACCGGCGCCGACCTCCAGAAGCTCTCCGACGACGAGATCAAGGCGCAACTGCCCGAGCTGCACGTCTTCGGTCGGGTCGCCCCCGAGGACAAGGTGCGTCTTGCGCGCCTGATGCAGGAAGCCGGGCAGGTCGTCGCGATGACCGGCGACGCCGTCAACGACGCCGCCGCGCTCAAGCAGGCCGACATCGGCGTGGCGATGGGCAGCGGGTCGGAGGTCACCAAGCAGGCCGGCAAGCTGATCCTGACCGACGACAACTTCGGCACCCTGGTGCACGCTGTCGAGCTCGGACGCGACATCTACCGCCGGATCTCGTCGTACGTGAAGCTGCAGCTGACGATCCTGTCGTCGGTGCTCCAGCTCATGCTGATCGCGACGATCCTGAACATCAACGACGGCGTCGCGCTCTTCCCGATGCAGCTGTTGTTCGCGAAGTTCTTCGTGGTCGTGACCGTCGTCATCGGCTTCATCGTCGACGTACCCGATCCGGGCGTCATGGAACGGCCACCGCGCACACCGGGCTCGAAGATCGCAACCGGTGCCCAGACCATCCGGTGGGTCATCAGCGGGTTCATCATCGCCGGTTCGGCCCTGGCCCTGCTCGCGTGGGGACCGGGGGAACCGAGCACCACCGATCCATCGACCTCGATGACCATGGCATTCGTCGTCGTCGCATTGAGCGCCGTGAACATGGGTTTCGTCATGCGACGTGAGCGCCAGGTGCCCTGGTCGTCGCCACTGTTCCCCTACATGGGATGGATCATCCTCGGGTGGGTGCTGACCGTTGCCGCAGTGGAGACCCGCGTACTCCAGCGCATGCTCGACACCGTCTCGCTCACCGGCGCACAGTGGATTCTCGTGATCGGCCTCTCGCTCGTGTCCCCGCTGTTCGTCGCCGTTGACAAGGTCATCCAGATCCGGAATCTCGACCACGAGCAACTCGATCATCACGTCGCCGGCATCGCCACGAACCCCCGTGCCTGACCGAACCGGTTCCCCGACCGGTTGGCGGACTGCGATTCCGGGGATCAACGCGGCGCACACCTACCGACGATCGTGGCTCCGTTTCGACCTGGTGGCCGGCGTGGTCCTGGCGGCGATCCTCGTTCCGCAGGGAATGGCGTACGCCGAATTGGCCGGGCTCCCGGCGGTCACCGGTCTCTACACCACCATCGCCTGCCTGGTCGGCTATGCCGTGATGGGGCCGTCGAGGGTCCTCGTGCTCGGGCCCGACTCGGCTGTCTCACCGCTGATCTTCGCCGCCATCGCGCCGATCGTGGTCGTCGCAGACGACCCGGCGACAGCGATCACCCTCGCCGGCATGATGGCGGTGATGGTCGGGGTGATCCTGGTCGGCCTCGGCGTCGGCAAGCTCGGGTTCGTCGCCGACCTGCTCTCCAAGGAGGTCCAGGTCGGCTACATGAACGGCCTCGCGATCACCATCTTCGTCGGCCAGCTGCCCAAGCTGTGCGGCTTCTCGACCGACGCCGACGGATTCATCGCCGAGGTGCAGGCCTTCGTCGACGGATTCCCCGACCGGAATCCGACTGCAATGTGGCTCGGCCTCGCAACTCTCGCCATCCTGCTCGTGCTCCCACGATTCACCCGGACGCTCCCTGCGGTGCTCCTCGCCGTGGTGGGAGCCACCCTCGTCACCGGCCTGTTCGACCTCGACATCGCAACCGTCGGCAGCCTTCCCAAGGGACTGCCACGACCGGCGCTTCCGTGGACGAACGTGAGCGACGTCGCGCCCATGCTGGTGGCTGCGATCGGGATCACCCTGGTGTCGCTCACCGACACGATCGCAACCTCGACGGCCTTCTCCGCACGACGCGGCGAAGAGGTCGAGCCGAACAAGGAGATGATCGGCATCGGTGTCGCCAATGTCGCCGCCGGGTTCTTCCAGGGCTTCGCCGTGTCGACCAGCAGCTCGCGTACCGCAGTTGCCGACCAGACCGGTGCCAAGAGCCAGGTCACCGGGCTGATCGGGGCAGGAGTGGTCGCTCTGCTCCTGCTCGTCTTCAACGGGCTGCTCGCGAACCTTCCGCAGACCGCGCTCGCTGCGGTCGTGATCGCGGCGGCGATCTCCCTCGTCGACCTCGCGACGCTGCGCCGGTACCTCGGCCTCCACCGGAGTTCGCTGTTCCTCTCGCTCGTGGCGACCGGCGGCGTCGTCTTCTTCGGAGTCCTCCAGGGCATCCTCATCGCCGTCGTGTTGTCGATCCTGCTCTTCTTCAGGCGCAACTGGTGGCCCCACGGCGAGGTGCTCGGACGTGTCGACGGCGAGGAGGGGTGGCACAGCGAGGTGGGCGGCCACGTGATCGAGGGACGTCCCGGCATCCTCGTGTTCCGGTGGGAGGCGCCCCTGTTCTTCGCCAACGCCGGCATGTTCCGCGATCGGGTACGTGAGCTGGTACGGGCCGAGAATCCTGCATGGGTGGTGCTCCAGTGCGAGGCGATCACGGACATCGACGTCACCGCCGCCGACGTGCTGGAGCAGCTCGACGAGGAACTCAACGAGCAGGGTGTCCATCTGGCCTTCGTCGAGCTACGCGCCCGGCTGAAGAACCTGGTGTACGACTACGGCCTGTTCGCCACGCTCGACGCGGAGCACTTCTACGGCTCGATCGACGAGGCGCTGGCCGCAATCGACGGCACCACGTGACGACCCGACCGACCGAAATCCGTACCTCGTCCGAAATGCGGTCGAATCTGCCCGCCCAGCGCAACCCGGAGCCCGAATTTCGGTGGGGGGGCCTCGAGCGCCGTCGAATCCGACGGATCGCGCGGTCGCTCCACTCCGTCGGCGCCGTCCTGGGCTCACTACCGTACGGGTGCACATGCCGAGCCCAGCCAGCGGAACCAGAGCGGTCGACTTCGGGAACCGCACCGACCGGGAACACGCCCGCCGCATCGGACGTGCCTGGATCGAGATGCGCCGCGGCGCCGGTGCGTCCGCGTTGCGGGCCTACCTGTTCGGGCGCGAGACACCGCTCGAACAGGGACAGATGGATGCTCTCGACCTGCTGTCGCGGCGCAACGAACGTCCCATGAAGGAGCTCGCGGCCCGGCTGCGCGTCGACCCGTCGACCGCCACACGAGCAGTCCAACGACTCGAGGCCGACGGTCTCGTCGAACGGTTTGCTTCGCCCGAGGACGGCCGGGTCGTGCTCGTGCGCATCACGGACGAGGGCGCCCGCCGCCACGACGACGTCGCAGCTCGACGAGCGACGGCGATGATGCACATCCTGAGCGAGTTCGAGCCCGCAGAGCGCGTTCAGCTCGCGGACCTGCTCGACCGTTTCGTCGAGTCCGTCGACACCGTCATGACGCGCATGACCGATCCGAACAATCAGGAAACCGCCTGAACCCGAGCAGTCAGCCCGGTACAGTCCCGCCCATGGCCGACCAGGCAACGTTCGCCGCCGAGGCGATGCAGTACGCGCCGCAGCTCTACTCCGGTGCGCTGCGCATGACCCGCAACCGTTCCGACGCCGAGGACCTGGTGCAGGAGACCTACCTCAAGGCCTACCGGAGCTACCACTCCTTCACCGAGGGCACGAACCTCCGGGCCTGGTTGTTCCGCATCATGACCAACACGTTCATCAACTCCTACCGAGCCAAGCAGCGGCGGCCCGACGAGACCGAACTCGGCGACTTCGAGGACCTCTACCTCTACAAGAACCTCGGTGCCCTCCAGAACTCTTCCGTCGGCCGATCCGCTGAGGAGTCGCTGATGGAGCTGCTCCCCGACGACGAGGTCAAACGGGCGCTCGAGGACCTTCCCGACAACTTCCGTCTCCCGGTGATCCTTGCCGACGTCGAGGGATTCTCGTACAAGGAGATCGCCGAGATGCTCGACATCCCGATTGGCACGGTGATGTCTCGACTCCACCGGGGAAGAAAAGCGATGCAGAAGGCGTTGCACGATTTTGCCCTCGCCCGAGGGCTCCTGGCAGCAGAGGAGAGCGGCTGATGAGCGACGAGCGGAACAACGCAACCGGTGGGACGCGTGACTGCTCGCAGACCCTTCGCGAGCTCGACGTATTCCTCGACGGTGAACTGTCCCTCGAGCAGCAGAGTGCGATCCGCCACCATCTCAACGGATGTATGGACTGCCTCGGCGCCTTCGACTTCCACGCCGAGCTGAAGTCCGTCGTCGCGGCGAAGTGCCAGAACGACGAGATGCCACCGGACCTGCTCGCCAAGATCGAACTCTGCTTCGGCACCGACTTCGACGGCGACGGCCAGATCGGCTGAGGCGCCCACAACCGAGAACTGTGTGCGGGTGATGCCCGGGGGTTAGCCTCTTGGATCATGCTCGTCGCAAACGTGTGGCACTGGTGGATCGGCATCGCGCTCCTTCTCGTCTCCTTGATCTTCGTGGTCCTGCTCGTGGTCAGCTACATGAAGTTCGTGTCGTCGCAGAAGTACCCGTCGGCCAAGCAGCAGCGCGCCCGACACTCCGACCTGTAGTCAGGTCGGGCAGGCTGGGACCCGGCATGCCCGAACCCTCCGACCTCCTGCCACGCTGCACGTTCGCACCGGCCCACACCCCCGTCGTGTGCGGGCTGTCGGGTGGCGCCGACTCGACCGCCCTCGTCGCACTCGCCGTTGCCGCCGGATGTGCCGTCACCGCGATCCACGTCCATCACGGCCTGCGCGCCGGCGCCGACCACGATGCCGACATCGCCGAGACGACCGCCACCCGACTGGGCGTCGACTTCCGTGTCGAACACGTCGAGCTTCGCGACGGCCCCAACCTCGAAGCCCGCGCACGGGCGGCGCGACGCAATGCGCTCGGACCCGGCGCCCTCACCGGCCACACGGCCGACGATCAGGCCGAAACCGTCCTGCTGGCACTGCTACGCGGCTCGGGAGCCACGGGTCTCGGCGCCATCACACCCGGACCGCAACATCCGATCCTCGCCCTGCGCCGTTCGGAGACCGAGGCGCTGTGCCGACATCTCGGCCTCGAGGTGGCCGATGATCCGACCAACGCCGATCGGCGCTTCCGGCGAAACCGGATCCGCCACGAGCTCCTCCCCCTGCTCGACGACATCGCCGAACGTGACGTCACGGTGCTGCTCAACCGCACGGCGAACCTGCTGCGCGACGATGATCAACTGCTCGACGAGCTGGCGTCCACGATCGATCCCACCGACATCGATGCGCTCGTCGGCGCCCCAGGCCCGTTGGCGGTGCGCGCCGTGCGGCGCTGGCTCGCGCGCGACGGCTACCCGCCCGACGCTGCGGGCGCAACCCGAGTCCTGGCGGTCGCACACGGCGATTCGGGGGCCTGTGAGCTCGCCGGGGGTCTGAGAGTCGAGCGTCGAGGCAACCGACTGGTTCTTTTCCCGACGAGGTCCGCCAGCAGGTAGCGTGGCAACCCGTTATGACGTCGCGCCACTGCCCGGAACCCGCCTGCTGATGCCTCCTCGGCTGCGTGGCAAGTGGGCGCTCGGCATCACCCCGCGGAATTTCACCTGGATCCTGAAGGACAAGCTCGCGATCTGCGAACGTCCCGGCGGTGTGGGCGACAGCCATCGCCGAGTGCGCCGCCAGGAGGAGATCATCTGGCTGCGTGAGAACGGTTTCGGCTGCGTCCTGTCGATCATCTCTGCACCGCACAACCTGCACAACTACGACGAGCTGCAATTGCCGAACCGCCACCGTCCGTTCAGCACCGACCATACCGACCAGTACCTCAAGGCGCTGTACACCGAGATCCGTGATCTCCTCCGCCACGGCACCAAGGTGCTGGTCCACGGCGACGAAGTCGGTGACCGCATCCTCGGGATCATGGGCGGCTACATCCGATGGGCCGGCCTCGTCGAGGAGCCCACGCAGGCCATCCAGGTCACCGAGCGACTCGCGGGACGCCCGCTCGACCCGTTCGCCCGCGAAATCATCCTGCGCGCGCACGAACTGCGCTGAACCGCGCCATCGTCAACGAATCGGCGGCGACACACGACACACCTGGGTGTCGATGGTCAGCAGCGGCAACGGATCGACGGCGACATTTCCGGGCCTCACCTCGAAGTGCAGGTGGAAATTCGTGTCGCTCGAGGTGCCGCTGGAGCCGACGTGTCCGATGACGGCACCGGCCTCCACGACATCGTTCTCGGCGAGCCCGTTGGGGTCCTCGGTGAGGTGGTAGTACTTGTACGTCATCTTCGTCGCAGCGTCGTAGAGGGTCCATCCCCACCCGGCTGTTCCCGTGTTGGTGTAGCGCTTGGTCAGCGTTCCTGCCGCCACGGCGTACACCGCCCGGCCGGCGCTCCCCATGATGTCGATGCCCTCGTGCAGACGGGTGCCGGCCTCGCGTCCATCGCCGAAGTTGTCCAACACGTAGCAGTCCGGGCCGGGGTCGACGGGGAAGATCAACTCGCCTTCCACGACTGGCTGTCCCGCCGGCACCGCCGGCTTGCGGAGGCTCAACCGTTCTGCCGGCACGAGAGCGGCTCCCGGTGCGTTCAGTGCCACTGGGGCGTCGACTGCCTGGGCCTGGGCGAGCGAGCCTGCGCCGACGGCACCCAGACTCAGGATCGTCGCAATGACGAGGCGAGACGCTCGGGTTCGCGTTGAAACGGCCATGACGTGGGTATCGGCACCTCTTGGCGCCGACTTGACGATCGGCTGCCCGACGGTCGAGCCGATGATCTGTCGGCGGGTACGACTAGCGTTCGTGTCGTGGTTGGGCGTCGGGTGTTCATCAGCGGTGTCGGGGGAGAACTCGGCACCCTGGTGGCGAGTCTCCTCGAAGCCGAGGACTGGGTTGGTGCCCTGTCGGGCATCGACGCCGATCCGCCCCGGCGCCGCCTCAATCGGACGGTGTTCCATCGAATCCACCCCGACGAGCACGATCGGATCGTGGACACCGTCGTCGACTTCAATCCCCACGTCCTCGTCCACGTCGGTGTCTGGGAACCCGATGCCCGCGCCGCTCCACGCGATGCTGCGACGCTGACCGACCAGGCCGCAACGTCGATCATCGGTGCGGCCGCCGAGTGCTCGGCGCTCGAACATGTCGTGGTGCGCAGCGGGATCGAGATCTACGGCCGAGCGAGAGGGTCGTTGACGCGACCGTCCGAATCGGCGCCGATCCAGCCGACGAGCGACTGGGGTCGCACCGTCGCCGCGATCGAACGCACGGCTGCCCAGGTCGGCCAACGGGTCGGCGTGACCGTCGGCGCTCTCCGACTCGCACCCGTGCTCGGGCCCCATGTGCCGTCACCGCTCGGACGTCTGCTGCGGATGCCCGCCGTTCCCTTCAGCCTCCTCGCCGACCCGCCCTTCGCCGTCATCGAGGACCGAGACGCCGCCCGCGCCTTCGTCACGGCGGCGCGGATCGGTCTTGCCGAACCCGTGAACGTCGTCGCTCCCGGCGCGATCACGGCGCTCCAAGCAGCCCGACGCGGTCGCCGGATCCCGCTTCCGCTCGTCGGGCCCGACTGGCGGATCGCTCGAACGTTGAGCCATCTCGCCGGCGCACCGATCCCGGACCATGTCGCCGAGGCGCTGCACCGCGGCCGGCTCGCCGACAACACCCGCATGCGAACACTGCTCGGCTTCGAGGCCGAGACCTCCACGACGGAGGTCATCGACCGGCTGTACCACTGGCCGAGCATCGTTCGCCAACCCGCCCGACTACAGGTGGCCTGATGGTACGAGCACCCGTGATCGATCTACGCCTCGGCGACGTCCCCGCCGGGATGGTCGACGACTGGGGCCGCGACCCGAGCCTCGTGGACACCATGGCACGCCTGGCGAATGTCCGGTGGGACGTCTCGGTCGGCGGAGTTCAGTACCTCCCCCGGCGCAAGGGCGCCTTGATCGTCGTGAATGCGCGCCGATTCGCCCTGTCACCGATCTTCGCCGCGTTCGCTCTCGGCGACACGCTCCGTCGTCCCGTGAGGTTCGTGGGACGTCCCGACACAGCCCCGGTCGGCGCCTTCAGTCGACGAATCGGCGGACTGCTCGACCATCCCGACGAGGTCGCCGGTGCCCTCGCCGGCGGGCAACTCGTGATCGCCGGCGCCGAGCACGGCGACATCGGACGCGTCGACCACGCCCTCGTGGGGGCCGCGCTGTCGGTCGGTGTGTCCGTGTACCCCGGCGCC
>JAHECR010000096.1 GCA_024641655.1 Acidimicrobiaceae bacterium
GAGTTCGCGCAGCGCAGCCGCCAGTGGGTGGCGTGGTCTCACCTCCAGGATCCGCGCGGCGAAGTACCCCCGTTCTCGATTCCTCCGGCGAAGGCACGACGCTTCTTCGAGGACATGCACCGCGCGGACGCGTACTTCGCACTGCACTTCACCGGCCCCGCCTACCTGCCCGTGCACTACGAGGATCTCGTCGAGGACCTTCCGGCGACCATGGCCGCGGTGTGGTCCAGCCTCGGGGTGGAGGCTCGCGAGGTGGCTCCGGTGACCGACAAGCAGGTGCAGGACGCGGACCGCGAGCTTGTGGAGAACCTCGAGCAGCTGCGCGCGGAGTTCTCAGCCTTCCTCGAGCACCACGAGATCAAGCCGCGATCGCGAAATCTCTCCGTTGCCGCACAGCAGCCTGCAGCGGATGTCGAGGCCACGACCCTTCGCTTCGCGGCCCGAGGGATCCCCACTGAGGGGATTCAAGGACGACTGGCCGCGCGGGAGATCGAGGCGTCGACGGACGACATCGAGGCCATTGTTTCCAGCGCGAGGGCCAGCGCTGCGACCTGGCGGGCTCGGGCGCTGCCCGTCGAGTTGGCGGCCGCGCTCCTCGTGGCGATTCCTGTAACCGTCGGTCGGGAAGGCCAGCTTGAGGATCGAACTGTCGTGGTCGGCATCGGGATCACACCGGACGGCCAGGCGCCAGTGCTCGGCGTGTGGCCCGACGCGACGGCGGTCGACACAGGCGCCCGCGGTCTGGAGAGCGTCCGGCTCGTCCTTCAGGACCCCGAGCTCGGGCCAGCGAGCACCCTCGACGATGCGGTGAGCGTGGAGACGCTCGACACCGCCACGCTCGGGCGCGTCCGCGACACTCTCCGCGACATACCACGGGAGGACCTGCGCGCCGAGGCCGCGGCCCTCGGCGAGGAACTGCGGGAGTCAGCCGACCTCGTGGCCTTGCCCGAGGTGCTGCGCAACGTCGTGGTGGCTCCCCTGCACCTGCGGAACGCAACAGGCCCCTACCGGGGGCTCGGGCGGGTGCGGTCCCCGTTCGGCTCCGTCGACGATGCCGTCGAGGCTCTGAGCCTTCTCGCGATGAGCACCGACCCCCGTGCCGACGGCAGGGCTCGTTGGGCCCCCTGGCGCCCTCGCCACTCCAAGCTCCTCGCCGAGGCCGCGACGGCATCGGACGCCTCGCCGGCCGGCTAAACCGCATCGCCTACCCTTGAGGAGCGCTGCCCGACGGGCGGGACACCGAGGGGAGACGGGTGAGCGAGACCACCGATGGGCGTCGTGGCCCTTGGCGCTGGATCCGCCTAGGCCTCATCGTCGTAGTCATCGGCCTCATCGTGGTCGGCATCTACTCCGCCACCTCGATGTTCTGGGCGGTCCAGGGCGTGCGCGACGACGTCGACGCCGCCGCCGAGGCCGTCAAGACCGGCAAGATCGACCAGGCCGCGGCCGCCGTCACCGAGCTCGCCGCCTCCTCCACGGAGCTCGCAGGCGTCACTTCGTCCGGAACCTGGGCCCTTGCCTCCCGCCTGCCTGGGGTCGGCCCTTCCGTCAGCGGACTGAACGTGCTCGCCACGTCCGTCGCCGACGTCTCGGCAGCCGCCGAACCGGTGCTGGCCGCCATCTCGTCCGCCAGAACGACGACGGAGCGCATCGCCGCACTTGGCGGTGTCGGCCCCGACCTCGAGGAACTTGCGACATCACTCGATTCGGCCGCGGCGTCGGTCGATTCCCTCGACCCGGCCGAGCTGCAGTTCGGTCTGGGCGAGCAGGCCACCGACTTGCAGAAGGCTCTGCCCGAAGCGCAGCGGCTCGTGGCGGCCGGCGCGAACGCCGCCCAGATTCTTCCCGGTCTGCTCGGCATGGATGGCCGCCGCACCTGGATGGTGCTGCTGCAGAATCCGGCCGAGGCCCGCGGCTCCGGCGGCCTGTTCAGCGGCTACGCGCTCGTCGAGGTCGCCGAGGGTCGACCCACCATTCTCAAGGCCGAGACTCGCAAGGAGAACCTCGACGACGTCCCCCTGCCCTACCAGGATGTGGTCTCCCCCGACTCCGCGACGCTGTGGGGCCAGTGGCTCGGCGAGTGGGCCTCCTTCAACCTCTCCGGCGACTTCCCCGAGGTGGCCAAGCTCGCATCCGCCGGCATGGCCGCGCGAGGGACGCCCGTCGACGGCGTCGTCGCTCTCGACGCCTACGTCGTGCAGGCGCTGCTCGGCGGCACCGGCAAGGTCGAGCACCGCGACGTCACGATTGACACGACGAACGCCGGGGAGTTCTTCACTCGCGACCTGTACGCGCAGTACCCCGACTTCGACTCCGTCGAGGCGAAGGACGAGCTCGCCCTTGGACTCGTCTACGCCACCATCGACGCGCTTCTCAAGCGGCCCCTGGACTACCCGACCCTTCTGGAGACCCTCCCGCCTGTCGTGGAGACCGGGCACCTGAGAGCGTGGAGCCCGGACCCGGCCGAGGAAGAGTGGCTGACGTCCGTCGGACTCGGCGGCGACATTGCCTCCCTGGATCCGTCAACCATGGTCGTCGCCTTCAACAACGCGGTCGGCGGCAAGCTCGACGCGTACGTGACGCCCTCCGTGACCCTCTACCGCGGGCTGTGCCGGGTCGCGGACACGTCGTCAGGCGAGTTCCAGCGCTCGGCCGTCACTGTGACCCTGCAGAACGACGCCCCATCAGGCTTGCCGCCCTACGTCGACGTGCGCCTCGACGACCCCACCGCCCCGCGGGGATCAACCCGCACCCTCGTGCACGTGTACGGGCCTAAGGATGCGCTCATCGAGGATGTCTACTCCGACGGTGAGCTCGGCGACCTCGTCGCCGGACCAGAGGCCGGTCGGCCGGTGTGGGGGTCCCAGGCAGAGATCCTCCAAGGGCGGTCGTCGTCCCTGACGTACCTGTTCGACGAGCCGATCGTCCCGACCCCCGACCCGGCCGTCAGCGTCCCCGGCACGGCGATCCCCGCGGATGTCTCTGTCGTCGAGGTCAATAGCACCACCACCTGCCCCGATGACCTGCCCGATCCCGCGCAGCTCGAAGGGGAGCTCAGGGCAATGTAGCCGCGTGAGTCAACGCCGTTTCGGGCCTCGGTGCACGATGGTGAGCGAGGCGGGCCAGCAGTTGGTCACGCGCCGGCGATACAGGAACGCAACGGGCCTTCGTCGTGCTGAAGCCGTCTCCCGTGCGGCTTCAGCACCACGTCAGCGGAGCCACTTTCCGGGTCCACTGAAAGTTTGCCCGGTCAGTTATGTCACGTGGCATACGAGCCCGTCCACCCGAGACCGGACATTGCCGGGACATGGCCGGGTCATACCCGTGCCAGGAGCTCCGCTGTGCGGCCGAGAGGACGCGGAGGAGGCAGGACGCCCTGGAGTCCTCCCCCGTCGG
>JAHECR010000064.1 GCA_024641655.1 Acidimicrobiaceae bacterium
CCTCGCGGAGGTGGACGGCAACCCGTCGACCCTGCGGGTCGTTGTTGGGTTGCGTGCAGAAACGCGCGGCGTTTCTGCCGTCGTGGGGGTTCGTCGCTTCGCTCCTCGCGGAGGTGGACGGCAACCCGTCGACCCTGCGGGTCGTTGTTGGGTTGCGTGCAGAAACGCGCGGCGTTTCTGCCGTCGTGGGGGTTCGTCGCTTCGCTCCTCGCGGAGGTGGACGGGAATCGAACCCGCCGGACGGGGGTCGCCCGTCCCGCCCGCTTTGAAGGCGGGGGAGCCCACCAGGTACTCGGACACCTCCTCGACGGCCCGGAGGCCGCCAGGGCGAGTATGACCGTTCTCAGGCGTCGGAGCGAGTCGAGCCCACGCGATCGGCGTTGTGCTTGCGCAGCTCCATGGCGACGAGGACGAGGCAGCCGCACACGACGAAGATGTCGGCGACATTGAACACGGCGTACCAGCTGACGTCGATGAAGTCGACGACCTCGCCGGACAGGAACGAATCACCGCGAAAGACACGGTCGAGGAGGTTCCCCAACGCCCCACCCAGGATGACCGCGAGCGTTGCCGCCCGAGCGCGAAGAGGTTCGTGGGCGATCATCCAACCGAGGCCCACGGCGACGAGCGCGACGAGCACCCCGATGAGGTGGCCGTTGCCGGCGCCGGTGCCGAAGGAGAAGCCGCTGTTGAAGGTGAGATCGAGTTCGACCGTGGGCACCAGGGCGATGCGACGACCCGACGACAACCGGTCGAGTGCCCATTGCTTCGAGCCCTGGTCGAGGGCCACGGTTGCCAGGACGATCCCGACGAGGAGCCACTTCCGGGACCGGTCCATCTCGGCACGGTAGCGAACCGGGACGGCTTTGCGCCCCGGCGCCTTCCCCGCTCGCCGCGGTTGGCGCTGTCGGCGCGAGCCGTTAGCGTTGCCCTCAGCACGGTCGATCGGGCCCGAGGACCACCCCTCGCTCGAGGCTGCTCGCCACTTCCCCCCAGGCTGTCACTCGAGGCCGGGGGTTCCCGCGTGCTCATCACCGTCTGGTCCATGAAGGGCGGCGCCGGTTGCTCGGTCGTCGCCGCGTGCCTCGCGCTCCATCTGGCTCGGGCCGCGCCGCCGGCGCTGCTCGTCGATCTCCGCGACGATCTTTCTACCGTCCTCGGCACGCCACCGACCGTCTCGCCGACCCTCGCCGATCTCCTGCGCCTGGGTGTCACGCTCGACGCCGCTGCGATCGACGCGGTCACCGCGCCCGTCGTCGAGGGTCTCACCCTTCTCCAGGCCGGACCCCTGGGCGACCGTGCCGAGCGCGCGGCAGCCCAGATGTCAGCCGCTGATCTGCGCTGTGTCGTCGATGCCGGCTGCCTCGCCGGCGGCGATGTGGCGGCGCGACGCCTCGCACGCGACGCCGAGCGGTCCCTGCTCGTCACCCGAGCCTGCTACCTGGCTCTGCGCCAAAGCCAACTCCTCCCGACGCCCCCGACCGGAGTCGTGTTGGTCGCCGAGCCGGGACGCGCGCTCGGTGCCGCCGACGTCGAACGCGCGATCGGCGTGCCGATCGTCGTCTCCGTGGCGTGTGATCCGGTCGTTGCGCGTGCCGTCGACGCCGGCCTTCTCGTGGGGCGGGTGCCCCGCGCGATGCTCGGGTGTTTCGAGGGCCTGGCATGAACGCCATGTCGCAGACGTGGAGTGGGCTCGGTCCGCTCCAGCCGCTCCTGGAGCTCGAGGACGTCAGCGACATCATGGTCAATGGCGCGGGTCCCGTGTGGATCGAACGTGGGGGTGTCCTCTCGGTCACCGACGTCGTGGTCGATACCGCCACCGCCGAGCACCTCGTGGAGCGTCTGGTGGGCCCACAGGGCAAACGGGCCGACCGGACCTCACCGTTGGCCGATGCCCGTCTCGACGACGGCTCTCGTGTCCACGTCGTCGTGCCGCCTCTGGCAGTCGACGGCCCCTACATCACCATCCGGAGGTTCCGTCGCCGACCGGTACCTCTCGAAGAACTGGCCACCACCGACGTGGTGTCGCTGCTGCGTGCTGCGGTGAGAGGCCGGGCCAACATCGTCGTCACCGGTGGCACCAGCAGCGGCAAGACCACGGTGCTCAACGCGCTGGCGGGCAGCATCGACGCCGGCGAACGCCTGGTCACCATCGAAGATGCCGCCGAGCTCCGCCTCGAGGCCGACCACGTGGTGCGGCTCGAAGCGCGGCCCCCCAGCACCGACGGCCCGGCGGCCGTCTCGGTGCGGGACCTTGTACGTGCCGCGCTGCGGATGCGCCCGGATCGGATCATCGTCGGCGAGGTCCGGGGCCCAGAGGCGCTCGACATGCTGCAGGCGATGAACACCGGCCACGAGGGGTCCCTGTCCACCTGTCACGCCAACAGCCCCCTCGACGCGCTTCGTCGGCTCGAGGTCATGGTGGCGACCGGAGGCGCCCGGCTCCCGTTGCCGGCGATCCGACGACTCGTCGGCGCCGCCGTCGACCTCATCGTGCATCTGCAGCGGGGCTCGACCGGGGACCGGCGGATCGTCGCCGTCGCCGAGCCCGAGCTCGACGGCCGCCAGGTGCGAACGCTCGCGGACACCCACGGGCTGCTGGCCGGCGGCCGCCGACCACTGCGTCGACCCGGCCACGATCGGTGCGGGCCGCAATGCTGACCGCGACCGTCGCGCTGGTCTGGCTCATGGGGCAACCGGATGCTGGGTCCGCCACGATGGCGCGACGGCGCAGTTCCCGTCGATTGCCGTGCCCGTCGGGTTCCTTCTCGTGCTCTGGCGGCCCTGGGTGGCCGTGTGGGCCGGGACCTGCGCTGTGGCGGCCTCGGTTGGTGCGACGGTCGTGGCCGAGCAGCGACGCCGACGGGTGATGCCTCGTGATCTCATCGCGGTCCTCGAACACCTGGCGGCCACGCTGCGTAGCGGGGGCTCGCCACGTCAGGCCCTGGCCGCAGCGGCCAGCACGACCACGGGTCCCCTGGGTGACGATCTGGAGGTGTTGCGCCGACGCGTCGATCTGGGTCTGCCGCTGGTCGACGTCGTGCGCTCGTGGCCGTCCATGCGCCCCGAAGAGCCGGCCATCGCCTCGGTCAGTGCCGCACTGGCCCTGGCAATCGCCTCGGGTGGCTCAGCGGGGCGCGCCGTCGACGAGGTGGCCGATGCCGTCCGCGCTCGAGCCGAGCTCGACGCAGAGACGTCCGCGTTGGCCAGTCAGGCGAAGGCATCGGCCGTCGTGATGGCGGCGCTGCCGGTGCTGTTCGTCGTCGTCGCCGGCACCGTCGATCGCAACACCATTGCGGTCCTCTTCACGTCCACCCTCGGACGGCTCTGCCTCGTCACCGGTCTCGCTCTCGATGGCCTCGCGGGTGCCTGGATGATGCGCATCGTGCGCCAGGTGACCCGTTGATCGGCCTGCTGGCCCCTCTCCTCGCCGCCTCGGCAGTGGGCGCGCTGGCGCTCGCGGCGCGCCCCCACCGGATCCGGCGCGCGCTGGAGGCAGCCCCTGGGTTGGCACCGCCTCCGCCGGGCCTGGGACGCGCCGTTCGGCGGTCGCTGCGGCTGGCCGACGACCCGTGGGCCGACCGGTTGGTCGGGCCGGCCCTCCTGGTCGCCATGGTTTCGGTGACCGTCGTTCCGGGGTTGGTGGTCGTCGGTCCGCTTGTGGCGTTGGTCGCCCCCGTCGTGCGACGCCGGCGCCGCGCCGATCGGGAACGGGCCGTGGTGATCACCGAGCTCCCCGGCGTCATCGATCTGCTCCGCCTTGCACTGTCGTCGACGGGTTCGGTCCGACTCGCCGTCCTCGCAGCCGGCGAGTGTGCTCCCGGCGCGGTCGGGCAAGCCCTGCGCGACGCCGGCGGGCGGGTGGCCGGCGGCGAGCGTCTCGCTGCGGCGTTGGAGGCTTCTTTTGCCCCGCTCGGTGCACCTACCGAGCCGCTGGTGCGGGCGCTGGTTGGTGCCGAGCGCTACGGGGTACCTCTCGACGGCGCCCTCGAGCGGCTCGGGCAGGAAGCGCGTGCGCGTCGCCGCCGCCACGTCGAGGCCGCAGCGCGACGCATGCCCGTCCAGCTGCTCGCGCCGTTGGCGCTGTGCATGCTCCCCGCGTTCGTTCTGCTCACCATCGTGCCCATTCTCGCCCGCACGCTCACCGGCCTCCCCGTCCGCTGACCGAGCTGGTTTGTGGCGCTTCCCCCACCCAACACCCGAGAACCACGGAAGTCCTGCCATGACCGTTCACCCAACCTCACACCTTCGTACCGACCGTCACGCGATGGCGGACCGGTCACGCTCGTCGCGGGGGCAGAGCACCGCCGAATACGCACTGGTGCTCGTCGTTGCCGCAACCATCGCCACGCTCGCCTTGAGCTGGGCCGCATCCACCAACCGCGTCGCGAGCCTGTTCGATCTCGTCTTCCGGTCCGTCAGCGGCATGCTCGCGTGAGCACCGGCCGCGGGCGGGACGAGGGGCAGTCCACGGTCGAGCTCGCGCTGGTCCTTCCCGTCGTCATGGCGCTGATTCTGATGGTCGTGCAGGTCGGTCTGGTCATGCGTGATCGAATTCTCGTCGTGCATGCCGCGCGCACTGCGGCACGGGCAGCAGCCGTTGGCGGTGACGCGGCGGCGGCTGCGGTCGTGGGGTCGCACCTCGAGGCGGGCCGCATGGTCGTCGTCGTCGGTCGATCGGAAGTGGACGGCCAGCAGCTCGTGGAGGCGAAGGTCCGGTACCGGTCGCCGACCTCGGTACCGTTGGTGGGTTCGCTCGTCGGCGACGTCGTGATCGAGGAGTCGGTCACTATGCGCCGGGAAGCGGGGTAGCGCCTATGGGTCCGAGAGGGCCGCCGTTGTCGGTGCCGACACGGCCTCGGCCACCAGCACCCGCAAGAGCGCCATGGCGCCTTGCTTGCTCAGCGGTTCGTTGCCGTTGCCACACTTGGGCGACTGGACGCAGCTCGGGCAGCCCTGAGCGCATGGGCAGGCCTCGAGCAAGGCCAGCGTGGCGTGAAGGTGCCGGTCGGCTGCCTCGAACCCGAGCTCAGCGATGCCGGCGCCGCCGGGGTACCCGTCGTAGACGAAGATCGTGGGCAGCATCGTGTCGGGGTGCAAGGCCGTGGAGACCCCGCCGACATCCCACCGATCGCAGATCGTGAAGAGCGGCAGCATCCCGATCGCGGCGTGCTCGATGGCGTGGAGCGTTCCCGCGACATCGACGTCGGCGATGCCGGCGTCGGAGAGCAGCTCCGGCGTCACCGTGTACCAGAACGCCCGAGTCACCAGTTCCTGGCGTGGCAGCTCGAGGGTTTCGTTGGCCAGGATCTTGCGCGTGCGTACGTCTTTGCGTTGGTATCCGATGACCTGCGTGTTGACCTCGACCATGCCCAGGGCCAGTTCGCTGCGCCCGACGACTCGGTGGTGGTCGACGCAGAGGACAGCGATGTCCTTGTCTGTTCGTGCCTGGGTGTAGGTGTCGCCGTCGTCGGGTTCCACGATGGCCGCGTGATCGTCGAGATCGAGTTCGACGACCCGATACGGCTGTCCGTTGTGGAGGTAGACCGCCCCGGGGTGCACTGCGGCGAATGCTCGGGCCTCGTCGGCGGTGCCCACGAGAGTGCCGTCGACGAGCGCGATCCGGTACTCGGTCGACGATCCGCTGCGCAACCCCATGCTTCGCCCCGGCAGACCGCTCGCGGCCCACACCGCAACCGGCTCGGTGTCGCCCGTGCGCAACCGACGCCGCCGCACCCGGAGTCGATCGTCGTGTACCAGCGCCCGAACGCCGTCGTCGAGGATGCCGGGCCAGTAGGTCTCGTCGCCATGGCTGAGCGGGAGCTCGTACGCGGCGCAGGCCAGATGGGGATGGGCGATGTACGCGTTCGCGGTGTTGATGACCGCCGGTTCGGGGCTGCGCTCGAACACCTCTCGGGGATGGTCCATGAGGTAGCGGTCGAGCTGATCCTCACCGGCGACGAGTACGGCGACCGATTCCTGCTGGGAGCGTCCGGCACGGCCGGCCTGCTGCCACATCGACGCGATCGTGCCCGGGAACCCGTTGAGCACGCAGGCGTCGAGGCCCCCGATGTCGACGCCGAGCTCCAGGGCCGTGGTGGAGATCACGGCGCGTACCTCGCCGCTCACGAGCTCGAGCTCGATCGCGCGCCGCTCGTCGGCCAGATACCCGCCGCGATAGCTGCGCACCGCACCGTCGAGCGCAGGCGGAAGCATCGACCGCACCTGGCCGGCCACGAGCTCGGTGCCCTTTCGGCTCTGGCAGAAGGCGATGGTGCGGTGGCCGTCGCGGACCAGGCGCGCCACCATCGAGGCCGTCTCGGCGTTCCCCGAGGTCCGCGCCCCGCTGGCCCCGTCGACAACGGGGGGATCGAGCAGGGCGAACAACCGTGGCCCACGTGGCGAGCCGTCGTCGGTGATCTCCACGACCGGCTTGGCACACAGCTCCGATGCGAGCCGCCCGGGTCCGCCGATGGTGGCCGAGGTGAAGACGAAGGTCGGGTCGCCGCCGTAGTGGGCGCACAGCCGTCGGAGTCGTCGCAGCAGGTGTGCCATATGGGTGCCGAAAACGCCGCGCAGCACGTGGAGCTCGTCGACGACCACGTACTTCAATCGACGTAGGAACGTGTCCCACCGCCCGTGGAACGGCAACAGCCCGGCATGGAGCATCTCCGGGTTGGTGAGCACCACGTTGGCGTTGGCTCGAACCCAGGAACGGTTCTCCCGTGGGGTGTCGCCGTCGTAGGTGGCCGCCACGACACCCGGAAAGGCCAGCTCGCCGAACGCGCGGAGCTGGTCTTGTGCGAGGGCCTTGGTGGGAAACAGGAGCAGTGCGGTGGCCGGGCTCAGAGGGTCGGCGATGGCTTCGGCGATCGGCACCTGGTAACACAGTGACTTGCCCGACGCAGTGCCGGTCGCGACGGCAACCGAGACCCCGTCGCGGAGGAGGTCGATGGCCTGCGCCTGGTGGGTCCACAGCGTGTCGTGGGGAAGCCGTTCGGCCACTGCGGGTCGCAGGGGCCGCGCCGGTGCTGCGGTGCGCGCGCGGCGCGCTGTGAGTCGCTCGACATGCACGATGCGGCCGTCGTCGACCAGCCCAGCGAGGAGCTCGTCGAGTGGCCGGGAGCCGGCCGCAACGGCTGGATCGATCTCCGGTTCTGCCGAGCGCGTCGGTTCGCCGTGGTCGCGTGCGAGGAGATCGACGGTCAGATCGTCGAGGATCACCGCTTCGGAGGAGCGACTGGTGAGCATCAGTGAGTGTGATGGTAGGCGCGACCAGCGACGAATCACCGTGGTGCAATTCGCTCGACGGGCGGAGCGGCTCGATGTGGCGGGACGACGCGCACGCGATGCCGTACCCTGGCGCCAATGATGTTGGGCGTTCGAGCGGCACGGGTCGGGGACTGGGTGGTGCTGCGCGTCGCCGGTGAGATCGACCTCGCCACCGCCCCCCATCTCCGTCAGACCCTCGTCGCCGAGATCCGTGACGACCAGCCCCGCGTCGTCGTGGATCTCTCGGGGGTCGACTTCGTCGACTCCACCGGTCTCGGGGTGTTGCTGGGTGGGCTCGTGCGGGCGCGTCGCCTCGGTGGCGACCTCAGGGTCACCGGCCTCTCGCGCCGCCTCGCCGAGGTGTTCGACCTGGTCGATCTGCGCCTGGTGCTGGCAGAACCCGATGCCGGGATCGTCGCTCCCACCGACGCCGGCTTCGATGGCGAGACCAGGTGAACGGCATCAGTCTGACCATCCCGGCGCGCGCCGAGTACCTGTCGCTCGTACGTGCGGTGGTGGCCGCCGCCGCAGCACTCGATCCGGGTCTGGGTCACGAGCGCATCGAGGACCTTCGGCTCGCAGTGTCTGAGGCCACGACCAACGCCATCGAAGCCCACGCACATCTCGGGTCCGACGAACGCATCACCATTCGTTGTGATCTCGCCGGCGACCGCATCGAGGTCGAGGTCCAGGATCGAGCCGAAGGGTTCGACCCCGACGGGATCGTCGACCGTGGTCCGCTCGATGCTCCGGGACGGTTGGACTACGAGGGCGGATTCGGCATTCCGCTCATGCGGGTGCTCGCCGACGAGATGCGGATCCGGTCGCTCGATCACGGCACTGCGGTCCGTCTCGTGGTCTACACCAACCCGAAATAGCGTCGGTCGCGGTTGCGGGCCGCCGATTCGGCGCGGTCGACGGGCGTGCCACGGGCCTCCCTCGATTCCACGACTCGGACCCCTACGCTGTGGTGTCCCTCTCAGCGTTCCACACGCACGTTCGCCGAAGGCCCAGCCTGTCCCCGATCAACCCCTCGATAGGTATGTCCGGTAGCTCCCCACTTTCTCAGATCACCTTCATCGGCAGCGAGCACCGCCTGGCCCAGCGGGTCGGTCGACCGGTCCGCCGGTTCCTCGACATCGAGGCGGCGAGCGGGTTGGTGTTGCTCCTTGCCACCGCAGTTGCGCTCATCTGGGCCAACTCACCGTGGAAGGACTCCTATCACGACCTGTGGGGCACAGAGCTCCACCTGACGCTCGGGAGCTACGTCATGGGTGGTGATCACCACATGACCCTCGAACTGCTCGTCAACGACGCGCTCATGGCCATCTTCTTCTTCGTCGTCGGCCTCGAGATCAAACAGGAACTCGTCGACGGTCACCTGAAGGACAAGAAGGCAGCGGCGTTGCCGGCCATCGCGGCGCTCGGTGGCATGGTCGTGCCCGCGCTCATTTTCTTCGCCCTGAATGCCGGCACTGACGCCGCACACGGCTGGGGCATCCCGATGGCCACCGACATCGCCTTCGCCGTCGGCGTGGTGTCGTTGCTCGGTGACAAGATCGGCCGACCACTCAAGGTCTTCCTGCTGACGCTGGCCATCGTCGACGACATCGGCGCGATCTTGGTGATCGCCATCTTCTACACCGACCATCTCGCCTGGAACTGGCTGATCGCCGCCATTGTCCTCGTTGGGGTGGTGCTCGTCCTGCGCCGGCTGAAGGTCTGGTACATCCCGCTCTACGTGCTGGTCGGGTCGGCGTTGTGGTTGTGCATGTTCGAGTCCGGCATTCACGCGACGATCGCCGGCGTGACCTTGGGGCTCATCTGCCCGGCCCGACCGATCCAAACCCGTGAAGAAGCTGCCAAGTGGGTCGAGTGGCTGCGTGACAAGGGCGAGAACCTCTTCGCCGTCGACATCCAGTACGCGTCGTTCCACATGCGTGAGTCGGTCTCGGTGGCCGAGCGGCTCAGCACGGCGATCCACCCCATCTCGAGCTTCGTGATCATCCCGATCTTCGCTCTTGCCAACGCCGGGGTGAACTTCGGCGGGGGCGTCATCGGGGACGCCGCGAGCAGCAGGGTCACCTGGGGCGTCGGGTTGGGGTTGGTGGTCGGCAAGACCGTGGGTGTGTTCTCGGCGACCTGGATCGCGCAGCGGATGCCGTTCGCAACCCGTACCCCGGGCATGAACAACCTCAACTTGTTGGGTCTCTCCGCGGTGGCCGGCATCGGGTTCACCGTGGCGCTTTTCGTCACCGGCCTCGCCTTCGAACATCCCGAGTACGTCGATCAGGCGAAGATCGGGATCCTGTTCGCGTCGGTGGCCGCAGGCATCCTGGGGTTGGGTCTGCTCGCTGCGAGCTCGGGCCCCAAGCCCAAGGTAAGCCCGGCGCAGAGCAAGGAAGAGGTCATCGCCGCTGCATCTCGCGACAACTGACGGTCATCGCCGCAACGTGCGTGGTGAGCTCGCCCTCTGTGGCAATCGTCGCGGCGTGGGTTACCCTCGCCCGCAGGCGCCCCTGGGCGCTCATCGACGGTGAGGACTTCAGTCGAGGCGAGTTCCGTCGATGCTAACCACGATCGTTCCCGACCCATAGCGTCCACACCGTGCCCACTGCTCTCGTAATCGTCGAGTCACCTGCCAAGGCCCGAACCATTGCCGGCTACCTTGGCGACGGGTACATCGTCGAGTCCTCGATCGGCCACGTGCGCGATCTCCCGCGCAATGCTGCGGAGGTCCCTGACGCCTACAAGGGCGAGAAATGGGCCCGCATGGGCATCGATGTCGACAACGACTTCAAGCCCCTCTACGTCGTGAACAGCGACAAGCGCAGCCACCTTCGCCACCTCCAGCAGTTGCTGAAGGACGCCGACGAGCTCTACCTCGCGACCGACGAGGATCGCGAGGGGGAAGCCATCGCCTGGCATCTCCTCGAGGTGCTGAACCCGCCGCAGGGGATGGAAGTCAAGCGGATGGTGTTCCACGAGATCACCCCGTCGGCGATCCAGGCCGCGATCGCCGCTCCCCGCGACATCGACCGACGTCTCGTCGACGCCCAGGAAGCCCGTCGCATGCTCGACCGGCTCTACGGCTACGAGGTATCGCCCGTGCTGTGGAAGAAGGTCATGCCGCGGTTGTCGGCAGGTCGCGTCCAGTCGGTCGCGACCCGCATCGTCGTCGAACGCGAACGTGAACGCATGGCATTCGTGAAGGCCGCCTACTGGGACGTGCGGGGCACGTTCGCTGTCGCCAAGGATCTCGAGCCCGGCGTGCCGAGCAGCCTCGACGCCACCTTGGTCGCGGTCGACGGCCACAAGCTCGCCTCGGGTCGCGACTTCGAACAGGATGGTCGCCTCAAGAGCGCCGACACGGTCGCGCTCGACGAGGTCGGCGCCACCTCGCTCGTCGCCGGTCTCGCCGATGCCGAGTTCGCGGTGCGTTCGGTGGAGCCGAAGCCCTACCGCCGTCGCCCGGCGGCGCCGTTCATCACCTCGACCTTCCAGCAGGAGGCCGGCCGCAAGCTGCGCATGTCGTCGGCGATGGCCATGCGCGCCGCGCAGAACCTGTACGAGAAGGGCTACATCACGTACATGCGAACCGACAGCACGACGCTGTCGGACACCGCGCTCAACGCCGCCCGCACCCTCATCGCCGAGCGATACGGTGCGCAATACGTACCCGACGCGCCTCGCCTCTACACCAAGAAGGTGCGCAACGCGCAGGAGGCCCACGAGGCCATCAGGCCTGCCGGCGACGTGTTCAAGACTCCTGAGCAGGTCCGCGCCGAGGTCGTCAAGAGCGAGGCCGAGGTGTACGAGATGATCTGGAAGCGGACCGTCGCTTCGCAGATGACCGACGCGGTGGGCGAGACCGTCCAGGTGCGCCTCGGTGGCGTGGCGAGCGACGGCCGCGACGCGGAGTTCTCGTCGTCGGGCACGGTGATCACCCATCAGGGGTTCCGGCGGGTCTACGTCGAAGACAGTGACGACGACGCGGCCGACGGCGACGACGAGCGGGCGCTCCCGCCGGTGAACGAGGGCGATGCGCTCGACGCCTCGGATCTCTCCGCCGAGGGCCACGAGACCCAGCCGCCGGCGCGCTACACCGAGGCATCACTCGTGAAACGGCTCGAGGAGCTCGGCGTCGGTCGTCCGTCGACGTATGCATCGATCATGGGCACCATCGTCGATCGGGGCTACGTCTGGAAGAAGGGTTCCGCCCTCGTACCCAGTTTCACGGCCTTCTCGGTGGTCGGCCTGCTCGAACAGCACTTCCCGCAGCTCGTCGATTACGCGTTCACCGAGCAGATGGAGACCGACCTCGACGGCATCGCCACGGGCGCCCGCGAGGCCGTCCCCTGGCTCCACGACTTCTACTTCGGTCACGACACCTCCGACGGCCTCAAGGACCGGGTGTCGGACCGACTCGGGGAGATCGACGCTCGCGCGGTCAACTCCATCCCGCTCGGTGTCACCGAGTCGGGTCAGACCATCGTTGCGCGCGTGGGCCGTTTCGGGCCGTACGTCCAGCGCGAACCCGGCAGCCCCGAGCGTCATCCCGACCTCGCGCCCGGCGACCCCGTTCCGGCCGACACGGCGAGCATCCCCGAAGATCTGCCCCCCGACGAGCTCACCCTCGACCGCGCCGTCGAGTTCCTCGAGGCGCCCGCAGGCGAGCGGGTGCTCGGGACCGATCCCGAGACCGGCAAGGAGGTCTTCGCGAAGTCGGGCCGCTTCGGCGACTACGTCCAGCTCGGCGAGCTCATCGACGGCGAGGACAAGCCGAGGACGGCCTCGTTGTTCAAGACGATGGGCCTCGACACCGTCGATCTCGAGACGGCGCTGCGGCTCCTGGCGCTGCCCCGGGTCGTGGGCGTGCACCCCGACGGCGAGGAGATCACGGCCCAGAACGGTCGCTACGGCCCCTACCTCCGCAAGGGCAAGGACAGCCGCACGATCGACAGCGAGGCACAGCTCTTCTCTTTGTCGCTCGACGAGGCGATCGCGATCTATGCGCAGCCGAAGCTCCGGCGCGGTCAGGTGGCGAAGCCACCGTTGAAGGAGCTCGGCGACGACGAGGTCAGTGGCAAGCCAATGGTGGTCAAGGACGGCCGTTTCGGCCCCTACGTCACCGATGGGGAGACGAATGCGTCGCTGCGCAAGGGCGACACCGTCGAGGAGTTGACTCCGGAGCGCGCGATGGAGCTGTTGCAGCTCCGACGTGAGGCTGCCCCGGCGAAGAAGAAGGCTGCGGCGAAGAAGAAGGCGCCAGCGAAGAAGAAGGCCCCGGCGAAGAAGAAGGCCCCGGCCAAGAAGAAGGCCCCGGCCAAGAAGAAGGCCCCGGCGAGGAAGGCAGACG
>JAHECR010000097.1 GCA_024641655.1 Acidimicrobiaceae bacterium
TCATCCAGCCACTTCCTGGGACCGACATCGCGCTGATGCTGGCGATGATGCACGTCATCATCCGCGACGGGCTCACCGACGATGCCTGGATCACCGACCACACGGTCGGATTCGACGAATTGCGCGACGCAGTCGCGGACTGGACGCCACGGCGAGCCGCAATCGAAACCGGCGTCGCCGCCGAGGTCATCACGCAACTCGCCATCGACTATGCGACGGTTCGACCGGCAGGGATCCGCAGCCTGATCGGTGCCGAGCACCACGAGAACGGTGCGATGTTCTACCGCACGCTCGCGTGCCTGCCCGCCCTCACCGGTGCCTGGGCCGAGCGGGGCGGGGGCATCGCGAAGAGCGTCGGCTCGTACAGCGACGCGCTGGTCGACGGCGTCGCCCTCATGCGCCCGGACCTCGAACTCGCCGGCGGGCGGCGCGAGCCACGGACGGTGAACATGAGCCGCCTGGGCGAGATCCTGACGTCGCCGCACGCTGGCGAGGTGAGCGGTCCCGGCGTGCACGCACTGATCAACTGGAACTGCAACCCGCTCGTGACCGTTCCCCACGCCGAGTTGATCCGCGCCGGCATGGAACGCGAGGACCTGTTCACCGTCGTCCACGAGCAGTTCCTCACCGACACCGCCCGGTACGCGGACATCGTGCTGCCGGCTGCGACGCAGATCGAGAGCGACGACGTCGTACTGCCGTGGGGCCACCTGTGGATCGGTTGGAACGCCGCAGCGATCGACCCTCCGGGCGAGGCCTGCTCGAACACCGAGCTGTTCCGCCGCCTCAGCCGGGCGATGGGGTACAGCGAGCCGTCGCTCTTCGAAGACGACCACACGCTTCTGCGCGCGGCGCTGCCGACGATCGACCTCGACGAACTTCAGCGAGTGGGCTGGGCGCGGGTCCCCTATCCGGCCGACGGCCGCCCGTTCGGCGACGGCTGGTTCGACACGCCGTCAGGGCGTGTCCACCTTGCATCCGACCAGCTCGAACGCATGGGCCAACCTCGCGTCCCCGTGTACGTCGCGCCCCGCGAAGGCCCTGGCGGCGATGCCGAACTCCACCGGCGGTACCCGCTGCAGCTGCTCACGCCCAAGCACCACACCCGCTTTCTCAACTCGGGCTACGCCGACCTGCCCAAGCACGGCCCTGTCGAAGGAGGGCCGTTCGTGGAACTCGTCGCGGCGGACGCAGCGGCGCGCGGACTTCGCGCGGGCTCGACCGCCCGAGTCTGGAACGATCGGGCATCGGTGGTGCTCCCGGTGAAGATCACCGAGCGTCTGCGGCCCGGCGTGGTCGCGATCCCATTCGGGTGGTGGAGCCGTCATCACCCCGACGGGCGCATCGCCAACAGCCTCACCAGCGACACACTCACCGAATGGGGCGGGGGCGTCGCGTACTCCGACACGCTCGTCCAGGTCGAAGCGGTGGGTGTCACATCTGGGGTCTGACCCCTGATGTAACACCGGGGGTCTCCAGGCCCTCGGTAACCTGCGGCCATGGCCGCTGACCTGATCTACGCATTTCGGGTGATGCGGCTGCCGTTGCTCGATGCCGGCGGGGCACCGATCGGACGGATCGAGGACATCGTCGCGATCCCCGGTCGCGCCGGCAAGGGTCGCGAGCCGGCGATCCCCCCGCGGGTGGTCGGCTTCGTTGCAAACAGTCAACGTCGACGGATCTTCGTCAACGCCAACCGCATCGCCGAACTCAACAGTGATGGCGCGCGGCTGCGGAGCTGGGACGTCGACCTCAATCCCTTCAAGCGCCGCCCGGGCGAAGTGCTGATCGGGGCCGAGCTGATCGATCGACGCATCGGCGACGAGACGGTCAGCGACATCGCACTACGCCCGCAAGAAGACGCTCGTTCGACCTATTGGGTGATCGACAAGGTGCGTCTGGCGCGCAGGAACACCCTGCGCCGCCGTCCCAGCTATCGCCTGGTGGACTTCGACGAGGTCCCCGCCCTGTTCGAGGCCCAAACGGCGATGCAAGCCGAAGCCGCTCGCTTGCGAGAGTTCCACCCAGCCGAAGTGGCCGCCGTCGTCCGTGCGCTCCCGATCGACCAGCGTCGCCAACTCGCAGAAGCGATGGACGACGAACGCCTCGCCGACGTGCTCGAAGAGCTGCCCGAGGCGGAGCAGGTGCGCATCGTCGAGCAACTCGACCGCGACCGACTCGTCGGCGTATTCGACGAGATGGAGTACGACGACCTCGCTGACCTGCTTGGCGAGATGGCTCCAGCCGACCAGGAGCGCATGCTCGGTGTCATGGACGTCGACGACGCCGAGGTCATCCGACGCCTGTTGTCCTACGAGGAGGGCACCGCCGGTGGGTTGATGACCCCCGAGGTCATCATCCTCGGCCCCGATGCCACGGTGGCAGAGGCACTGGCCCAGGTGCGCGACCCCGACTGGGTGGTCAGCATCGCCACACAGATCTTCGTCACCCAGGCGCCATACAAGGCGCCGACCGGCAAGCTCGTCGGCGTCGTCCACGTCCAGCGCCTCTTGCGCGAACCGCCGAACATGGGGATCGGTCGACTCGTCGCTGACGACCCGACGGTCACCCCCGATGCGACGGACCGTGAAGTCGCCGAGATCCTCGCGAGCTACGACCTGCTCGCTGTCGCCGTCACCGACGAAGCGGGTCGCCTTCTCGGCGCGGTCACCGTCGACGACGTACTCGACCGGATGTTGGGCGCCGGCTGGCGCACCAGGCGCAAGCGGACCGTCGAGACATGAAGCGCCGGGAAGACCTGACGACGCCGCGCACCGCGGGCCGCGTCGGCGTGTCGTACGACTCCGACACCTTCGGCCGCTTCAGCGAGTCGATCGCGAACTTCCTCGGCACCGCTCGGTTCCTCGTCTGGCAGACCGTCGTCATCACCGTCTGGATCCTCCTCAACACCGTGTTGCCGGCGCGATTCCAGTTCGACCCATGGGATCGCGGGCTGGTGCTGCTCACGCTGGTGCTGTCGATCCAGGCCTCCTATGCGGCTCCCCTGATCCTGCTCGCGCAGAGCCGCCAGGAACGCCGCGACCGAGTGACCTCACAGAACGACCGAGAGGTCGCCGAACGCACCCAGGCCGACACCGAGTTCCTCGCTCGAGAGATCGCGAGCGTCCGCCTCACGATGTCGGACATGGTGACCGGCGAAGCGTTCGAGGACCGACTCGATCGCCTCACCGAAGTGGTCGAGCGGCTGGCAACCCAGGTCGAACAGCTCACGCACGATGCCGACGCCGGCACCGCCGAGCTCAGGGATTCGCCCTGATGCGCTGGGTCGACGGCACGCCGGTGAATTCCTGCAGCCGCACCCCGAGCTGACTGACCGTCCGCAAGATCCCGTTGG
>JAHECR010000098.1 GCA_024641655.1 Acidimicrobiaceae bacterium
CCGGGTCGTGTTCGATCGCCTCGGACACCGTGCTCACGCCGCGCTCTTCGTCCGGCAGGATGCCAGCTCGGACGTACAGCGACTCGACGCTGATCCGCAGGGCGTTCGCCACCTGCTGGAGTACGTCGGCGGACGGCTTACGCAGCCCACGCTCGATCTGCGAGAGGTAGGGGTTCGAGACGTCGGCGAGTTCGGCCAGCTTCCGGATCGAGATCTCGGCGCGTTCGCGCTGCGATCGGATGAACGCTCCGACGTCGAGCGGGTCGATCGGTGAGCGTCCGTCGGTGTCCGACGCATCGTCGGCAGCCACGTCAGCCGCCCAGCAGGCCGTCGACCGAGGCTTCACCCTCGCGGTAGCGGCGGACCAGTTCGGCACTGAGCGCGTCCAGACGCTCGTACCGCTCGCGCCGGTCATCGGAGACCTGGCGTTCGAACGCGGTCAGCTGATGATCCAGGTTCTCGAGTTCGCTCGGCATGAGGTCGTCGAGACGGCTGAACCCGTGCTCGGCGCACACCGCGTCGAGACGGTTCGACAGGTCGTTGTCGTCCAGGTTCTCGACCGGTCGCGGTGGTCGCGGCGGTCCACCCGTGAGGTGGCTCGACAGCACGACGCGCAGCTCGCTGGAGAGGTCGTCGTGGGATTCGCCACGTTCCCGACGGTGGGCTTCGGCGCGCACGAGATCGAGACGGGCCTGGGCGACGCGGCGGACGTAGGAGACGACGTCGTCCTCGTTCTGGAGTTCGTTGCGGAGCGCGCGCAGTTCGTCCAACGTGAGGGACTGGGGGTCGGTTGCGTTCACGAGGATCCTCCTGATACCGGCGGCAGGACCGCCAGTTCGTCGGTGGCGCCGATGGAGTCGTGCGCCTCGGCCGGTTCGCCGTTCACCCAGATCCGGCACGTGGCGAGGACGGCGTCGAACGTCGAGCCGTACCGTTCACGGGCGAGTGAGAGCACCTCCCCGACGGTGTCGCCGGGCAGTTCGTCACGTCCCGTGCCCGCAGCGTCACGCGCCGCAGCGAAGAGGCGAACCCGTGCCATCCGACACAGCGTACTGTCACCGCTAGCCTCCATCGGGATGGTGGCCGGGTTCGTGTCGTTGTTGTTGCTCCGACACGGGCAGAGCGAATGGAACGCGGTCCGACGTTGGCAGGGCCTCGCCGACTCGCCACTGAACGACCTCGGACGCCGACAGGCCGCCCACGCTGCGTCGGCCATGGCAGCGCTCGCGCCGCCCGGCGGCCGATTCCATGCCGCCCACACGAGCCCGCTGGCTCGCGCCGCGGAGACGGCAGAGATCATCGCCGGCCACCTCGGGCTGGGCGACATCTCGACCGACGATCGGTTGCGCGAGGCCGACGCCGGCGAGTGGCAAGGGTTGACACCCGACGAGATCGAAGCCGCGTACCCGGGCTTCCTCGCCGACCACTTCCGGCCGCCGACGTTCGAACCGGGGGCTTCGGTCATCCGGCGGACGTTGGCGGCGCTCGACGACATCGTCGCCGCGACAGCTCCGGGGGCGGGGACGGTGGTGGTCACGACCCACTCCGGCGTGATCCGGACGCTGGTCCGCCATCTGGGCGCGCACGACGAGCGCGTGCCGAACCTGGGCGGGGTCTGGCTCGCCGCCGATCCGTCAGCCACCGGAGGCTCCGTCGGCTACCACCTGCGTGGGCGCTTCGATCCGAAGGGGGTCGTCCGGACCGGCGTCGACGCTCCCGGGGAGGATCCCGGCGAGCAGCCCGACGAGTCCGACGCACACCGCCGCGCCGAGCGCTGACTGGCGCGCGGTCCGTTCGTCGAGACGACGCGCCACCAGATGCTGGTTGCCCAGCTTGGGTGTCGGGATCGTGCGCAGCGTGTAGAGGCCACCGGCCACGATCAACGTCGCCCAGACGATGGTCACCAGACGTTCGTCGTCGGTCATCGGCGGGAGCCCGTGGGTCCACCGGTCGCTCATCCCGCGCAGCGCGATGGCCAGATTCAACACGACGACGGCGGCGACGGTGCCGACCCAACGCCGAGGCGCGACGTCGTCACGGTCGCTCGATGCCAGCACCTCGCCGATCGATGCGAACGACCAGCGCGTCCGATCACCGAAGCGGATGCGCCCGTCCGACGCCACCACATGTGCAGTTGCGACGAGCGCCGTACCGGCGAAAACCGCAACGAGCGCCCACACCGGAGGGACCGGCGCCGGGCTCACGCCCAGCAGCAGCGCGACCGACAAGGTGGCGACGAGAGCGATCCGGCGCGGTCCGTCGATCAGGACTCCGATCATTGCCCGGTCGGCACCGTCCCCGACGGCGCGGGTCGCCCTCCGGTCGATGGCAGCCCGGAGGTCCCGGTACAGATCGGTCGAGCGTGTCCGGCCGACGCGATCGGCGACGGCAGCGGCGTAGCGATAGGTGTGGTCGGGCGGGACAACTGCTCGCGGTTCGCGCGCGGCGAGCAGGCCCAGGGCGACGAGCACGGCACCCGTCCAGCCGGACAATTCGACCAGCAGGGCGATGACCTGGATCGGGTGGGCACCGAGCGTCGCGATCCGCCATGCCATCCAGCCGGCGAGCATCATCAGCCCGGCAGCGAGGAAGGCTGTCGCCAGCCATCGTCGCGCCGGTAACAGTGGCCGCGCCGTCAGTCCTGCGGTTGTGCTCACCCGTATCGCCATCCATGCCGCCGTTTGTGGTCGAGCGACGGGAATCCGTCGTTCCACGGGGAGTATCGGAAACTGGGCGCCCGCGCTTGAGGCTGAGCCGCACCTGAACGTGCGCGGCACCCGCGCCGCAACCGGCTCCCCCCGCCGTTAACCTCGCTGACTCGTGGGCACAGAGAAGCGCGAACGTCAGAAGGCCAACCGTCAGCAACGACTGATCGAGGAGGCGCGGGTCGAACGGTCCGGCACCCTGAAGCGCAACGCCGTTCGCTGGACCGCGGCCATCATCGCCGCCGTGGGCGCGGTCGTCCTGATCGCCTGGGTCGGTGGCGCATTCGACGGTGGCGGCGACGAGGAAGAGGTCGCTCCGGTGATCACGCTCCCACCGCTCTCCACCACGCCGGCCGATACGACTCCGGTGGACACCACGCCCGTGCCTCCCAAGCCCGACGTGGAGATCCCGGAGGAGATCCCGACCGAGCTGGTCGTCACCGTGTTGACACCGGGCGAGGGCCCCGAGGCCGTCGTCGGTGACACCGTGCTGGTGCACTACGTCGGTGTCCGCTCCGAGGACGGCACCGAGTTCGACAACAGCTACGACCGCGGCGCCGCGTTCCCGGTCGATCTCGGCGCCGGTGGCGTGATCCAAGGGTGGGACGAGGGTCTCGTCGGCGCTCAG
>JAHECR010000065.1 GCA_024641655.1 Acidimicrobiaceae bacterium
GTAACGATTCAGCTCTGCTACCGCAGCAGACTTCCTCCGGTAGACTTCGAGGCCCGCACGGAGCGCTGCAAACGCTCCGAGCCCGACAGCAATGCCAGCCTTGATCTCTTGCAGCCTCACTGTGGAGCCTTCGACGACGTCGACCGCAGCGTCGGTGACGACACTCGGCCCCTCTTCGGACCCCAAGAGGCTGATCAGGCCCAGGTTCCAGCGGTAGCTGAACAGTTGATCAGCGGAGAGTCCCACCTCAGCGTCTGGATCCCCAGGGTGGCTTTGGCCGAAAAGATAGAGCGACGTCACCGTGTCACCAGGTGCGATCGCCTCGACGAACGTCAGGTCGACCGCCGCCCGGTCGCCAGGCGCGGCGTGAGTGCGAGACCGACCGAAGTCCGCAGTAACCAGTTCAACGAGGAGCGGTGAGCCGGGGCCACCAGCGTCAGCCAGTGCGGCGCCAGCTTTGGTCTCCCCGGCCGCAATCAACGACTCAACGAGGACCGAACGACTCGACTCGAACCCCTCTGGTGACATTGCGAGAAGGCCGAAATCGACTGCGAGCGAAGGGAGGTCCTGCCCATCGGGGTCGACCATGTGCCCATGGAGCGAATCAACGGCGCTGAACGTGAACCCGCCATCGAGCGGCACGTGGTCAGCGGCACCCTCGACGGCCGCGTCGAGTACCTCCTCGTAGTAGCTGACCAACCCATCATCGGTCTGCACTGACATGTCAAGATGGACGAGGAAGTCCTGTACTGCCTGGGCCCCACCGAGGGCCTTGTTGACCATCGCTGCAGCGTCAGACGCCGAGAGATCAGAAGACTGGTCGGTTCCGCTGCATGCCGCCCCGCCGAACGCTATGACCAAACCGATCGCGATCGCTCGGACCCCTCCGTTCCGCCCATGTCCGCCCATCCGCTCAGAGTAGCCGAAGCCAAAAGGCCACTTCCCCCGCAGCTGCGGGTGTGCCGAGGCCGTGGCTCCCAACGAGCAGACCCCGCCCCGTGTGAACGGCGACGGCCCCGCGCAACCGGCGAGAGCGACTCGTCGGTGCTTCAAAACCTACCTAGCCTCCGTCCCGGCCGGGTCACGGGCTCCGTGCCGCGAGTCGACGATGTGTGACCTCCGCGGTGGTCCCGACCACAGGGCAGCAGTCGGGACCACCGACACGCTCCGCGCGGGCACGCACGGAAGCGCTGGAGGCACTCGGGCTCTAGGCCACTAGTGACCCGTCCGCCCCGAGGTAGGGAACCTTAACAGTTGTGTCCATCGTCGGGGGGGCGGATCGACTCACGCAACCCGTCGCAGCTGCCTGCGCTCCGACGCCGACAAGCCGACCCATACGCCTCCTCGCCGTCGCCGGCACGATGAGCATGATCGGCGTGTTCGGTGTCGGCACCGCGTCGGCAACCCACACCCACTCCATGCAGACCGGCAACGGCTCATGTGTGTTGTTGGCACACAACGGCGCAGAGGATCTCGTAGTGCTGCCGTTGGTCACCAATGACCCCGGCGGCACCAGGTCCCATCCACTCCACGTGCTCGTCCACAGAGGTGAGCCGGCCCCGAGGGACACACCACGATCGGCGTCCAGGGCGATCCGGCCACCGATCCGTGCTTCGTCAGTGGTGACTACCTCAACGACTAGAGCGCCTCGCGCGTGGGTGTTCCCCGTTTCGCGAGTTGGGAACATCCATGAAGCGCCCCGGGCCTGAAACCAGAGCAGTCACCGAACCCGGGGCGCTTCATCCTGCTGCCCAGCGCGAGCGGAAAGGGGCTTCCGGCGTATGCGCTCGACGGTCAGAGCGCTGGTGAGAGTGGGCGGCCTTCGCTTCCAGCCCCAGGCATGGATCAGAAGCTGCCTTCTTCGGCGCGATCGATTCGCTGGAGCACGATCAGGTCCTCGTGGAGCTCCATCCAGATGTCGTGGAATGAGTTGCATGCGACGCCGGTGAACAGCTGGGTGCTGCCGTTGGCGACCTGCTCGGCTGCTCGGCGCAGGCGATCGCGATAGCGGTCCAGGCGAGGAAGTACGGCGGCGAGGCCCTCGACGACCGGCTCGGCTGCTTCGGCGAGCCGAGCGAGCTCGGCGATGCATCGAAGGTCATAGTCGGCGTCGCGATGATCGTTCGGGTCGTCACCTCGCATCTGCCAGGTGGTGCACAGCTCCTTGAACGTGCCGTTGAGCTCGAGGAAGCGCTCGTAGAGCGCGCCGAGACGAGCGCGAACCGTTTCGGTGGCGTACCTGTCGAGGAGCGACTCGTGCATTTGCCGCCCGGTCGGCATCAGTGCGTATATGTCACGTGCCTCGATGTAGCGGACGTGTCCCGCGTCCATGAGCGGCCGAAGGATCGCTGTCGGGTGAACTCCGAGACTCTCGAGGAACCCATCCGCGGTGACGAATCCGCGGACCCGGAGGATGTGCAACACGAGCGCTTCGTCGATCTCGATGGCTTCGCCCTCGGGACGCAGCACTTCCTGACCGCTGGGCGGCACGAACGTCGGGTCGCCGTCGACGCCACCCTCCCGCTCTCTGCCAAAATCGAAGGTGACGTCGTCGACACGGACGCGCCTGCACGCAAGAAGTGCCTGCGCCACACCCAACCGGGCTAACGGCACGCGGAACGGCGAGCAGCTGACCGAGTCGATCCCCAGCCTGACGAGGAAGTCCGCCGAAGCCGGGTCTCCAGCGTGCTCCCCGCAGGCTCCGAGCTTGATACCCGGCTTGCGGGCGCGCCCTTTTTCGCATGCGATACGGACCAGCTCGCCGACGCCATCTTGGTCGAGCACGACGAAGGGATTGGCCGACAAGATGCCGTGGGCTTGGTAGGCGGGCAACAGACGAGTCTCGACATCGTCACGGCTGAATGCGTACGTCAGCTGGGTGAGGTCATTGGTGCCGAATGAGAAGAAGTCGGCGTGCTCGGCCAGCGCTGCCGCGGTAAGAGCCGCTCTGGGTGTCTCGATCATCGCTCCGACGATCACGACATCCGAGGCGAGCGATGGGTGGCCGATCGCATCGAGGACACCGGTGACCCACGTGCGGGCGATGGCCAGTTCCTCGGCGTCGACAACCAGAGGAATCATCAACTCGACACGGGGCCGCAGACCACGTTCGAACAACTTCGCGGCTGCGGTGCACAAAGCACGCACCTGCATCTGGTACAGGCCGCTTCGTACTATCCCGAGACGAACGCCGCGCGTGCCGATCATCGGGTTCACCTCGTGGAGGCGGCGCACTGCCGCAAGCTCGACGAGACCGGCCTCGTCCATATCCCCCCTTGCCTCCTGCGCCGTCAGATCGACAAGATCGGGAAGGAACTCGTGAAGCGGCGGATCGAGCAGGCGCACGGTTACCGGGAGTCCATCCATTGCCGCCAATACCGTCTCGAAGTCGATGGCCTGGACGACCTCGAGCTCTGCCAGAGCGGCAGCCTCGGTGGCCTCATCGTTGCTGAGGATGAAGCGGCGCATGATCGGCAAACGGTCGGCAGCGAGGAACATGTGCTCGGTACGGCACAACCCGATTCCCTTTGCGCCGAGGCGGCGCCCGATCGTGGCATCACCCACCGTGTCGGCGTTCGCGCGGACTTCGACGTGGCCGGCAGCGACCGCGTCGGCCCAAGCGAGCAGCGTGTCGAGCTCGGCCGGGGCCTCCTGGCTCGAAAGCGCAAGGCTTCCGGAATAGATGTGGCCAGTCGACCCATCGATCGTCACGACATCGCCCGCATGCCACACGCGGTCGCCAATGGTGACTGCGTCCCCGTCGATCACGATGTCGGCTGCACCCACCACAGCGGGAATCCCCCAGCCCCGCGCCACGACGGCGGCGTGCGACACCAACCCGCCACGGGAGGTGACAATTCCCGCCGCTGCCTGCATTCCCACGACGTCATCGGGCGTGGTGTGCTGGCGCAGCAAGATGACCGCTTCCCCTGCGTCACCCGCCGCCATGGCGGCGGCTGAAGACAGCACGAGCTGACCACTCGCCACCCCCGGCGACGCAGGCAAGCCTGTCGCCACGGGCTCGGCATCGACGTCGCTCGCCAGCGACATGTGGAAAAAGGCAGCGAGGTCATAGGCGTTCACGGAGTTCAGCGCCGCCGCGACGGCAAAAGGACTCGCGGCCTCCTGCGCTCCGCGCACAGCATCTGCGATGCGCTGTGCCAGACCGGGTGCCATGTCCATCAAACCTACTCAACGGCTACCGTCTGCGCGATTGCGGAGGGAATACCGAGACTGCGGGGCGCGTCCATCGCCGCCGTCCAGGGAAGCTTCGTATGCCGGGCACCATCGTCGCCAGAGAATGTGAGTTCCCACCAGTGGTCACAAACGTCGATGCCACGGAACGACTTGCGCGCCGCCGCCAGGTGGGAGTCGGTGGCATCGCCGACCCAATGCACTTGTTCCTCCGGTGACCCCCCTACCCCGGTCGGCCCTTGGCACCCGTGAGCTCTTGGGGCTCGCCGTTGCCGCCGCGCTCGTGCCACTCAACTCGACGATGATCGCCGTCGCGCTCCCAGACGTCGCCGACGACTTCGGCATCGGGTCCGGTTCGGCCGGAATCCTCGTGACCATCTATCTGGTGGTCATGCTCGTCGGGCAGCCCACATTGGGGAGGGTCATCGACATCGTGGGTGCTCGGCGCGCGCTCCATTGGGCGCTCATCGGATTCATTGCGGCATCGGTAGCGGCATCGTTCGCCGGCACGTTCCCGCTGCTGGTGATGGGACGTGCGACGCAAGCGGTCTTCGGCGCGGCGCTCATGCCGTCGTCGCAAGCACTGCTTCGGTCACTCACCGAGCCCGCCCAGCGAGGCCGATCCTTTGGGCTCCTCGGGTCGTTCATCGGGGCCGGAGCCGCGGCCGGCCCTGTGTTCGGGGGGCTCGTGACCCAGTTCGGTGGTTGGCGAGGAATCTTCCTGATCAACGTCCCGATTGCGGCCGCCGCGCTTTGGGCGGTGGGGAACCTGGAGGCGCCTGTGGCCAGCCGCGGGAGAGTTGCCGGGGCGCCCGGCCTCACCCACGTCCTGACCCAGCGCGCGTTCGGTGCCGCGTTCGTCACCCAAGCCACGACGACGTTGAGTCAATACAGCTTGCTGCTGGCTGTCCCGATTGTCCTCGACGGCCGAGGCTGGAGCTCGACCCAGGTCGGCATGGCGCTCACGGCGCTTACCGCAGGCATGGTGCTGATGGGCCCCGTCGGCGGGCGGGTCAGTGACCACCGAGGGCGGCGCCTGCCCGTGATCATCGGGGTCGGCGCCGCCACATTCGCCACGGCCCTCGCCGCCCTCGTGGTGCAGGACTCCCCAGCTGGCGTGGTGGTCGCCATCACCATCTTCGGCTTCGGCCTGGGGTTCGCGGTCCCGAGCGTCCAGACCGCGGCGCTCGAGTCGGTACCCGAGGAGTTCGCGGGTTCAGCGGCGGGGATACTGTCGATGAGCAGATACACAGGCTCGATCCCCGCGAGTGTGCTCTTCGCAGTCCTGGTTTCAGAAGGCGGTGGAGGGTCTCGGTCGCTGTTGACTGTTGCGTCGCTGGCCATGATCCTGGCCATGGTGGCCGCCACGATGCTGCCGTCGCGGATGCACGACGCCCACCCAGGCGGATCCGAGTAGGACGGTGATCGACGACGCTGGTGCAGGCGGGGTGATCGAACGCCTCGCCCACGCACTCGTCGTCGTTCGAGTAGGTTCGCGAGCGCAGCAACCCGAAACCCGTGGAAGGCAGGTGCCATGACCGAGTGGATTCCACCGGGGCCAGGACCGTGGCAGCAGGATTCTGCCCATACTCCCGTGTCGCAGACTGCCATCATGCAGGAGGTCTACCCAGCCGGATTCAATCGCGGGTTCACCGAGACGTTCAGCCGTTACGGCGTCCTGCTCGATCGGCTCGCGATGGGCGTGGTCAACGGCTTCACCTACCACCAACCGCAACCCTTCGACATGCCCGGCCCCGAGGGCCCGAAGTCCCCCGAGGAAATCGGAGCCGAGTTCGGCCGCCGGCTCGCCATCGCGACAAACACGCTCGAGACGAAGTTGTGGCGTCAAGACCTCGACGACTGGGACACGAACTGGAAGCCACGTGCCATCGCCCGCCACCGCGAGCTGGGCAGTATCGCTCTACGCGATCTCGATGACCAGGCCCTCGTCGCGCACCTCCACGCCGCCGCTGCCCACGTCACCGAGATGGTGTATCAGCACCACCGGTTCAACATGGCAGCGATACTTCCCGTCGGGGACTTCATGCTCCACGCGAGCGCATGGACCGGTCGCCCACCACACAGCCTCTTCGGTGTCCTCGACGGGTACTCACCGATCTCGGCCGCGTTACCAGACGAGATGCGCGAGGCCGTCGAGGCCATTCGCTCCAGCGACGCTGGGCGCGACTTGGTAGCTGGTCCCGGCGACCCCGCCGAGCGGCTCACCGAGCTGCGACAAACCGTTCCTGCTGTCGACAACTACCTGCGCACGGTCGACTGTCGCGTCATAGATGGATTCGACCTCGTCAACCCGACCCTGCGAGAGCAACCAGACATCGTGCTCGGCAAGCTGGCCGCCGGGCTCGGAGCCCAGCCCGGCGAGGCGCGGCGCCGCGCCGACGCCTTCGCCGACGAGGTGCGTTCAGAGGTCGTCGAAGATCAACGGGCGCTCTTCGACGAGCTACTCGCTGACGCCAGGGCAAACTACCGATTGCGAGACGAACGCGGGATCTACAGCGAGATCACCGCGATGGGCATCCTGAGGTTGGCCATGCTCGAGGTGGGTCGACGGGCGCAGGCCCGTCGACACATCCACGAACCCGAACACATCCTCGACGCGACGCTCGACGAGGCGGTCGCCCTGCTCGACTCCGATGCTGTGCCCGCCGACGACCTACGCGACCGCGGAGACCGCCGACGCAGCCTCAGCGCCGAAGGCCCACCACGCCACCTCGGCCCGCCCCCGCCGCCACCACCACCGGTGGACGAGCTACCTCCCCCGATGGCCCGCCTCATGTCGGCAACCGGCTTCATGATCGACGCTATCCTCGGCCAACTCGACGAAGCCGCCGGAGATGCCTCCGTCGTTGTCGGTCTCGGCGCGAACCCCGGCATCTACGAAGGAACCGCCCGCCTGATCCGGTCCACCGACGACCTGTTGGACCTCGAAGATGGTGACATCGTCGTCGCTGCAGCGACCGGCGAAGCGTTCAATTCCGTCCTCTACCTCGTCGGAGCGATTGTCACCGACCACGGCAGCCACGCGTGCCACGCCGCGATCGTCGCTCGCGAGATGGGGTTCCCGGCCGTGGTCGGAACGGTCGACGCGACCGCACGCATCCGCAGTGGCGATCGGATCCGCGTCGATGGCTCGAAGGGCGAAGTCGCCATTCTCTGACACAGAGCCACAAGCGATTCAAGCGACCGACGTGAACTCTGGGAACTCGGTTCGTACCCTCGAGCTGCGATGCAACGTGGACGTTCGTCCCGATCTGGGCAAGGAACACGCCGAAAGGTTCACGGCGACATACGGCTCCCCACCATCAGCCTGGGATCCCGAAGGCGCGACACGAGCAATCCTCGGCCTGAGCCCCACTCGCGTCGTCACGCTCGGGTGAATCGCGCGCCGTCCATCAGAGGGTCCACGGTGCGCGCCCTGCTGAAGGCTGCATCGGCGAGATCCAGGAGGCGCGTCAGCTACGCGTGAGGTGCTCGATGCCGATTGCGGTCAGTCGACGGCCGACGATGAGCCATGCTGCGAGACCCAACAACGACGCGGCCGAGACCGCGACAGTCGCCTCGACTCCTACGGATGAGGCGAGGCCGCCGGCCACGAGGCCGGCGATGGGTATCCCGCCGCCCATCATCATCGATGCCAGCCCCATCACCCGCCCCCGGTACTGATCAGGCGTCACGGTGATCAGCACGGTCTGCGACACGGTGCTGACGAGGAAGAATCCGAGGCCCCAGATCGCCATGAATACACAGGTGACCGCGACCGACGTCGAAAGTGCGATACCGAGGTAGCCACACCCGACCGCCGTCACCCCCGAGGCCACCGCGATCTGGCGGCGCCGGTCGGTTCTGACCTCGCCGGCCGCGATCGCGCCGACGATCGCTCCGACCCCGCCGATCGAATACAGCAGGCCGTATACACCGGCCTCGGCATCGAGGACGTCTCGAACGATCAGGGGGAGCAGCGCAGAGTGGAACACGAAGACGCTGTTGAAGAAGGTGATCGTCAAGAACAGCCGCACCTGGGCGTCCTTGCGGGCGTAGATGACGCCCTCGACGATCTGCTCCCGGTACTTCGGTCTGGTGACGGGACGTTCCTCCCTCGCCGGTCGGACGAAGGACCATGCGGCGACCACGGCCAGGAAGCTCAGGGCATTGAACATGAAGGCCCAATCGAGGCCGAACGCCGAGATGACGAACGCCCCGAACGATGGGCCGGCAACCCGCATCAGGTTGCCCATGGTGCTCGCTGCGGCGACGGCCTGGCCGAGTTCGGCCTCGGGCACGAGGCTCGGCAGTATCGCTTGTTGCGCCGGCTGAGCCATGGCCTGGGCGATGCCACCCGCGGCGGCGAGGAGCAACATCGCCGGCACGGTCTGCGTACCCGCGGCCACCAGCAAGCCGATGATCAGCGGGGGCACGGTCGCCGCGAGGTTCCCGACGATCACGACGCGTCTTCGATCGAATCGATCGGCCACTGAACCTGCGAATGGCGACAGCACCAACGCCGGGCCGAACTGGGCAACCAAGCTGAGCGACACGGCGAAGGGCCAGTCTGTCAATTCTCGCAGCCCCCAGCCGAGGGCGATGAGCTGGGTGAACATGCCCATCTGCGAAATCGCGTTCCCGACCTCCACCAGCGCGAAATCCCGGTGCCGCATGACGACGAGGGCGCGCGGCAGCCGTCTGGTGGCACCGCCTCGCCGACCGACGCGTTCGTTCATGTGCTGGTCATCCTGGCACCGCGGTGGCAGCCGGGGCGACTTCCGCTATGGGTCAGGTGGGCATCCGATCACCGGCGCGTCTCGCACGGCATCCTCTCGTCACCAGACCACACTCAGACCACAAGAGGTCACAGACTGCCACGAACCGTTGAGATGTCTGAGAGGTCGAATACGCAGCTCGCCCCGTCGATCTCGACATCAGCCCCGGTCAGTGGTTGGGCCTGATTCTCACGAGGGCGGAGCCTTCGCATCATCGGCTCGGCTCGGGGTCGAGGTGGCCGCCGGCGTCGAGGGGTGTCTGCACGGCGATTGCGGGTAAGTGGTCGTGGAAGAAGATCGGTGCTCGCAGCTCACGTCGGCTGCGCGTGCCGGTCTTGTCGAAGATCGACTTGCAGTGGTCCTGGACGGTCCATGCCGAGATGTAGAGGCGCTCGACGATGCCGGCGGTGTCGAGCCCCTGGGCGATCAGCGTGGCGACGTCGCGCTCGCGCTGGCTGAGGGCGAACGCCTCCAGACGCAACGGTGCGGCCTGATCTTCGGGCGTGCCCTGCAAGATGACCGCAACACGACCCGCGTCGACGTCCGGCATCGAGCCGTGCAGGGTGATCCATCCGGCGGCGGTCGGGACGTGGAGCGGCTCTGCTTGTCGACCGGCCTTCGCTGCCGCGCGCGTCTGGGCTGCGATGATGAGGATGCTCGCAGGAAGGCCACGTTCGACCGTGTCGGTGTGGCGGAGGAGATCGAGGAGTTCCCCGGTGTTTGGCGTGGCAAGAGCGACATCGTCGGCGTCGTCGAGCAGCAGCATTCCAGGTGCGAGCGGTCCGGCCCGGCGCGCCGCATCGACCCGCAGACTGTTGCGCAACGCTTCGGCGATCGGGCGCGACAACCTGCCCATCAGCTCGGCGTCCTCGGTGGCGAAGTCTCCGCTGGCGTCGGTGCGATGGAAGATCACGCATCCCCACGCACGTCCGCGCGTCACCATCACCGTGCGCAGCTCGTGGGGGAGGCCGAACGGTGCCAGGAACTCGTTGTACCGAGCGCTCCGTTCGGGCCGACCGCGGGTGGTCTCGCTCAGGATGGCAGACGGCCGGCGGCGCTTGGCGAGCGAGGTGAAGCTGTTGACATCGTCGCGCCGGTACTCGCTCGAGAGCACTGCGGCGGCCGCAATCGGTTCGGTCTCAGCGGTCATGAACCCGTTCGCCAGTAGCTCGACCGGGTTCGCTGTGGTCATCAACTGGTTGGACGGATCGATCCCATGCCAGCAGGCGGCATCGATCGCCATCACTCGCCGGAGACGATCGGTGATCTCCTGATGCAACTCGGCGTAGGAAAGGGCGCGGGTCGCCAGGCGGTCTACGTCCGCTATCAGCGCTGCGACATCCCTGGCCCTCGTTGCCATGACAAGATCGTCCACCCGAACGGACCTGGCGTCCAGCCAGATGCAGAAAGATCCCAGGCCCGCAGGGATGGGCAACCGGCCACGTTTCGAGGACGCTCGCGATGCCCGACACAACGTCGAGGCATCACGACTCCGAAGGAGCCCACCATGAGCCAGACCATCTGCTTCGCCCTCCCCATCGTTGCCGACGCCACCGACGCCGACCGCGACGAGATGCACGCCTGCTCGCGCGGTGACCGTGCCGAGGCGCACCGAGGCTCGCGAGCCCGACACGGCATCACGCGGGAGGCCACCTGGATCCAGTCGACGCCCGCAGGCGACGTCGCCATCGTCCTTCTCGAGGCGGACGACCTGGCGGCGTCGCTGTTCGGTGTCGCGACCTCGGACGAGCCGTTCGACGTGTGGTTCCGCTCGCACGTCCAGGCAGTGCACGGGATCGATCTCGCCGCTGGGATGAACCTCCCCGACCAGGTGCTCGACTACTCCAGGTGAGAGCTTCCTAAGGCCGAGAACGGGATCAGCGGTGCAGCGCCCGGCGCCGGCCTCCAGACATCTCTGCCGTACCTCATGCGCTTGCCGGCTGCGCACTGGTCGCTGCTGATACCGAAACGCTTCGAGAGGTCGTCCATGTTCGCCGCGTGCCAGATGGCTGGCTCACGCATGTGGGGCTGACCGGAGCGCAGCAGTTGCTTCGCGGTCCCAACACATCCGCACCTCTACATCGGCAAGCCCTCGGATGTCCACGGCGCTGTGGAGGAGAACGTGCGGGTTGCCAACGGGGGAAGCAGCGCCGGCGACTGCCGCGCACGAATGGCCTCGAATCGGCTTTCGATGTCCTCGTCGTACTCGGGGTGGGTGGTGATGTAGAAACGCCGCTCCGACATCGCGTGCACCACCTCAGCGGCGAACTGGGCCGGCGTCCAACCCTGCGCCAACGAGCGCGGCCGCTCGCCGAGCTCGCCAGGAGAGCGCTCGGCCGCGTCGGCACGGTTCCGGTCCGACGCATAGATGTTGGTGGCGATCGGCCCCGGACAAAGCGCCGACACACCCACCTTCGAGCCGATCGCTGCGAGATCGTGGTACAGCGTCTCCGTCACGGCGAGGGCGGCGAACTTCGTCGCGGTGTAGGGCGCCGCGCCGGCGGGAACCGTCAATCCCTGCATGGAGGACGTATTGAGTACGTAGCCCTCGTCAGCGTCGACCAGACCGGGCACGAAGACCCCGATGCCGTGCAGAATGCCCCACAGATTCACACCCATGACCCACCGCCAGGTGTCCTCGTCGATCGTCCACACCGGACCGGCAGCGGATACGCCGGCGTTGTTTGCAACCACGAAGACTTCGCCGAACCGATCGAGAGCGAGTGCCCGCAGATCCTCGACCTCGACACGCCGGCTCACGTCCGTTACCCGCGCGATGACCTCGGTGCCGGCAGCGGCGAGCTCGGCTCGCATCTGTTCGAGCGGCGCGGGCTCGATGTCGGCAAGCACCACGCGCATGCCTTCGGCGGCGAACCGTCGCGCGAGCCCGGCTCCGATCCCGCTGGCAGCCCCCGTCACGACAGCGGTTCGGCCCTTCAGCTCCAACTCGTACTTCATCGAACTCCCTCCTCATGCCATGCCGACGACTCACAACTCACGCGACCTCGACCTCATGGCCGAACGGCGCGCGCCCGACGCGTGGATGGGACGCGCAAGGCCCGCCGTCGCCATCGCGGAACGACGTTCAGTCTTTCACCCCTCATCCCGCGAGCCGGTCGGGGCGTGAAAGCTACCCCACAACGACCACTCGCTCACGCGGCACGATCAACCCAGACCCACCACGCCCGCGGAACCGGGCGACCTCCATAGGAGGTGCGAGCCGGGACTGGTGACGCCGATCGGAACGGCGCCCCGCGGGTCCTGTTCGAGCGCAGCGATGGTTCAGAAGACGCCGATGTGGATGTGGTCCTGGTGGACCTCGTTGGTGAACGTGTGCGCCGTCGCGTCCGGCAGCTTCCACGGACTGCCCAGCTCTTTGATGTCAGTCCGCTCCGCGAGCCACTCGACATGGGCACGGGTGGTCGAGTCGGCGGCTCGGTCGTCGACGACGAGCGTCTCGCCCAGGAGGTAGATGTCGAGAGCGTGGCCGACCGAG
>JAHECR010000099.1 GCA_024641655.1 Acidimicrobiaceae bacterium
AGGGTGCCCCCGACCAGCTGCTGGCCCGAGGCACGTTCGTGGTCACCCCGGACCTGTCCGGGGTCCGTCCCGTCGACGACGACATGCGGGTGAGGATCCTCGCCGAGAACGAGCGCCTCGGGGCCAAGGGACTGCGCGTGATGGCAACCGGGCGCAGGGACTTCGATCCCGCCAGCTTTGATCCCGATGCCGACCTCCTGCCGCTGCTCGACGGGATGACCCTGCTCGCCCTGATCGGGATCGTGGACCCGCCGCGACCGGCCGCCAGGAAGTCGATCGCCGAGGCGCACAGCGCCGGGATCCAGGTCCGGATGATCACCGGGGATCATGCCGTCACGGCCCAGGCAATCGCACAGGACCTGGGCATCACGGGCCGCGCCATCACCGGCGCGGAGTTCCGGGCGATGAGCGACGACCAGGCCGTTCGGGAGATCGACGGCATCGGCGTCATCGCGCGGGTGACGCCGGAGGACAAGGTCCACCTGGTCGACATCCTTCGCAAGAAGGGCCACATCGTGGCGATGACAGGCGACGGCGTGAACGACGCGCCGGCGCTCAAGAAGGCCGACATCGGCGTTGCCATGGGCATCACGGGCACCGAGGTCTCGAAGGAGGCCGCGGTGATGATCCTCACCGATGACGACTTCGCGACGATCGTGAAGGCGGTCAGGCTGGGGCGCGGGCTCTACGACAACCTCAAGAAGTACATCCGCTTCCAGGTCGGGCTCCTGCTCGGCTACATCGTCACGTTCCTCGGCTCCAGCATCCTGAACGTGCTCGGCGGCGTCCCGTTCGTGCCCGTGCAGACGCTGTTCATGAACTTCACCGTCCAGGTCTTCCAGGCGGTCGGCCTCGGCTACGGCAGGGCCGCGGATGGACTCATGGAGCGCAGGCCGCGCCCGTCCAACGAGCCGCTCCTCAGCCGGTCACTCCTCGTCTGGCTGGCGGTGGCCGGCCTCGTGATGGGCGGCGGCACCCTGGCCGTCATCGCGTGGGCCTCGAACGTCTACGACGAGACCGTTGCGCGCACGATGGGGATGATCGCCTTCTCGATCTCGAACCTCGCCTTCTCGTTCGCGACGAAGGACGAGCGGCGGTCGGTCTTCAGTCTCGACATCATGGGCGACCGGCCGTTCCTCTACGCGACGGCGGTCTCGATCGCCACGATCGTCCTGATGACCGAGTTCGGGTTCTTCAACCGGCTCCTCGACTCGACCAACCTCAACCTCGACCAGTGGGTCGTCTGCATCCTCGTCGGTGTGCTGATCATCCCCGTCTCGGAGATCCGGAAGCTGATCATCAGGAAGCCCCTCGACGAGGCCCCCTCCGAGGCCGCCCCCATGGTGGAGGCGGTAGCTGCCTGACCGGACGGGACTGGTCCCGTCCAAGCCAAGTGCCGGGGTCGGCCTTCGTCCCGCCCCGCGTGTCCGTTGCCGGGACGGCAAGCGGGGCGACCGGCCAAGCGGGATGATGTGCGTCCACGGGACGCATCGTCGTCTCAGCACCGGACCGTGTGCTCCAGAGCGTCCATCCACAGTCGGCCCCGGTCCGGCATCACCCGGAGGAGGATTCCATGGGCTGTCTGCTGGTGCTGATGGGGGGCCTGTTTCCCCGCTTCGGCGTCTTGCTGGTGTACATCGCACGTCCGGTCTACTTCACGGCCGCCTTCGGCGACATGTGGCTGTGGCCGATCCTGGGGATCATCTTCGCGCCGTTCACCACCTTGATGTACGTCCTGATCTGGACGCCGTCCACCGGCATCTCCGGGTTCGACTGGTTCTGGCTGGCGCTTGCCCTCGCGATCGACATCAGCCACTACGCCGGCAGCGCCTACGGGAACCGCGACCGGTTGCCCGGCAACTCGAGCAACTCCGGCTACAACTCCAACAACATGGGCCGCCCCATGTAGCTCGGCCTCAGCCCGTGGCCCCGTGGCAGGTCTTGGTCTTGCGGCCGCTGCCACAGGGACACGGGTCGTTGCGGCCCGCCTTTGCCACGGCCGCGCGGAAGGCTGCCGTTTCGCCGGCCAGGATGCCCATCGCCTCGTCGGCGTAGCGGCCCTGTCCCAGCAGCCTGGCCATCAGGCGCATCGGTCCGGCGACGTGGGTGAAGAACGACTTGTAGCCCGCGCACAGGTAGTTGAGCCCCGGCTCGCCGTCCGGGGTGTCGATGAAGCGGTTGCGCGGGCATTCGCCGTGGCACGCGAACCGCACCGGGCACTCGCGGCAGTAGCGCGGAAGCGTGTCGCGCTTGTCCGTGCCGAATGTGCGCTGCGCGGGTGAGGCGACCATCTCGAGCAAGTGCTGCTCGCGGATGTTGCCCAGCAGGTAGCGCGGCTCGACGAAGTGATCGCAGCTGAAGACGTCGCCGGTGTGCTCCACCGTCAGCGCATTGCCACAGGTCTCGCCGAAGATGCACACCGCGGGCGGCGCGCCGACCCACGAGGCGAGCGCCGCGTCAAAGGCCTGCACGAACACGGTGCCCACGTCGCGCGTGATCCACTCGTCGAACACGCTCGAGAGGAACCGGCCCCACCCGTCCGCTGTGACGGTCCGAGAGGTCACCAGGCTTCCGTCGAGCGTGTACAGGGGCCGCGCCTCGCGCCCCGAGGTGCCCCAGCCGGCGTCGGCCGCCGGCAGTGACTCGGGCGTGGCGCGCTCCACGATCGGGATGAACTGCAGGTACCGCGCCCCCACCTCATCGCGGAAGTAGCGGTACACCTCCACGCCCCGGTCCTGGTTCGCCTCGTGCACCGTGCACAGGATGTTGACATCGACGCCCTGCTCCGCCATCAGCCGCGCGGCGGCCAGCACCTTGTGGTGCGTGGCGTTGCCGCCCTTGTCCACGCGATAGCGGTCGTGGATGTCCGGCGGGCCATCCATCGAGAGGCCGACCAGGAACCGGTGCTCCCGGAAGAACGCGCACCAGTCCTCGTCGATCCTGGTGCCGTTGGTCTGGATGGTGTGCTCGACCTCCTGGCCGGGCCTCCGGTACCGCTCGACCAGCTCGATCGAGCGCCGGAAGAAGTCGAGGCCCATGAGCGTCGGCTCACCGCCCTGCCAGGCGATCGTGACGCTCGGGCTTTCGTGGGACTCGAGGAGCTGCTTGACGTACAGCTCCAGGAGATCGTCCGCCATCCGGAACGTGGACCCCGGGTAGAGCGCCTCCTTGGACAGGAAGAAGCAGTACGTGCAATCGAGATTGCACACGGCGCCGGTCGGCTTGGCCAGCAGGTGGAAGCCGGACGGCGAGCCCGCAGGCCGTGGCTCGGGCAGGGCGG
>JAHECR010000026.1 GCA_024641655.1 Acidimicrobiaceae bacterium
CATCCCCACACTGACCGCGACCCCGGAAACGCCCACACCCGAAGCGCCGACGCCGACCGCCACCGCAACGCCACAACCACCCACACCGACGCCCGAGAGCACCGAGGACGAGGTCTCCGAAGGCACCACCTCAGAACCGACCGCCACGCCAGCGCTGCCCGACGAGCGCTCCGAGGACGAGCTCTCACAGCCGACCATCACCGCTCGTGCACGAGCCGGTGCCCTCCTACCCGGATTCGAGCTGCGTGACGGACGAGACCACACGCGACCCGCGCCCGTGGACGTGACCCTTGCTCCGCTCGGGCTGAACCGCAACGATCGTGGCGGAGTGGAGACCGTCGTCTATGCGCTCACCGTCAACCGACGTGCCGCCGGCGGCGACGTCGCTGCTTTCGAGATCGAGCTCGACATCAACGGCACCGTCCTCGCGGTCAGCTCGGAACAGTGGACCTGCACTGCTGCGGCGCGCGTGCTGCGATGCACCGACGAGGCCGGCAGCCGCCGACCGATTTCGTCGCTCGACGTGCTGGTCCGGCCGGAAGGGCTCGTTGCCCCCGAAGCAGGCGGCTCGAAGACCCCGCTGCTCGCGTCACTCGCGGTCGCAGTCTCGGGAGCCGGGTACCTCTGGCTCCGCAGGCGAACGCCGAACACCGGGAACTGACCGCACCGGTTCCCCCCACGGCCCGGCCACCGTCGAGCGGCGGCGCTCGTCAGACCGGATTCACCGTCCAGAACACGGCTTCCTCGGTGCCGAAGTGCACGACCTCAGCCCCCGTGGCGGTCGCCAGGGTCATGACAGCGGAGGACCTCGGCACGTCCTGGCGCTCGAGCCGAAGGCGTTCTGTCGACGGCTCCACGCCGTAGATCGCCGACCCATTGCTGGAGACGAACGCGCCGAGGGCGTCGAGGCAGCCAGCGCGGTGGAAGACCTCGGCGACGACCTCGAGCCCGTAGGCCGCGTTGAACACCCCCGCCTTGGCCCGGGGGCCGTACTTGTCGGTTGTGGGGTGTGGGGCCGAGTCGGTGCCGAGGAAGAAGGCCGCGTCACCGGAGGTCACCGCGGCGATGAGGGCCTCCTGGTCGGCGCGGCTGTTGATGATCGGCTTGCAGTACAGATCCGGGCGCATCCCGTCGGCCAGCAGATCGGAGCGTTCCCGAGCGAGATGGTGTGGCGTCACCGAAGCCGCGACGCGCGGATGCGCCGACACGAACTCGACACCTGCCGCGGTGGACACGTGCTCGACGGTCACGTGGAGCTCGGGGATGGCCTCGCAGAGCGGGGCGAGCTCGCGCTCGAGGAACACCGCTTCCCGGTCGAAGACGTCGACCGCGGGATCGGTGGACTCGGCGTGGACGAGCAGGCGGATGCCCAGGTCGGCCACCACCTCGAACACGTCCATGAAGTCCGCCATCGCCGCGCCGCCGGCCTCGGAATTCGTGGTGGCGCCGGCCGGGTAGTACTTGACCGCCTTGACCGCTCCCGATTCGACGCCGTGCCGCAGATCGGCGGTATCGAGCGCTGCCGAGCAGTACAACGTCATCAACGGCCGGAAGTCGAACCCTGTCGGCGCGAGCGAAACGATGCGGTCCCGATACGCCAACGCGGCGACGACGCTCGTGACCGGAGCCACCAAGTTGGGCATGACCATCGCATACCGGAACCTGCTGGCCGTGAAGGCGACCACCGAGGCCAACATCGCGTCGTCACGAAGGTGGACGTGCCAGTCGTCTGGTCGCGGGATCTCGATGGAGCGCACCACGCGCCAACCCTAGCGGCCGGCCCCGACGGCCGGCAGCCCGCATCGGGGGCGAAACGCCCTCGCGGACCGCTCCCGACCAGGCCGAACAACCCCGACGGGAACCCACCGTCGACCATGATCGTCCCACCACCTACGGAACCCGTCCGATGGTGCCGGGCAGGTGCCCGACACGAGTCGGGACGGTTCGCGCTACGGAAACGGGAACGGGGATGGTCGTGAGGCGTTCGGTACGAGGGCAGGCACTCTGGTCGATGATCGTGCTGGCGATCGTGGTGGCCGCATGCTCGGGGTCGGGCTCCGACGAGGCAACCCCGGCGGCGACACCGACTGCGGGACCGAACATCGGTACCGACGGCCGTGCCGGCATCTTCTCGATTCGGCTCAGTCAGGGCACCGCGCTCCGAGGTCCCGCCGACCCGATGCGCGTCGTCACCGGTGACCTGCTGGACCAGGCGACGATCGACGCGGTGCTGGCGCGACTGCCCGAGTGGACCGTCGAGCCCGACAACCGCTCCGACTTCAATCGACCGGCCGACTCGTTGCCCCGCCCCCGCATCGGCGAGACCGTCGAGCAGCCTTTCCCCCTCGTCACCGATGACGGCCCAGTCGACGCCCCCAGCGGCCCACTGCACGTTCTACGGGTACAGCCCGAAGGCGACGTCGCCATCGCTCCGACCGTCACGATCACCTTCGACCAGCCAATGGTGCCGATCGGAACCCTTGCCCAACTCGGCGCCGCCGACGTCCCGGCCACCCTCACGCCCGCGGTCGCCGGCAGCTGGGAGTGGATCGGCACGCGCACCCTGCGATTCGAGCACGACAGTGACCTCCTCGACCGCCTCCCGATGGCCACCTCGTACACGGTCGAGATCCCGGCGGGCACGACCTCGGCGACCGGCGGTGTCCTCGCCCGGACCGAACGAGTCACCTTCGAGACACCCCCTCCGAGCGTGCTGGACTTCGGCCCCACCGGCGAGAACCTCCCACTCGAACCGGTGTTCCACGCCAGCTTCGATCAGCGCATAGACCCCGCGGAAGCGCTCGCCCACACCACCCTCGAAGCGAACGGCACCGCCGTCGAGATCCGGCTCGCCACCGCAGACGAACTGACCGAGGCCGACCTGGCCTCCTTGATCGGCAACGGTCGCTCGTTCGCCTTCCGGCCGACGGGCCCGCTGCCCTCCGAGGCGTCGCTGTCGATCGAGCTCGGCCCGCACTTCCCCTCCGCCGAGGGGCCCAACACGGCCCCGGGAACATTCAGCCGCACTGCCCGGACCTACGGCCCGCTGGCGGTCCGCGACACGTGGTGTGACCGTCTCGTCGACAAGGGCGACTGTGTCCCCTTGTCGCCGGTGGGGATCACCCTCACCAATCCTCTCGACCTGCAGGCGTTCGACGACGCCTACGTGACGGTCGAGCCCGCCGTCGACGGGTTCGCCGTTGCCGCGTACGGAGATCGCGTCGAGCTGCGCGGCGCGTTCAGGGGCCGCACCACCTACACCGTCACCCTTGCTGCACCGCTGCGGGATGTCTACGGGCAGACATTGGGCCGCGACACCGAAGTCGAGTTCCGATTCGGCGACGCCGTGCCGATGCTGACCGGACCGTGGCAGGAGATGGTCACCCTCGACCCCATGACCGACCCGGGACTCACCGTCGCCGTCGTCAACCATGACCGACTCCGCATCCGCGTGTACGCGGTGTCGCCAGCGGACTATCCCCGCTACCGGGACCAGAACTGGGACCTGCGTCGCGGCACCACGACACTCGGCAGACTGGTGAGCGACGACACCGTCGACACGAATGCCCGACGCGACGAGCTGACCGACGTGTTCGTCGATCTCGCAGGACAGCTCGACGACGGCATCGGGCAGCTCCTGGTTCGCATCGAACCCGACCCGCCGATCCGACCCGACAGCGAGCGCTACTGGGCGAGCACACCGTTGCTGGTGTGGGTGCAGGGAACCCACATCGGACTCGACTCGTTCAACGACGGCCGGCACGTCGTCGTCTGGACGACCGACCTACGTACCGGCGATCCCCTCGACGACATCGGCGTCGCCTGGCGCGGCGCCGCCGGTTCCACGAACACGAATGAGGAAGGGATCGCTTCGTTGCCCGCGCCCTCGAGGCAGGCATGGGGCCTGGTCGCCACCTCGGGCACCGATACCGCCATCTTGCCCTCGTGGACCGAGGCGTGGCGCCAAGGCGACACCTTGCGTTGGTACGTCTTCGACGACCGCTCGCTCTACCGCCCGGGTGAGACCGTGCACCTGAAAGGGTTCGTCCGGCGCTGGACCGGCGCCACCGACGCCCAGCTGGTCCTGGTGGGCGACGACCGGGAGCTGACCTACGTCGCTTACGACCCCCAGGGCAACCAGATCGCGACCGGCTCGGCAGCAGTCAGCGCGCTCGGCGGATTCGATCTCGCCTTTGCGATCCCCGACGCGGCGAACCTGGGCTTCGGCTGGGTCGAGATGAAGCTCCCGAGCGGGGGCATCGGCGGCGCCAGCAACTCCCACCAGTTCCAGGTGCAGGAGTTCCGCCGGCCCGAGTTCGAAGTGCAGGCGCGCCCCGACAGCGAGGGTCCGTACCTCGCCGCCGAGCCGGCCACGGTGGCCGTCGACGCGCAGTACTACGCCGGTGGGCCGCTGCCCGATGCCGCGGTCACGTGGCGGGTCACCAGCAGTGAGACGAACTACAACCCCCCGAACTGGGACGAATTCCAGTTCGGGGTGTTCACCCCTTGGTGGTACGGCGACACCGCCGGGGGTCGCGCCACCGACGACGCATGGGGCGCCGAGATCGGCATCGGTCCGATCTGGCCCGGCGGCGAGGTGACCGTCGAAGAGTTCACCGGCCGGACCGGCTCCGACGGCAGTCACTACCTGCAGATGAACTTCGGCGGCACCACCGATCTGCCCGTCACAGTCAGCGCCGAGGCCCAGGTGACCGATGTCAACCGCCAGGTCTGGGCGTCGACGACGACGTTGCTCGTGCACCCCGGCGAGCTGTACGTGGGGCTGCGGGGCGCACGCACGTTCGTACGTCAGGGGGAGCCGCTCGAAATCGAGTCGATCGTCGCCGACATCGACGGCAACGCCGTCGCCGGCCGATCGCTGACCGTCGAAGCCGCACGGCTGGAGTGGCAGTACGTGGATGGCGAATGGGACGAAGTCCCCGTCGACACCCAGTCGTGCACCGTCACCACCGGAGCCGAGCCGGCGAACTGCAGCTTCGCAACCGGGTCCGGAGGGCAGTACCGCATCTCGAGCACCGTCGTCGATGACGCGGGTCGCGGCAGCCGGAGCGAGTTGACCCGCTGGGTGAGCGGCGGGAGCGGGCGCCCCGACCGCAGCCTGCAGCAGGAAGCGATCACCCTCGTACCCGACCACGACGACTATCAACCGGGCGACGTTGCCGAGGTGCTCGTGGACGTGCCCTTCGGTGCCGCCGAACTGCTCGTCACCATCTCACGCAACGGGATCGTGTCGACCCAACGGCTCCACACCGACGACGGGAGCGCCGTCGTCCGGGTACCGATCAACGAAACCGACGTCCCGGCCCTCCATGTCCAGGTCGACGCCGTCGGCGCGACGACCCGGCTCGACGATCGGGGCGAGCCGATCCCCGATGCTCCACCCCGACCAGCGTTCGCCGTGGGGACGATCGACCTTCGGATTCCGCCGTTGACGCGCACACTGGCGGTGACCGCCACACCCGAGTCGGCAACCCTCGCCCCCGGCGCACAGACCACCATCGCGGTCCAGGTACGAGACAGCGCAGGTCGCCCTGCCGAGGGCGCCGAGGTCGCGCTCGTCGTGGTCGACGAAGCGGTCCTGGCATTGAGCCGCTATCAGCTCGCTGATCCACTCGCGGCCTTCTACGCCGACACCGGCTCCGATCTCTACGCGACCTATGGCCGCAGCAGCATCGTCCTCAACGACCCGAACGCGCTGGTCGGCCAGAACGCGACCGACGGCGCGGCCGGGGCCGCCGAGGACACGGCCGACTCGGGAACCGAGGCCTACGCTCCCAACGCTGCCCGCATCGGGCTCACCGACAAGTCGGCGAGCAACACCGACGCAACACCCATCGACGTGCGCACCGACTTCGACGCTCTGGCTGTGTTCGCCCCCGATGAACGCACCGGGGCCGACGGAACCGTCACCGTGAACGTGACCTTGCCCGACAACCTCACCCGCTACCGCGTGATGGCCGTCGCGGTCGACGGAGCGGACCACTTCGGCAGCGGGGAGTCGACGATCACGGCGCGGTTGCCGCTGATGGTGCGGCCCGCGGCCCCGCGTTTCTTGAACTTCGGCGACACGCTGGGCCTCCCCATCGTCGTGCAGAACCAGAGCGACACGGCGATGACCGTCGACGTCGTCGTGCAGACCGACAATCTCACTCTCACCGAGGGGGCGGGGCGACGTATCACGGTGCCGGCGAACGACCGGGTCGAAGTGCGGTTCCCCGCTGCGGCCGAGGACGCCGGCACGGCGTCGTTCCGGGCGGTGGCGGTCACCACCGGTGAGGCCGACGCCGCGGTGGTCACGCTGCCGGTGTACACCCCGGCCACCGCCGAGGCATTCGCCACCTATGGCCAGATCGACAACGGCGCGATCGCCCAGCCGATTCTCACGCCCACCGACGTCTTCCCACAGTTCGGTGGGCTCGAGCTGAACACGTCCTCGACCGCTGTCCAGGCCCTGACCGACGCGGTGATCTACCTGGACGAGTACCGCTACGAAATCGCCGATGCCTACGCCTCTCGCATCTTGGCCATCTCGGCCTTGCGAGACGTCTTCGACGCGTTCGACGCTGAGGGCATGCCCTCGCCCAGTCGTCTCGACGCTCGGGTACGTGCCGACATCGGCGCTCTCGTCGCGCTGCAACAAGATGACGGGGGCTTCGGGACTTGGGGCCGCTACGACGGTTCATCTCCGTTCCGCTCGGTCCAGGCGATCCACGCGCTCGTCGAGGCGAAGGCGAACGGCTACGCCGTGCCCGCCGATGCCCTCGAGCGCGGCCGCTCCTACCTGCTCGCCATCGAGTCCCACATCCCGCGAGAGTGGGACGACAGCACTCGCTCCACCGTGCGGGCATACGCGTTGTTCGTCCGCGATCTCGCCGGCGACCGCGACGCCGCCGAGGCGCAGGCCCTCTACCGCCGCTATGACCTTTCGCTCGACGCGCTCGCGTGGATCTGGCCCGTCGTCGGCGACCCGGCGACGCGCGGCGAGATCGCCCTGACCTTCGCCAACCGCGCGGTGGAGACCGCCGGCGCCGCGACGTTCACCACCTCTTACAACGACGACGCCTACGTCATCATGGCGTCGGACCGACGCACCGATGGCATCGTGCTCGGCGCGCTGCTCTCCGAGGACCCTGCCAATGACCTGATTCCCAAGGTCGTGGCCGGTCTCATGGCGAGCCAGCAACGAGGTCGCTGGGACAACGTGCAGGAGAACGCCTTCATCCTCCTGGCACTCAACACGTACTTCGACACCTTCGAGGCCCAGGACCCCGACTTCGTCGCCCGGGTCTGGCTGGGTGACACCTATGCCGCCGAACACCAATACACCGGCCGAACCGTGGAGCGCAACCTCACGCTGGTCCCGATGGCGGAGCTCGTCGATACCGGCAACACCGACCTCGTGATCGACAAGGACGGGGTCGGCCGTCTCTACTACCGACTCGGGCTGCGCTATGCCCCCACCGACCTCGACCTCGATGCTGTCGACCGCGGTTTCGTCGTGCATCGCAGCTACGAGGGCGTCGACGACCCCGATGACGTGCGCCGCGACGCCGACGGCACGTGGCACGTCAAGGCAGGTGCCGAGGTCCGTGTCCGCCTCACCCTTGTCGCCGATTCCCGCCGAACCGACGTCGCGTTGATCGACCCCCTGCCGGCAGGTTTCGAGCCGCTCAACCCCGCGCTCGTCGGCACACCGACGCCGGAGGCCGACGACACCGGCGATGTCGCCCGCCCGGTGTTGGACAGCTGGTGGTACTGGAGCTGGTTCGATCACCAGAACCTGCGCGACGACCGGGCCGAGGCGTTCTCCTCGGTGCTGTACGCCGGAACCTACGAATACGTGTACGTGGCCCGAGCGACCACGCCCGGCTCGTTCGTCGTCCCGCCGGCGCGAGCCGAGGAGATGTATGCGCCCGAGACCTTCGGACGCTCCACCGGCGAACAGGTGATCGTGGAGGACTGACTGGTGTCAGACACCTGTCCGGACATTCGTACTGGTGTCAGACACCTGTCCGTTTATCCGGACATTCGTACAGGTGTCTGACACCGGCACCCGGCGCTCGGGCCCGGTATCACCAATTGGTGGCGATGTACTGGGTTTCACAGAACTCGTAGATGCCGTGCGTCGAGCCTTCGCGTCCGAGCCCGGACTCCTTCATGCCGCCGAAGGGAGCAGCCGGGTCGGAGATCGCGCCTCGATTGAGACCGATCATCCCCGCGTGGATCCGTTCGCTGACCTTCAAGCCGCGAGCGAGATCCGCGGTGTACACGTACCCCGTGAGCCCCATCTCGGTGTCGTTCGCCTGCTCGATCATCGTGTCAGTGTCGGTGAAGGTGATCACCGGCGCCACCGGTCCGAAGATCTCGGCGTGGGCGATCGGCGACGAGTGGTCGACACCACCGAGGACCGTCGGTCGATAGAAGTACCCCGGTCCGTCGACGGGGCCACCGGCGAGCACCGGCGTGGCACCGGCCTCGAGGGCCTGGTTCACGAGACCGTCGACATCGGTGACGGCCTGCGCGTTGATCAGCGGACCGCAGGTGACCCCCTCCTCGAGCCCGTTGCCGATGCGGATCTCCCCCATGGCGACCGCCAGGGCCTGCGTGAAATCGTCGGCGATCCCGGCCTCGACGTAGAAGCGGTTGGCCGCAGTGCACGTCTCGGCGGAGTGCCGCATCTTTGCGACCATCGCCCCGTCGACAGCGGCATCGAGGTCGGCGTCGTCGAACACCACGAACGGGGCGTTGCCCCCCAGCTCCATCACCGTCTTCAGCACACGGTCCGCGCACCGCCGCAGCAGGATGCGCCCGACCTCGGTCGAGCCGGTGAACGACACCATCCGGGTGTGGATGTTGTCCACCGCCGCGTCGAACCACGCGCCTGACGTCGTGGTCGGGACGACATTCACCAGACCCGGCGGCAGGCCGACCCCCTCGAGCAGCTCGGCCACCCGCAATGCGGTGAGCGGGGTCTCCGCTGGTGGTTTGATGACCACCGCGTTCCCGGCGCCCAGCGCGGGAGCGAGCTTTCGGGTGATCATCGCCGCGGGGAAGTTCCAGGGGGTCACCATCACGACGACACCGACGGGCGGGTGATGCACGATCATGCGCTTGTCCCCCGATGGGGACACGCCGATCTCCCCGCGGATACGCACGGTCTCCTCGGCGTTCCAGCGGAAGAACTCCGCGGCGTACGCCACCTCACCACGGGCATCAGCGAGTGGTTTCCCGTTCTCGCGCACGATCAGCTCGGCCAGCTCGTCGGTGTGGTCCACCATCGTCTGCCACCCGGCGCGGAGCAACTCCGACCGCTCACGGGGGGCGGTGTGGGCCCACTCGCCCTGAGCCCTGGCAGCGACGTCGACGGCCGCGCTCGCATCAGACGGTGTCCCCGCCGCGACCGACTCGATCACCGCGCCGGTCGCCGGATCGCGCACCTCGATGTGGTCGCCGTTCGATCCGTTGCGCCGTTGGCCGCCGATCAGCATGCGTTCTCCCTGGTCCCGAGGTGGCGTGTCTGCCCCGAGCAAACGTAGCCACCTCCCCGCCGGCCCACCACCGGGCCCCTGGTATTGCATCTGGCCTCTGACACCGAACGCCAGGAAGTGGAACCCGTCCCCATGCCCACGACGTCAGGAAACACAAGGAGCGGGCATTGTCAGCCGGTAGGTTCTGCAGTCATGCGATGGTCGACGCTCTTCACTCCCACGTTGCGAGACGCGCCCGGCGATGCCGAGGCCGCGAGCCACAAGCTGCTCGTGCGCGGCGGGTTCATCCGCCAACTGCACGCCGGGCACTACACCTTGTTGCCGTTGGGTTTCAGGGTGCGGCAGAAGATCGTCTCCATCGTCGCCGAGGAGCAGGATCGCATCGACGGCCAGCAGGTACAGATGCCGACGCTCCAGCCGTCGGGCCCCTGGCGGCAGTCGGGTCGATGGGACTCGATGGGCGAGATCATGTTCACGCTCGAGGATCGTCACGGCACCGAGGCTGCGCTCGGCGTCACCGCCGAGGAGATCTTTGCGACGGTGGCCACCGAGCTGACGTCGTACCGGCAGCTGCCGCAGATGTGGTACCAGATCCACACCAAGTTCCGTGACGAAGCGCGACCCAAGAGCGGACTGCTTCGCGTGCGCGAGTTCACGATGAAGGACGCGTACAGCTTCGATCTCGACGAGGCCGGGCTCGACGTGTCGTTCGAGCGTCAGCACCAGGCGTACACCAACACCTTCCGGCGGCTCGATCTCGACGCCATCCCGGTGCAGGCATCGTCGGGGAACATGGGCGGCACCGACAGCATCGAGTTCATGGTCGAGGCCGAAGCAGGCGAGGACGACGTCGTGCTGTGCCCGTCATGCGCCTACGCGGCGAACATCGAAAAGGCCAACTCGGCGCTGGCTTCGGTCGACGACGGCCCGGGCCTCGACGCGCCCGAGCGCTTCGACACCCCCGGGCTGCGCACCATCGCCGATCTCGCCGCGGCCGGCCATCGGGCGACGAACCAGATCAAGACGCTTGTGTACATCGTCGACGGTCAGCCAACCCTGTTCCTCCTGCGCGGCGACCACCAGCTCAACGAGCAGAAGCTCGCCGATGCGACGGGCGCGATCGCGTTCCGCCCCGCCACGCCCCAGGAGACGGTGCAGCAACTCGGGGCGAATCCCGGTTCGCTCGGGGCGGTCGGGGTCGACGAGCTGCGCATCATCGCCGACCCTGCGCTCCGGGGACGACGAGCCATGACGACGGGCGCCAACATCGACGATGTCCACCTGCGCGGCGTCGACGTCGACCGCGACCTCGTAGTCGACCGGTGGGCCGACCTCCGCGAGGTACAAGCCGGCGAGCCCTGCCCCACGTGTGGCACGCCGCTCGACATCGTCGCCACCATCGAGTCGGGCCACATCTTCAAGCTCGGCCGCAAGTACGCGGAGACCTTCGGCATCAACGTTCTCGACGAGAACGGTAAGGCCCAGACGGTCATCATGGGCAGCTACGGCATCGGCATCGAGCGCGCCATGGCAACCATCGTCGAGACCCATCACGACGACAACGGCATCATCTGGCCGGTCTCGGTCGCCCCCTTCGAGGTGGTCGTCACCGTCGTGCAAGCCAAGGACGACGCGAGCGCGGCAGCCGCCGAGGCGATCTACGACGAGCTCAAGGCCGCCGGCATCGACGTGCTCATCGACGACCGGCCGGCCCGGCCCGGGGTGAAGTTCGCCGACGCCGAGCTTATCGGGATTCCTTATCGCGTCGCCGTGGGACCCAAGGCGCTCGCGGAGGGCATGGTCGAGCTGACACCGCGAGCGACGGGGATCACCGAGCTCGTCCCGGTGGCCGAGGCGGTCGATGAGGTCGTCGCGCTGGTCGTGGCGGCACGCCGGTAGCTGCAGCGGTCATGGTGCCCGACGTCGCGATCGAGCGGGCGACAATCGACCGTGTCCGCGACCTCGCCGACCTCCGTGCGAGCTGGACTGCTGGCCGCGACACGGCCGCGAGTGCCGACTTCGTCGACACGTTCCGCGCCTGGTTCGTCGAGGAGTCATCCATCCGGACGTTCTGGATCGCGCGCATCGCCGGCGGTGCCGTCGGCATGGTCAACCTCCGGGTCTTCACGCGGATGCCCCGACCGGGCCTCCCCCCGAGCGCGTGGGGCTATCTCGGCAACATGTTCGTGCGTGCGTCGCACCGCAACCACGGCGTCGGTGCCCAGCTCCTCGACGCTTTGCTCGCGCACGCGGACGCAGAAGGCTTGCAGCGCATCGTGCTCAACCCCTCCGAGCGTGCCCGCCCGTTCTATCGCCGTGCCGGCTTCCTTGCCGCGGCCGATCTGCTGACCCGGCCCCATCCGGGTGCGGACGCGCGCTGAGGCCAACCCGACACCGCGACCTGGTCGTTCCGTCCATTGTCCGCGCAGAGACGAGCCCAACGCACCCAAGGTCATCGAGGGGTCGTCGACAACGCCGGAGACGGTGCCGGTCAGCGCACTAGGTTCTCTCCTACTGCGCCCGAGGGGGGACCATGTCCGGTGAATCGATCTGCGACTTCTTGTTCTCTGCGGACCTGCTGGTACCGCACCCACGCGACGCCGTCGCCCAGATGATCGAGACCATCGGCTTACCGGCACCCGGACCGGGTGCCTATGTCGATTACCCGTTGTCGGGCTGGGACTGCGTGTTCGCGCTCGTGAACAAGGCCTGGCCCGTCGGCCCCACACGGCTCGAGGTCATCGGCCCCAAGGTCTACCCGGAGACTCCTCCCGACAACCAGGGCGCCTACATCGCCTCGGTGCAGGGCGGAAACCCGTGCAAGACCCATGCCACCGTCATCGCAACACCTGACCTCGCCTCCCTCACGGACCACGTTCGCTCCCTCGGCGTCCGCCACTGGCTCCAGCCGGGAAGTCCCGATGAGACCGGATTCGACCGGCTCTGGATGGGCATCTCCGCCGACGACCATCTCTACGAGCCCGACGCCGACGCGGGCATGTTCGTCGAGGTGATCCCGTCGGACTCACCGGCATTCGTGCCCAAACTGTTCCAGGTCCCGCCCCCCGAGCCGGAGAACCCCACACCGGGACAGCTCCTGCGTATCGTGTCGCGCTCGTATCTGGTGCGCGACCTCGACCGGTCGCTCGAGACGCTCACCACGAACCTTCTGTGGGAGCACACCGACGCCGGGATCATCGACGACCCCGACGCCGGGGGTCGTCATGCGGTGATGTCACGCAACTACGAGCAGGGTGCCACGCTCAAGCTGGTGCAACCTCGATCGGGCACACCGGCAGGCGAGCACCTCGAACGGTACGGCGACGGGCCGTACACCATTCGCATCGCCGTGCACGACCTCGAGGCGAAACGCGAGGACCTGCGCTCGAGAGGCACGGCGTTCGCCGACCTACCCGCCACCGAACACGAGCCGGCGCGCGTCGCCGTCGACCCCGCTGCCACCGCGGCGATGCCCTTCGAGCTCATCGAGTTCGGCAGCGCCTCGGCCTGACCCGTGCGGCGCAACGGCGCCTTCGCTCAGGGCCCCTCGAAGATGCGGCTCGGGCTCTGCGCCGCGTCGCCGTAGAAGTCGGCCTTGGGGTCGTAGGGGGCGGCGCCTTCGACGTCCCAACGGGCCCGCTCGGCACGGGCAACCACGTGCCAATGCACCTCGTCGGGCCCGTCGACCACTCGAATCGTACGCTGGTTGATGTACATGTCGGCCAACGGCGTCCACTTCGACAGACCCGTGGCGCCGTGCAGCTGGATCGCCTCGTCGATGATCTGGCACACGCGAATCGGCACCATTGCCTTGACCGCGCTGACCCATACCCGGGCCTCGGCGTTGCCGAGCTCGTCCATGGCCTTGGCGGCGGTGAGCACCATACGAAGACAGGCCTCGATCTCGATGCGAGCTTTGGCGATCTGCTCCATGTTCTTGCCCAGGGCGATGATCTGCTTGCCGAACGCCTCCCGGCTGGCGCCACGGCGGACCATCATCTCGAGCGCCTTCTCGGCGGCGCCGATCGAGCGCATGCAGTGGTGGATCCGGCCCGGGCCGAGGCGCAGCTGGGAGATCTCGAAGCCCCGTCCGACCCCCAACAAGATGTTCTCCTGCGGCACGCGCACGTCGGTGAACCGCAGGTGCATGTGGCCGTGCGGCGCGTCGTCCTCGTTGAAGACGTGCATGGGTCCGACGATCTCGACCCCGGGAGTGTCCATCGGGATGAGGATCTGGGACTGCCGCAGGTTCGGCGACGCGCTCGCATCGGTCTCGACCATGGTGATCAGCACCTTGCAGCGGGGGTCGCCGGCGCCGGTGATGTAGTACTTCTCGCCGTTGATGACCCATTCGTCGCCGTCGAGCACGGCCTGGGTCCGGACGTTCTTCGCATCCGAGGAGGCGACATCGGGCTCGGTCATCGCATACGCGGAGCGAATCTCGCCGGCGAGAAGTGGCTCGAGCCAGCGCTTCTTCTGTTCTGGCGTGCCGACCCGCTCGAGTACCTCCATGTTGCCGGTGTCGGGGGCCGAGCAGTTGAAGCACTCCGAGGCGATGGGGTTCTTGCCGAGCTCGACTGCGATGTAGGCATAGTCGAGGTTGCTCAGACCCTCGCCGGTCTCGGAGTCGGGAAGGAAGAAGTTCCAGAGCCCCTGCGCCTTGGCCTTGGCCTTGAGCGAGTCGAGCAGCTCCAGCTGTCCGTCCCCGTAGCCCCACCGTTCCGGTCGACCCTCGCCGAGGCGGAAGAACTCGGCGGTGTTCGGCTCGATCTCCTCGGCGATGAACCGCTTCACCGCCTCGTAGAGCGGTCGGGCCCTCTCCGACATGCGGAGATCGAACATCTCGGGTGTGGATTCGAGACCGGCCATGGGAGTCCTCCAGGCGATGAGTGAGCGCGCGCCATCTCGACGCGATCCCAGAGCCTACGAGACGGCCTCGACCGGGCGCCCACTCCCCCGCTTGGCCGGCCGCGCGTAGGCTGCACCCATGCCCGATCGCGCCGCCACCACGAGTGCCCTCTTCGCCTGTTTCGACGACTTCGAGGCCCTTCTGACCGACCTCGCCGATGAGGAGTGGGCCGTCGCGTCGCTGTGCCCCGGCTGGACCGTGCGTGACGTGGCCACCCATCTCATCGGCATCGAAACCGTGCTCGTCGGGTGGCGACCCGAGCGCGACGACGAGCCGCCACCGTTCCATCGTCTGGCCGCCTTCATGACCCGGGCCGAGGCCATGTCCAACCCCGCGCTGCGCGACGCCGCGTGCTCGGCCCTCGACGCCAGGCGTGTCGAGGTCCGTGCCCTCAGCACCGAGGAGTGGGAGCACCGCCTCATGTCACCGGCGGGGCCCCGCACCATGGGCGGGTTCATGGAGGTCCGGATCTTCGACCTGTGGATCCATCAACGGGACATGACGGTGCCGCTGGGACGAAGCACCGACGACGGTGGACCGGCAGCGGAGATCAGCCTCGACACCGTCCACGATGCTCTGGGCTTCATCGTGGGCAAGAAGGCCGGTCTTCCGGACGGAAAGCGCATCGCCTTCCATCTCACCGGAGCGATGCGGCGCGACCTGTACGTCGAGGTCGACGGCCGGGCACGTGTCGTCGAATCGCTCGCTGCTGCACCCGACGTCGAGATCACCGCTGACAGCACCACCTTCATGTTGCTCGCTGCCGGGCGGATCGACCCCCAGACGGAGATCGATGCCGAACGCATCGGTTGGACCGGCGACGACGAGTGGGGCGATCGGGTCGCGCGGAACCTCCGCTTCACCGTCTGATCCGTGGCGCCGACCTCTCGCCGACCCCAGTCACGAACGCCCAAGAAGCCAGGAACGTGCCGGGCACCACGAGCGGTGGGGCGCCGGTAGGTTGACGCCGTGACGCTGCGGGACACAAACCTCGACAAGCTGCACGGGCGCCACTTCGACGTGTGCATCGTCGGCGGAGGCATCAACGGTGCGGTCACCGCAGCGGCGCTTGCCGCCCGCGGTGCGTCCGTCGCCGTCATCGACCGCGGCGACTTCGCCGGTTTCACGAGCTCGGCATCGTCGAACCTGGTCTGGGGCGGCTTCCGGTACCTCGAGAACTACGAGGTCCCCCTCGTGCGAAACCTGTGCATGAGCCGCAACCGGCTGATGCGCGCGTACCCCGCCAACATCTCCGAGATCGGCTTCCTCGCCGCCTTCGGCCAGACGGCGCCGTTCCCACCGTGGCTGGCGTCCATCGGCGCGTACGCCTACTGGGGCATCGGCAACTTCAAGACCAACGCACCGCGCCCGCTCTCGACCGAGTCGATCGAGAACCTCGAGCCGGTGATCAGCGTCAAAGGCGTACGCGGCGGACTCGAGTACGCCGACGCCTACCTGAAGGACAACGATGCCCGCTTCGTGTTCGGCTTCATCCGCAGCGCGATGGACCTCGGGGCGGTAGCCGCCAACTACGTCGAGCTCATCGATGCCGAACGGGTGGCCGGACAGTGGCATGTGGACCTGCGCGACCTGGAGGACGGCCACGAGCTGGGGCTGACCGCGTCGGTGATGGTCAACGCCGCGGGCCCGTTCATCGACGCTCTCAATCGGTCGTGGCGGCTTCGCACCGACCACCGCATCGTCTACTCGAAGGGCGTGCATCTGGTGGTCGACCAGCTGACACCCAACGAGCGTGTCCTCGCGTTCTTCGACGACACCAAACGCCTCTTCTATGTCATCCCCATGGGGACCCGATCGGTGATCGGGACGACCGACGACCGTGTCGACGACCCCCACACCACGGTGACCGACGCCGACCGCACCTTCCTCCTCTCGCAGATCAACGCGAGGCTCGATCTGGCTCAGCCGCTCACCACGGCCTCGATCATTGCCGAGCGCAGCGGCGTGCGGCCGCTCGTCGTCCGCAACGACGGCGACGACCACCGGGAAGCGGACTGGACCTCGCTGTCGCGTCGCCACGCGGTCGAGGTCGACCACGTGAAGTCCATCGTGTCGATCTTCGGCGGCAAGCTCACCGACTGCCTCAACGTGGGCGAGGAAGTGGCCGAGGCGGTCAACGAGCTGGGCGTGCCGCTCACCCGCGAGTGGCGTCGGTGGTACGGCGAGTCACGTCGCGAGTACAAGCGCGAGTTCTACCGGCAGGCGCTGGCCATGCGGCTCGACGACATGCGAGAAACTCCCGGCATCGAGCCGCTCAGCGATCGGCTGTGGCGCCGCTACGGTCGACGGGCGCTCGGCATGCTCGACGAGGTCCGGGCCGACCCGTCCATGGCCGCCGACGTCATGGACGCAGCCGACTATCTCCGCGTCGAGCTGCAGCACACCGCCACATCGGAGATGGTGACCCGCCTCGACGACTTCCTGCGCCGTCGATCGAAGATCTCCCTCGTCGTGCGCGAACGGGACGTACGCGAGGCCGACGGCCTCCACGAAGTCGCCGAGATCCTCTTCGGAGCGAAGGCCGAGGCAAAGCTCGCCGAGCACGCCGCGGCGCACTGGAGCGCGTAGCGCTCGCTGCACCTACTGGAGGAAGTCGGGTTCGTCGCGCACGAGCTGATCCCACCATGGCTGGAACTGGAACCACGCGGCCAGGTCGTACCCCGTCTGCTGGTATCCGGCCGCGCACAGCTCAGCGGGGATCTCGATCGGTTCGCCGACGCTCTCCGCCAGGAGCTGGCTCTGACAGCAGCGTTCGAGCGCCACGAACCACCAGATCGCCGCGTCGACGCTGCCCCCCGTGGTGATCAGCCCATGGTTCTGGTGGATGAGCGCCTTCTTCCCCCCGAGCGCCCTCGCCATGGCAGCACCCACCTCGGCATCGAGCACCACGGCGCCGCCGCCGACCGCCGTCATCGCCACGTCGTCGTAGAACATCGTCGCGTCCTGCGAGATCATCTTCAGCGGCCGACCGAGCGTCGAGAATGTCTTGCCGTACATCGAGTGCGCGTGGGCCGCGGCGATGACATCGGGACGGGCCTTGTGAATTGCGGAGTGGATCGCGAACGCCGCTGCGTTGACCGGTTGGTCACCGACCACGACGGTGCCGGTGTGGTCGACGCAGAGCAGGTCGGAGACCGTCATCATCGTGAAGTTCCGCCCGAACGGGTTGACCCAGAAGCGATCGGGGAACTCGGGGTCGCGCACGGTCACATGGCCGGCAACCCCTTCGGCGAGATGCAAGCGACCGAGGATCCGCAGGCCTGCGGCAAGGCGCTGCTTGCGGTGCAACCGCTCGGCCTCGAGGGACTCGTGCTCGTCCGGGGTCCGCAACGCGAGGCCCTCCTGTGTCGGCTCGAAGGCACCAAAGTCGGTGCCGGACACCTCGGACATGGTCTCCCTCTCTCGTCACGAGCATCGGGGCTCGGCGCTCGGCGTCACGCTAACGCGTTCGGCTGGGCGCAACCCGCCGAGACGAGGCCGTCGGTGGGTGGGGATAGCCTGCGCCCATGCGCATGGGACCACCACACGGCCACGGGATGTTGGGATCGGACCGTGATGCCGTCAAAGGGCGCACCATCTCACGACAAACCACGCGACGCATCCTCGGCTTCGCCCATCCCTACCGTTTCCAGCTGATCGGCTTCGTGGCCACCATCCTCGTGGCCGCACTCCTGGCGCTCCTGCCCCCGCTGGTGTTCCGCCAGCTGATCGACCACTCGATCATCAACCGCGACAACGGCCAGGTCGACAAGCTCGCGCTCCTCCTCATCGGTGCGGCATTCGCGGAGGCCGGGTTGGCGCTGGTCGAGCGCTGGTACTCAGCACGAATCGGAGAGGGTCTGATCTACGACCTGCGCGTCGCGCTGTACGACCATGTGCAGCGGCTCCCGCTGGGATTCTTCACCCGCGTCCAGACCGGCGCGTTGATCAGCCGCATGAACAACGACGTCATCGGCGCCCAGCGAGCAATGACGGGCACGCTCGGGCAGGTCGTCTCCAACGGCATCGTGCTGGCCACGACGCTCGTGGCCATGTTGTTGCTCGAATGGCGGCTCACCCTGCTCGCCATCGTGCTGCTCCCGGTCTTCATGATGCCCGCCAAGCGGGTGGGCAGACGGCTCCAGGACATCACCCGCGAGAGCATGAACCTCAACGCAGAGATGAACACCACCATGCAGGAGCGCCTCAACATCTCGGGCGCGCTGCTCGTCAAACTCTTCGGCAGCCACGACCGCGAACGCGACGACTTCTCCGACCGGGCCGGCAAGGTCGCGGCCATCGGCGTCCGCAGCGCCATGTACGGCCGCACGTTCTTCATCGGCCTGAGCCTCGTCGGGGCGGTCGGTACCGCGGTCGTCTACTGGGTGGGTGGCCGACTCGCCATCGACCAGACAATCTCGATCGGCACCCTGTCGGCCATGGGGCTCTACGTGGCACGCATCTATGGTCCGCTCACGGGCCTCACCAACGCTCGGGTCGACATCATGACGGCGCTCGTGTCGTTCGAACGGGTGTTCGAAGTGCTCGACGCCCCCAATGCCATCACCGATCATCACGGCGCGGTCGACCTGGTCGATCCCCAGGGTCGGGTCACCTTCGACCACGTCACCTTCGCCTACCCCGCCAGCAACACCAGGCTCGCCTCGCTCGAGACCTCCACCACCGACCCCGATTCGCGCGTCGTGCTGGAGGACGTGAACCTCGACGTCGTGCCCGGCAGCACCGTCGCGATCGTCGGTCCGAGCGGCGCCGGCAAGAGCACGCTCGTGTCGCTGGTCCCGCGTCTCTACGACGCCACTTCCGGCGCGGTCAGGCTCGATGGCCACGACGTCAGGCATTTGACCCAGGCCTCGCTGCGTCAGGCCATCGGCATCGTCAACCAGGACCCTCACCTGTTCCACGAGAGCATCGGTGACAACCTCCGGTATGCCCGGCTCGACGCAACCGACGAGGAGCTCGTCGCTGCCGCCACCGCGGCGCGCATCCACGACGTCATCTCGGCCTTGCCCGACGGGTACGACACGGTGGTGGGCGAGCGCGGCTATCGGCTGTCGGGCGGCGAGAAGCAGCGGGTGGCGATCGCCCGGATGCTCCTCAAGAACCCGGCGGTGGTGATCCTCGACGAGGCCACGAGCCACCTCGACACCGAGAACGAACAGCTCGTCCAGCAGGCCCTGGCCACGGCCCTCGACGGGCGCACCGCTCTCATCATCGCCCACCGGCTCTCGACGATCATCGACGCCGATCTCATCGTCGTCGTCGACCAGGGCCGCGTCGTCGACCGGGGCACCCACGGTGAGCTGCTTGCCCGGGGCGGACTCTATGCCGACCTGTATGCCGCGCTGGTGCGCGATCAGCGACCGGTGTCGGCGCCCGACGACGAGGCGGTCGGAGAGGGCCGATGAGCTTCGGTGACCACACCTTCACCGTTGGCGAGCTCAGCGGGCTGCTGCGCGACCACCTGGCGCGGGCGTTCCCCACCGACATCTGGGTGCAGGGCGAGGTGCGCGGCATCTCACGGCCGGCGTCGGGACACGTCTACTTCGACCTCGTCGACCCCACCACCTCGTCGGGACAGTCGCCCGATGCCCTGCTCTCGGTGGCCCTGATGCGCACGACGCGCCAGATCGTCAACCGCCAGATCAAGGCGGCCGGCGGCGGGGTCCGCATTGCCGACGGGGTCAACCTGCGGATTCGCTGTGCCCCCGACTTCTACCCGCCCCGCGGGCAGCTCCAGCTCCGAATGAACGCCATCGACCCCAGCTACACGCTGGGACAGCTGGCCGTGGCCCGCGAACAGCTCCTGCGAACCCTCGCACTGGAGAACCTCCTCGAACGCAACCGCCGACTGACGTTCCCGGTCTCGCCCCGCCGGATCGGCCTGGTGACCGCCGGTGGTTCGGCGGCCGCGGCCGACTTCCTCGGCGAGCTCGACCGCTCGACCGTCGGCTGGCACGTGATCATCGCGGCCACACCGGTCCAGGGCGACGGCGCACCTGTGCGTATCGCGGCGGCAATCCGTGCCTGCGAACGACGAGGGGTCGACGTCATCGCCGTCGTACGCGGCGGCGGCGCCCGCACCGACCTCGTGGCTTTCGACCACGAGCACGTGGCCCGCACCATCGCCGACTGCTCTGTACCCGTGCTCACCGGCATCGGCCACGAAATCGACGTCTCGGTCGCCGACGAGGTCGCACATCTCGCCCTCAAAACCCCGACCGCGTGCGCCTCCCATCTCGTCGACCTCGTCCGCGTCGCGGACGCCAGGACCCAGGAGATGTGGCACGAGATCGTCCGCCGGGCCCGCCGCCACATCGAGCGCCACGACGACCGCGTCCGCGCCGATGCTGCCGTCGCGGGACGCGCTGGGAGCCTCACCCTCCAGCGGGCCGACCGGCGCACCGTCGAAGCCGCGCGGACGGCGCGTCACCTCGTCGACCGCCAGCTCGAACGCCAGCGTGCGACCCTTGACCGCCACGCGACCACCGTCCGTCTCGAGGCCGCCCATCGTCTCGATCGCGCCGACCAATACCTGCTCGACGCGGTGGCGGGCGTGCGCCGACAGGCACGCCATCGTCTGAGCACCGCGACACGCGACGTCGACAACTTCGACGAGCGTCGGCGACTGCTCGATCCGGCCCGGGTGCTCGCGCGTGGCTGGACGATCACTACGACGGCAGCCGGCCGCGTGGTGCGATCCACCGCCGACGTTGCGCCGGGAGCCCGCATCACGACGCGCGTGGCTGATGGCAGCATCACCAGTACCGTCGATGCCGTCGTAGACCGCTCCATCGAGGATCATCCATGACCACGAGTGCTGATCGTGAGCTCGACGGTGACAACGGTCCCGACGACCCGCCGGGCTTCGGGTACGCCGACGCGCTGGCCGAGCTCGAGTCGATCCTCGAGCAACTCGACGACGATGCCATCGATGTCGACCTGCTCGGCACTCGCGTCGAGCGCGCCGCAGCGCTCATCCGCTTCTGCCGGGGCCGCATCCGCGCCGCCCAGTTGTCGGTGGAAGAGATCGTTGCCGAGCTCGACGAGCTCGCGGATGCGCCCGACGATGACGAACGCTGAGAGGCCGACGAGCGGGGCCTCGGGGCCCTGGCCTCCCCTCGCGGTGCCGGCCGCGATCTCGACCATCACCGGCCCGATCGACCGACGGCTCCGGGCGCTGATCGACTTCGAGCGAGAGCGCTGGACCGCGGTCGACGCTGCACTACGCGAACCGTTCGACGCCCTCGAAGCGCTCGTGTTGGGCGGGGGCAAGCGAATCCGGCCCGCGTTCTTCCACTGGGCCCTCGTCGGCGCGGGCGGCGACCCGACCAGCCCGGCGGTGATCGACGCCGGCGCCGCGATCGAGATGCTCCACGCGTTCGCCCTCGCCCACGACGACGTGATGGACCGGTCGGCGTCGAGGCGCGGCGAACCGTCGACATGGCGGCGCTTCACCGACGCCCATCGCGAGCGAAGGTGGCAAGGTGATGCCGAGCACTTCGGAGAAGCCGTCGCCATCCTCGTCGGCGACGTCGCCCACGTTGCCGCCGATCACCTCGTGCAACGCACCGACCCGGTGGTCGCCGCCATCTGGGACGAGCTCCGCTTCGAGGTGAACATCGGTCAGTACCTCGACGTCCTCGCCGGTGCAACGGGGCGCACCAGCCAGACCAGCGCCAGACTCATCCTCGAGTACAAGACGGGACGGTACTCCGTGCAGCGCCCCCTGCATCTCGGCGCGGCGATGGCGGGTGCCCACGATCGCCTCGCAGATGCCTTCACCGCGTACGGGCGCCCTGTCGGCGTCGCCTTCCAGCTCCGCGACGACATGCTCGGGGCCTTCGGGGACACCTCGCTCACCGGCAAGCCCGTCGGGGACGACCTCCGGGAGGGCAAACCCACGCCACTGTTGGCATCGGCGTTCGATCGTGCGACAGCCGCGCAGACAAAGGTGCTCGACCGCGCTGGGCGACCCGATCTGACCGACGACGAGCTCGACGCGATCCAGCAGGTGCTGATCGACACGGGTGCTGCCGATGCCATCGAGCGTGAGATCAGGAGCCTCACCGACGAGGCGCTCCGCGTGCTCGCCGACATCGCCCTGGCCGACGACGCTCCTGCGGCACTCGAAGCACTGGCCTACTTCGTGGCCTATCGAACGCACTGACCGACCGAGCCGACCCGCCGGCGGAGTCCTCAGTGGTCACGCTGCGTGGCGTTCCCCGGCGCGGATGCTTGATTCGGCGACGCGGCGCGGCCACACTGGTCGCCGAGTGGGGGTCCGGGTGCGCGTATCACGTGCTCGACCAAGCGAGCGGACGGTCCTCGTCGAAAGTCCCTCGTTCATGCCTGAGCACTCCCCGATCGGCGTGCGTCCCAGCGACGCCACCCACGACGACCTCATCGTCGATCTGACCACCGCCGAGCGTCGGCGACGGTTCCGCTCCGGTGGCGACAACGTCGCGCTGCTGCGCGTCGACACCCACGCGGGAGGCCTCGCGGACCAGTTGCGTCACGCGCTCGACGTCGCCACCGAGCTGGTGATCGTGACCGATCCCGTCGGGCACGTCCGATTCGCGAACCGAGCAGCTCGGGAGCACCTCGACCTCCCCGACGACGCGCAGACCTGTGAGCTGGTCGACGTGCTCCTCCACGGTCCTGCCGGCGATGCGGTGTGGAGCGCGATCGCGACGTCTCGCGCCTGGCATGGCGAGCGGTCGGTGCCGCGCGCCGATGGCTCCATGATGCACCTGGCGATCAGCGTCCGCCCGGCTCGGACGCCCACTGGCGACACGCACGGCCTCACCGTGATCGCGCACGACCGCAGCGAACACGTTGCGCTCGAACGGGCGCTCGCACACCAGCTCACCCATGACGCGCTCACCGGACTCGCCAACCGGCAACACCTCCTGCTCCAGCTCGATCGCACCCTCGCCGATCCGACGAGCTGTGGCGCGCTCCTCCTCATCGACATCGACGAGTTCCGGACGGTCTCGAACAGCCTCGGCCACGAGGCCGGAAACCGCCTGCTGATGGCGTTCGCATCGCGACTTTCGCGTGCCTTCCCCGGTGACTGCCTCCTGGCGCGCGTCGGTGGCGACGAGTTCGCGGTCTACTGCGCCGGCCCGCAAGACGTCGACGGGCTCGCGGCGCGCGTCGAGCAGGCCGCGACCGCGCCCTTCACCGTCCATGGCGACGAGATCCACGTCTCGGTGGTCGTCGGCATCGCGGTCGTCGCAGCCAGCGACCACCCCCAGCGAGGCGCCGAGCTGCTTCGCCGCGCCGATGCCGCGATCTACGACGCGAAGTCACGAGGACGCGGCGGCTTCGGGGTGTTCGACCCAGCGGTCGGCGCGGTCGCCGCCGGCCGCCTCACGACCGCTCGAGAGCTCCGACGGGCCCTGCGCGATCAAGAGTTCGAGGTGCACTACCAACCCAAGATCGCGCTCGATACCGGTGCCATCACCGGCGCGGAAGCGCTGATCCGCTGGCGACTGCCCGACGGCACGATGCGCAGCCCGATCAGCTTCCTCGACGTTGCCGAGGACACCGGCTTGATCATCCCGATCGGCCGATGGGTCCTGGAGCAGGCGTGCCGGGTGGCGGAACGGCTGCGCCGGGACCTCCCCCGGACCGGGGACATCGGTATGGCGGTCAACCTCTCGGTCCGCCAGCTCGGTCACCCCGACTTCATCGAAGAGCTGGCCCAGGTGGTCTGCACCTCGGGCATCGACCCCCGTCGTGTCGAGCTCGAGCTCACGGAGAGCATGGTGATGGACGACATCGACACGAGCACCGCCATGCTGCACCGGCTCAAGCAGCTCGGCACCCACATCGCCATCGACGACTTCGGCACCGGCCACTCGTCGTTGCGGTACCTCCAGCGGCTCCCCGTCGACGTGCTCAAGATCGACCGGAGCTTCGTCTCGGGTCTCGCCACCGACGACGCCGACCAGACCGCGATCGTGACCGCCGTCATCCACCTCGCGCAGGCCCTCCGGCTCAAGACGGTCGCTGAGGGTGTCGAGACGGCGGCGCAGCTGGCCGAGCTCCGACGGCTCGGGTGCGATGCCGCCCAGGGCTACTTCGTGGCGCGCCCGCTCCCTGAGGACGAGTTCCTCGCCCTCGTCGCAGCCGGTCCCATCTGGTGAATTCGGCCCCCGTCGCATCCCAGCCGCATCGGGCGGCCAAGGTACACTCGGCGAGCAGGCAGGTTCACGACATCTCGAACCCCCACTGCCAGGTCGCCCGACCATGACCGACACCGCTGCAGAGCCACTGACGAGATCCGGATCACGCCGCCCGCACGCTCCTGCGCCCGACAGCGCCTCGCCCCACCTCGACTCCGGTGGCGAAGCGATCGAGGTGGAGGCGCCGCCCGCGGTGCGGGCCATGTTGGCACCCCTGATCGCGGCGCTGCGTTGGTGCGCCGTGGTCCTGGGCACGGCGCTGGCCGCACCTGCTGCAGCCGAGGGCGACATCGGGCTGGTACTCACCATGTCGATCTGCCTCGACATCACGACCTGGCGCACGATGCGGCCGCTTCGCCTGGGCTCCGATGATCGCTCCCAATGGGTGATGTCGATCACTGATGCCGCACTGTTGGGTGCCGCCGTCGGGGTGAACGACGGCCTTCGGTCGCCGTTCGTCTTCTGCCTCGTCGTCGCCGCTGCCGCGGCAGCGTTCGGGTGGGGTGTGCGCACCGGCCTGGCTGCCCTCGCCGCAGGACTCGCAGCCATGGCCATCAGCGCCACGATCTCCAGTGGGTCGCTCGGCCTCACGACCCGCCACGGCTGGATCGTGCTGCTCCTGACGGTCGTGGTGATCCCCACCATCGGCGTCATCAAGAACCGCCTCGTCGACAGCGAGCAACGCCGGGTGCAGCTCGCGGGGCGCCTCGACACGCTCGCGGAGACCAACGAGCTCCTGCACGTGTTGAACCGGGTTGCTCGGACCCTGCCTTCGTCGTTGGACCTGCAGCAAGCGGTCACCACCACTCGCAACCAGCTCATCGAGACCTTCGACGCGAACGTGATCGGCATCCTGACGATGAGCGACGCCAACGACAGCTGGGCCCCACTGTTGGCCGAAGGCCTCGCTATCCCCCCCACGGTTGCACGCGATGGCATACCGCCGCATCTGCGATCGGCGCTCGACGCCGACGGCCCCATGCTGGTGTCGGACGTGACCGGGCAGGGGCTGAACCCCAGCAGCGGCAGTGGCATGTACACCGCGCTTCGCACCCGGGGCAAGGTCGTCGGTCTGCTGGCCATCGAACACGGTCGGGTCGGTCGCTACACGGATCGGGACGTCCGCTTGCTCGGCGGGCTCGGGGAGGCCCTCGCCCTCACGCTCGACAATGCCCGCTGGTTTCGACGGTTGCGCATTCTCGGAGCGGAGGAGGAGCGCGCCCGGATCGCCCGCGACCTCCACGATCGGCTCGGCCAGTGGCTCACCTACATCAGCTTCGAGCTCGAGCGCATCAAGGGGAACAACCCCGGCACCCCCGAAGCCGCAGAGCTCGATGCGCTCCATCACGATGTCCAGCGAGCCATCGACGAATTGCGCGAGACCCTTCGACAGATGCGCACCGCCGTGACCGACAACGCACCGCTCGCCGTCGTGGCGCCGGATCTGATGGCCCGTTACGCGGAGCGGACAGGCATCAAGGTCGCGTTCAACGCCGAAACCGACGGCGGGCGCCTTCCCGTGCCGGTCGAGAATGAGCTGTTGCGCATCCTGCAGGAGGCGTTGAACAACGTCGACAAGCACGCGAACGCCACCGAGGTCGTGGTGGACTGGCGCGTCGACGACGATGCCGGACGCTTCCGCATCGCCGACAACGGTGACGGCTTCGACGAGTCGACCGGCGTTCGCGAGACCGCGTTCGGCCTGGTCGGCATGCGTGAGCGAGCCGAAGTGATCGATGCGCAGCTGATTGTCACCAGTGCCCCCGGCGCAGGCACCACCATTGACGTGATCGTCCCCAGAGAGGAGGCAGCGTGATTTCCATCGTGCTTGCCGATGACCATCAGATCCTTCGCGAGAGCGTGCGGAAGAACTTCGAGTCGGCCGGTGAACGCGTCGTCGGGGAAGCCTCGAACGGCGAGGACGCCGTGCGTCTCGCGGAGAATCTGCACCCTGATGTGGTGGTGATGGACATCTCGATGCCATTGCTCGACGGCGTGACCGCCACTCGTCGAATCACCGAGTCGGTGCCCGGCACGAAGGTTGTCGTCCTCACGATGCACGACGACATCGAAAAGACGCGCCAGGCACTCGAGGCGGGGGCGGTGGGCTATCTCTCCAAAGGGTGTTCCTTCGCCGACGTGCTCGAGACCGTCCGCGCCGCAGCGGCCGGCGACACCGGTCTCTCACCGGCGTTGGCCTCGTCGATGTTGTCGGTCGCCCAGGCCCAACTGCCCCGCGAAGCCGAGGAAGACGTCCTCTCCCCTCGCCAGGTCGAGATCCTCCAGGGCATCGCCGATGGGCTGAGCACGAAGCAAGTGGCTCGCGAACTCGGGATCACCCAGAAGACGGTCCACAACCATCTCAACGCCATCTATCGGCGCCTCGACACCCAGAGCCTCACCCACGCGGTGTTGAGCGCAGTGCGCCTGGGCATCATCGACCTGAAGGACTGAGCGGCCACCTCGCTTCTCGATGAGCCGCTCCCAGGTGATCACTCGAACCGGTGTCGATCCGATGCAGCCGTCGGGTCCGATGCGCACCACGATGGTCGTGGTCGCACTCGTGACCGTCATCGTCGGCGGTCCCTTCGCTGCGGTGGCCGTCCGTGCCGACGCAGAGAAGGTCCAGGTCACCGGTCTGCACGCCACAACGCCGACCGCGATGGTCGACCTCGACGGGCTCGTGCTTGCGACCAGCGACCTTCGCGAGCTCCAGCTCGACGTCGCGGGGCTGCGGGCCGCCAGCTGGGTGCTCTACCGGGTCGACGGCGGCGAGATCGATCGTGGCCGCGTCACCGGAACGGCGCCGTACATCGTTGCTTCGAGTGGCCTACGCGAGGCGGGACCGGGCCACTACGACCTGCTCGTCACCGGGCTCGACGACGCCGGTGACGAAGTCCGACGCGCCGCTCGCTTCGAGCTGACATGATCACCGCGACGCGGGTCGGGCGACACCGATCCGACCGTCTGGGCAGCATTGCCCATGCCATCTCACGGCCAGAACCGTCGATACTCCCGATGGGCGTCGGTGGTTTCGATCACCCCAGGGTGCGTGACGCTGCTCGGCAGCTTCCGTCACGTGGTTCCAGAGTCGAGCGATGCGACGGTACATGTTGAGCGATGTTCTCCACGGGGTGACGAGTGCGGCCCGAACGAGCCGACGGATCGGTCTGCTGACCGCGTTCGTCGTCTCCACCGCGCTCACGGCAGTCGTCGCCATCCCGCTCGCAATCACTTCCGCCTCGGTCGACGACACGACCGCCGCCGGCAGCATCGAACGCAACGACGAGCGCTTCCCTTCGGCCATCGACGCGACCTCGGACTCGATCCTCGCCGAAGGCCCCGTGACGCCGGGGCCATCTGCACCTCCGACCATCCTTCCGCCGCTGCGGCCGGCCACGAGCGGGTCCAACCCCGCCGCAACCGCCGATCTGACCCTCACCGCGATCGGCCCCCTGCCTGCGAGCAACGGGACCATCGTGGTGCTCGAAGCCTCGAACCACGGTCCAGATCTCGCGGAGGGAGTGGTGGTGGCCATCGCAGTGAGCGGCGCGACCGTCGCCAGCGTCGACGCCACCCTTCCATGGCGCTGCGACGCAGGCGACGACGGCTGGATCTGTGCGGCTGCGGAGTTCCTCCCGGCGGGCACGCACACGATCGACGTGGTGTTGGGCGACGTCGGTCCCAACGGCTCGCTGCTCGCCGAGATCGGCGCCGTCACCACTGACGCGCACCGGAGCGACAACGTCGTGTCGATCGAGATGCCCGGCGGGCGCTGACGAAACTCCATCGGCTGGACGGCTCCTCCTCGGTGGTGACATGGTGACGCCGTGATGCTCCGCAAGCTCTCCACAACCAACGCCTTCGTCGTGACCGACCTACCCGGAGCGCCGAGCGCCGGCGTCGTCCGGTGCGCTCCCAAGATCCTGCAGGGCGGCGCCGAGGACCTGGCGCGTTCGTTGACGTACTCGTTCGCCGTCTTCGGTATGCGGCGCGGTGGCGCGTCAGCCGGCATCAACGCCGCCGGTGGGGACCGTGACGCCGCCGTCGCGGCCTTCGCTGCCGAGCTACGCGACGACGCGGCATCAGGCGCCCTCGCCCTCGACGCGGGAAAGGGCGTCGACCCGGACCAACTCGACTCGATCACGAGCATCGACGGGCGCAATCCGCGGCGCTTTAGCCCGGTCGGCGACGACGATCTGCGTACCCACCTCGCGGGGTTCGGTCCGGCATTCGGCGCCCACACCGTGATCGGACTCGACGGCCGCACCGTCGCCATCGAAGGTTTCGGAGCCCATGGTCCAGCCCTTGCGGACGCGGTCGAGGCGCACGGGGGCAGGGTCATCGCCGTCTCGACCGCGGCGGGCGCACTCATGGAGGAACGAACCGCCGCCGAGCTGCGGGCCCGATGGGCCGAAGCCGGCGATTCGATGGTGGGTGAGGACGCGCCTGCATCGTGGAAGGTGTACCAGGCGGGCGCCGACGTCGTGTTCGTCGGCTCGAAGATGGCTGCCGTCGATCACGTGACCGCGCAGAAGCTTCGCGTCAAAGCCCTCGTCCCCCACCAGCCTCTCCCGTACACCGCGCGCGCCCTTGCGGTCCTCCAGCGCTCCGGCGCGGAGGTGCTGCCCGACTTCATCACGACGGCAGGCCCGATCTTCGCCGACTGGCCGACCGGGGGTTCCGACCCCGACGATGTCATCGCCACCGCATCGGCAGCCATCGCCGAGGCGCTACTCAGCGCCGGCGCTCACCGCGACGGCAGGTTCCTCGGGGCCTGCCTGCGGGCCGAGGAGTACCTGTCGACCTGGCAGGACACGCTCCCCTTCGGACGGCCGCTCGCCAGCTGAGACGCAGGATCGTAACGCGGTGGTCAGCCGGCCGGCGTCGGCGACCCCGATGGCTGCGGTGCCGAGTCCCTGTCGGGCGATGGCACCGGTTGGGGCGTTGGGGTCGGCGTGGGGGTGGGTACGGGAGTCGGCGTCGGTGCAGGGACGACCGCCTGGCGCTGCGAGAACCAGACCTCGATGTCCACCGTGGCGTCGTCGAGTGCAGCGTGAAGACGACTCTCGAGATCACGGCCATCGGGCGCCGAGGTCCCGACAAGATCGACCGTGACCGTCTCGCCGTCGAAGTCGAGATCGCTCACCTCGATGCCCGGGACCGACAGCAGCCATTGGTTCACCACGGCGTGTAGCTGGGCCTGCGCCTCGACAAGCGTCGTGTCCGCCGTGCCGGGTCGAAGCAGCGTGCGCGGCGTCCAGTTGATCTCGAGCTCGGGACTGAGATCGAGCGTTGCGCGGAGGAGGTCGCTCAGGGACTCGACACGCGGTGGCGCTTGCGCCGACGTGACGTCGATCGCAACCGTCGCCTCCCCCACGTCGATGCGCGTCACGTCGTAGCTGTCCACGCCGCCGGCAGCGAGCCACTGGTCGACGATGGACGCCACGTCGGCGGCCAGGAGCTCGCCGGCCGATGGGCCGGGTTCCTGTGAACCGACGAGATGCTCCTGGGTCCAGCGAATGGTGACGGTGGCCGTCTCACCGAGGATCGCCCGGATGCGATCCTCGAGCTGCGCGGCGGGCGGGGGCTCATCGAGGCCGATGAGCCGCAGCGACAGTGCGTCGTCTCGAAGAGAGAACTCGTCGACCTGGTCGCTGGTTCCCACCAACCACACCCGGATCGCCTCCTCGACGGCCTGCCGCTCGCGGGCCCGGTCGGCGGCCCGGAAGCTGGCAGCCATCAGGGGAATCGAGACGATGACCACGACGACCGCTGCGAGTCCCGCGCCGATGGCGACGCGCCTCGAGGTCGTGGCGAGGCGGCGGGGCGGCGCAAAGCCGGTGATGACGAACACGACCACTCCGGCCGCGACGATCGCCGCGAGGTTGGTGAGGTAGAGCAGCAGCGCGCCTGCGGCGAGATCGGTTCGGCCGCTCTCGATAGTCATGCCGACGACGGCGAGGGGAGGGAGGAGCGCAACGGCAACGGCGACCCCGGGTAGGGCATTGGAAAGGTCGGCCCGGGCGGTTGCGTAGGCAGCTGCGGCGCCGGCGGCGAGGGCAACCACGAGGTCGCGGGCGTCGGGGCTGGTCCGGGCAAGGATCTCGCTGCTGAGGGGACCTTCGCGCAGACCAAGGCTGAAGAGCCACGCCAGCGCCACCGAGCCGAGCGACGCCGTGGTCAGCACCAGGAGCGAGCGACGTAAGGGTCGGCCGAGAGCCATGGTCAGCGACGCAGCTGTCCCGAGCACCGGCGTCATCAGCGGCGCGAGCAACATCGCGCCGATGACCAACGCCGGTGACCCCGCGGAGAGCCCCATCACGACGATGAGGAGCGAGAACAACATCATCAGCGTGAAGTGCGTCACCCACCCCGGCGACGTCCGCATCGCCGTGGACTCGAGGACCCGGCGACGATTCTCGGGATCCATGCCGTGGCGGCGCTGGTTCCGGGGCCGGGGAACGGCGGGCGCGGGCGAGGGGTCTGGTGTGGAGTCGGTGGGGTCGTCTGGCGGGAGCGTCGGAGTGCTCATGGGGTTCGGGGAAGCGTAGCGCCGAGCTTGCGATGCGGCTGGAGGAAGGGAGTTGCACTTCATCGCTTCATAGTTATATAGTTGGCTCATGCCCGACGTGCTCCCACCGGAGATGCTCGAACACATCGCCGGACGCTTCCGTGTGCTCGGTGACGCCACCCGACTGTCGATCCTCAGCGCGTTGCTCCAGTCCGGGCCCGGCGCCGAGATGAACGTGGGCGAGCTCGTCGAGCGTCTCCACACCAGCCAGGCGAACGTGTCCAAGCACCTGCGGGTGTTGCACGATGCCGGCGTCGTCGGCCGACGACGCGAGGGCACAGCCGCGTTCTACTCGGTCACCGATCCGAGTCTCGTCTCGCTGTGTTCGACCGTCTGCGACCGCCTGCGCGAGCAGGTCCGCGAGAACGCTCGCACGTTCTCGGCCTGAAGAGCGCTCGTCGCGCCTCCCCCCAACCCCTCCCCGACCCTATCCATCGCTTCATAGTCACGAAGTAGGTATCACCCATGTCCGACGCTGTCATCGATCACACACCGCTCGCGCGCCTCGGGCGGTGGGCCCACCGTTCCCGGCGCTACGTGATCGTCGCCTGGGCGATCCTCGCCGTGGGCCTCGGCGTCTTCGCGCCGAAGCTCGAGCATGCGCTCTCGGGTGCGATGTGGGAGGTGAACGGCAGCGACTCGCTGGCCGCTCGCCAGATCGTCGACGAACAGTTCGGCGGGTTGTCTTCGCAGTCCGCCGTCGTGGTGATCCACGGCGTCCAGACCGGCATAGACGATCCGGCATTCCAGCAGGCGATCGCCGACGCCACGGCGGTGCTCGACGCGGAGCCCGCCTTCGGCCCGGCCATGGCGGCCCAGCCGGCACCCGACGGTCACACCGTGATGATCCAGGCAGGCGCCCTGGTGGACCCTACCGAAGCGGTCCGGGCTGCCGAGCGGATCCATGACGCCGTCGGCGAGCTGTCGACGGCCGGTGAGGGTGGCGACCTCACTGTCGCCCTCACCGGCTCGCCGGCGTTCTGGGCCGACTTCAACGCCGTGAACCGCGAAGGCATGATGAAAGCCGAGATCCTCACGTGGCCGGTCACCGCAGTGATCCTCGTCCTCGCCTTCGGAACCCTCGCAGCGGCGGGCCTTCCTCTCCTGCTCACCGCCTCGGGGCTGCTCGCGTCGATGGGTGTGCTCTACGGCATCACCAAGGTCACGGACCTGTCGATCTGGACGCTCAACTTCGCCATGATGTTCGCGCTGGCGCTCGGCATCGACTACGCCCTCTTCATCGTGACCCGCTACCGCGCCGCGCTCCACGCGCACCCCGATGACCCCGAGCATGCGACCGGCATCACCATGGACACCGCCGGCAAGGCGGTGCTGTTCTCCGGCCTCACCGTGCTGATCAGCCTCTCAGCGGTCCTCCTCGTGCCGATTCCTGCCTTCCAATCGATGGCCGCGGGGATGATGTTGTCGGTCGGATTCGTGCTCCTCGCTGCACTCACCCTGCTCCCCGCGCTCCTCGGCAAGGGAATCGACCGCTTCCCCCTCCCATGGCACTCCGTCGGCGATCACCGCAGCGCCCGGTTCGCCCGCCTCGCCCAGCGGATTCAGAAGCGCAAGGTCCTCGTTGCGGCAGGCGCCGCCGTCCTGCTGTTGGGGCTCGCCACGCCGCTGCTGGGTCTCGCCACCGGCATGCCCAGCATCACCATGCTCCCCAAGGACGAGCAGGCCCGCGAGGGCTACGACCTGCTCGCATCCTCCTTCGGTCCGGGGGGTCCGGGCCCCATCCAGATCATCGTTCCCGCAGGCGCCGACGCCCAAGCGGTTGCCGAGCAGGTGAACGCCACGCCGGGCATTGCCATGGCGTTCCCGCCACAGCCGGGCATGGCGGGCGCTTCCATGATCAACGCGATTTCCGCCTTCGACCCCTCCTCCGGCGAGGCGCTCGGCCTGGTCCAGACCCTGCGCGACACCCTGCCCACGGACGTCCTCGTCGGCGGCCCGGTGGCCGAGAACCACGACCTCGACCAGACCCTGCGGAACCGGGCGCCGGTCGTCATCGGCGTGGTGCTGGTGCTGGGCTTCCTGTTGCTCGTCGTGGCGCTCCAGGCGGTGATCGTGGCCTTCGTCGGCGTGATCTTCAACCTGCTCTCGGTCGGCGCGGCCTTCGGCATCGGGGCGTTGGCGTTCCAGCATGGCTGGGCCGCCGGGCCAATGGGGTTCGAGAGCCAGGGGTACCTGACGTCGTGGGCGCCGCTGTTCTTCTTCGCCCTGGTGTTCGCGATCTCGATGGACTACACAGTGTTCCTCCTGGCCTCGACGCGTGAGCACTTCGAACGCTCCGGTGACGCGGCGGAGGCCGTCGAGGGCTCGATCGCGCACACTGGCCGACCGATCGTGGCCGCCGCCGGCGTGATGATCGCGGTGTTCTACACCTTCGCCATCGCGGGCACCCTGCCCATGAAGGAGATGGGCCTGATCCTCGGCACTGCGGTGCTGCTCGACGCCTTCGTGATCCGGCTCGTGCTCGTGCCGGCGGTGCTCTACCTCATCGGCGACAAGGCGTGGTGGCTGCCTCATGCCATCGGCCGGGTGCTCCCCAACGTGCGCTTCGCCCACTGAAGCCGGCTGATCCGCCGGTGCTGGGAGACCGGCGGATCAGTTGCGTCCAAGCAGGGCGCACGCTCCTTCGAGCGGCCGATCGATGCCCTGCAGGGCATCGTCGAGCGCAGCGGGAGGGAGCATGCCGAGGCGCCCTGGCCCGGCCCCGACGATGGGGTCCACCAGCGAGTAGGTCCGACCGAAGGTCGGGTACCAGTGGCCGTCGGCGACCGCGAGGTCAAGGGTCACACTGCCCCAGTCGCCACCATCGCCGTCACAGCGTTCGGGCACGAAGCTGATCGCCAGCCACACACTGCTGTGCGCTTCGACCCGGTACGGAAAGGGAGCCAGCTCCTGTGGCGGCATCTGCCAGGCCCCGGGCTCGACAAAGGGAGCGACATCGACCACTGACGCGCCGTCGAGGGACACCTCGGCCGAGTCGATGGTGATCGCCCGAGGACTCGAGTTGAAGAAGTACGTCACCACCGTGGCGGCGCCGTCTTGGTGGGAGAGGCCCAACTGCGGCATCGAGTCACCACTCCCGCAACAGTCAGGCGCTGGACGCAGGAGACCGAACTGCCAGCCGTAGCCGATCAGTCCAACCCCACAGATCGCGATCGTCGCGACCACCAAGCGGAACCACCAGGGACGCGGCCGCGGAACGAGGAGGTCGATGGGGTCACTGAAACCGGAGTCCGGAGCGACGGAAGCGTCGGTCGCCGTCATGGCGCCTGCCTTTGGGCTTGGGGATGGAGCAGCAATTCTCCACTTGACTTATGTCATAATGTCCTGTGACAATATGACAGTCAAGACATTCTTCCCGCCGCCACCCTCCGGACCAGACCCGGCACGTGTGCTTCGTCAAGGAGCCCCTGATGAAACGCCTCCCCCGCTGGCTCACACGCCACAACGGACTTGGATTGATTGCCCTGGGCGCCGCGGCCACGACCCCGGTGGTGCTCCTGGCTCGCTCGGGGTCGAATACCTCCCGGTCTGCCGCTGAGCTCGTCGTTCTGCTGCTGGTGGCGCTCGCCGTCGCGGTATTGCTGGCCCGAATCGGCGTCATGCTCGCAGGTATCGACCCCGATGCCGAGCGGATCGCCCAGCACCTCGCGGTCGCACCCGATCAGCAGCGGCTCTTGACCCGCTGGCTCGGGCGCACTCGTTGGGCCCGCAACATGGCTGGGCTCGCCGGGATCACGTGGTGGATCTTCGGTACTTCGGCTCACGGCGACCTCCTGCTCTACGGAGTGGGTGGCGTGGCCGTGGGCTCCATGGCTGCGCAGCTCCACCACGTACGGCGCCCGATGGGTCCTCGTACCGCCTCACTGGCACGTCGTTCGGTCGAGCAGTATCTTCCGGCCCCGTGGCGTCGGCGCATGCTCGTGGTCACCGGGCTAGGTCTGGTGACGATCGCCGGCTCGATGACCGTCAACCATGCCGGCGACGCCCTCGGGTGGGGGATCGCTGCCCTGGCGATCATGACCGGAGCGCACATCATGCAGCGACGCGTCGCTGGTCGGGCCCGGCCGGCACTCGCGACGGGCCTGACGAGCGCGGACGACCTCGCCCGTTCGCTGGCGATTGGAAGGGGTCTCGCGCAGCCCGCGACGTACTTCGGCCTGGCCCTCATCGCTCATGGCGCAGTGCACTTCGAAGACAGTCTCGGGGTCGTCGCCACTGCGTTGTCGGCCGCCGCGTGGCTCTACGCGCTCTCTTCGTGGTGGCAGAACCGGCGTCTGGGCCTCGACTCGCTACTGGATCAGCCGCTGCCGGCCGCAGCAGCCTGACCGAACGCGATGTTGCTCAGCGTCGATCCGTCGATTCCGCTCCCGGTCTATGAGCAGATACGCGAACAGATCGTTCGCATGGTGGCTGCGGGCACGCTCGCACCGGGCCATCGCCTCCCGACGATCCGCCAACTTGCCATTGACCTGGGTCTGGCGAAGGGCACCGTTGCCAAAGCCTACGAACTCCTGGAGTCGGACTCGGTCATCGCGACGCGCGGGCGCAAGGGCTCGTTCGTGCTGGAATCGCCCACGGCGAGCGCCGCCGATCGCGCCCGCGGCCTCCTCGACGCCGCTGACAGCCTCATCGTGACGGCGAGGCAGCTCGGGGCAACTCTCGACGAGGTCCACCGCTCCCTCGACGAGGCATGGACCCATTTCTGAATGAGGCCGGCTCCCCGAGGCCACCACACGGCCGGTGACCTTCTTCTCTAGGTTCGTAGCGGCGCAGCTGCCAGGTTCTGGAGATGGCGACACGACCGGAGTTGCGTACCCACGAGCAGGACAGGATCGCGCAGCGGGCCGGGTCGTCGGGGGTGATCGCCACGGGTCTCGCTCCCGACACGAACAACCTGGCCGAGATGCTGGCGTCGGCTGCGCCCGCGAGTGACGAAGCCCATTGGGTCTACGCGCCCGCCGAACGCGTCCAGATCCTGCGGGTGTTGCTCGTGGCCGATGGGTCGCCGTGGTTGGCGCGGTTCGGATTGCTCATGACGCTGTCGGTGCTCATCGCGTCGCTCGGGCTGGCCAACGACCAACCTGCTGCGGTGATCGCGGCGATGGTGGTCGCTCCGATGATGACGCCGGTGCTCGGCATGGCCGCAGCGCTGACGCTGGGGCTGTTCCGGCAGACACTTCGGCTGGCCCTGATCGTTGCGCTGTCGTCGCTGCTCGCGGTGGGGTTCGCCTGGGTCATCTCGTCGGTCCTGGTCGTCAGCGAGCTCACCGGTGAGGAGTTGTCGCGGACCACGCCACGGCTCCGGGACCTGGTGATCGCGCTGGCAGCGGGGACCGCGGGCATGTACAGCGTCGTCCGCAAGGACCTGTCCGGCGTCGTCCCCGGCGTTGCGATCGCCGTGGCCCTCGTCCCGCCTCTGGCAACCATCGGCATCGTCCTCGAGCGCCGCGAATGGACACTCGCGCGAGGCGCTGCCCTGCTCTACGGAGTGAACGTGCTCGCGGTCATCGGAGCGGCAGTGGTCGTGCTGCTCGTCACCGACTTCATCGCCTCACCGTCGGTACGCGACCCGCGGGTTCTCGCCTTCGGCGCGGTGCTCGTCGTCGCTGCCGTGGCGGTGGTCGTTCCTGTCTGGGGCAACTCCCGGGCGATCGACCGCGACACCTCGTTCGTGCTCAATGTCTCGACGGTCCTCGAAGAGTGGAGCGCCACGCATCCTGCGCACCGCCTCGTCGACACGCAGATCGAGCCCGGCAACGTGCGGCTGGTCATCGCCGGCGGACCCGCACCCGGCACCGTCGACTTCTTGCGGTCCGAGATCGCCGATACCACCTATCCGGACCCCGTGATCGAAGTCGACTGGGTGCCCGGCCTGCAGATAGAGGTCAGCGACTGATCTCGACGCGTAGCGCCAATGGGAGCAAGCGCCAGTCCGTCTGGATCCGCGCCGGCCCATTGCGTTCAGCTCTTGCGCGAGACCGTGACCTCAGTCGGGTTTGCGAGCATGTCGAACACCGCCGAGTACTTGGCGGCGCCCGCCATGAGCATGTCCTTTTGCGCTTCGTCGCAGTCGGCGTCGATGTCGAACTCGATGGTGACGCCACTGAAGCCCTTCCGGACATCGGGGTCGACGCCGAGCACGCCACGCACGTCAATGTCGGCGCTCACGGTCGAGCTGACGCGATGCAGCGTGATATTGCGCGCCGCAGCTCCGGTGGCGACGCCCGCGGTGATGCACGCAGCCAGCGCGTGAAGCACGTACTCCTGGGGGGTGGGACCGTGACCATGACCCAGCGTCGGGTGATCAGCCTTGTAGGAGAACTCCTCGGCGTACGTGTGGTCCGCGCCGATGCCGTACCACTCGTGCACTCTCGACTGACTCGCCGTCCCCTCGATCCACTCGTTCTTCGCGGAGAACCTGAACTGCGCGAGGTCGCTGTTCTCGCGGAATTTCGCGATCGCACCGAACATCTTGTCGCAGGGCACACCATTGATTTCTTCGGCCATGACGGCCCCCCTTTCGTAGCGCTCGCGACACTAACAAGCGAGCGAGGCGAAGGGGCAACGGCGGGCACCAGACGGCCAGGCCTTCTATCGTGAGCAGGAAACAGGGGAGGCCCACCGATGTCCTGGGAAATGGTCGATGAGGGATGGGGTCGGCGGGCAGCCGAGTTCGCAACGCTGAGCGAGCCCGCGCAGTGTCGGGAATACGTCGCGATGCACCACCGACTCGCCGTGGGGGGCGGCGACCGGCTCCTCGACATGGCATGCGGATCCGGGCTCGCACTCGAGCTCGCCGGCATCCGAGGAGCCACGTGTGCCGGCATCGACGCCTCGCCCCGTCTCATCGCGATCGCCCGAGACCGCAGCCCCGACGCCGACATCCGCGTCGGCGACATGGAGGACCTCCCCTGGGCGGACGAGTCGTTCGACATCGTCACGAGCTTTCGCGGGATCTGGGGTACGACGCCCGCCGCCGTCGACGAGGCCCACCGTGTGCTCGCTCCGGACGGACGGCTCGGCATCACCGTGTGGGGCAACGTCGGCAAGTCCCCCGGGGCCTGGATGATGCAGCCGTTCCAGTGGGCCACCGACGACAAGATCCGCCATCAAGCCGACATGGTCGCGCTGGGGCGGCCCGGAGTGGGCGAGGCGTTCCTTGTCGATCGAGGCTTCGACGTTGCCGAACGTTTCGAGATCCCGTTCTCCTTCGAATACCCCGATCCCGAGACCTATGCGCGCGGTCTGGCCGCCACGGGGCCTGCGTACGAGGCGATCGAGAGCATCGGGGAGGACGACTTCGTCGCCCGAGCGACCGAGCTCGCCCGGTCACAGGTCCGCGACGGGCTCCCGCTCAGGGGCACCATCGAGGTCTTCGGCTACGTGGGCACCAAACGCTGATCACAACGGGCCGGCGAGATAGCCGGCGAGATGGTTCGCCAGATCCTCGGTGTCGTCGAGCGATCCGTGGATGAAGCTCGACTTCCGCCGACGAAGGAAGGTCGCTCCGAGGTAGTACACGCCAGGTGCATCGACGACGCCGCCGTCGTGACGAAGCCGCCCTGCCGAGTCGAACACCGGAAGCTCGAGCCACGAGAAATCGGGGCGGAACCCCGTGGCCCAGACGACGCTGCGCACCTCGCCACGCTTCAAGTCGAGCATGAGCGGCGCGTTCTCGGGCACGCGCGTCGGATCTGACCGCTCCGACGGCGCGACCTCACCATCGACCCCTTCGTTCGCGATCCACTCGTCGATGTCGTCAAGGAGCCGATTGAGCTTCTGGTCCGCGAGCAGACAGTGATTGCGCAGACCACCCGAGAACATGGCAACGCCATCGCGCACCACGCCGAGCCGGCCACGAAGCTGCACTCCCCGCGCCGTCAATTCGTTGAGATCCAACGTCCGACGCTCGGGCGTTCCGACCAACTGCGGCGACGCGACCTTGCGCGCCTTCAGGATGTCTTCGACCTCGTCGTAACGTTCGTCCAGGCGCCCGATCGCCGCCATCCAGTGTTGGATGTCACGCCCGCGATAGGTGCGTGGCAGACGCACGTGCTCGCCGACTGACAAGGTGACGGGTCGACCCGACGCGTGGATCTCCTGCGCGAGCTGCACCCCTGTGGCAGCTCCCCCGACGATGAGCACGCCGCCATCGGGAAGCTGCTCGGGGTTGCGGTACTCCAGCGGATCGACCGACTCGACGTCGCTCGGCATCGCCGTCGAGAACGCCGGAACCGACGGCAGATTGCAGGCGCCGCTCGCCAATACCACGCAGCGGCACCGCCACGTGCCCTGATCGGTCGACACCTCGTAGCCCTCGTCGGCCGGCGCGATCGCGGTCACGGTCGTACCTTCGTGGATCGGCGCTCCGACAGCGCCAGCGTAGTTCTCGAGGAACTCGACGAGCTGCGTACCGGTCATGAACCCATTGGGGTCGTCGCCGGCGTACTCCTGACCGGGCACACGGGTCTGCCAGTTTGGGGTGAGCAGGGTGAACGAGTCCCAGCGTTGTGATCGCCACGAGTTGGCAACCGCGCCGCGCTCGAGGACGACATGGTCGATGCCGCGCTCGGACAGTCGTTTGCTCATCGCCAGCCCGTTGTGCCCCCCGCCAACGATCACGGTTGTCGCGCTGCGGTCTGGTCTCATCACCGAAGTATCGCGTAACCGTGGACCGGTCAGCATTGCACCGCGCACGGCCGGGGCCAAGCGATCACGTATCGGGCCGACTGGTCTGGGCGTCTTGCCATGCATTCGCATGCCTTTCGAAGTCGGTGTCGGCGCGATCGTCGCCTGAGCGGTCACGATCGTCCTGTGGCTCGCCACCGCCGCGTTGTTGGATGGGTCACGAATTCCCTCGATGCGTTGATGGGCGCCAGGCCGCTGGGGGGCTGAGTCCGCACCAGCCTCAGCCGTGGAAGGGGCCTGCGCTTCGCCAGATGTCGGGGTCAGCTCGACGGCTCCCGTGGGCCGAGTCCAACTCGGCGACCCTGGCGTCGAGCCGGGCGCTGCGAGATCGGGCATCAACGTACTTGCGATAGGCCTTGTTGGCGGCGGTATCGGTCTCGATGAGCCGCTGTTCGAGTTCGGCGCGGCTGGCAGGTTCGAGGGCTTCTCCTTCGAGGCGCAGCCGCAACGACTCCACCTCGACGAGCAGGCGGGCTGCCTCGTGGTCGAGCTGGGCCACCCACTTGGCAGCCTCCCTGGCCTGGTCGGCAGCCCGTGCCAGCTCCGCCACCTGACCCTCATCTGGCTCCGCGTCGAGGTCGAGGGTCTCGGTGGCCAGGATCATCACGGCCAGTGGAAGGCTCTCCACGAGCATCCCGAGCGGTGTCTCGAACGGGCCGATGGCGGTCCCGCGACGAACTCGCAGGGGTGCAAGCGCCAACGTGGCACCGCCCAAGGCCGCGGCGAACGCCGCCGGGGATCGCTCGACCGCTACCACGTCGGCGTCAATGCGGGCGTCCTCGAGCAGCTTGGCGACGCGGGGGGTCTCATCCTCGTCGGCAACCTGGGGCACGTAGACCACGATGGAGGCGTCGTCCCAGTCCCGGTGGCGCTGGCAGAGCCAGCCGAGCAGCGTGATCAGCTGCCCCACCTGGTCGTCGGACCACCACAGTGCGATGGAGCGCTCACCCTCGGGTGTGGCCTCGAAACGCTGCCAAGCATCGTCGCGCACGTTGATGACTGCGACGTTGGTGCCGAAGCGTACGCAGTTCTGCAACATCGACCCGTAGGTCTGCCGGTCGGCTTCGCTGCCCCGAAGATCGCGCACACCGAACACCGTGAGGTTCGCGCGCACGTTGCCGATCCCGTGCGCTTGCACCAGAGTCTGCACACCGACGTCGTCGTCGCCCGCAACCAGGACCCGAGCGAACGCGCGGTCGGCGAGCTCGCGAATCTCGGCGCCGAGGTCCTCCTCGATCTCTCGAGCCTGACGGCGCCACAGGGGTCCCGAGCCCTCGAGAACCCGGACTGCAGTGAGAAACCCCGACCCCCCCTCGAGCCAGGACGCCATGGTGACCATACGGCGCCGGTTGGTGGGATCGCGCGGCACGAACGCGAGGATGCAGGGCCGCCAATCGCGCGAGCCGATGGGCTCGTCAGCCAGGGAGTGCAGGTGCTGGCGCAGCTGCGTGTAGTGGTGCGCACCTGCGCTGTCGACCCACCGCGCCGTCACATCGCGCTGGCGCAGGTAGCTGTACAGCCCCACCAGAACCAGCGCCGCGAGAGTTCCCGCCAGTGGGTTGATCGCCACGATCGCTCCCGCGCACGCGATCGCTCCCGCCAGGCTTGCCCGATGATCGCCCCAGCGGAACCGGGGCCGGAACGCGGTGCTCCCGGCTCGGAACTCGTAGTAGGTGGCGTAGTTGATCATCCCGTAGCTCGCAAGGAAGAACATCGAGATCACCGGGGCGATGGCGTTGAGATCGCCGGCGGCGACGGTAACGAGAGCGATCACCACCGAAACGCCGACGGCGCGGCGAGGGTTGTTGGCAGGCCCCGAACCCGCCGCGAAATGCTCGAACCCGGGTAGCACCCGATCTTCGCCGAGTCGCTGGAGCACCCGTGGTCCCCCCAGCGTCGACGCCAGCGCTGACGACACGGTCGCCGCGAGCACACCCACCAGCATCGTCCAGCCCGCGAGCGACAGGTCCCCCATGATCGTGGTCGTGTCCTCCACCAGCACCGCCGCCGGGGCGCCGCCCGCAAGAACCACGATGACTCCCAGATACACGACGGTCGACAAACCAACCGCAGCGAACGTGCCCCGGGTGATGGACCGACCCGGTGACTTGAGGTCGCCGCTCATGGCCACGCCCTGGCTGAAGCCGGTCACCGCCGGGAAGAAGATTGCGAACGCCTCCCAGAAGCCAACGCCGGAGGCGGATTTGCCGACGTTGTCGGAGAGCCGACCGGCACTGAATTCGCCCAGTGCTCCTACGAAGAACGAACCCACGGCCATGACCAGCAGTGCCATGACGAGGTACTGAAGCCTGGTGGCCACGTCGGCGCCCACGACGCCCACGGCAGCGAGCACCAGCACCAGTCCGGCCGCGACCATTTGGACGAGGCCCGCGCTCTCACGGCCGAGCGCAGTGACAACCGCCTCGGCGAAGCCGATCGCGTAGAAGGCAATCGAGACCGAGATCGCCAGATAGAGCACGATTCCGACCGCACCGCCGAACGCAACTCCAAGGGTTCGGGAAATGAGGAAATACTCCCCCCCGCCCCTCACCCGCAGGTTCGTGGCCAGCACGGCCAGCGAGACGCTGGTCAAGACCGAGACCGATGTCGCGAGCGCGAGGATCACCAGGGCCTGGACCAATCCAACCGACCCCACGACATACGCAACGCGCAGGAAGAGGACAAGTCCGAGGATGGTGAGAATGCTCGGCGTGAAGACCCCACCAAAGGTGCCAAGGGTTCCCGCCGTCTGATCGCGGGGGGAGTCGGTGCTCACCGATCGGGTCCAAACCACGGGCCGCTCCCTCGAACGCCAGCACCTGCGGGGTCACGCGGCGCCGACAATACCCTAGGTGCCTCCAGGGTGGCACCTATCGCCATGTCGGGTTTCGGTTGAGGCTCCAACGCGAGGGCGACCGGCAACGGACCATGTCGGCTGTTGTAGCGTCAGCGCATGGACTCCCCGATCGGACGACTTCGGCTTGCTCTGGCCATGGTCGCCACGGTCTTCGTCGCCGGGACGATCGGCTACTGGGCCTTCGGATTCACGCTGCTCGACGCGGCGTATCAGACCGTCACCACCGTGACGACGGTCGGGTTCCGCGAGGTCGAGGTCTTCGGGACCGCCGAGAAGGTGTTCACGATGGCGCTCATCGGCGTCGGCGTTTCGACGGTGCTGTACACGTTCACGCTCGCTGTGCAGACGGTGGTCGAGGGAGAGCTGCTCGAATTCGTCGGGAGGCGACGCATGGACAAGGAACTGAGCGCGGTGCAGAACCACACCGTGGTGTGCGGCTGGGGACGCGTCGGCCGCGCGATCGCCCATGATCTCCATCAAGCTGGGCACCGCGTCGTGGTCATCGACGCCGACGCCGAACGAACCACCGGCATTCCCTTCCCGGTGGTCGTCGGCGATGCCACGCTCAACAGCGTCCTGAGGGAGGCCAAACTGGAGCAGGCGAGATCGCTGGTCGCTGCGCTACAAGGCGACGCGGAGAACCTCTTCGTGACCTTGTCAGGACGAGCCATCAACCCCGGGCTCTTCATCGTCGCTCGCGCACGCGAGGAAGAATCGGTCGCCAAACTCGAACAGGCCGGCGCCGACCGCGTCGTCAACCCGCAAGAACTCGGCGCCGCCCGTATGGCGTCGTTCATTGCGCGGCCGAACGTCGCCGAGTTCGTCGACGTCGTCATGCACGAGCGATCCTTGGAGTTCCGGATGGAGGAGTTCCATGTCGCGCCGCGCTCCTACCTCGCTGACAAGACGCTTCGAGACGCGGACCTCGGCGAGAAGAGCGGCGCTCTCGTTCTTGCGCTGCGGGCGCCAGGCGGCGTCTTCATCACCAACCCGAAGGGGTCGACCCAAATCGAGCCCGACCACGTAATCATCGCCGTCGGCACCGACGACGACCTCCGGCGGCTCGCGGACCTCAACTCGCCTCTGGGTCGTAACTGAGGCCGAGCGGACATCGCTAGGTCGTGCCCACGGCCACTTCGGGCAGGCTGACGAGGCGCACGAGATCGGTGTCACCCAAGCAGAGGGCATCGAGTTCATCGTTCACGCCATGGCAGCGAGACCCAAGTTCCTGGAGACCTGATGCCCAGATCGATCCGAGAGATCCTCGCGACCACGCCGACGAACTCGCGAAACGTTTCGCGGACTCCGAACCCCAACCAGTCGATGAGCGCCCTGTCGAGGAGTACCTCCTCGAACGTCCCGCCCTGGCTCGGGCACGCAGCGAACGCCAGATCGTCGACGCCGTCACCGCAGCCCGAGCCACCGGTGTGTCCTGGCAACGCATCGGTGAACTCCTCGGCACCTCCGCCCAAGCAGCCCAACAACGCTACGCCGCCGTCATCGAAACCAGCTGATATCGCGCACGTAGCCGAGCGCGGGTAGTGCCGAGAATGAGCGGGTCGCGACGGGTCCCAATGAGCGCTGATATTGGTGACCTCCAAGCACAAGGAGCGGCAAGCTGTAGGGGTGCGGGTGAGTGCTCAGGGGATGATGCGCCGGCGTGATGTGAGGGTGCGGACGGGTGGTCGCCGGCCTCCACGACGAACGGCGTACGCTCAGATTCGACGACTCGCGACGGGCTGTGAACCCCGAGACCGGTCAGCCGGTCGAAGCCTTGCGGCCCACCAGCGGTCGACACGGCAATCCCGCGCGTGCCACATCGCTGCCTACCAGGACCCGCCCGGGCCCCCTGAGTTGATGCGTGAGCGACGCGTTCACGAAGTGGAGATGCTTCGGCGCGTGAGGGGTCATCGGGGTTGAGCTGCCGAGCGGTCGACCTCACGCACCAGTGCTGGAGCGCCGAAGCCGATTTGAGCCACGCCCGTTCACTTGAGTTGACCGTGTCAGCCAAAGGAGAGCCGCGCGATGTGATGGGAGCAAGCGCGCGGCAGCGCTGATCGCGCCGGCCCGAATCGTCGAATTCCACTCCCGCACAGTCGCAGCGGTGATCCGTTCTGACCAGGCGTCTCGCCCTTGGGCGAAAGGCCAAGGAACTCGAAGAGTTCCCGTGGAGCTGACGGGACTTGAACCCGTGACCCCCTGCTTGCAAAGCATCTCGACCGCGGTCCACTGACCTGCGGAAATGCGCGAAATACCTGCTCAGCGGTGATTTCGTGTCACCCGCTGTTCCCCTTTGATCCACCGTGTTTCCTGCTGCTACGCGCGCGATACGCGCGCGCGATCATGCCTGGTGGTCTTGCAGCGCTGCGACGAGATCGGGGATGTGAGCGGTCGCGATCACCCAGACCTGGTCCGGGTCCACTCGGTGGTAGTGATGAGCAAGCACAACCCTCAGTCCGGCAATGTCGCTCCACGGGACGTCCGCGTACCGAGAAGTCGTGTCTTCGCCGAGGAGCGTTGCGGCTTCGCCGATGATCTCCAAGAGGCGTTCAGCAGCGCGCCGCAAGATGGGATCACTGTCGAAGGCGCTGCGGCCACGTTCGACGACGAGCCCGAGCTCGTCTGCGGCACTCAGAATGTCGGCGATCCGGTGGCCGTCAGATCGACTCACAGTGGGATCGCTTCCCGACGGATGTGATCGTCGCGGTCGGTGAGCCCGCCGGCTGACACGACGTCAACCGCACGGCCCAACAAGGCCTGGAGCGCTTCCTGGAGATGGAGGATGTCGAAGAGCGAGCTGTCAGGTTCGAAGTCGACGAGGAAGTCGATGTCGCTCGTCTCGGTGTCCTCGCCGCGAGCAACCGACCCGAAGACGGCGATCGTTCGTGCCCTGTGCTGGCGCGCTGCTTCAGCGATGGCGTCACGGTGGGTTTCGATCAACGCGGTCAGCTCGCTCACGTGCCCCAGGGTACCCGCGCTCGCTCAGTCGGCTAGGCCGTAGTGACCCTCCCGTACCAGTCGACAGCGGTGGCCTGTGGCAGCTTGGAGCGGTGGATTTCATCGGGGAGCTGGTCTTCCAAGTCGTGTTGTTCGCGTTGAACATCACACTGGGAATCGGACTGGCAGGGCTGTCCTACTGGCTCTGGGTGATGGTCCGACGACGACTCTGGCATCTCGATCGGCCCCTGGTCATCGAGGCACCTGACGGCGGGTTGTACTCGCTCGAAGTACCTGGGCTCAGAGTGCGAACTCCGGTCTCCACTCGCATCTTCCGACCGAGGCGCTCTCTCGCTGGACCGCCGCCTGGGTGGACCAAGGACGATCGTCTCCACCCTGACCGCGTCGTCGGATGCCTCGACGATCTTCTGATCTTCGTGGTCCCGTTCCTGCTCGCGGGTGTGCTGGTGCTCGTCCTGCTCTTCGTCCTCGAGGTCATCCTCGCGATAGTCGTCCTCGGGATCGCAGCGATTGTGGCCACCGTCATTCGACACCGATGGTCATGTGTCATCACCAGCCCCGAAGGCCGCACTTTTCGCTCGCGGGCGCGTGGCATGCGAGGCGTACGACGCCTCCGAGACGCAACGGCAGCCGCAATCAAGGCTGGCGACCTCCCAGCGCTGGAGCGAGCCAACGAAGCGTGAGTCACGGACCCGGCTCGATTGAACGTGGGTGTAGCCAGCTTCTACGAGGCGCCCCCTTGCGTGAGCACCTCGGGGTTCGGAGCCCAGAGCTGCG
>JAHECR010000100.1 GCA_024641655.1 Acidimicrobiaceae bacterium
ACTTCGCGTTCATCGAGAACAAGGTGGTCCACACCGAGAAGCCCGATCCGGCAACGCAGGAGGAGGCGACCGCGATCTGGCGGGTCACCGTGAAGGACCCCGACGAGCGCAAGGTCGGCCGTGCCTTCAACGATGCGATGGTGCACACCGTGCTCGCCGGCATCCCCGGCATGTACGGCCTCGGCGGTGGCCCGAGTGCCGCGTCGCCGTTCGGGGTCTACCGCCCGGCCACCGTCCCTGCCGACCTCGTCCCGCAGTACGTCCACATCGACGGCACCACCACCCAGATCGACTCCGTCGCTCCCGCCTCCTCCGAACCCCGTCCTTCCGGACCCGACTCGAGAAGACAGGGTTCTCCGCCACCGACGGGCGAGCTCGTCGAGGTGCCGCTCGGGTCATTCGTCGGCACCCGGTCGGGCGACAAGGGCGGCGACGCGAACCTCGGCGTGTATGCCCGCACCGATGTCGGTTGGGCATGGCTCGACGCCGAGCTGACCGTCGAGCGCCTGCAGCAGCTCCTTCCCGAGACAGCCGCGCTCGCGGTCGATCGCTACCGGTTCCCGAACCTGCGATCGCTGAACTTCGTGGTGCGCGGACTCCTCCAGGAGGGCGTCGCCGCGTCGACCCGCCAGGACCCGCAGGCCAAGGCGCTGGGGGAGTGGTTGCGAGCCCGCGTCGTCACCGTTCCGGCGGTGGTTGCATCAGGGGTCTGACCCCTGCTGCAATCCGGTCGAGGAAGGCGCGTTGGGCCGCGACGATCTTGGAGCGCGCCATCGCGAGATCGAACCAGCCGAATCGATCGAGCTCCGGAAACGTGTCGAACGTGCCGGACTTCGGCGGCCACTCCAGCTCGAAGGTGTTGCTCACGGCGGTCGCCGGGTCGAGGTCGCCCTCGGCGGCCCACGCCCGCACGAGCTTGCCGCCCGACTGGCGCACCTCACCGAGGTCGACGAACTCCGACGTCGTCGCAAGCTGCTGACCCGTTTCCTCCGTGAATTCCCTGCGAGCGGCGGTGAACGGGTCCTCGTCGGGTTCGTGCTCGCCCTTCGGGATCGTCCAGGCGCCTGCGTCCTTGCGGGCCCAGAACGGTCCACCCATGTGTCCGAGCAGCACCTCGATCCGACCCTCGGCGCCGGCGTCGACCACTCGGTACAGCAGGATGCCGGCACTGCGTCGCATGCCGTGAGTGTTGCATCAGGGGTCAGACCGCTGATGCCACACTCACGAGCCGGAGGACGACCCGGGACTCGGCGGCGCTCGCCTCGAGGTCGACGATGGCCTCGATCCGCCACTCGTTGGTGTCGTCGGGATCGCACAGGATCTGGGTGACGCGACCGGTCGTCCGATCGAAGTGGAACAACTCGCCGGCACGTGCGCCCGGATCGGTGCGGATCTCGTCGTGTACGGCCCAGTAGGGCTGCACCGCCTCGATCAGCGCCTCGCCGTCGGGCCACGACTCGCTGCCGGCGTCGGCGACGATCTCGTCGTAGCCACGGCGGCGCGCCAGCTTCTGCACCCAGTCGAACACCTTGTTGCGCACCATCACACGGAAGGCCCGATGGTCGTCGACGATCGAGCGCTCGCCAGTCGGCAACGACGGTCGCAGTTCGTCGACGGACACGGCGTGGTCGGGATGCAGCAGCCGCTCCCATTCGTCGATCAGGCTCGAGTCGACCTGGCGGATCAGCGCGCCGAGCCAGACGATCACGTCGTCGAGCTCAGGTGTGCGCAGTTCCTCCGGGACGTTCTGCTGCAGGCCCTTGTAGACGTCGGACAGGTAGCGCAGCACCACGCCTTCCGACCGCTTGAGGCCGTAGTCCTGCACGTACTCGCCGAACGTCATCGCTCGCTCGTACATCTCGCGCACCACCGACTTCGGCGCCACGTTGTCGGACCCCACCCACGGATGGCGAGCGCGGAACTCGTTGAAATTGGCGTAGATCCAGTCGCGGTTCGGCTTGGGGTGCTCCACCTGCGAGAGCCGCTCCATGCGCTAGTCGTACTCCACGCCGCTCGACTTCATCTCGGCCATCAGCTCGTCCTTGGCCCGCTTGGTCTGCGCCGCCAGGATGACCCCGGGGTTCTCCTGAACCGCCTCGATCACCGACAACACGTCGAACACGTGCTCGATCGCGTTGCCCTCGGCGTCACCGCCTTCCCGAGGGGGCAGTGCGTCGAGCGCCTCGACGGCCCACAGCGACAGCGGCTGGTGGAGGGCGAACTCGTCCTGGAGGTCGAAGTTCACGCGCACCCGCCGACCCCACTCGTCGGGGTGCTCCGGGAATTCCAGCAACTCGGCCTCGACCAGCGATCGGTAGATCGCGATGGTGCGGCGGATGTGCTCGCGCTGGCGTTTTCGTGACTCGTGGTTGTCGGTCAACAACTGGCGTACCGCCCGGCAGCCATCGACGCCGTCGCGGGTCGGACGATCGAGCAGGCTCATCACCATCTGGTGGTTCACCCGGAAATGCGACCGCAGCGGCTCGGGATCGCCTCCCACCAGCTTGTCGAAGGTCTCCTGGGTCCAGTGGGCGTACCCACGTTCGGGCTGCTTCTTCTTGACGACCTTCTTCTTGCCACCGCCCTCGCGCGACTTCTCCTCCAGCCGCTGGTTCTCCACGACGTGTGGTGGGGCCTGCACCCACACGTCACCGCGGTCGTCGAAGCCCTTGCGCCCGGCCCGACCGGCGATCTGGGCGAACTCGCGGTTCGACAGCAACCGCACGCCGGTGCCGTCGTACTTGCACAGCTGCGTGAACAGCACCGACCGGATCGGCACGTTCACGCCGACACCGAGGGTGTCGGTGCCGCAGATGATCTTGAGCAGCCCGTCCTGTGCGAGCTTCTCCACCAGGAGCCGGTACTTGGGGAGCAGCCCGGCGTGGTGCACTCCGACCCCGGCGGTGATGAAGCGCCGCAGGTCCTTGCCGATCGGCGAATCGAAGCGAAAGCCGGCGAGTGCCTCCTTGACGGCGGCCTTCTCGGTCTTCGACAGAGGGTCGAGGGCCAGGTAGTTCTGGGCGGCCTCGGTGGCGTCCTTCTGGGTGAAGTGCACGAGGTAGATCGGCGCCTTGCCCGACTCCAACAGCTGCGTGACGCTGTGGTGCAGCGTCGAGGTGCGGTACTCGAAGTCGAGTGGCACCGGCCGTGTGACCGACTTGATGACGCTCGTCTCGCGCCCCGAACGTCGCGTCAGATCTTCCGCGAAGA
>JAHECR010000027.1 GCA_024641655.1 Acidimicrobiaceae bacterium
TCGTCAGGGTCTCGATGCACACCGGCCCGCCCCAGTAGTCGTCCTTCGCCCGGAGCACGAGCTCCTCGTTGGGCACGAACGACTCGACCTCGTAGGGTCCGACACCGGCACCGTTGGGATCGAGGCTGAACTCCTCGGGGGTCATCGCGTTCACGACGTTCGGATTCGTGATGTTGCCTGCATCCTCGGCCAGCACGTACAGGAAGCTCGCCGATGGGCCGTTCAGGGTGAACACGATGGTCAGATCGTCAACGATCTCCATGTCGACGATCGCGGCAGCCAAGCCGGCTGAGCTGACCTTGGCGTTCTTCATGCGCTCGAAGCTGAACTTGACCGCCTCGGTGGTGAGCGGATCACCGTTGCCGAAGGTGATCCCCGGGCGAAGCTTCACGGTCCACACCGTGAGGTCTTCGTCGGTCGAGACCGACTCGGCGACGTGGGGGAGGTAGGTGCCGTTGGCCGCGTCGTAGAGGATGAGGGTGTCGAAGATCGCAGCGATCTCGATGCCGCCGGCGACGCCCGAGCCCAGAGCGACCGTCGGATCGAGCGAGCTCGTCGCTCGTGCCAGGCCGAAGGTCGCGGAACCGCCGACGCGGTCAGCGGTGCAGGTGTCACCGTCGTCGGTGGGCTCCACGAGCATGTTCTCGCCTGCCGCCACGGGTTCCGCGGTCGGTGGCTCGGTGGGAGCCTGGGTGGCCGTCGGCGCGGTGGTCGGGCTGCCACCGTCGTCGGTGGCAGCACTGTCGTCATTGCTGGCCGTGTCGTCATCGCCGCAGCCGGCCGCGATGAGCCCCAGCACGGCGAGGATCGCCAGGATCCTCAGCCAACGTCCGAACCCGGATCTCGTTCCCCTCATGGTTCCCCCTGATCGATGTGAGTCGTCTCGTGGCCCCTGAATTGGGGTTCACCAACCAAACGGTAGTTCGAACGAACCACCCTGTCTACCGCGGCGTCGTCGGCGTCCACCGTGCCGCGAACTAACCGCCTCATCGGTCGAGCGTGGACCCGAGCCCCCGGAGGGCGAAGTCGGCGTAGGCAGCGCTGTGGTCAGCGAGGCTCAACCTGCTGTTCGGCCGGCGGTGCAGATGACTCGACTTCATGAGCTCGAAGACCATGGCGGCGCACTGACTGACGTCGAGCGTCGCGTCGAAGGTCCCCTCGGCGACTCCCTGGGCGATGATCTCCTCCACGAAGGTGCTGATCCGTCGGCGATTGGCCTTGACCGCGTCGAGGCGGTCGGTGGTCAGTCTCTGGAACTCGCGTTCCGCGACGATGAGCCAATCGCGTTCGCGCTCTTTGAGCTGCATCCATCGGTCGATGAACGCACGGAGGCGGACCGGCGCCGGGCTCCGCGCCAGGTCGTCATCCTCGGCGAGGGACTCGAGAGCGATCTTCTGAGCGCGCACGACGAGCTCGAAGAGGAGGTCTTCCTTGGTCTTGATGTAGTAGTAGATGCTGCCCTTCAACAGGCCGACGGCATCGGCGACCTCCTGGAGGCTGGTCCCCTCGTAGCCTCGTTCGTAGAAGCCACTGGCCGCCGCCCGGATGATCTCGTTCCATCGTTCCTCGCGGTCGAGCCGGTGCGGGTCGCCTTGGTTGTGAGACCTGTTGGGTGGCGTGGGCATGTCGATGATCGGCTCCTAGCCGCTGCGGGCGGTTGCTGCCGTGGGGAAATGGCAGGCGACGAAGTGGTCAGCGTCGATCGCGGTCAGCTGGGGCTCTTCCTCGGCGCACCGGGGCTGCGCGTAGACGCAGCGGGTGCGGAACCTGCAGCCCGAGGGCGGGTCGATCGGGGAAGGCAGTTCGGCCACGCCGGCCTCGAGGGGTCGCGGCGTGCTCCGGCGGGGTTCGGGCCGCGGGATGGACTCGAGGAGCACCGACGTGTAGGGATGCGCCGGTCGGGCGTAGATCGCGTCGGGCGACCCGACCTCACAGACCTTGCCCAGGTACATCACGAGCACCCGGTCGCTCACGTTCTTCACGACGGCGAGGTCGTGGGCGATGAAGGCCATCGTGAGCCCGTGGTCGGCCTTCATCTTGCGCAGCAGGTTGATGATCTGGGCCTGGATCGACACGTCGAGTGCCGAGACCGGTTCGTCGCAGATGACGACCTTCGGGTCGAGGATCAACGCCCGGGCGATGCAGATGCGTTGTGCTTGCCCGCCGGAGAACTCGCCAGGGCGGCGATCGGCCACGACGTCGGGCTCGAGGCCTACCGCGCTCAGCATCTCGCGCGCTCGGGCCTGGGCGGTCTGGTTGTCGGCCCCCCAGATCGTGAGGCCGCGAGAGATGATGTCGATCACCGTACGACGCGGGTTGAGCGACGAGATCGGGTCCTGGAAGATCATCTGGAGCTTGGGACGTTTCGCCCGCATCTGCTCGGGACTGAGCGCGGTGAGGTCGATGCCGTCGATCTCCACGAGCCCTGACGTGGGCCCTGGTAGCTGCATGATCGCTCGACCGGTCGTGGACTTCCCGCAACCGGACTCGCCTACGATCCCCAGCGTCTCGCCCTCGAGGATGTCGAGGCTGATCCCGGACACGGCGTGCACGACCGAGTCGCGACCTGCGGGGAACTCCACCACGAGATCCTCCACGCGCACGAGTGGGTCCTGATCGGGGCGCAGATGTGCCTTGCCGGTGCCTGCCATCAGCCCACCACGGTCTCTCGCAGTGACAGTCCCGCCGCGGTCGATCCCGCGGCTTCGTTGGCCTCGAGTGCTGCTCGACCCTCGTCGGAGCCCACCGGGAAGAAGCACCGGAACGGATGCCCTCCATGGGTTGGCATGAGCTCCGGTTGTTCATCGAGACATCGCAGCTGCGCGTAGCGACAGCGCGGAGCAAAGCGACAGCTTCCCGCCGGATCCACCATGTCCGGGGGCCGTCCGCTGATCGCCTCCAGTGGCGTGTGGCTGGGATCCTCGAGCCGCGGGATCGATTTGAGCAGAGCCTCGGTGTAGGGGTGCTGCACGCAGTTGAAGAGTCGTTCGGTTGCGCCGACCTCCACCATCTGTCCTGCGTACATGATGGCCACGCGGTCGGCATGGCCGGCAACGATCCCGAGGTCGTGGGTGATCAGGATCATGGCCATGCGCTCCTCTGCCTGGAGCTGGTCGAGCAGGTCGAGGATCTGCTTCTGGACCGTGACATCGAGTGCTGTCGTCGGCTCGTCGGCAATCAGCAGACGCGGCGAGCACGAGAGGGCGATCGCGATCGTGATGCGCTGACGCATTCCACCGGACAGCTCGTGGGGATACTGGTCGAGTCGCCGTCGCGGTTCGGGAATCCCGACCCGGTTGAGCAACTCGATCGCACGGTCCCGGGCGGCCGAGCGGCTCAACCCGAGGTGAAAGCGCATCGATTCGGTGAGTTGCCTGCCGATCCGCTTGACCGGGTTGAGCGACGTCATCGGGTCCTGGAAGACCATCGCCATCTCCGGCCCCCAGAAGTGCTTCGCCTCCGCCGGTCGCAGGTGGCGCACGTCGCGCCCGTCGAACAGGATCTCGCTTCCAGCCGCGACCTCTCCGTTCGACGGCAGGAGGTTCATCACCGTCCTGACGAGCACGGACTTGCCCGACCCCGATTCACCGACGATTCCGAGGGTCTCACCAGCGGCAAGATCGAAGGAGACGCCGTCGACGGCGAGGAGTGGACCGCGCGAGGTGCGAAAGGAGGTGCGGGCGTCGCGCACCTGCAACAGCGGTGATGTCGTCGGGTCGGTACTCGCCTCAGTCATTGATGGCCCCCTGCCCCTTCCAGGTGCGGACGAATCGGGCGATGTCGAACGATCGCGGGACGGGCGGGCTGTCGGGGTCCTCCGCGGAGCGGTCGTACCGCACGACTCGGGTGGCTGCGAGTCGGTCGTTCAGTGACGTGCCGGATCGGGACATGGCCGGCACACCTGTGCTCGCGACGAGCAGCGCCCCGAGCCACAGCGGTGGCACGATCCACAACGCCGCGGTCGGCACGGCCCGCACCAGACACCGTCGACCCGAGAGCGCCTCCGACGTTCCGATCACCCGGATGTGGCACGTGTCCATGCCCGGGGTCTGGCCGTGGTTGTAGTGGACGAAGTAGGCCTCGTGCGCGGCCACACACACAGCGAAGACGACCGTCGGCACGAACGCCTGGCCCCAGGGAGGTGGAGCGAAGCGCCGTGCGAGGTCGGTGACGAACCACAGCACCTGGGTGACCGAGAGCGCCCACAGCAGGAAGAAGACGGTGAGCGCGTCGAGCATGCGGGCGAGGGCGCGGCGCCAGAGCTCAGCGGTTGCCCGCTCACGGAGCGGAAGCGAGGTCAGTTGGCTCAGCCCTGCTGCGGATTCCATACGTTCCTTGCCTTGTCACCGATCCGATTGAACGCGAAGACCGTGAGGAAGAGGATGGACCCCGGCACGAACACCAGATGCGGGTGGCGATCGAAGTCGGCCTGTCCGGCAGCGATCATGTTCCCCCAGGTGGGGTTGGGCCGTTGGATGCTCAGGCCCAGGAAGCTCAACGAGGCTTCGGCGACGATGAGCACCGCGACGATGATGAAGCCATAGGAGACCACGGGGAGCAGCACGTTCGGGAGCAGCTCCCGACGCATGATCGCCGTGTTGCGCTCGCCGACACCCTTGGCGGCGAGCACGAACTCCCGCTGCGCGAACACGAGGGTGTTCGCCCGCGCGAGACGGACGTAGCTGGGGATGCCGAGCAGCGCCAGCGCCAAGGTCACGTTGCGCACGTTCGGCGTGAGCACTGCGACCATACCGAGCAGCAGGATCAACGGCGGGAACGCCAGCATGGAGTCGGTGAACAGATTGACCACCGCATCGGCCTTGCCGCGGTAGTAGCCCGCGGCGATGCCGATGGACCCGCCGATGATCGTCCCGATGACGACGGCGCCCAGGCTCACGATGAGCGAGACCCGCGCGCCGTAGACGATGCCCCCGAGAATGTCGAGTCCTTGTCGGTCGGTGCCCAGGGGGTGCTCCGAGAACAGGTCGGGGCGCAGGAGTGCCGGGGTGCGAAGGGTCTTGGAGACATCGCGCGCCTCGGCAAGCGGGAGGACGTCAGCGAGTGCGGCCGACACCGTCACCAACGCAATCCAGGCGCAGGCGAGCCAAAGGTCGGCCTCGAAGCCCGGGCCGTGACGCGCTCGGCCGACACGGTCGAATCCCACGTACCCACTCACGAAGCCCGCGCCGGCCACCACGACGCGGATTTCCGCGGTCGTCGACGTCAGGACCCCGAGCGCGACATAGACCAGCGCCGCGCCGACGACGAGGGCCGCACCACCGCTGGCCATGAGGTGCCGGCGCGAGTGACCCGCCCTTGGCGGCGGCGTATCGCCGCGGGCGTCGGGTTCAGGAGGGAGGGAAACGGTGGCGCTCATGGTCAGACCCGCCCCCGTCGGATTCGCGGATCGAGGTACGCATAGGAGAGGTCCACGATCGCGTTCACGAGCACGTAGAACACCGCGATCACGAGCACCGAGGCCTGGACCACACGGAAGTCCTTGGCGCCGATCGCTCGAACGATCATGGTCCCCATACCCGGCAGATTGAAGATCGTCTCCACGATCACGGTTCCACCGATGGCTCGTCCGAGAGCCACCCCGGCGACGGTGATCAGGGAGAACGACGACGGGCGCAACGCGTCACCGAAGAGGATCCGCCACCGGGGCATCCCCTTCGCTCGTGCCGAGAGGATGAAGTCCTCCTGAAGCGTGGTCAGCAGGTCGCCGCGAAGAAGCCGCATGAAGATCGCGGCCTCGACCAGCGCGAGGGTGAGCGCGGGGAGGAAGGAGTGCCGCAGGTTCTCGAGGAGACCTTCGTCGGAGGTGAGGCGGGCGAAGCCCTGGCGCGGGAAGTCGGGGAGGGCGATGGCGACGATCAGTACCGCCGCGGTGGCCGCGCTCAACTTGGCCGCCGAGGCGAGCAGGAAGCCGGTCCGTTCGCGCCCAGCCTCGTGCAGCGGTGCGCGATGGACGGTCTGCGCCAGCTGCAGTGCGATCAGGAAGACCCCGAGACCCAGAATCGTCCACTGGACCAGTGCCTTGTGGAAGATGAAGAAGTAGATCAGGAGCAGCGCTGCCAGGAAGCTCGGCACCGAGATCGCCGCGAAGGCCCCGGCGTTGGTGAGTCGATCGAAGGGATCGCCCGCGTTCGACGCGGCCCGCAGCGCCACGGGGACCGCGATGAGGAACGACATGGCCATGGCCATGATGGAGATCTGCAGCGTCACCGGCAGGCGGGAGCGGATCATGTCCGAGACCGGTTGCACCGGCGGGAGGAACGAGTTTCCGAGGTTCCCCGAGAAGGTGTCGCCCAGCCAGTCGAAGTAGCGCTCGACGGCCGGCTTGTCCAGACCGAGCTCGGCGCGGATCTCGGCGAGCTGCTCCGCGGTGGCGTCATCGCCCGCGATGGCGACTGCGGGGTCGCCTGGTACGAGGTCGATCATGAAGAACGTCGCGAGGCTCACGAGGAACAGCACCGGAACGAGATGCAGCAGCTTCAGCCCGATGGTCCTGGTCATGAGCCCCCTCTACCCGTGGTGTCCGCCATGGTCACGAACACGGCATGCATCCTGGCGCTGCCAACGTATCTGGAGCCGGCTTCGGTCGTCAAACAACCGTTCGATTGGCAGAACAGCAGCTCCGCTGTCGCCGCTCCTCGTGAAATCGTGCGCCGTCGAACTCAGGCGTGTATTCCGTTGCGAGCCAAACCGAATGCTCGGATGGCGTTGCCGCGGGCGAGTTTGTAGGTCTCGTCCGCGTCGAGGCCGGCTTTGGCGCAGATCGAGCCGAGGACCTCCTTGCTGTTCGGGAACGTCGAATCCGCGTGGGGATAGTCGGTCTCGAAGCAGATCTGGTCCATGCCGATGGCGTCGCGGTTCCGCAGGCCGGTCTCGTCGTCGAACATACAGCCGAAGATCCGTCCGGCGACGTAGCTCGACGGCGGGTTCACGAGGCCCGAGCCGAAGCTGTTGGCGCTGCGCTCCTCCCAGAGTTTGTCGGCGCGCTCGAGGACGTAAGGCATCCAGCCGATCTGCCCCTCGGAATAGGCCAGAGTGAGCTTCTCGAACCGCTCGAGCGTGCCGGAGAAGATGTAGTCGAGCATCGAGCCCTGCGCGTTCTGGAACGTCAGCGTCGAGCTGATGATGAAGGGCGCGTCCGGACCGGTCGAGGGCATGCTCGAAGAGGACCCGATGTGCATGCAGACGACGGTGTCGGTCTCCTCGCAGGCGATGAACACGGGGTCCCAGTGTCGGTCCGGGCCATGGATCGATGGCAGGCCGAGGGGCACCGGGTTCTCGGGGAAGGTGATCGCATGGCTGCCCTTGTCGGCGCACCGTCGAATCTCCGCTGCGCTGAGCTCAGGGTCCCAGAGCGGCAGGATCGCCAACGGGAGCAGGCGGTTCCTGCCCGCCCCTCCTCCCCAGTCGTCGATCACCCAGTCGTTGTAGGCCTTGATGCAGAGGAGCGCGAGGTCCTTGTCCTTGCGCTCGCTGAAGGTCTGCCCGCAAAATCGCGGGAGAGTGTTCGGGAAGCAGATCGCGGCCTCGGTGTGGTTGGCGTCCATCGCCTCCAGGCGCTCCTTCTGCTTCCAGGTCCCTGGTTGGAGCTGGTCGAAGGTGGTGACGGTCTGCCCGAGCTCGGCGAACCCCGACGCGGCGTAGAGCATCACGAACGGGAAGAAGACGTCGTCGTAGAGCCAGACGTCGGCGAGCTCGCCGTCGGGGTCCTCTCTCCAGCTCGCGCTCCGTCCGCCCTTGCCGACGAGTGTCTGGGAGACCCGCATCCGCTCGACCCGGGGTCCTCTGTCGCGGTACTTGGCCGGGAGGCGCTCCTGCCAGAGCTCCGGCGGTTCCACGACGTGATCGTCGACACTGATGATGCGGGGGAGGTCGGTCATTGGGTCGCTTTCGTGTGGGGCAGCCGAGCGCGATGCAGTTGACTCGGTCGGCGTCGGCACCGACTCGCCATCGGGACTCGAACCGTGAACCGGTCCGTGCTGGAGTTGCTGGTCAAACTACCGATCGTTTGGTAGTCTGTCCATCGAGCCCGGATTGACCGCATGCGCGTGCTCGGGTCGACGGCGGTGCCCGTTCGAGGCATTCGCGCCGGCGCCGGCCGGGAGAACCTTGCTCGGGGGCATCGATGTTGGACTGCGCAATCGTCGGCGGCACGCTGATAGACGGAACCGGCGACCCGGGACGTCGAGCCGACGTGGGTATCCGTGACGGACGCATCGTCGAGCTGGGCTCGTTGTCCGAGCCTGCTGAACGCGTCATCGACGCCGAGGGGATGATGGTCTGTCCCGGCTTCATCGATCCGCACACCCACTACGACGCGCAACTCTTCTGGGACCCGTTCGCGAACCCTTCCAACGTCCACGGCGTCACGACTGTCATCGCCGGGAATTGTGGCTTCTCCCTTGCCCCGATCGAGGCACGCGACGCCGACTACATCCGTCGCATGATGGCCCAGGTCGAGGGCATGCCGTTGGAGTCCCTCGAGGTCGGCCTTCCCTGGGACTGGAGAACCTTCGAGGAGTACCTCGCTCGCCTCGATGGAAGGACGGGTATCAACGTGGGCTTCATGGTGGGCCACTCGGCGATACGCAGAGCCGTGATGGGTGTCGACGCCGTCGGCGAGCAGGCGAGCCCCGCGCAGGTCCAGCAGATGCTCGGCGTGCTCCACGACTCGCTACGCGCCGGAGGGCTCGGCCTGTCGACCTCGCTGGCGTTCACGCACATGGACGGCGACGGTCAGCCGGTGCCGTCGCGGTGGTCGGACCGCCAGGCCGAAGTGCTCCCGCTGGCCCGAGCGGTCGGCCAACACGAAGGGACGACCCTCGAACTGATCATCGACGGCTGCGTCGCCCGGTTCAGCGACGAAGAGGTCGATCTGTTGACGACGATGTCGGTGGAGGCGCAACGACCGCTCAACTGGAACCTGCTCCAGATCGACGGTCACGACCGGGAGCGCTACGACCATCAGCGGAGCGCCTCCACGAGAGCTGCCGCCCGTGGTGGACGGATCGTCGCACTGACGATGCCGGTGATCACCACCGGAATCATGAGCTTTCTCACCTACTGCGCGCTCCAACTGCTCCCGGGGTGGAAGGACGTGCTGCGCCTCCCGGTGCCGGAGCGGATCGCGAAGCTGCGCGACCCCGACACGCGTCGCTCGATGATGGACAGCGCCATGCTTCCCGAGGCGGGCACGCTACGCCGCCTCGCGCAATGGGAGACGTATACGATCGGCGACACCTTCGCGGAGGTGAACCAAGGCCTGAAGGGTCGAAAGGTTGCCGACATCGCTGCGGAACGGGGCCAGACGCCGAGCGACTGTGTCTTCGACATCGTGGTGGCCGACGAGCTGCGCACGGTTCTCTTCCCCGGTCCGCAGAACGACAATCCCGAGAGCTGGACGTTGCGGGCCGAAGCCTGGAACGAGCCCGACGTCCTGATCGGCGGATCCGATGCAGGAGCCCACCTCGACCGCCACTGCGGGCAGGGGTATCCCACGGCGTTCCTCCGCGACTGTCTCCACGGCCGCAGGCTGGTACGCGTCGAACGAGCGGTGCAGCTCATGACCCAGGCACCGGCCAGACTGTTCGGCCTCCGAGGGCGCGGCGAGTTGCTGGTCGGCAACCACGCTGATGTCGTGGTGTTCGATCCGGCCACCATCGGCGCCACCGATGTGTTCCGCGTCGAGGACATGCCTGGCGGGGCATGGAGGCTCTCGTGTGACTCGACCGGAGTCGAGCACGTCTTCGTCAACGGTCGCGAGGCTGTCCTCGCCGGGAGTTCCACAGGGACGATCGCGGGGACGGTCCTCCGTTCCGGACGGGACACCTACACGGTCACACCGACCTCGTGAGGCATCGCCTTCGACCTGCGGCGAGCAGAGCACGGTGCCGGCGATGCCGCCCACCGTCAACGTCTGGGTACCGCCGCATCCGCGGACGAGTTGGCGCTACTCTCGCTCTCAGCACTCCGACCCGGCTCATGCTGCCGAATCGCCTCTCATGACCGACACCCGAACGAGACTTCCCGGTACCCCGGACCCGCACCACGTTGTCGAGCTGCCTTCGGGTGGGACGATCGCCGCCGATTCGTGGGGCCCCGACGGCGGCCGACCGGTCCTGTTGTTGCACGGCGGCGGCCAGACCCGTCACGCGTGGCGTGGTGCCGGTGAGCACCTGGGCGCCGCCGGATACCACGCCGTTGCCATGGACCTGCGTGGCCATGGAGACTCGACCTGGGACGACGAAGGCGAGTACGGCAACGACGCCATGGTCGACGACCTCGTGGCCGTGATCGACCTGTTGGGGCTCGAGGCGCCCGTTCTCGTGGGGGCGTCGCTCGGGGGCGCGGTCTCACTGTTGGCAGTGGGCGAGAGCGCCGTCGACGCGTCGGCGCTCGTGATCGTCGACACCGCGCCGCAGATCGAACAGGCCGGTGTCTCCAACCTCCGAACGTTCATGACCCAGCGCCCAGAGGGGTTCGCCTCGCTCGAAGAGGTCGCCGACGCGATCTCGGCCTACAACCCCAACCGCAAACGACCGTCGAGCCTCGACGGTCTCGCGAAGAACGTTCGGGTCGACGCCCAGGGTCGCTACCACTGGCACTGGGACCCGCGCTTCATGTCGGGCACGCGTCCGGCGGTGAGCTGGGAAGCGCGTCAGGAACGTATGGAAACGGCGGCGCGTCGACTCGAGCTGCCCACGTTGCTCGTGCGCGGTGGCCTGTCGGATCTGCTGAGCGAGGAAGGCGCTGCGGCGTTTCTCGACGTCTGCCCCCATGCCGAGTACGTCAACATCACCGGCGCGTCGCACATGGTCGCCGGTGATCGCAACGATCGCTTCGCCGGAGCGGTCGTCGAATTCCTCCACCGGGTCGCTCCGCCCGACGCCTGATTCCGCCACCCGTGCGGCCCGACGGCGTTCGGTGCGAGGCGGTGAAGATCGTGATCTCGACGAAGGGAACCTGGCCATGTCCGAGCTCGACGACGCGTTGATCGACGCCGACAATCACTTCTACGAGACCCCGGACTGCTTCTCCCGAAACATCGAGGCTGCGTACCGAGAACGCGCGATCCGCGCCAGCCGCCAAGGTGACGGGTCCTGGGCTGTGAAGATCGGCGACAAGCCCTACAACTTCATGGACGTCAAGTTCGACCGCACCAATCCCCCCGGATCCATGCACCAGATCCTGCGAGCGAAGGATTCGGCAGCGGGTATGCAGTGGGGCGACTCGTACTCAGAGGAGAACATGCTGGCGGGGTTCCAGAACCGAGACGCTCGCCTGGCCCTGATGGACGAGCAGGGCATCGAGTCGATCGTCGTGCTGCCGACCTTCGGCGTCAGCGTCGAGTCCTCGATGCTCGACGACGCGGAGCAGCTCTACGCCAACTACCGCTCGTTCAACCGCTGGATCCAGGATGACTGGGGCTTCGAGCACCGAGGCCGCATTTTCACCCCGGCCATGCTCTGCCTGCTCGACCCCGAGGAGGCGGTGCGGGAGCTCGACCGGGTCATGGACGAAGGCGCCCGCCTGGTGCACCTCACTCCGGGCCCGATCGGAAACGGCCGGTCTCCGGCGGACCCGGTCTACGACCCCTTCTGGTCGCGCATCGACGAGGCCGGCGTTCCGGTGGTCTTCCACATCGCCGACAGCCGGTACCCGAACGTTTCCGCCATGTGGGGGGAGGAGCCGGACCCGCCGGTTCGCGCCATGACGGCCTTCCAGTGGGCCTTCGTTCATGGGGATCGTCCCATCATGGAGACCTTGGGTGCGCTCGTGTACGGCAACGTCTTCGGGCGGTTCCCCGGCGTCCGGGTACTCAGTCTCGAGAACGGCTCGGACTGGGTTCCGTACCTGCTCACGCTCCTCGACAAGAAGAAGGGGATGGGTCGTTACGCCCACTGGATCGGTGGTCGGCCGGCAGGGCGGCCCAGCGAGACGCTGCGGCGTCACTGTTTCGTGTCGCCGTACCCCGAGGACGACGTGTCGGCGCTCATCGACACCCTGGGCGCCTCGCAGGTGCTGTTCGGCTCGGACTACCCCCACCCGGAAGGCCTCGCCGATCCGCGGCGCTTCGTGGACCTGGTCGAGGACCGCACCGACCCCGAGATCTTCCAGGTCATGCGGGCGAACGCCGCGGGACTCCTGGGACTTCAGGCCTGAGGATCTGCCCCAGCCGGGGATGGGCGGACCGGTCCAGTACTTGCAGAGCACAACAAAGTCTGCGGATAATGCTCAGCAGTGAACCGTCCACCGAAACCTGTCCCGGTCCCCGACCCGACCTCCGAAGAATTCTGGGTTGCGGCCTCGGAGCACCGCCTCGTCGTGCAACGCTGCCGCGCTTGTGGATGGCTCGCCTACCCGCCCAGCACGGTGTGTCGCAGATGCCTGCACGACCCACCCGACTTCGAGTGGGTGCCGATCAGCGGGAGCGGCAACCTCAAGACCTGGACGGTCGTTCGGGACTCGTTCCTGCCGGCATTCGCCGATGAGACGCCGTACGTGGTCGCCGAGGTCGAGATGATCGAGCAGGCGGGGCTGCGCATCATCGCTCGACTCGTCGACGTCGATGTCGACGACCTCCGGTTGGGCATCCCTGTCGAGGTCGCTTTCGACGATCGCGCCCCGGGCGCCTCGGTGCCCCAGTTCGTCAGGGCAGCGCCGTGACCGCGCGCTATGGCGCCTCCGGCCAAGTCGCCATCGTCGGGTACGCGCACAGCCAGATCATGCGCCATTGGGACATCCCACTGGGTGCTCTCACCGTACGCACGGTGCGCGAGGCCATTGCCGACGCCGGCCTCACGGTCGACCAGATCGACGGATTCACCACCGGCGCGCTCTTTCCGAGCTCAGGCGGCCATCCCGTCGTCGATGGCGTGCAGACCGTCACCGCGGACTGGCTCGTCGAGCAGCTACGGGTGCGGCCACGGTGGCTCTGCGGGTTCCAGGGCATCGGGCAGATCTGCGGCTCGGTGATCCTCGCCGCCAACGCGCTCGCGAGCGGGGCGGCCGACTACGTGGTCCTGCACCGGGCCATGTACAACCCGCCGGGGCGCTACAACACGAACCCGATGACCGAGGCTCGTGGCGTCGACCAGTGGACGGCCCCGCACGGCTACTGGGGGGCGCTGGCCCAGATCGCCCTGCCCTACACCGAGTACCTGCAGCGGTACGGCGCAACGCGCGAGCACATGTCGACGGTGGTCGCCGGCCTCCGCCAGGCCGGCTCACGCAACCCCTGGTCGCACTGGTACCAGAACCCGATCAGCCCCGACGACTACCTCGCGTCGCGCATGGTCTCGGACCCCATGTCGGTGTTGGACTGCGACATCCCGATCACCGGCGTCGGTGCCTTCGTGCTCACGACCGCCGAGCGCGCCCGCGACCTGCCTCATCGCCCGGTACACGTCGCCGGGTTCGCCCAGGGCCGGTGGCGCCCCGAGAACGGCATCACGGCGTGGTCGCTCGACGCGATGATGGAGGGCGGTAAGGAGGTGGGGCGGATGCTCTGGGAGAGCGCGGGTCTGCGCCCCGAAGACGTCGACGTCCCCCAGATCTACGACGCCTTCTCGCCGTTCATCTACTTCTGGCTCGAGTCCCTCGGCTACTGCGGGGAGGGCGAGGCATTCGAATACGTCCAGGACCCGAACATCAGCGCCGGCTTCCCGTTCAGAACCGGCGGTGGCGCGCTCGGCAACGGCCGGATGCACGGCGTACCGCAGATGCTCGAGTGCTACCTGCAGCTCTCCCAACGAGCCGGCGATCGTCAGCTTCCGCGTGCCGAAGTCGCGTTCGCGTGCCAGGCTTCGCCGAACACCGGCGGCGTCGTGGCCTACACCGCGTAGCCCCGGGAGCGACCATCGAGCCGCCCTGACTCGTCCGAGAGCAGGCGAAACTGCCCCACGTCAACCGACCAAGCACAGCGAAGGAACCGCCATGACCGACTATGACGATCTCGAGAAGGTGAACGTGACCAAGGAAGGTCTCGTCGCCGTGGTGTCGCTCAACCGTCCCGAGGCGCGCAACGCGATGAGCCCGGAGCTCACCAGAGACTTCCGCGAGGCGTGCCGCCGGGTCGCAGGAGACGACTCCGTGCGAGCGGTGCTCATCCGCGGCGAGGGGAAGTCCTTCTGTGCCGGTGGCGACGTCAAGGGCTTCGACGAGATGGCCAAGTCGACGAACCCTCCCAGCCCGGCCAAGCGGGTGGCCGATCTGCTCAACGCGAGGGAGATCTGCGATCTCATCTTGGCCATCCCCCAGCCCACGGTTTCCGCGGTACAAGGTCATGCGATCGGGTTGGGTTCGACGATTGCCCTGTTCTGCGACATCGTCATCGTGGCCGACGACGCCCAGATTGCGGACATGCACACCAACATCGGTGTGGTGGCCGGAGACGGTGGGCAGGTGATGTGGCCGCTGATGATGCCGATCGGCGCGGCGCGCTGGTACCTGCTCACCGGCGACCGGATCAGCGGTGCCGAGGCGGCCCGGTTGGGCATGGCGCTGAAGTCGGTGCCCGAGGACCAGCTCTACGCGGAGGCGCTCGCCGCGGCGAACAAGCTGGCCGAGCTGCCTCCGATCGCGGTGCAGGGTACGAAGATCACGTTGAACCGGATCGTGAAGGACCGCATGGACCTGACCCTCGACTTCGGGCTGCTGTACGAGGGCGCGACCTACCTGAGCGAGGACCACATCGAGGCCGCGGCGGCGTTCGTCGAGAAGCGCAAGCCCAAGTTCACGGGTCGCTGATTGCGGGTATGCGGGCGGGTGCAGGTGGAGCAGTGATCCACTGCACCCGCCCAGGTACCCGTCCGGGGAGGGGATTGCCGGACAGGATCAGGTGACGACGCTTGGGTCGTCAGCGCGTCACGGCCGCCCGATTTCCGGTGGCGTCGACGGCGTGAACTGGTAGAGCTTCTCGGCGTTGCCTCGCAGAACCTTGAACTGCTGCTCGGGCGTGAGTCCGGCGGCGTCGAGCCGCTCTCGGGCCAGCTTGATCGAGTGGGGCCATGTGCTGTCGGAGTGCGGGTAGTCGGCCTCGATCATGATGTTGTCCTCGCCGACCACGTCGAGCAGTGCAAGGCCCGTCGCGTCGTCGATGAAACAGCCGTAGAAGTGTTCGCGGTAGTCGCGGTACACGTCGATGGCGAAGACATCGACATCACCCACGGTGGCATGCGCGCCCTCGGCGCTGCCTGCGAACTGCTTCCCCTTGGCGACCCAGTGGCGCTGGGTGTGGAAGACCTGGTTCGCTCGCTCGAGCACCCAGGGGATCCAGCCGATCGAGCTCTCCGACAGGGCGATCTTGGTCTCGGGGAACTTCTGCAGCAGGCCGCTGAAGATCCACGAGGTCATACAGCCTGCCGGCCGGATGTGGCCGAGCGACATGTTCGCCATGAACGGCGAGGTGTTCGACACCTTGTACATGGTCGACGACGAGCCGATGTGAATCGAGATCACCATGCCCATCTCGTTGGCGGCAGCGATGACCGGGTTCCAGTGACCGGTCTCGATGGTCGGCAGCCCGAGCGGCTCGAAGTTCTCCGAGAAGCAGAACGACCGGGCACCCTTGGCGTGGCAGCGTTCGAGCTCCTTGACGGCCTCGCCGGTGTCCCAGAGGGGGATGATGACCAGCGGGATGAACCGACCGGGATCGGTGGCGCACCACTCGTCGATCATCCAGTCGTTGTAGGCCTTCACGCACAAGAGCGCGAGCTCCTTGTCCTTGGCCTCCCAGAACAGCTGGCCGCAGAAACGGGGGATCGACGGGAAGTTCAGCGATGCCAGGATGCCGGCCTCGTCCATGTCCTTGAGGCGCTCGACAGGGTCGTAGCAGCCGGGGCGCATCTCGCTGTAGGGGTACCCGTCGGTCGTGATGTCCTCGGGTGGGCGACCGGCCACGGCCCCCAGCCCCCCGGTGATCATCTTCTTGTCCTCGTACACCCAGAACTCGTTGCCGTCGGACTCGCGGATGATGCGGGGACCGACATCGTGGTATTTCGACGGCAGGCGGTCCATCCAGACGTGTCCGGGCTCGATCACGTGGTCGTCGACCGAGGTGAGCCAATTGAGGTCGTAGGTGTCCTGCGCCATCGCTGGCCGCCTTCCATTCGTGTGTGCTTGTCAACAGGGCCCCGTGGTCGAGCTCGCTCTCGATGATCTCGGGCACGGGCAGAGCAGTGTCATCGGTGAGACGGAGATACTTTACCTCTACAAGTAATCCTGCGCCAGACGCTCTGGCGGGTTTCGTGGGCGCCGAGCACGTCAGTCACGAGCGCCGGGCGCATCAGGGGATGACACCGAGTGACTTGAGTTCGGCGATGCGGTCCCAGCCCATACCGAGCTCCAGCAGGACCTCCTCGGTGTGCTGCCACGCCCCGGGCGCGACGCCGATGTCATGGGGGTGGCCGTCGAACTGCACTGGGGTGCGCACCGCCCGGATGTCCTGGCCACTCGGATGGGTGATCGTGTCGATGTAGCCGTTGGCCAGGGCCTGGGGGTCATTGCCGATCTCGAAGGAGTTCTGGATCACCTCCCACGGCCCGAGCAGTGTCGACAAACGTTGTCTCCACTGCGCCAACGTGGCCGACCCGAATGTCGCCTGGAGCTCCGCAACGCACGCCGCGCTGTTCTGAGCGCGTGACGCGGCGTCGACGAAGCGAGGATCGTCGATCAGCTCGGGGCGCCCGATGTGGTGGCACAGATCGGGCCACCACCGGTCCGATGCCAGCATCGCCAGCATGATCCAGCGACCATCGTGGGTCTGGTACCTGTTGGAGATCGGGTTCGTCGCCGGTCGCTCGATGGCGGAGAAGTCGGTGCCGGCGACGGAGCTGTAGATGATGTCACTAGAGGCCACCCACATGGCCGATCCAAGCAACGAGACGTCCACGATCGACGGCTCGCCCGTGCGCTCGCGCTTGAACAGCGCCGACGCCATACCGAAGGCAAGAGCCAACGCGGCCGTCTTGTCCCCGAACCCCGGGCGCGGGTTGGGAAGCGTGTCGGAACCCGGCGTCGTGAAGGAGTTCAGGATTCCCGCCCGGCCGAAGAAGACGGCCGAGTCGAATCCGGGCCTGCCCTGCTCGGGACCGCGAGCGCCCACGGCATCGGCCTTCGCGTAGATCAGCGAAGGGTTGTCCGCCCGCAGGTCGTCGACATCGATGCGCAGCTTCCGGCGCACGTCGGGAAGCAGGCTCGTGAGGAAGATGTCCGCGTTGGCGGCCAGCTGACCGAGCAGCTCCCTGCCGGCGGGGTGGGCCATGTCGAGCCCGATGCTGCGCTTCCCGCGATTGGTCTGTTCGACCATCATGTTGACCGAACCGACCGAGGGGCTCACGCCTCCGGTGACGAGCCCCCGTGCCGGGTCGCCGAAGCGGGGGTGCTCGACCTTGATCACCTCGGCACCGAGATCGGAGAGCAACACCCCTGAGCCCGGCACCATCACCCAGGTACTGACTTCGAGGATGCGTACCCCGTCGAAGACGCCTGCAAGGTCGCTCATGGCGTGCCGGGCTTTCCGGAGATGTCGGAAACCGGGAGCGCCTCTTCGACCAGACGGGGAATGATCTCGCCGAGCTCACGCGCGTCCCACCGGGCGTCGATGTCGACCGAAGGACCCGCTCGCCAACCTTCGGAGACTCCGATGTGTCCGCCGTGGGCGTTGAAGACGCGACCGGTGATGGCACGTGACGCCGGGCTGGCGAGCCAGGCGACGATCGGGCCCAGGTTGTCGGGGTGGTGCGGGTCGAACTCGCCCTCGGCGAAGGTGCCCATACGTTCACGGGTTCCCGGTGTGGTCATCCGCGTGCGCGCCGCCGGTGCGATCGCGTTTGCTGTGACGTCGTAGCGGCCCAGCTCCTTCGAGGCGATGATGGTGAACGAGGCGATGCCGGCTTTCGCGGCCCCGTAGTTGGCCTGGCCGGTGTTGCCGTAGATACCCGAGGCCGAGCTCGTGTTGATGATGCGGGCGTCGTTCTGCTCGCCGGCCTTGCTCCGGTTGCGCCAGTAGCCGGCGGCGAAGTGGGTCGTGGCGAAAGTGCTCTTGAGGTGGACCCGTATGACGTCGTCCCACTCGTCTTCGGTCATGTTGACGATCATGCGGTCACGCAGGATCCCGGCGTTGTTGACGACGATGTCGAGACCGCCGAAGGTGTCGATGGCCTGCTCGACGAGCGACTGGGCACCCGCCCACGTCGAGACATCGCCGGTGTTCACCTCGGCGAGGCCCCCGAAGGAGCGGATCTCGTCGACCACCTCGGTGGCCGGGGTGGTCGAAGCACTCGAGCCGTCGGACTCCGCGCCGAGATCGTTGACGATCACTTTGGCACCCTGGCGGGCGAGCTCGATCGCCTCGCCCCGGCCGATGCCGCGCCCGGCACCGGTCACCACCGCGATGCGTCCTGCACAAATACCGTCGTTGCTCACGGGTCTGCTCCCTATCGATCGTGGTCCGACGCGTCGTGGACGCGCCGAGGGTGGTGGGTCCGGATCTGCTTCATCGGTCTCATGGGCGTTGTGCGTGCTCGGGTTCGAACACGAGGAGGTGGCGGCCGTCCGACAGCGGCTCCCACGCGGCAACGACAGCCATCCCCACGGTCACGTCTTCGGGACCGCACCCGACGACGTTGCTCATGACACGGACGCCTTCGGCCAGATCGACGAGGGCGACTGCGTAGGGGACGCGGTCGCGCATGTGGGGGTTCGCCGCCTGGTACTGCACGCTGACGGCGTAGACGAGTCCACGCCCTTCGCTCTCGCGCCACTGGAGCCCAGTGTTGGCGCAGTGCGGACACAGGGCCCGGGGGAACCAGACGGCGCGATCGCAGCTCGGGCAGTGCTGGAGGAGGAGGCGCTTCTCCCGCGTGGCATCCCAGAACGGCTCGGCGGTTCGCGAGATGGGTGGCTCGAGTCGTTGCAGTGCCTCACCGTTCACAGCGTTGCCTCCGTGCCCAGGATCACCGTCGAGGTCGACGCCAGTACGCCACCGGTGCCGTGGGCCAGCGCTACGTCGGCCCCGGCAACCTGCCGGGGCCCGCACTCGCCCCTCAGCTGACGCACCGCCTCGACGAGTAGGAAGATGCCGAACATGCCCGGGTGGGTGTAGGCGAGGCCGCCGCCGGTGGTCTGTGCAGGCAGGGAGCCCCCCGGGCCGAGCCGGCCCTCGCCGACGAAGCGGCCACCCTCGCCCTTGGGGCAGAAGCCGAGGTCCTCGAGCGCGAGCAGCACGGTGATCGTGAAGGAGTCGTAGATCTCGGCGACGTCGACATCGGCGGGGCGCAGGCCTGCCATCTCGAACGCCTGTCGGCCCGAGACCTGGCCGGCGGTCACGGTCAGATCGGGCATCTGGCTGATCATGGCGTGGGTATGACCGGTGCCGACGCCGAGGACGAAGATCGGGGGTCCGGCCAGGTCGCGGGCACGATCGGCCGATGTCAGGACCAGCGCACCGGCGCCGTCGGTCACCAGGCACGTGTCGAGCTTGTGCAGCGGCGACGCCTGCATGGGCGACGACAGAACATCATCCACCGTGATCGGGTCACGCTGGTTGGCGCGCGGGTTCATGGTTGCCCACTCACGGGTGCTCACCGCGATCTGTGCCAGCTGCTCGGAGGTGGTGCCGTACTGTGCCATGTGCCGGTTCGCAGCGAGGGCGTAGGCCCCGACGGGGAGCACGATGCCGTAGGGGAGCTCCCACTCCGCTCGGGGGAACGCGTCGAGATCGGAACCCCCAGGAGGGCCGCCACCCAGGAATCGCGGACCGCCGCGTTTGAAGGTCGAACGTGGGGTCTGCGCGTAGACGATCACGGCGACGCTGCACAGGCCACAGGCGATGGCGAGCGCTGCGTGCTCGACGTGCACCTCGAAACTCGACCCGCCGGTGTTGGTGCTGTCGGTCCATCGGGGTTCGATGCCCAGGTACTCGGCGAGCTCCACCGAGGGCATGATCGTGCCGCCCGTGCAGCACGCCACCGCGTCCACGTCGCGCAGCGTCAACCCCGCCGACGCCAACGCCTCGGTCACCACCTTGGCTTCGAGGGAGCGAAGACTGCCGTCGAGCATGCCGTCGGGTGAGACGGCGTCGGCTGCACCGACCACGGCCACGTTGCCGCGAATGGTGCCGGCACGGCTGGACATCGTGTCACCCCCTGGGCCCGGTAGCGGACCGGACCAACGGCCCCATTCGCGGCGAATCGCCCGTTGTCGGTTGGGGCCGATCAGTTGTTCCGACCCGCAAAGTGGTTGTACTGTACAACGACCTTGATGGCTCGCGTCAACCGGCACTCGCCGGTGAGGGCCGCGAGGAGGGGGAGTACCACACGGTGGTCGAATCAGCGAACGACACGCAGCGATGGGCCTACGAGACGTTGCTCGTCGATCACGACCGCGGTGTCGCCAAGGTCACGCTGAATCGTCCCCAGCAGATGAACGCATTCGACGCGACGATGTCGGCGGAGCTGGCCGCCGCGATCACCGCACTCGACGACGCCGACGATGTCCGAGCGATCGTCATCACCGGTGCCGGTCGGGCGTTCAGCGCCGGAGCCGATGTCAGCGGTGGTGCGCCGCCGGGCACCTCGGAATCGCCGACGCAGGCGACGCAACCACCCCCGCTTCGTCCGTGGGAGCTGCGAACCCCGATCATTGCGGCGATCAATGGCGCCGCCGTCGGCATGGGACTCACGTATCCGCTGATGTGGGACATCCGCATCGCCGCCGAGGACGCGAAGCTCGGCTTGGTCTTCACCCGCCGGGGTCTGGTGCCGGAGGGGAACGCGTCATGGCTCCTCTCGCGCCTGATCGGCGCGTCCGCGGCCATCGAGCTGTTGCTCACCGGCCGGATCTTCACCGGAGCCGAGGCGGCCCGTCTCGGGTTGGTGACTCGAGCGGTGCCACGCGACGAGGTGGTCGATCAGGCGATGGAACTGGCAATCGACGTGGCCGAGAACACCGGCCCTGCCGCTGTCGCGGCCACGAAGCGACTGTTCTACCGCCAGCTGGAGCAGGGCGACCGTTGGGCCGCACGCGTCGAGGAGCTCGACTTCTTCCGGTGGTTCGGGAAGCAGCCCGATGCCGGCGAAGGTGTGCGCTCGTTCCTCGAGAAACGGCCGCCGCAGTGGCAGGGCGTTTCTCGACGAGACCTGCCCGAGGGCCTCTGGTGAGCCTGGCCTCGGGTCCCCGGCTGCGAGCGCACGAGGTTCGCGTCGCCACCGTCTGACCGGGATCGCAAGCAGGCACCTGCAACCCCACCTACTCGACACCACGAAGGACACCCCGAGAACCCATGGACTACCACCACGCCACCGTCTTCGAACACGTGGCCGACGCGATCCCCGACGCGCCGCTGTTCGCGCAAGGCGACCGCATCGTGTCCTGGTCGCAGGCCGAGCAACGCAGCTCGAGACTCGCCGGGTTGCTCGAGGACGCCGGGCTCGACGTCCAGGCCGCGGTCGCCATCGATCTGTACAACAGCAACGAATGGCTGGAGTCGTACTACGGCATCGTCAAGGGGCGCCAGGTCCCCGTAAGCATCAACTACCGGTATCTCGACGACGAGCTCGCGTACCTCTTCGAGAACTCCGGGTCCCAGGCGCTGATCTACCACGCCAGCATGGGCCCACGGGTGGTGGAGGTGGCTCGGGCCAGGGGAATGAAGGTCATCATCCAGGTCGACGATGTGGGCGGTGCCGAGGTGCCCGACGGGGTGTTGGACTACGAGGCGATCGTGACGGGTCACCGCGCCGCACCGCGTATCGACCGTGACGCCGACGACATCGTCATGTGGTACTCGGGGGGCACGACCGGGCTGCCCAAGGGGATTCTGGTGCCGATCGGTCGTTCGGCCGAGATGAATTCGTCGCGCGAGGGGAGACTGCGCACCCTTGGCCGCTTCGCCGACCCGCCCGAGAGCATCCCCGAGGACATCGTCGAGGGGGCGAGGATCCTGTGGGAGGAGGGTGGTCGTCCCATCGCGCTTCCCGCGGCGCCCCTGATGCACAGTACCGCGATCAGCTACGCAGGTCCGGCGATCTTGGCCTGTGGTGGCATGGTGGTCTCGCTCGAACGGCGACCCTTCGACGCCCACGAGCTCTTCGAGGTCGTCGATCGGCACCAGGTCACGACGATCGCGATCGTCGGTGACGCCTTCGCCGTCCCCATGGCAGCCGCGCTCGAGGAGAAGGCAGCGTCGGGCGATCCCTACGACGGCTCCAGCGTGCACACGATCTACTCGGCGGGGGTCGTGTGGAGTGCCGACGTGAAGGATCGTCTGTTCGAACACTTGCCCCAGGTGCTGCTGGTCGACAACTGCGGGTCGAGCGAGGGTGCCTGGTACGGCAGCGCCATCGCCCGCAAAGGCGATCCGACGACCAGCGCCGCATTCGTGCCGGCGCCGGGCGTGCTCGTGCTCGACGCGAACGACCAGCCGATGAAGCCCGGTACGGGCGAGCCCGGGCTCCTTGCGAGCTTGACCAGTACCAAGGGCTACCACGGCGACGACGAGAAGACGAAGCAGAACTTCCGCTTCATCGACGGGCAGTGGTACACGACCCCCGGCGACCTCGGCCTCCTGAACGCCGACGGCACCCTCACGCTGGTCGGACGCGGGAGCTCGGTCGTCAACACGGGAGGGGAGAAGGTCTACCCCGAAGAGGTTGACGACGTCATCAAGCAGATGGCCACAGTCGACGACTGTCTGGTCTTCGGAATGCCCGACGAGCGCTTCGGACAGATCGTGTGCGCGGTCGTACAGCCTCAGACCGGGGCGACGCTGAGCGCCGAGCACGTCACCGAGTGGGTGCGTGACCGCCTGGCCCGCTACAAGGCGCCGCGTCGCATCTACGTCGTAGAGAAGGTGCCGCGGCTCCCCAATGGGAAGGCCGACTATCCGACCTGTCGGGAGATCGCGGCGTCCGCGGAGCCGGCAGCCTGACCGACCGCAGTGGTTGCGGGCGCGCCCGCAACCCGGGCGATGCCGGTGCTCAGAGCCGGGGCTCGTCGCGCCTGATCGTTCTCGTGGCGAAGCGCCAGACGCCGTCGGAACCGCAGTGATAGGTGTCGCGGTAGCGCCCTGATGATTCGAGCCCGCCGTCGGAGATGACGAGCCAGTAGGCCACCCCCGACGCCTGGGTGGGGCTGGTCAGCTCGATGCTGACGTTGGAGATGTGGTGGCGCATGAACGTGCGCGCCGGTCCCGGTGTCGAGCCGTCGGCGATGCCCCCGAAGAACCCGCTGATCTGTTCGTGTCCGCCGTAGCGGGTTCCGAAACCGTCGAGCTCTGCGTCGGGCTCGAACAGCGCCGTCATCTCGGCGATGCGCCCCCGATCACCGAGGAGGTTGTAACTCGCGATGAGCTCGCGGATCTGCTCACGCGCCGCGACTTCCGAGTGGTCCATTGGTGTCCTCCTGATCGTCGTCGATCGAGCCCGAGGCCCGCAATCGTAGATGATCGTCGTCTGCCAAACGTTCGGTCGATGCACTACGGTCCCCGGCACGGGGCTGTCCGGCCCACCGCCCGAGGCGAGGAGACGCGCGAGATGCACTGCGGAGTGATGGTCACCGGCTACAACCAGGATGACTGGGAACGACTCATGACGGGGGACTACGACCGTGCGCCGACCACGTCGGACGCGGTGAACATGGACGACACCTTGTCAATGGGCGAGCTCGTCGAACCCCTGGGTTTCGACTCGATCTGGGCCACCGAACATTACGGCTCGGCCTACTCCATGCAACCGAACCCGTTGCAGTACCTGGCGTACTGGGCGGGACGCACCGAGCGCGTCGACGTGGGAACCGCCGTGATCGTGGCGCCCTGGTGGAACCCGGTGCGCCTCGCGTCGGAGATCAACATGCTCGACATCTTGCTGCGGGGGCGCCGGCTGCATCTGGGGATCGGTCGGGGCGTCGCGCCCCACGAGTACGCGTCGCTCGGCATCCCCATCGAGGAGTCGCACACGTACTACTACGACGTGGTCAACGCGATCCGGGCATCGGATGGAGCCGAGCGGTTCAGCTTCGACGGCGAGGTCTACACCATCCCGCCAACCACCATTCGGCCCCAGGGGCGACACAAGGGCGACCTGACCACCCGTATCAAGGCGGCGTTCACGACCAAGAAGTCCGCCCAGCTCGCGGCGGAGAACGGGCTCGGTCAGATGTTCGTGTCCGGTGACAATCTCGAGGAGATGACTGCGCAGGTACGCCAGTTCAACGAGATTCGCGCTGGTCTGGGTCTGCCCCCCGACCAACCGACGACACTGCTGTGGATGTACTGCGCCGAGACCGAGGAGGAGGCCGAGGAGGGGTGGCAGTACTTCCACAACCAGCTCCTCGCGGCGCAGCACCACTACTTCGAGTGGAACAACCCGGGCTTCGAGGGGATCAACGGCTACGAGGAGTACCTCGAGCGCCATTCCGCCGATGTCGGCGATTTCGCCGACGCCGAGGTGGCCGCGCGTCGCAAGACGCAGCCGATCGGGACCCCCGAGCAGATCATCGAACGGATCAAGACCATCCAGGAGGCCATAAGCCTCGAGATGCTCGTGATCCACGTGTTCTACGGGGGCATGCCTCGCGACAAGGCCGAGAAGAGCCTGCGGTTGTTCGCCGAGAAGGTGCTGCCGGCGGTCCATGCGATGGACACGCCCATCAATCCGCAGTCGCTCGGCGCACCGGTCGGCTGATCATGCGGTTCGGGCTGCATCTGCCCAACTCGGGTGTGCTGACCGCTCACGCCGATCTGGTCCCATGGCCGTCGGGGCAGAAGCGTTGGGGTTCGATCGCGTCTGGGTCTACGACCACCTCTTCAATCCCGTCGAGCTCTCGGCGGCGACGCGGCGGACACGTGACTCGTACTACAACACCGCCGAGATGCCGTACTACGACGCGCTCACCACGCTTGCCGTCGTCGCCGGTGCCACCTCGACCATCGGCATCGGAACTCGCGTTCTCCTCCCGGTCCTGCGGCCACCGGCGGTGCTGGCCAAACAGGTCGGCACCCTGGCGGTGCTCGCCGGCGACGGTCGGCTCGTGCTCGGTGTCGGCGCAGGGTGGCTGCTCGAGGAGTACGACGCGGTCGGCATCGACCCCGCTGAACGGTTCGCTCGCCTCGACGAGTACATCGAAGTGCTCCGGCGTGCCCTCGCCGGCGGGATCGTGAGCCACGACGGCCGCTTCTACCGGCAACCGCCTGCCGGTTTCCAGCCGGTCCCGTCGGTACCCGTGCCGATCGTCCTCGGTGGCAATGGGCCGGTGACCATGCGACGCGTCGCGCGCTGGGCCGACGGGTGGGCCATGCCGCCGGTGGGAGCAGGGCCCGGCGCCGCAGGTGAGCTGCGCGCGTTGCTCGATCGTCTCGGGGCGGCCTGCGAGGCCGAAGGTCGCGACCCAGCGAGTGTTCGGCTCGTCGCTTGCGCCGACCTCGCGGACCCGACAGGGCACTACCAGCTGCTCGCAGACCACGGGATCGATGACGTCGACGTGATCCTCACCGAGCGTCACGAGCTCGAGGACGGGGTCCTCGCAGGGTTCGTGGAGCGGGTCGTGGAGGCAATGCGATGAGCGACGATCGGAAGCTCGTGGAGGACCGGCTCGGGCAGCTCCTCGCCCGCAACGATCCCGAAGTCTGCACCAAGGCGGAGTTCCTCGGCGCTCGGTTCGACCTGGGTCTGGCCTGGGTGGAGTTCGAGGAAGGCCTGGGAGGCCTGGGCGTTGACCGTGGTCTGCAGACGTTGGTCGACGACCGGCTGGCGCACACCCCGACGCCGTGGACGAACTTCATCGGCGTGGCTCAGGGCGCTCGGGCCATCCACACCTTCGGCAACCGTGCGCAAAAGGAGCGCTGGCTACGTCCGTGCTTCACGAACGAGGAGATCTGGTGCCAGCTCTTCTCCGAACCGGGTGCGGGTTCGGATCTCGCGGGCCTCTCCACGATGGCGTTGCGTGACGGGGACGAATGGGTCGTCAACGGCCAGAAGGTCTGGACCAGCTACGCGCGGCACGCGCGTTGGGCGATCCTGCTGGCGCGCACCGATCCGACGGTGCCGAAGCACCGTGGTCTCACCTTCTTCGTGTGTGACATGCACCTGTCCGGCGTCGACGTGCGGCCGCTCCGCCAGGCCGACGGTACTGACCACCACTTCAACGAGGTGTTCCTCGACGAGGTCCGGTTGCCCGATGCCTACCGACTCGGCGATGTCGGCCAGGGGTGGGCGGTGTCGATTGCGGGCCTCAACGCCGAACGCGAAGGTCAGGGCCACCTCGAGGCACCGATCGACGCCTTGCTCGACACCTGGTCGCGACGGTGGGACCACCTCGTGGTCGACCGGCGGGTCACGCTCGATCGCGTCGTGGCGCTCTACAGCCGCAGTTGCGTGAACCGCTGGACGGTCGATCGTCTCCGGGAGACCCGACGCGATCAGCCCGGCAGCGAAGGGGCCATGACCAAGGTTGCCCATACCGAGCTGGTGCAGGACATCGCGAATCTGACCCTCGAGCTCCTCGGCGCCGAGGGACAACTGGGAGGCGAGTACGCTCGCATGCTCGAGGAGCACGTCGACAACCCGCAGCTCGGAGCCATCCGCAGTCGGGCCGCGTCGATCGAGGGTGGCACCAACCAGATCCTGCGCAACATCATCGGCGAGCGCATCCTCGGGCTCCCCGGCGACGTACGGGTCGACAAGTCGCTGCCCTGGAACGAGGTACCCCGCTGAACGTGGGTATTCGAGGTCAGGAGAGGTCGGCCTCGACGCCCTCGGGCATGGGGACGTGGCTGTCGGCAACGATGAGGGGACGCTTGCCCTCGCGTGCGGCGAAGATGCGGCCTGACACCGTGCTCGGGTCGGCCTCGAGGAGATCGGCGACGATGACCGCAGGGACCGTCGGCGGGTGCGCGTCGGAGGCATCGAGTCCCGCAGTTTCCGCAGTCTGCTGCACGAGCGCTGTGCGGGTGTAGCCGGGGTCCACGGCGAACACGGAGATGCCATCGGGTGCAAGGTCGCGTGCGAGCAGCGTCGAGAGTCGGTTCAGCGCCGCCTTGGTCGTGCCGTAACCGATGCCGGGCACGTCGTACTGGCCGATGAGTCCGCTCCCGGACGTGATGTTCACGATGGCTCCTCCACCTCGGGCGCGCATCGACGGGACCAACAGCTTCGTGAGGAGGTAGGGGGTCGTCAGGTTCACCGTGAGCTGGGCGTTCCAATGACGGATCTCGGTTGCGTCGAGGTCGTAGTAGGCGGCGCGCCCGAGGAAGGCAGCGTTGTTGACGAGGACGTCGACGCCGCCCTTCCAGGCGATGGCGGCCTCTGCGAGCTCCGCCACCGAGTCGAGGTCGTTCAGATCGGCACGGACTGCGTGCGCCGACCGGCCCAGGGCCTCGACCTCGGCCCTGGTCTCCATCAGCGTGCCGGGCATCTCCGGGATCGTCTCGTCGAACGAGCGTGCTGCGAGCACGACGTCGGCACCGCGGCGCGCGAGCTCGATGGCGATGGCGTGCCCCACCCCGCGACTCGCGCCGGTCACCACGGCGATCTTGTCCTTCAGCTGCATCACTGGCTCCTCTTGGTCGTCGAATCGGCGAAATCCGGGCCGGATCGTTACCCGCCCCCGGGGCCTCGGGTCTTGTGAGGTGGGCGCGACGTGGTTGCGGCTTGCCCCCATCTCGGCCATGGTGCATCCATGACCGAAGCGCGCGCCACTATCCGAGGTGCCGAGATCGCCTACGAGATCGGTGGTTGCGGGCCCGACGTGATCTGGGCCCACGGGCTGTCCCAGAGTCGTGCCACGGAGTACGCGCTGCCGCTCGTCGACTGGTCGCAGGTGGACGCACGCCTGTTGCGCTACGACGCCCGGGGCCACGGCATGTCGGAGAGTACCCGGGATCTCGACGGGTACTCCTGGGACCAGCTGGCGCGTGATCAACTCGCGCTGGCCGACTACGTCGGCTTCGGCCGCTACGTCTGTGCGGGTGCGTCCATGGGGTGCGGCACCGCGCTCTGGGCCGCGGTGCACGATCCCGATCGCATCGCCAAACTGCTCTTGGTGATCCCGCCGACGGGATGGGAGACACGCGCCGAACAGGCGGAGTTGTGGGAGACGATCGGGCAGCTGATCGAGACGCACGGCGTCGAGGCCATGATCGAGGCCCGGGCCGACATTGCACCGCCTGACCCGCTCGTGGACGACCCGGGCCATCGCGAACGGCAGGCGCGGGCGCTGCGCAGTTGGGCTCCTGAGCGGTTGGCCCTCGTGATGCGAGGTGCCGGCAAGGCCGACCTGCCTCCGCGGGCGGCGGTGGCGTCGATCTCGGCTCCCGCGCTGATCCTCGCCTGGACCGGAGATGTCGTTCACCCGATGGCCACGGCCGACGAGCTGGCTCGGCTGATGCCGAACGCGACGATCCAGCGCGCTTCGACGAGAACTGAGCTCGACTCCTGGACGGGGCTTGCCGCGGCCTTCATCACCTGAGGGAGCGGCGCTCAGCCGTCGCTCGAACGCAGGGTCACCGCGGGTCCGCCGAGGACGGCGATCTCGTCGACGCCGACGGTGTTGCCCGTCCACGAGCTGGGCTGCTCGAGCATCCATGCGATCTGATCACCCACGAGCTCTGCGTCGACCATTTCGATCACCGACGCGCCACCACTGGCGACCTCGATGCCCTGGGTGTCGGCGATGTACTGCCAGCCCTCGGTGGCAACCAGGCGGTCGACGCGCAGGGTGTTGACGGCGACTCCTGATCCCGAGAGCTCAAGATCGAGATAGTCCGACCAGCGCTCCATGGCGAGCTTGGTGGTCGAGTACAGCGAGAGGCCGGCCGTCAACGATTGGGATACGCCCGAGCTCACGCTCAGGATCGCCCCGTGGCCACGTTCGATCATCCCGGGAAGGAACCCGGACGCGATCTGCAGCGGGGCAACCACCTGGACGCGAAACGCCCGCTGCCAGCGGTGCCAGGGCACCTCGAGCATCGGGCCGTTGGAGGTGTACGCGGCGTTGTTCACCACCATGTCGGCGCGGCCGAAACGCTCGAGCGTCGCGTCGACGATTGCCGCGGTCGCGGCGTCGTCGGTGAGGTCGGCCTGGACGCCGATGGCTTCGACCCCCATCGCCTGCAGGGTCTCGGCGACCTCCTCGACCGAGCCCGGGAGGGTGGCGCGGGGCGCGTCGCGACTGGTGCGTCCGACGGCCACGACATGTGCGCCCCGACGCGCGAGCGCCAACGCGGCCTGGCGCCCGATGCCCCGAGTCGCACCGGTGACCACCACGACCTGGTCCTTCAGCGATGACATACGATCTTCCTCATCGCGAGCCTTTGGGGTTCACACGCGGCACTTCGGCGCCGCGACGGAACGTCTCCAGGAAGCGGTACAGCTGCGCCGGTGGCCTGACCGGCTCTTCACCGATCTCGGTGTTGTCCCAGAACTCGGCCCAGCTCGGGAACGCGTCGTGGTAGGCGCCCCGGGCGATGACGTCACGCCCGGGGGGTCGTAGCTTCGCCTCGCCGAGGGGGGCAACGTTCGGGTCGGTGTGGACCCAATACAGCGGGGTACGACGCTGGAAGTACCAGACCCCCTCCCGACGCTCGTAGCGGTCGAGGTAGATCATCAGCTCGTGCATCCAGTGCTCGCCGAGATCGAGGTCGTTGCGCGAGTACACGATGCCACTGCCGAGGTCGGTCGACTCGAAGTCGATGATGTGCCCGTTGATGCCGTGGAACGACCCCGGGGACTCGCGCATCGTCTCGGCGTACCAGCGCTTCATTGCCTGCCGGCCCCTCTGCTTGCCCGGCACCCCCACGTCTTCGACGAAGAGGTTGGCCATGGCGTCGAAGTCGCGCATGTCGAGCGCGAGCGTGTACTTGGCCGCCAGCTGCCGAATCTGGTCGAGCGCATCCAAACGTTCCACCTGAGCAGTAAGTGTCTCCAGCTCGGACATCGGAAGGCCTCCCTCAGTCGTTGGTCACGGGGCTTGGACGGGTGGACGGTCGGCTCAGGGGATCGGGCCGCCGTCGCGTGCTTCGATCGCGTGCCACATCCAGTCGGGGATCTCGACGGCCGCGCCCGACCCCACGGCCACCTGAACCGACCTGCAGGTGGCCATGACGGTGGCGGTGTCGGCGTCGACGAGTGTCTGTTCCATGACGAAGGCTCGCCGGGAACGGGAGGTCACCACAGTCGTGCAGCGCAAGGACGCGCCCTGCGCGACCTCGGCCTCGAATCGGGTGAGCAGCTCGCGCAGCTGCGGTACGACGGGCTGGTGCCAGAGGTCGTCGACGTCGAGCCCGCCCAGGTACTCGTTGCGGGCGCGGAAGAAGATCTCCTCGATTCCGAGGTTGTGCACGTGGAAGTCGGCGTTGTCGGTACCCGCCCGGAGCACGAGCGTGGTGCCTCTCGAGTCCGACTCATTGCTCATGGGATCTCCTCGGCGTCGTCGGCCACGGCGTCGACCGCCGCCAGCAGTGTCTCGAGCGCCGTCGCGAGCTTCTCTCGTTCGGCTGCGCCGACGTGCGCGAGGATGCGTTCCATGTTGCCCATCCGCTCCGCGGTGAGGCGTCGTTCGAGGTCCCGGCCCTTCTTGGTGAGTTCGACCAGCACGGTCCTCGCGTCGGTTTCGGACCGCTGGCGCTGCACCAGACCGGTCTCGGCGAGGCGGTCGACGGCGCGCGTGGCGGTGGATGCGTCGATGCGCAACGCCGCGCTGAGCTCGACCATCGTGCAGGTGCCGAGTCGAGCGATGACGTCCATGGTGTCGAGCTGCCCCTGGGGCACGGGCACCGACAACGGGCTGGTCTTCAGGCGTCGCAGATCACGCCAGGCACCGGCGATGCGCATCGACACCTCGTCGTAGGCCATGGAGATGCGTCCCCTCTCGTCGGTGGGCCGGCGCGCCGGGTTGGGTCAGGGTATCGAGCAACGCGAAGCCCGGAACGTGCGCAGCGTTCGATGATCGAACTTGTTGCACCAGAGCTTGTAGTGCACAAGCTTGTCGACTACAAGTATGACACTGCGATCGTGCCCCGGTTCAGGTGCGGCGGTCGCGGCTATGAGCGACCCGATCGCTCGCCATCGAGGAGCGTTCCCGTGGGACGCGCAAATGGGGGATCAAACTATGAGGGGTACAACCACACGCAGCCGGTCCATCTGGAGGTTGCTCGCCATCTTGGCGGTACTCGGCATGCTTGCCGCCTCCTGCGGCGACGACGACGATGCGTCGAGCGACGATCAGGCTTCCGCCGATGACGGCGGTGCATCGAGCGACGACGGCGGCGCATCGGCAGATGACGGCGGCGCGGCCGACGATGACGGCGGTGCGAGCGACGACGGCGCCACCACCGACCAGTGCAACCCCAACGCCATCCTTACCTGGGGCTACGGCGACCAGATCCGCGACTGGGATCCTCACGACTCACCGGCGGGACAGGACCAGTGGTACCTGATGACGGTGTACGACCGTCTCTTCCATCAGAGCCCCGACGGCCAGACGATCCCGGGCCTGGCCGAGTCGTGGTCGTACTCCGACGATGCTCTCACGCTCACCGTGAACCTGCGTGAAGGCGTGCTCTTCCACGACGGAACAGCCCTCACCGCGGACATCGTCGTGCAGAACCTCGAACGGTCACGCGGCGCCATGGACACCGCCGAGGGGGTCGAGCCGGCCTTCAAGACGTCGTTCAAGGCCGACCTGGCCGCGGTCACCGAGGTCGTCGCCGTCGACGACCTGACGGTCAACATCGTGACATCGACACCGAACGTGACCATCCCCGCCGTGTTGTCGGACCGTCCCGGAATGATCATGCACCCGGACACCTTCGACGGCAGCGGCAACACCGACCCGATCGGAACCGGTCCGTTCGTACTGGACTCCTGGACCGAAGGCGACGGCGGTGAAGCGGTCCTGTCGAAGTTCGCCGACTACTGGGATGCCGACAACATCAAGATCGCCGGGCTCGTGCTCAAGGACATCCGGACCCCGAGCGCCCGGTACACGGCCCTCGCCGGTGGGGACATCGACGGCACCCGCATCGATCCCGCCGACGTCGCTGCCGCCGAGGCCGATCCCGACCTCACGGTCCAAACCGGTGACACCGTCGAGCTCTACTGGTACCTGATGGATCTCGACATCGGTGGTGGCGAGCTGGGGATCACCGAGGTCCGTCAGGCGATCAGCTTGGCGATCGACCGCCAAGCCATCATCGACGCGCTCGCCTTCGGGCTCGGCACCGCGACGGCGACCCACATGCCGCCGTTCTACTGGGCATCGAGCCCGAACGTCCCCGAGCCTGTCCAGGATGTCGACGCGGCCCGCAAGCTGCTGGCCGACGCCAGCGTGGGTGAGTTCAGTGTGCCGATCCTTGCCGGCGCCGCCCAGGGCCTCACCGCGGACGTCACCCAGGCCGTGAAGGCCCAGCTGGCCGAGGTCGGCATAACCATCGACATCGAGGTGGCCGGTGAGAACCTCGCCTCACGGCTGTTCTTCGATCGAGACGGCGGAGGCGTGGTCGGACCGTGGAGCGGGCGTCCCGACCCAGCGCAGACGATCGCCAACGTGGACGGACCCGGTTTCGTGAACATGGCGAAGAACTCGGTTCCCGAGATCGACGCCCTGCTGATCGAGTCGAACGCCGAGACCGATCCCGATGCCCGGCAGAAACTGCTGTGGAAGATCGACGAGCTCGCGGCGGTGAACCACGTGTCGGGCGTGGCGTTGTTCTCGCCCAAGACGGTCTTCGCCTTCAAGAACAGCGTCAGTGGTCTGCCGATCTACGTGCAGGGCAAGCACGAGTTCCGTGACGCCTGCGTGGCACCGGAGTAGCACGACCAGGCGTTGATCGGACGGTGTGATGCAGGGCCTCGGGCATGTGCCCGAGGCCCTGATCGCACGAAGGGATCCCGGGGAGGACTCAGCAAGTGGCCAGGTTCGTGCTGCGTCGCCTCATCGGCGCCGTTCCGCTGCTCATCTTGATCTCGGTCATGACGTTTTCGTTGGTGCTGCTCTTGCCCGGCGATCCGGCGATCACGATCGCGGGCGACTCGGCCTCGGTCGCCACGATCGAGAACATCCGGGAGCGCCTGGGGGAGAACGATCCGATCCTCGAGCGCTATGCACGGTGGGCCACCGACGCACTGCAAGGTGATTTCGGCACGTCGTTGTTCAGCGAGCAACAGGTGACCGACTCGATCTGGCAGCGGGTCCCGACCACCGCGAGCCTCACATTCGTCGCCTTGATGATCGCCCTCGCCATCAGCCTCCCTGCCGGTCTCATCGCCGGGCTCAATCCGGGCACGAAGTTCGATCGCATTGCGACGGTGGGCGCCTCGATGGGGGTGGCGATACCGAGCTTCTGGATGGGTCTGCTCTTGGCGGTCGTCTTCGCGGTGAAGAACGACTGGCTACCGGCGATCGGGTACGTGCCGCTCACGGAGGACCCCGTCGAGTGGTTCAAGCACCTCGTGCTTCCCGGATTCAGCCTCGGTCTGGCATCGAGCGCCACGCTCACCCGGCAGCTCCGCAGCTCGGTCATCACGGTCATGGAGCAGGATTACATCCGCACCGCGAGGGCGAAGGGACTGCGGGGCCGGAAGGTCGTGTTCAAGCACGTGCTGAAGAACGCGTCAATCCCGGCGGTGACGGCCCTCGGGCTCCAGATCCCGTTGCTGCTCAGTGGCACCGTGATCATCGAGGGGCTCTTCAGCCTCAATGGCATCGGGCAGTACGCCGTGAGCTCGGTGCTGCTGCGGGACGTACCGGTCGTCCAGGCCGTGGTGATGATGAGCGCGGTCATCGTCGTCGCCGCGAATCTCGCCGTCGACGTGTCCTACGGGTACCTGAACCCCAAGACGAGGCTCCAGTGAGCGGCGCGGATGGTCCTGGCGCCCAGTCCGACGGCACGATGAGCGCCTGGGACGTCGCCGCCGAACGCGACGTGGCCCCCGAGACCGACCTCGCGCCGCCGCTCACCAGCCGCCAACGGTTCCTCCGCCGGTTCCGCACCCAGAAGCTGGCAATGGTCGCTCTCGGGTTCCTCGTCCTGGTGGCGATCGTCGCGATCCTGGCGCCGTGGCTCACGCCGGCCGATCCCAACAAGATCAACCTGTCGAATGCATTGCAGGCACCGCCGGGTGGGAAAGGCCTGGGTACCGATCAGCTGGGTCGTGATGCGCTCAGCAGACTCATCGCCGCGACGCGAGTATCGGTGCAGGCCTCGGTGGAGAGTGTGGGGATCGGGATCGTGCTGGGCGTGCCCGCCGGACTGGTGGCCGGCTATTTCGGTGGATGGGTCGATGCCGTCATCATGCGCATCACCGACGCCGTGCTCTCGTTTCCGCCGTTGATCCTGGCCATCGCCGTGATCGCCGCCCTCGGCCCCAACCTCACCAATGCGATGATCGCCATCGGCATCATCTTCGCTCCTCGGTTCCTGCGGCTCGCCCGGGCCGAAGTGCTCTCGATCAGGGAGGAGACCTACATCGAGGCGGCACGAAGTATCGGTACGCCGGCGCACAAGATCCTCGTACGACACGTCCTCCCCAACGCGCTCCCTCCACTCATCGTGCAGGCGTCGCTCTCCGCGGGGTTCGCGATGCTGGCCGAGGCCGGGCTCAGCTTCCTCGGTCTGGGCGTGCAGCCACCACAGGCCTCGTGGGGTTCGATGCTGGCGGAGGCCGCGGCCATCATCAACCGCGAGTGGACGCTGATGCTCGCCCCCGGCATCTGCATCATCTTGATCACCTTGGCCTTCAACATCCTCGGAGACGGGTTGCGCGACTCGATCGGACGGGAGACCCGTTCGGGGGCCGGTGCGCTGCCACCGGACGGCACCGGGTTCGCGCCGATGGGCCTCGGCGGGGGTGACGAGTGAGCCCCGTCCCGGACCCCGAGGTCGAAAGCGGCCCGCGCAACACTCCGGCGCTACTGGAGGTCGACGGTCTCCAGGTCGACTTCGCGACCGAGCACGGATGGGTAAACATCATCGATTCGGTCAGCTTCTCGCTCGAGCGGGGCAGCACGCTCGGCCTCGTCGGCGAGTCCGGCTCTGGCAAGAGCGTCACCAGCCTCGCCATCATGGGCCTGATACCCACACCACCGGGCCGCATCCGATCCGGCAGCATCAGGCTCGAGGGACAGGAGCTCGTGGGGCGGTCTGAGCGTTCGCTGCAGGACGTGCGCGGGCGGGACATCGCCATGATCTTCCAGGAGCCGGCCACGAGTCTGAACCCGGCGTTCCAGGTCGGCGACCAGGTTGCCGAGATGGTGCGTCGGCACCTCGGGCTGAGCAGGAAGCAGGCGTGGGCTCGGGCGGTCGAAGCGCTCGGGGCGGTGGGTATTCCCGATCCGAAGCGCCGGGCACACGCTTACCCGCACGAATTCTCCGGCGGCATGCGGCAGCGGGTGATGATCGCCATGGCGATCTCCTGTGAGCCCAAGCTGCTCATCGCCGACGAGCCCACGACGGCGCTCGACGTCACCATCCAGGCACAGGTTCTGGCGCTCCTCCACGGCCTGCGTGAGGAGCTCGACATGGCCCTGCTGTTGATCACGCACGATCTAGGGGTCGTCGCCCAGGTCTGCGACAAGGCACTCGTCATGTACGCCGGCCAGATCGTCGAACGCGCCGACGTCGACGAGCTCTACCGCCACCCGTACCACCCCTACTCCGAGGGTTTGCTGGTGTCGATGCCACAGGTGATGCCGCGGTCGAAGCGGCGCCTTGCGTCCATACCGGGCAGCCCGCCGATGCCGTGGGCTTTCCCCTCCGGCTGCCGCTTCCATCCTCGCTGTCCCTACGCCGACGAGCGGTGCCAAGCGGGCGCGGTTGCCACGGTCGCGCTCTCGCCGACCCGGGCGAGCCGCTGTCTGCGGGTCGCCGAGCTCGACCTGTCCGGGGGTCGACCATCATGACCGAGGTGCCGCGGACGCTCGAGGTCGAGGACCTCAACGTGGTGTTCAAGGGTCGACGGGGACTTCCGACGGTGCACGCCGTCCGCGACGTCAGCTTCCACATCGGCAAGGGTGAGACGTTGGGGCTGGTGGGGGAGTCGGGTTCGGGCAAGTCCACCACCGCACGCGGTCTCATGCGCCTCGTCGAGCCCGCGTCGGGCAGCGTCCGCTTGAACGGACGTGATCTGACCCGAATGTCGCGTGGCGAGCTCCGCCGGGCCCGCCGTGACATCCAGATGGTCTTCCAGGACCCGTATTCCTCGCTGAACCCGTCTCGGGTGATCGGGCTCAGCATCGGGGAGCCGCTGGAGGTCCACGAGGACCTCACCGCAAGCGACCGCAACGAGCGCGTTCGGGAGCTGTTGCGCAAGGTCAAGCTGTCGCCGGACTTCTACGAGCGATACCCCTACGAGTTCTCGGGTGGCCAGCGGCAGCGCATCGCGATCGCGCGGGCCATTGCCGTGAATCCCAGCCTGGTCGTGTGCGACGAAGCGGTCAGCGCGCTCGACGTGTCGACGCAGAACGAGATCATCAACCTGCTCGAGGATCTGCGCGAGGAGCTGGGTACGTCGTACCTCTTCATCGCCCATGACCTGGCTGTCGTGAGACACATCTCCAATCGCATCGCGGTCATGTACCTCGGTCGTCTTCTCGAGGAGGGGCCCGCAGAGCGGGTCTTCACCCAGCCGGCGCATCCCTATACCCAGGCACTGCTCGCTGCGGTTCCGAGTCCTGACCCCTCGCAGCGCCTCGTCGATCGAGCGGCCCTGTTCACCGGGGAGCTGCCCGACCCGTCCGATCCCCCGTCGGGGTGCCCGTTTCGTACCCGCTGCCGCCACGTGATGGAGGTGTGTGCGCAGTCCATGCCCGAAGCGACGCCCGTCGACGGTGGAGGCGCGGTGCGGTGCCACCTCCAGAGCAGCGGACCGGCGCTCGCCGGTCGCAGCCTGGTCGACCTCGGGGAATCGACCGTCAACCTCGAGCCGGGACACTGATCACGTGAGCGCGACCTCCTCGATCGGTCTCGTCCTACCCGCATTCCGCCAGCGTCGCCGACGAGCTCGCCGCCGGCCTCGATCCCGCGACCGCGGCGGCGGTCTTCCGGGACAACCCCCTCTCGCTGTGCGGATTCGACGCCGCCGCCGTTGCCGCGGTCCCGTGAGTTCCCTCCAAGCAGCGCATGTCCATACCCTTGGGGGGACACGAGTCGCCAAGGCGGGGGCCTGTTGCACCCCGACTCGGTCAGGCGTGATCCTCCACACGATCGGAGCCCATCGATGACCACGACCGACCAACCACGCGCTGAAGCGATCCGCGCCGAGGTACGGGCCTGGCTCGCTGAACACTGGAGCCCGGAGCTCACCGTCCGGGCGTGGTGGAAGCTGCTGGCCGACAGCGGTTGGGCCTACCCGACCTGGCCCACCGAGTGGTACGGAAAGGGTTTCGACGCCGACCTCGCCCAGGTTGTGCGGTCGGAGATCGCGGCCGCAGGCGCGCTGGCACCGCCGCACGGCATCGGGCAGACGATGGGTGCCCCGGTGCTGTTGCAGTTCGGCAGCGAGGACCAAAGAAAACGCTTCCTGCCGCGCATCGCGACCGGTGAGGAGGCGTGGTGCCAGTTCTTCAGTGAGCCCGATGCCGGTTCTGACCTGGCGTCGTTGAAGACACGGGCGGTCCGTGACGGTGACGAGTGGATCGTCAACGGGCAGAAGGTGTGGAACAGCGGCACCCTCACGAGCGATCGTGGCGTGCTCCCGTTGCGGACCGATCCCAACGTGCCCAAGCACCGCGGGCTGTCCTTCTTCATCATCGACGTCGATCAGCCCGGGATCGAGATCCGGCCGATACGGCAGATGAACGGCGAGGCCCACTTCAACGAGACCTTCTTCACCGACGCGCGGGTCCGCGACGCCGACCTCATCGGCGGGCTCAACAACGGTTGGGCCGTAACCTTGGCGACCCTGGCGAACGAACGGTCGTCGTATGCGGCCGGGGCCGACTACGGCGAGGGCATCGCACCTGGTGCCAAGTCGGGGATGCTCGACCTCACCTGTGCGGAGGCGGTCACCCGTACGCGCGCCGCCCACAAGGGCGAGACAGCGTTCCCGCTCGGTGACGCTAAGGCGTTGATCGGGCTCGCTCGGGAGCATGGTTGTCTGGACGACCCGTCGATTCGCCAGCGCCTCATGCGGCTGCACTCGATGTCGGAAGCGGCACGACTCACAGCCTTGCGTGCCAAGGCTGCTGCGGCGGCGGGCCGAGCGCCGGGCCCCGAGAGCTCGCTCGGCTACATCGCCGGCGTGCATCTCGCCCGGGCAACCCGCGATCTCGGACTGGCGATCCTCGGTGCCGGTGGGATGCTCGAGGGCGAGGACGCGCCACGGCACGGGTCGGTTGCCAAGATGGCGTTGACCTCACTGGTGCACGGCATCCAGGGCGGCACCGAGCAGATCCAGCGCAACATCGTGGGTGAGCGGGTACTGGGCCTGCCGAAGGAGCCCCAGGTCGACCGTGACGTCCCCTTCAAGGACGTGTTGAAATGACCCAGCGCGTCGGCCGTCAGGTCACGAGGTAGCGGTCGCGGAACGCCACGTGCTCGTCGAGCTCGCGCTTGACGGTGTCGAGGTCGGCGTCCCAGCCCACACCGAGGGTGACCCCCGCAACCCCGGCTGCAAGGTACTCCTCGAGCTTGGCGGGCTCGCGGGGGCAGCCCGACAGGTAGATCGTGATCTCGCCGGGCTCGCGTCCGGCGTCGTCGGCGAGATCTCGCAGGCGTCCGATCAGCCTCGGGACCGGCATGACCCCTTCGATCGGCATCCACCCGTCACCCCACTCGGCCACGTGCGCCAGGGTCGCCTTCCCTCCGCCGATCCACACCGGCGGATGGGGCTGCTGGACCGGTTTGGGCCACTGCCAGCTCTCGCCGAAGTCGACATAGGACCCGTGGAACGACGCTGCCTCCTTGGTCCACAGCTCCTTCATGGCGAGGGTCTTCTCCCGGCCGATCGTGCGACGCTTGGTCGGATCGACACCGTGGTGGCGCATCTCGTCCTCGTTCCAGCCGAAGCCGACGCCGAGGATCACCCGGCCACCCGAGAGCCGATCGAGCGTGGCCACCGTCTTGGCGAGAATGATCGGGTCGTGCTGGCCGACGAGGCAGATGCTCGTGCCCAGCCGTATGGACGTGGTCACGACGGCCGCGGCCGCCAGTGATACGAACGGATCCATCGACCGTTTGTACATGTCGGGGAGCTCGGCACCCTCCTGCATGGGCCAGTCGGTCTCGCGTCCGGTGGGGATGTGAGTGTGCTCGGGTACCCAGAGCTCGGTGAACCCTCTGGCCTCGGCCTCCCGGGCGAGGTCGACGATGTCGACTGACCGGTCGGTGAGGAAGGTGCTGATGCCGACCTGGACCATGGCAGGTTTCCCTCTCGGACGGGGGCGTGGCCGGTGTTCCTGCGCTTCAGACAGGGACACCGACCGAGTCGGGGTTGATGGGTGTGGGCATCGCCTGGATGTGCGGCAGGACCTTCTCTGCGAACAGGCGCAGGCTCTTCTCGGCCTTGTCGCGCGGCATGCCGCCGTAGAACACGTGGATGACCAGCGTCTCCAGCGAGATGGCCCACTGCAGCGTCTTGATCTTGTCGATGATCTCGTCGGGGGTGCCGATGGGTTGCGTTGCGCGTCGCGCCGCGAGGCTGGCATCGGCGGGACCGACGTCCGCGGCCTGGCGGGTCAGGTACTCCTCGTAGCCCTTGACCCCTTCGAATCCGGGATTGTTCCACTCGAAGTAGTGGTGCTGTGCGGCGGTCAGCTGGTTGTGGAAGTACTCCCAACCTTCTTCGGCTTCCTCGGCAGTCTCGGCGCAGTACATCCAGAGCAAGGTGGTGGGCTGGTCGGGCGGGAGGCCGAGCTCGGCGCGGATCTGGTTGAACTGGCGGACGCCGGCGGTCATCTCGTCGATGTCGCCCCCGCTGACGAACATCTGGCCGAGCCCGGCTTCGGCTGCCAACTGCGCCGACTTCTTGGTCGAGAAGGCGGCCTTGATGTTGGTGGTGAGATCACCTTTGTGACGGGCCTGGGGCCGGATGGTCGTCGGAGGGATCGTGAAGACCTCGCCGTCGAAGCTGAAGCGTTCGGCGCCGTCCGCGGCGCGGATCGCGTTGACCACGTCATAGAAGTAGGTGTGCGACTCCTCGATGGGGATGCCGAGGCTCGCATACTCGTGGGGGGCGACACCCCGGCCGATACCCAGGTGCAGCCGGCGTCCCCTGAGCAAGATGTCGAGCATCGACAACTCGCTCGCCAGACGCACCGGATTCCACCACGGGGCCACGATCACTGCGGTACCGAGGTCGACCCGGCTCGTGCGCCCGGCCCAATACGCGAGGTACTGCAGCGGATTCGGCTGCATCGAGTACGCGGAGCCGTAGTGCTCGGTTGCCCAGATCGAGTCGTAGCCCAGGGGCTCGACGAGCTCACCCATGGCCAGGGTCTGGTCCATGTTCTCCGCATCGGAGATCGTGGGCGGGCGCTCGTAGTCGCCGGTCATCAGGCGTTCCCAGTCGCCCTGGTTGTACCCCGTCACCATCACGCCACAATGCATCGGTTGGTATCCCCCTGGTCCGTGGCGGCACGAGGAGTGGCGCCGACCACATACTTGTAGTATGCAACTTACTCTGGCCGCAAGTGCAACTCGGCTCCGTGGGGGGTGTGTCAGATGAGCAGCACCGATGCGACGCCGCACAGGGTTGCGGTTGCCACCGTCGGCAGCGGATCGCCGACCCTCGGATGTGGTGGTCTGTGGCCCGAAGAGACGGTGTGATGGCGGGCCCGTCCACCCTGCGGGAGCAACCGCTGAGCTATCACCTCGCGTACGACATGCGCGCGCCCGACTTCGGCGCGCCGGGGAGCCAGCTGTACCCCTCTGCCGTCGAGCAGTGCGCGTGGGCCGACGCGCGAGGCTTCTCGAGCGTGGTGCTCTCCGAGCACCACGCCAGCGACGACGGCTACCTGCCGTCGCCGATCGTGTTGGCCGCTGCGATCGCGGGTGCGACCCGCCGGCTCCTGCTGCGACTGAGCGTCGTACTGTTGCCGTTGCATCATCCACTGCGCGTCGCCGAGGATCTCGCGGTGCTCGACCTCGTCAGCGGCGGTCGGTTGCGCCTCACGGTCGCTGCGGGCTACCGCGCCGAGGAATACGCCCAGTTCGGCCTGGATATCAGGCGCCGCCCGTCGCTGATGGAGGAGGCGATCGACGCACTGAAGCAGGCCTGGTCCGGCGAGCCGTTCGAGTTCCGGGGCGAGCTCGTCCGGGTGCTCCCGCGGCCTGCGCAGCGTCCCCGGCCGGAAATTTCGCTCGGTGGCGCGTCGCCGGCCGCGGCTCGTCGAGCCGCACGAATGGCCGACGACTTCGAGCCGCTGTCGCCTCGTCTGTACGAGTTGTACCTCGCCGAGCTTGAGCGCCTCGGGAGACCGGCACCCGATCCACGACCCGGCCGGGGGGAGCAGGGGCCCATGGCGCTCTTCGTGTCGGAGGACCCCGACCGTGACTGGGCACGTATCGCGCCCCACGCTCTGCACGAGACCAACAGCTACGCGGCATGGGCCGCAGGGATGCGGGGATCGGTGTACCAGCGTTTCGACGACGCCGATGCGCTGCGGTCGAGCGGGCGTTATCTGGTGCTGACGCCGCAGGAGTGCGCGGCATTTGCGCTCGACCGGACCACGCTGACGCTCAAGCCCCTCATGGGGGGCGTCGACCCCGGGATCGGTTGGCGCAGCATGGAGCTCTTCGTCGACGAGGTCCTCCCGCTGCTCGCCTGAACCGGACTGGTGTCAGACACCTGTACGAATGTCCGGATAACCGGACAGGTGTCTGACACCATCGTGAGGTCCACAGACACGGCAACTAGGGTCGCGCGATGGACACGCCGCTGGAGAAGCGACCGGTGCAAGGGCTTCTGGCGCTCGAATTGCCTTTCGGGGCTCGACTCGACGATCCGGTGGTCGAGTGGCGTCGACTCTTCGCGGAGCTGCTGGGCACGGCAATGCTGGTGCTGGTGGCCGCCGGCGGCGCAGTGGTCGACGCCGTGGTGGCGGGTTCGGTCTCGCCGTCGGCTCGTGTCGTCGCGCCGGGGATGGTGGTGATGGCCCTGATCTACGCCACCGGGGCGGTCGGCGGTGCCCACCTCAACCCCGCAGTGACCCTGAGCTTCGCGGTGCGGGGAAACTTCCCCTGGATCCGGGTGCCCGGCTACCTCTGCATGCAGGTGCTCGGGGCCGTCGCGGCCGTCGGCACCTTGCGGGTCGTGTTCGGCGACGTCGGTGACCTGGGCGCCACGCTGCCGGATCCCGCGGTGTCGTCGGGACAGGCGCTGGCGGTCGAGTTCCTGCTCACGCTCGGGCTGGTGACGGTCATCTTGGGCACGGCGTCGGGAGCGAAGAACATCGGCCCCAATGCAGCGATCGCCGTGGGTGCCTACGTCGCGCTCGCTGGACTCTGGGCCGCGCCGATCTCGGGGGCGTCAATGAATCCGGCCCGCTCGTTAGGGCCGGCCCTCGTGGGCAACCAGTGGGGCGACCTCTGGGTGTACGTCGTCGGTCCGGTCACGGGAGGTCTGATCGCGGTCGGGTTCGCCTGGTTGCTGCGCGGCCCACCGTCGCCCGCAGCCAGCGAGGCCGCGCAGGGCATGCTGGGCGTGCAAGCAGCCCGCTCCGCCTGAGCCTCGAAGCCTGGGGCCACCCGACGGTCACAGCGCTCTTCGGCGGTTCGACACAGCGGGTCTCGCCGGAATCCTCAGGGGCGCAGACAGATCTTTGCGGTGGCGTGAGAGTGCCGTGACCGCGCGAGGTTGAGCGCTCCTCGTCGTCGGTCGTACCTCGGCTGGTGTCAGACACCTGTCCGGTTGTTCGGACATTCGTACAGGTGTCTGACACCTTCGTCTAGCGCCGCTTGGGGTACCGGTGGGTACGACCGTTCTCGTCGGTGAACCCGTAGTGCTCGCCGAGCTCGGCAGTCCAGAAGTAGTCGCCGGACCTGGTCATCACCTCAGGGTCAGTGGCGAGAGCAACGACGGCGCGCCCGTTGTATCGGGGTGTTTCCAGGGAGTCGGCGCCACCGAACTGGTCGAAGCGGGCGGTGTCGCCGGCCTCGATCGCCGCCTCGATCCCTTCGGTGCGGGTGACGTTGGGCCACAGCGAGATCACAGCGACGCCGCGGTCACGGAAGTCGAGCGCCATGTCCGCCGTCATCTTGTCGAGCGCCGCCTTTCCAACGCCGTACGGCACGTTGTAGAAGTACTTGCGGGCGCCGAGCGCCGAGACGTTGACGACCAGCGCCGACCCGACGGCGCCAGCGGCCAGGAGGAGCGGTGCGGCCTCGACGCAGGCCACGTACGCGGAGCGGGTTCCCACGTCGACGATGTCGTGCCATGCCGACGCTGGTAGCTCCCAGAAGCGCTTGCCGATCGTCGGACCGAACGAAGCGGCGTCGAACACGCTGTTCACCAGGACGTTCAGGGCGTCGTGGTCGTCGCGCACTCGACCGAAGAGCGCAGCGAGGTCGGCGTCGTCGGTGGCGTCGCAGCGGACGGGCACCGCTCGGCCACCCAGCTCCTCGATCGCTGCGACGGTCTCGAGCAATGCGCCGGGCCGATCGGCGCCCAGGTCGAGGGTGCGTCCAGCCACGTAGACCACCGCGCCCGCGGCGCCCAGCTCGAGCGCGATGCCCTTGCCGATCCCTCGGCTGGCACCGAGGACGACGGCCACCTTGTGCTGGAGCGGTTGCATGTTCGTGAGCGGTTGCATGAGTCGGGCCCCCTTATCTTGTCCGCTGCCGTTGCGGGCCGCCACGGTAGCTCAGCAGCCTCTTGGGCGCGGCCGGACCCGCAGCGCCGCACGAGGCGCTACCTTCGAGCGACGGGAGACAGCCGCTCGGTGCTCCACGCACTCGGGGACCGTCACGGCTGGCAGGAAAGGCGGTAGATCTCATGGATTTCGCGGCGGCACCGGCTCCTCGGGATCTCTTGGCCGACTACCGCCGCAACGGCTACCACCTCGACGCCAGCTTCCCGGCGCTGATGTCCCGCAATCGCCAGGAGCTCGGCGATCTCACCGCGGTCATCGAAGGTGACGTGACCCTCACCTGGCGCCAGCTCGTCGACGAGGCCGCGAACTTCGGCGGCTTCCTGCACGCCCATGGAATCGGTCCCGGTGACGTGGTCGTCTGGCAGCTCCCCAACTGGTGGGAGTCCCTCGTCGTCGCCTACGGGATCTGGGCCGCGGGAGCCGTGAGCAGCCCGGTGGTGCCGATCTATCGCGAGTTCGAGCTGGCGAACGTGATCCGTGCGGTTCACCCCAAGGTCGTCGTCACGACGGGGGAGTACCGCGGCCGCGACCATGTCGCCATGTTCGAGTCGGCGTGCGCCGCAGGAGCCGTGCGACCGGTCGCGAAGATCGTGCTTCGCGCCGAAGCGCCTGGTTGGACCTCGTTCCCCGAGGCCGTGCGAGCCCGTCCCCACCTCGAGCATGCGGTGTATGTCGACGCGCCGGCCTTGGTCGGGTGGACTTCGGGAACGACCTCGGGAGCCAAAGGCGTCGTGCACAGCACGCGCGGCTTCGTTTCGATTCCGGTGCGCTCGGCGCGTTGGCAGGGGTGGACCTGGTCCGAGCGCACCTACATGCCCGCGCCGATCGCCCACGCGACCGGTCTCCTGTCTGCGATCGCCAACCCGATCTACAGCGGGTGTTCGGTGGTGCTGCGCGATGGCTGGAATGCCGAACGGGCGATAGAGGACATCACGACACTCGGCGTGACGATGACCGCCGGTGCCGCAGTGTTCATGCGAGAAACCCTCGACGCCATGGCGGCGCGTGGGCTATCGACGCTGCCGTTGCACGGCTACCCCTGCGGCGGGTCGACGATCCCCGACGAGCTCGCGGAGGCATGTGACGACGCCGGGATGCATCCCGCACGCAGCTGGGGGATGACCGAGTGTCCCAGCGTGACCAGCAGCGGCCCGATGCTGCATCCGCGTGAGATTCGCTGCGGCACCGATGGCCTCATCTCACCGGGCTGCGAGCTTCGCCTGGTCGACGATGCAGGCGCCGAAGTGCCCGTCGGATCGGTTGGTGAGGCCCTGGTGCGCGGCCCCCAACGGACCCTCGGGTACCTCGACCGGTCGCACACCGCCGAGGCATTCGACGAGGAGGGCTGGTTCCGCACCGGTGACCTCGGGGTGCTGGCACCCGACGGTTCGTTCCAGATGACGGGTCGGGTCAAGGAGATCATCAACCGCGGCGGCGAGAAGCTGTCGTCGCGTGAGATCGAAGACGCGCTCGCTCGCCACGGGAGCGTACGTGAAGTCGCGGTGGTCGCCGCCCCCCACGAACGGCTGGGCGAACAGCCAGCCGCCTTCGTGC
>JAHECR010000101.1 GCA_024641655.1 Acidimicrobiaceae bacterium
AGCCCGGCACGTTCTACAGCTACTCGTCGGGCACCACGAACATCGTGGCTCGCATCCTGGGCGACATCGTCAACGGTGGCGCGGGCGGCGACCCGCAGCGGCGGCGCGCGGCGATGGAAACGTTCCTCTCCGAGCGGCTGTTCGGCCCGGCCGGGATGGCATCCGCGATCCCGAAGTTCGACGACGCCGGCGATGTCGTCGGCTCGTCGTACGTGTTTGCCACCGCGCTCGACTTCGCCAAGTTCGGCGAGCTCTACCGCAACGACGGTGTCACGGTCGATGGCCAGCGGATCTTGCCCTCCGGGTGGGCCGAACACGCTGCCACGGTGGTGTCCCACGACGACGAGAACGGTTGCGACTACGGCCGCCACTGGTGGATGTGGCCTGAGATCCCGGGCAGCTTTGCCTGCCACGGTCACGAAGGCCAGTACATCGTGGTGGTACCCGATCGCGAGATCGTGGTGGTTCATCTCGGCAAGACTGACGCCGCGTGGGCTCCGCAACTGCGAGCCCGGCTCCGACAGATGATCGACCTCTACTGACCGATGCCGGCTCTGGACCGACGATGAGTGAGCACGTGGGAGACCACACCGATCGCGCCCCCGGTCAGCTTGCGGGCGCTGACGACGCCGACGGCGACCGCACGCACGAGATGGACCGCGACGTGCTGCCAACGGGTGAGCTCCCTGCGTTGGTGCGTGATGAGACGAAGCCGGCCAGGCGGCTCAAGCCGATCCGGTTCACGATCAAGGTGCTGCTGCTGATCGTCATCGTGGTGTTCTTGCTGCCGGGCGTGCTCAACGGATTTCGTCAGGCGCTCGACACCGTGAGAGATGTCAATCCCGCCCTGCTGGTGGCCGGATTCGCGCTGCAGATCATGGCGCTGTTGGCGTACTCGTTGTTGACGCGCGCCACGCTCGGTACCGCCGGCAACCGCTTGTCGTTGTCGCGGATCTTCCGGATCCAGTTGAGCACCAAGGCGCTGTCGAACATCGTGCCCGGCGGCAATGCCGCGAGCTCAGCGCTCGGCTACCGCCTGATGACACTGTCGGGAATCAGCGGACCCGACGCCGGCTTCGCGCTCGCCACCGCTGGAATCGGCTCGGCGGTCGTGCTGAACATCATCTTCTGGACGGGATTGACGATGTCGATCCCCTTCCGCGGGGTGAACGAGGGCTATGCGCTCGCCGCGCTGGCCGGCATCATCATCATGGGGTTGGCCGCCGGCCTGGTCGTCGGTGTGATGGACGGCTCAGGTCGAGCCGAGCGTGTCGTGCGGTGGTTTGCTCGCAAGGTCCACTTGGACGAGGATCGATTCGCCGCTGTGCTTCACCAGCTCGCTGAGCGTCTCGAAGAACTGATCAGCGACCGTCAGCTTCTCTGGCGAGTGGTGTTCTGGGCGACGGCGAACTGGTTGCTCGATGCTGCCTCGCTGTGGGTGTTCCTACGGGCCTACGGCGTGACATTGCCCGTCGATGCGCTCCTCGTCGCGTTCGGACTCGCCAATGTGCTCGCGGCGATCCCGATTCTGCCGGGAGGGCTTGGAGTCGTCGAAGCGACCTACCTCACGGCGCTGGTCGGCTTCGGCGTACCCAAACGGGTGGCGGCGCCGGCGATCGCCACCTATCGCTCGGCGCAGTATCTGATGCCGATAGCGATTGGTGCGATGGCGTATGCGTCGTTGCGAGTCGGCCCGTGGAAGATCGAGAAACGCGATCGGCTGGTCCGGCTCCGCGACCTCGCGCGAAGCGAGTCGGCGAAAGGCGAGACGAAGATCGACTTTGCGTTGCGATTCGGGGGGAGGCGTCCCGTTGCCAATCCCGAGTCAGATCCCGCGCTCGCGGCGACGCTGCGACCCGATCAAGACATCGACCCCGACACCAAGTGAACAAAGGGGTCAGACCCCTTCGTTCACCTTCGGTTCATTTGGTTGGCGCTTTCGCACAGCCGACATCGTGGCGGTACCGTCGGCACCATGACAGTGCACGAACGCCCCTTCGGCCGGTACCTCGAGGACTTCACCCCCGGCGACGTCCTGCGCCATTGGCCCGGCAAGACGATCACCGAGTACGACGACCACCTCTTCTGCATGATCACGATGAACCACCACCCGTTGCACACCAACGACTGGTTCGCCGCCGAGTCGGTGCAAGGTCGCAACGTCGTGGTCGGCAACCTGGTGTACAGCCTCTGTCTCGGCATGAGCGTGCCCGACGTGAGCGGCGCTGCGATCGCGAATCTCGAAGTCGAGACCTTGCAGCACAAGTTCCCGACGTTCCACGGGGACACGATCCACGCCGAGACGCGGGTGCTCGAAGTCAAGGAGTCGTCATCGAAACCCGACCGCGGCATCGTGAAGGTCGAGACGAAGGGTTTCAACCAGGACGGCAAGGAAGTCTGCTACTTCATCCGCAAGGTCCTGATCTGGAAGCGCGAGTTCGCCCCCGACCGCAAGCGACCGTACGACGGCACCGACGTGTGGGCCGACTGAGTCGCAGCGCTTGATCGATCCGGGTGCCGTCCTCGCGTGGGGCGTCCCACAGCTACGCGACCTGCCATGGCGCGCCGAACGTGATCCGTGGGCGATCCTCGTTGCCGAGGTGATGCTGCAGCAGACCCAGGCCGACCGTGTGGTCCCGAAGTGGCGGGCATTCCTCGGGGACTACCCCGATCCGGCTGCGTGCGCATCGGCACCACTCGCCGACGTGTTGCGGCTGTGGCAGGGCCTGGGGTACCCGCGCCGGGCCCGCAATCTGCACCTGGCCGCTGGAAGGATCGTCGAGCGGCATGGCGGCGTGTTGCCCGACGATCTCGGTGCGTTGCTGGCGCTGCCGGGTGTGGGGCCGTACACCGCTCGGGCAGTCCTCGGGTTTGCGTTCGAACGTGACGTCGCCGTCGTCGACACCAACATCGCGCGCATCCTCGCTCGGACTGTCGGCGAGCGTTTGACACCGAAGCGTGCGCAGGCGGTCGCTGACGCGCTCGTGCCGGCGGGCCACGGTTGGATCTGGAACCAGGTGATCATGGACTTGGGCGCCGCGCTGTGTCGCCCGGTACCACGATGCGGTGACTGCCCCGTGGCCGCAACGTGCTCTTGGCATCTCGCCGAACATCCACAGCCAGATCCTGCCCGTGGTTCAGCGGG
>JAHECR010000102.1 GCA_024641655.1 Acidimicrobiaceae bacterium
ATGGTCGTGAATTGGGCAGTGGTCGCCATGAACTCCGAGGGGTCGTTGGGATTGAGTGGATCCTGGTAGCGAAGTTGGGCCACCAGGAGCTTGAGGAACGCGTCCTTGTCCAGTTGGCTCGATGGCAGATTGGTCCGGGCTCCCTGCGCTCCGAGGTCGCCGATGTCGGTCGTTGGGCCGGTTTGGTGGGCGAGTCGGGAGAGGCCGGAGCTGATGGCAGAGATGGGTTCGGTCATGCTGGGAGCGCACCTGCTTTCTGGGTTGGTGGGCTGTCTTGGTTCCTGGGTTTCGGGTGTACGAGTGATCGCGGTGACGGTTCGGTGCGGGATCTACAGGGTCAAGTTCACCGAGCTCCCGCGGCGGACTCGGCCGAATTCTTGGCGTACCGTTGGTCGATAGCCGGTGTCGGAGCCGTCGCCGCGGGCGCCCGACCGGTGCTGCTCGCCGGCGTTGTGGCTCATTGACGAGCCCGGTTGATGGCCGTCGTCACGCTGGCTCACGTCGACCGAGCTGTTCCCGAAGCCGGCGTTGGCCAGCTCGGCTCGTAGCCGGTTGCTGTCGCTCTCGAGTGCTTGCCGAGCAGCCGGACTGCTGGCAACCAGGTGAATGGTGACCCCCTGCTCGCTGGTCTGGACGCGAATACTCAACTCTCCGAGCTCGGCCGGTCGGAGACGAAGTCGTAGGTCGTGTCCATCTGCGGTCGCCCGCACCCGGTGGAGCGCTCGTTCGACCTGTCCCCAGAGTTGTTCGGCGACGTCGTCGGGGAGCGCGCCGACGACCGAGGTCGAGGCCGTTTCCACCGGCGGCCGAGGAGCAGGAGCAGCTTGGTTCGTCGGCTGTTCAACCCGGGTCGTCGCCCCGAGGAGTCGATCGATGGCGACGCCGATGCCGCCGGCAGGGTCTGTGGGCCCCGTTCGGTCGATGCTCTCGCTCGCCGTTGCGGTCCGCTGAGCGGCCGGGACCGGGGCGATCGTCGTGGTCGAGGCGTCTGCGACGAGCATTGACCGGCGCTGCTGTTGGGGCACGTTCGGCTGGGGTGCCTGGGGCATGGGTTGCTCGGAGCCGGCTGCATTCTCTGCTGACGTCCCCGCAGCGGGCGAGCTGACTGCACCCTGGGAGGGGAGATCGGGTGGGATCGGTTCATCGGAAGCGTTTTCGGTGAAGCGGGAGTCGGTGCCGGCCCCCTCATCGCCCCCGGCCGTTGGGGCGAGGTCGTGGTCCGCGGCTGTGTCGCTGCGGCCGTTGTCCACCGTCGGGCCGGTGCGACCGGTGACCGCATCGGCCATGGCGATGTCGACCGTGCTCGGAGCGGGTGAGGCTTCGGTCGTGGACGAGGATGCCTCTACGGTTGTCGGGGCCGACCGGGAACCGAGGTCCTCCTGGTCCGGTTGGGCGTGGGCCGCGGGTTGGCCGTGCAGCCCGATGCTCTGCTGAGCGAGCGAACGATCCTTGTCGGCATCGACATCCTCGACATCCTCGGCGTCCGATTCGAACTCGGCGGTCTCATCCTGGCTCGAGGGGCCAACCAGGCCAGGTCTGGCGGGTGGGGTGGCCTCGGGTTCCGCAGCGTCGAAGGATCGCTGTGCCCGTTCGAGCGCCGGCGAGAATCGGTCCGGCGAGCTGCTCGAGGAAGAACGCGGCGTGGCATCCGGCGCGGCCTGACCGGAGGCCGGCGGCGGCAGTGTGGACGGGATCATGCGGCCGACCCCCAGGCGGCCAGGACCTTGGTCACGTACTGTTCGGTTTCGGCGAAGGGCGGCACACCGCCATATCGCTGCACGGCGCCCGGCCCCGCGTTGTAGGCGGCCAGGGCATGCTCGATCGAACCGAAGCGCTCGAGATGGCTCGAGAGATAGCGAGCCGCGCCGTCGATCGCCGATTGCGGATCGAAGGGGTCAACGCCCAGGTCGGCGGCGGTCGCCGGCATGAACTGCATCAAGCCCTGAGCACCGGCGGGACTGACAGCGTTGGGGTTGAAGCCGGACTCCACCTGGGCGACCGCTTGGAGGAGGCCCTGTGGCAGGCCGTAGCGTTCGGTCGCTGCCTGGAAGGCCTCGATCCATTCGGGGTTCGACACAGCCGCCGTCGGCAGCTTCGAGGAACCAGGCATGACTGCTGCCGGCGAAGCGGAAGCGGCGCCCTCGGCGAGGGCGGCCAATACCGTCGACGCCCGAGCCCACGCCGCGCCCGGGGTTCCTTGAGCGTTGGTGGCCGCCGCCGGAAGCGACACGTTCCCGGCGCTCGTCGGGTCCTCGGCCTGGCGAGCCAAGATCGAGTCGAAGCCCACATCGAGTGGCGCCCTCGAGGTCCGCTCGCCGACCGTCGACCGGATCGTGGAGATCCGGGCGAGTGCGGTGTCCAAACCGGAGACCATGGTCACGCAGAGGCCCCGATGAGGGCTGGTTCCCGTCGTCCTTGTCCGGCATGGCGACTGGACACCAGATCGTCGAGCTCGTGCCGCTCGCGCTTGGCGCGATCTTCGATCTCGGCCTCGCCGAGTCGGGTGACGAGGCGTCCCAACGCGTCGAGGCGGGTCCGCTGCTGATCCCAGGTGGCGCGCCGCGCTTCCAGCCGATCCAACGCTTGATCGACGAGCGACTCGCGTTCCTCGGCCAGGAGCCATCCGGTCTCGAGCAGGGCACGTCCGAGCGCCAGGGGCATCGCTTCGGTGCTGTTGGCGATCTCTTCGCATTGGATCCACACCGATGCCAGCGAGGCGCGAGCCTCTTCGAGCTCGTGTCCTGCCAGAGCGACGTCTCGACGGGCAATCTGCTCGCTCTTCTCGGCGATGTGGGCCACTCGCTGCATTCTCTTCAACCGCGTCATTGCATCCGCCTTTCAGTTGGCGATGGGCGCAAGGAGTTGCGCCAATCGGGATTTCGTTTCGTGGAGGTCCGACAATTGATCGAGTCGCTGCTGCAGGAAGCCGGTGATTCCGGCTGCTCGCGCAATGGCCTCGTCGACGACTGCGTCGGCGCCCAGCTGGTACATGCCCAGTTCGATCAGGTCCTTGGCGTCATCGCGTGCTGCGAGCAGCTGACGCAGATGTCGGGCCGCGAGCTGCTCGTCCTCGGTGAGGATCTTGGTGGCCAGTCGCGAGGCGGACTGCAGCACGTCGATGCTCGGGAAGTGTCCGGCGT
>JAHECR010000103.1 GCA_024641655.1 Acidimicrobiaceae bacterium
GGATGCGCTGGGTGTCGCGGGCCACGTCGAAGCCGAAGATGCTCGCCTCGCCCGAGGTGGGGAGCAGCAGCGTCGTCAGGATCTTGATCAGCGTGGTCTTGCCCGCACCGTTGGGACCGAGCAGGCCGAAGAACTCGCCGGGAGGGACCTCGAGGTCCACCCCTGCCAGCGCGACCACCGCGTTCGGCTTGACGTCGTAGACGCGGCGCAGCCGGCGGACCGAGATCGCGATGGGAAGCGGCGAGCCGGGCTGCTCGGCCGACACGACGGCCTTCGGCGATCGATCGAACATGGGGTGCGGGCTCAGTCCGCGAGCTGGACGGCCAGCTCCCCGCCCACCCGCGCGTTGTCCACGATCAGCGAGATGTTCGCCCTCACGGATGCGCCGCCGGTGATCGCCGCTACCCGGGCCAGCAGCCAGGGGGTGGTCGCCGGGCCGGTGATGCCGGCGACGCCGGCTTCGCGGATCGCCTCATCCACGACCTGGCGCACGAGGTCGTCCGCCAGGGCGTCGGGCTCCGGGACCGGATTGCAGATGACCAGCCCGGAGGCAAGCCCGAGGTCGGCGTGCGCCCGAACGACGTCGGCGGCCGCTCGAACGTCCGGCACCGAGATGGGCGCCGCCAGCCCGCTTCGTCGCGCCCAGAACCCCGGGACCTGGTCGGTGCCGACGGCCACGACGGGGACGCCGCGCGTCTCCAGGTACTCGAGGGTGAGGGGCACGTCGAGGATCGCCTTCGGCCCCGCGCACACGACCGCGACGAAGGTCCGGGCCAGCTCCTCCAGGTCGGCGGAGATGTCAAGCGTGGGCGGCCGGCCGTCGATGGCACCCCGGTGGACACCGCCGATGCCGCCGGTCGAGAAGACCCGGATCCCGACGGCATGGGCGGCGATCATCGTGGTCGCGACCGTGGTCGCGCCCCATTGCCCGGAAGCGATCGCCTCCGCGAGGTTGTGGCGCGAGACCTTGCGCACGGTGCCACGCGGTGCCGTCGCCAGCGCCTCCAGCTCGTCACCGGAGAGCCCGACCAGCAGCCTTCCCTCGTTGAGCGCGACGGTGGCGGGAACGGCGCCGGACCCTCGGATCGCCAGCTCGGACGCAGCGGCGACCTCGACGTTCTGCGGGTACGGGAGGCCGTGGCTGATGAGGGTGGACTCGAGGGCGACAACGGGGCTGCCGTCCCGCAGGGCGTCGGCGACCTCGGCGCTGATGGCGATGCGGTGGGGGCTGGGCATGCGTTGCTCCTATGTCAAGCCGCGACCGCTGTCAAGGCGGATGCAGCGTTGGCACGATGTGTCTCGTCAGCCGAGAGGCGGCGGAAGACCTCGTCGGAGAGGCGCCTGCGGAGGGCCCGGATGGCCTCGGTCTTGGTATCCCCGGCGGCGCGGCGGTGGTCGATGTAGGCGCGGCCGCGCTCGTCGATGCGCATCTGGGTGATGGCGATCCGGTGGAGCGCGACGTTGAGCTGGCGGTTGCCGCCCCGGGAGAGCCGGTGGCGGGGCGAGTTGCCCGACCACACCGGGACCGGTGCTGTGCCGTTGTGCCGGGCGAAGGCGGCGGCCGAGTGGAAGCGGCGGATGCCGGCACTCTCGGCGACGATCTTGGCCGCGGTGAGCGGGCCGCAGCCGGGCAGGGCGAGCAGGGACGGGGCGAGGGCGGCGGCCAGGTCCCCGATCTCTGCCTCGAGGCGGCGGATGTCGGTCGACGCAGCCCGGATGCGCTCGAGCAGGGTCCGGGCGATCCGGCCCGTCGTGCCCTGGGCGTGGGCCAGGGCCGCCGCGAGCGCGTCCTGGGTCCGGATGCGGTCGAGGGAGCGGGACGGGGGCTCCGGGACACCCAGGTCGAGCAGCAGCCAGCGCAGGCGCTGCATGTCCCGGGTGCGCTCGGCGACGAGGTCCTCTCGGTGGTCGACGAGCAGGCGCAGCTCGCGTTCGGGGCCGTCGAGCGTGGCGACGGGCAGGTCAGGGTTCGCGAGCGCCGCGCGGGCGACCGCAAGGGCGTCGATCGGGTCGCTCTTGCCGGGCTCGCGCACCGAGCGGCGGACACCCGCCATGAGCTTGGGCGGCACCCGCACGACGGGCTCGCCCGCCCGCACGAGGTCGGCCTCGAGGCGGCGCGAGAGGTGCCGGCAGTCCTCGAGCGCCCACTGCCGCTCCGGGAACCGGGCTGCCCAGCGGCGGAGCTCGAGGTGCCCTTCGGGTGTGGCGGCGACCGTGATCTCGGCGAGCTTGCGGCCCTGCCCGTCGATGGCGACCACGGTGTGCCAGCGCTTGTGCAGATCCGCTCCCAGGATGACCATGTCCCTGTCGCCTCCGTGCGTGGGGTGACGCACGGGCCGGTCGGCGGACACACCTGAGTGGGGGCGGTGCCACGCTCCTATCAAGTCACGCCGGTCGGCCCGGACTGTCTCCCGGCCGGCACAACGCATGAAGGCCACGCCCAGCGGACGGGCACCGAGGGTAAGAGCCAAGCCGGAAGACGCAACTGAGGGTGACACTCAGGCGAGGGTAGCCCCACCCGTCGCGGTACGCCGGGAGGGGGCTGCGGGGCGCTCGCGCGGGGTCCGGGCGGACCCGAGGCCCTACTATGGGACCGGCATCCCCGAGAAGCCTTCCGTTGCTCAACCCTCGCGCGCCCGAAGGACGAACGCTCCACCCGTGACCCGCTTCCAGAAGCTCACCGCCGTCACCGTCGTGGCCACCCTGCTCCTGGTCACCCTGGGCGTGGTCGTCCGGGCCACCGGCTCCGGCATGGGGTGCCCGGACTGGCCGACGTGCCACGGGGAGTGGATCCCGCCGACCGACGACTACAAGGCCTGGCTCGAGTGGTGGCACCGCACGGTGGCCGCCGCGATCGGCCTCCTGATCCTGGGCGTCGCGCTCCTTGCCTGGCGGGACCACCGGGACCGCCGGTCCGTCCTCTGGCCCAGCCTCGCCGCGGTGGCGCTGGTCGGCTTCCAGGCCTGGCTGGGCCGGGAGACCGTCCGCCTCAACAACTCGGGCGAGTCCGTCACCGCGCATCTCGCCGCCGCGATGTCGCTCGTCGGCCTGCTCGTCTACCTGCTGGTCAGGAGCGGGTATCCGGCACGGATCGCCGGTCGCGGTGCCAGCCAGCGGTTCACGCTGCTGGCGGCGT
>JAHECR010000104.1 GCA_024641655.1 Acidimicrobiaceae bacterium
ACCGAGGGGGTCAATCGATGAGAACCGCGTGGTCGTCACTGATCGTGAGCGTCGTTCTGTTGGGCGCATGCAGCGGCTCCGATTCGACGTCGGAACCGAGCACCCCTTCGGAATCCACGCCGGCCCCCACCTCGACATCGGCTCCGGAACCGAGCGTCACATCGGCCGAGCACGTTCGACCGGAGTTGCTCTTCGAGATCGCCGATGATCTAGATGCCATGAAGGATCCCTACGGGATTGCGATCGACTCCGGCGGGAATGCGCATGTCACCGACAGCGGTAACGGTCGCGTTCTGACCTTCGACCATGACGGGACGCTGGTCTCCACGTGGGATGCACGAGGCGAGGGTGACGGCGAGTTCGATTCGCTCGGTTTCGGCGGAGTGGCGATCGACGACGACGACAACGTCTTCGTGGTGGACAACGGCAACCACCGCATTCAGAAGTTCGACCGAGATGGCAACTATCTCCTGCAATGGGGAGGTGAAGGCGACGAGGACGGTCACTTCGTGCGTGCCATCGGCGTCACCGTGGACCATGACGGACACGTGTATGTGACCGACGACGGCAATCCGTTCGTCCAGAAGTTCGACAACGACGGGACCTTCATCATGAAGTGGGGTGGAAGCGGCGCGGGCGACGGTCAATTCGCGCATGCCACGGGCATCGCTGTGGATGGAAACGGCAACGTCTTCGTCGCCGACTACGAGAACCGAGTGGTCCAGAAGTTCGACGCTGAAGGCGGCTTTCTCCTCTCGTGGCGCACGGGCCAGGACATCGACATGACCGGTACGCCGGAAGGCCTCTTCGTCGATGCCGACGGGAAGGTCTACGTGACGGACTACGGCCTCGGTCGCATCCAAGTGTTCGACAACGATGGTGATTTCCTCTGGGCCCTGCCGTCGGGGGGAACCAGCGAGACGCCGTTCGAGCAACCCACAGCGCTTGCGGTGGACTCGCAGCGTCGGCTCTGGGTGGTCAACCAACGTTCGAACAACGTGATGGTCTATCAACTGCCGTAGGAGGTCCGGTCCCGCCCGACGCAAGAGTCGGTGCACGCCGTCAGCTGCTGAGCATGATCGCGTTCCCGCTCGGGGTCAACGCCTCGAGGCCGAAGCACGTGCTGGCTACGACCGGATCCTCGAGCTCGATCTGGACGTGGTCGCGATCGACGGCAGCTTGCACAAGGCCCCCTGCGGTGGCGAGGGAACCGGCAAGAGCCCTGTTGATCGGGCCAAACTCGGCTGGAAGTGGTCGGTCGCATCGGAACGTACCGGGATCCCGATCGGCTGGTCGATCGACGGCGCCAACCGCAACGACGTCGTCCTCCTCGAACCCACTCTCGACTCGATCGACCGCAACGGGCTCCTCGCCGACATCGGCACGCTCACCTTGGATCGCAGCTACGCCTACCCCAAGATCCGCAACCAGCTCCCCGCCCGCGGACTGGTCGATCTGGATATTCAACGCCGCGGGACCAAGCCACCACCGGGCGCACCGCACAGGCTCACGCTCGGGCTGCGCTGGGTCGTGGAGGCCACGAACACCTGGTGGTCGAACTACGGGCAACTCCGCCGCAGCACCGACCGCAAGATCCGGCACCGCCACGCCGCACTACAGCTCGCCACCGTCGCGCTCACCGTCGGCCGGCTCCTCGACTACCGCAACCGATGGAGCCCCGCCTGAGCACCTACCCGCTCAAGTCCCGAGACGCGCCTGCAAATCGACAAGTCGGCGCTGGCGGCGCTCGACACGCCGATCGGAAGTCGGCGGACTCGGTTGCGGGCCCTACGATGATTCATCGCAATTCGGCGCAGATGGTTCAACGGGGTTTTCTCCCGCGTATTGCGCCGGCCCCGCCTCTCTAGCGCCCGCGCTAAACCCTCCTTGACCTGGTCATTGGTGGGTCCTGTCGGCGGTTCGGAACGACTTCCGCCGATTCGGGAACGTTCGCGCGTTGCCGATGAGGAGTTGACTCGGAGAGCCAATGCGGCAAGGGTCGACGCCATGAATGCAGAGGTTCAACGGTCGATCTTGCCCATTCCCGAGGTGAAGCACGTGGGTCTGACCACGTACGACGCCAAGGATCCGAACTCCCGCTTTCCGCCGATTCGAGACATCCGCCCGCCGCAAGGCGCGCCGAACGTTCTGGTCATCCTGATCGACGATTGCGGGTTCGGTGCGAGCAGTGCGTTCGGTGGGCCGGTGCACACCCCGACAGCGGAACGACTCGGGAGTGGGGGCCTGAAACTCAATCGGTTCCACACCACAGCGCTGTGCTCGCCGACCCGTCAGGCGTTGCTGACCGGTCGTAACCACCACTCGGTGAACATGGGTGGCATCACCGAGATGGCGACCTCGGCTCCCGGGTACACGTCGGTTCTTCCCAAGGACAAGGCGCCTCTGGCGATGACGTTGAAGCTCAACGGGTACTCGACGGCCCAGTTCGGGAAGTGTCATGAGGTGCCGGTCTGGCAGACGAGCCCGTTGGGGCCGTTCGACTCGTGGCCGACAGGGGGTGGCGGGTTCGAGTACTTCTATGGCTTCATCGGTGGCGAGGCCGATCAGTACTACCCGTCGCTGTACGAGGGCACGATTCCGATCGATCCCCCCAAGACGCCCGAGGACGGCTACCACTTCACCGAGGACATGACGAACAAGGCGATCGGTTGGGTGCGCCAGCAGAAGGCGCTCATGGCCGACAAGCCCTTCTTCATGTACTACGCGCCCGGGGCCACGCACGCTCCCCACCATGTTCCCAAGGAGTGGATCGAGAAGTACCGGGGAAGGTTCGACGGCGGGTGGGACCGGCTACGAGAAGAGACGTTCGAGCGTCAGAAGGCACTCGGCGTGATTCCGCCGGACGCCGTGCTCACCGAGCGACCCGACGAGATTCCCGCCTACGACGACATGCCCGAGGAGCTCAAACCGATCCTCGCCCGCGAGATGGAGACCTACGCCGGATTCCTCGAGCACACCGACCACCACATCGGGCGGCTGGTCGACGCGCTGGACGATCTCGACATTCTCGACGACACGTTGATCTACTACATCATCGGCGACAACGGAGCCTCTGCGGAGGGGACGCCCAAC
>JAHECR010000066.1 GCA_024641655.1 Acidimicrobiaceae bacterium
TCGACGACGAGCGTCTCGCCCAGGAGGTAGATGTCGAGGGCGTGGCCGACCGAGTGGTTGCTGATCCTGTCCGTCTCGAACACGTTGTAGGGATGTCCGGTGTGGAGAACCGTGGCCGCATAGGGAGTGCGGTCGGCGAGATCGATCATGAGGCGGAGGAGCGCGTCATCGATGTCGCCCGCGTAGATGTCCCAGATGGCCGAGTCGGGTAGGCGAATCCTTGGGTCATCGACGACCGCTGCGGCCAACGCAGGGAGCGTTGCCGGCCGCGCGACCGGGACGCCGCCCGCCGAGGCGAGCCCGTCGAAGATCCACGCACCTTGCTGTGAGCGAACCAAACGAACGTCCATCGTGCGGGTCTCGAGCCGCTCGAGTTCTCCGACGCCGAGCTCTTGGCGGAGGACGATCATGATGGAAGCCCTGTCGTTCAGGTGGCCCCCCAGCTGCGCGTACTCGATCGTGCCCCGCGACCACATGCCGGCGTGGTGCAAGATGCGAGCCTCCTCCGAGAACTCGACGGAGCGCTCCGGATCCACTGCGAAGCGGCCGAGCACATCCTCGAGGCTCGTGTCGGCCTCGTAGTTGGTCAGCGCCTGGGCGACCACGCCGCCGAGCCGCTTCGCATCCGCCAGGATCTCGTCGGCTGGAGGGTCGTAGGTCACGGGCGGGGACGGTGGCGGGATCCGGTCGACCCCGGCGTGGTTGGGGATCCCGGGCGTTGCTTGCGAGCCGGCGACGACGTCGGGGGCGGCGGTCGCGAGATCGGGTTCCTCGTCGGGCCCGCTCGTCATGGGGGGTTCATCCTCCTCCAGAGCGAAGGCGGCAACGATGGCGACCAGGCAGAGCGCTCCGGCGATCACTACAAGGAGATTGAAAGCCGCGTTCATCCGGCGCTGGTATCGAGGTCGGTGAGCGTTCATAACGAAATGAAGGGTGGTGTGCAGAGGGCGGATGGGGTCAGCAGTCAGCGGACGGCGACCGGCCCGCGAGCCGGCAGTGGCGCAGTCCGGGTCCGTCTCGATGACGGCCGACCCGCCAGGATCCTCGAGACCGCACGTTGCGCGGGTCTCTCGATCAGGTACCACGAAGCCGAGGCGGTTGCGACCGTGAGTCCCAGGGCGATCGGCACCGGAAGACCGATTCGAAGGAACACGTAGTGCCAGAGGTACAGACCGTACGAAATCGTGCCGAGCCAGGTCAGTAGCGGGACCTCGAGCCAGCGGGGCGATGTCGCGGCGTGCTGCACGACGAGGACGCCGAGCGCGATGGCGACGAAGCCACCCCAGGCGAATGCGGGGCTCTGCTCGCCGAACACTGGGAGGAACATCAGGGTCAGCAGCACGGGGATGGACCAGCCCGAACGGCGCCATCGGCCGGATCGGCCGAGCCCGATGAAACACCCAGCGAGCAGCGCTGCACTGTTGGTGTCGGTGGCGTTGTACACCCAACCGGGGGACATGACCGCGATGGCAATCGCTCGCCAGCCAATGGCACCGAGCGCCAGGAGGCCGACGACCAAGACTCGCCGACGGGTCGGAACGAACGCGATGAGGAGGGGCCATGCAAGGTAGAAGTGCACGAGAACAGCGAGGAACCACGTGTGCGTGAGAAGGCCAAGATCGAGACCATCGATGCGGGCATAGTTGGCGTAGCTGCCGAGCGCCGACCCCACCGCCGCCCACGCCGTTCCCGTGAGCGTCAACACGAGACACAGCACGCCCACACCCGGGAGCAAGCGTGCAGCGCGCTTCGAATAGAACCGCTTGAGATCGACCTGACCGCGGTCGTCGAACTCTGCGCACAGCCCGCGCGTCAAGAGGTAGCCCGAAAGGACGAAGAAGACGACGACGCCCCAATAGCCTGCGGGCACGACGTCCTTGTCGACGTGATAGGCGACCACCATCGCAGTGGCGAGCGTGCGTAGTCCGTCGAATGCTGCTACTCGTTGCATACGTGCTTCCTGCTGAGCCGAGTTGTCTGCTGGGCTCAGCATCGGCACTTTTCCGAAGTTCTTCACCGCGTCGGTCGATGGTGCTGTGGCGCCGCTGTCTGTGGAGGAGGGCCACGAGCATGACCGCTACCCGAGGAACTCGAAGCATCAGGCGGGGCTGGGTGGTCGTCGCTGCCGTACCCATGCTCGTGTTGATGGCCGTACCGTCGTGCTCGGATGACGCCCGGACTTCCGCTCGACTCGATGACCCCGCGCTCTCCGCAGCGGCCGTCGCTGATCATCAGGACCCTTCTCCATCGGTCCCGGCCGAGTTGGCCTTCGCCACGGGGGGCGCCGACGAGACCCCAACACCAGCACCCACACCCACGCCGGCACCCACACCGACGCCGACCCCACCGCCGCTGCCCCCCACGAGCTTCGAGTCGCTCGAAGCAATCAACACCATCGCCGACTTCTCCACCTATTCCGCCGCCGGGCTCTCGCGTTGGCAACGATCCGTTCCCGGGATCGAAGACATCCGGTTGACTTCGACAGCCGATGGCAGCGAGCAGCCTGCGTTGTGGCTGCCTGCGACGGGTGACGGAGATCGACCCCTCGTCGTCATCTTGCACTCGTGGAGCACGGCCTACAGGCAACACGCCGGCATCCCGTACGCGATGTGGGCCCAGGAGAATGGTTGGGCCGTCATCGCGCCACAGTTCCGTGGGGTCAACGACGATGCCGACGCCATAGGATCGGACTTGGCCGTCCAGGACGTCGTCGATGCGATCGACTTCGCCACCGCGCAGCCTGGCGTGGATGAGGACCACGTGCTCGCAGTCGGCTACTCCGGTGGCGGCATGATGGCGCTGTTGGTCGCCGGCCGCCACCCGTCGAAGGTCGAGGCCGTGGCAGCGTGGGGTCCTCCCAACGACCTGATCGACTTCTATCGCCAGTCCGTTGGCGCGGGTCGCCACTACGCCAACGACATCTGGTATGCCTGCGGCGGAAGCCCGACGCGCAAGGATGCGGCGCGCGATGCCTGTCTGAAGCGGAGCCCGACGACCTACCTCGACGCCGCTCGCGAAGCCGGGGTGGCGGTGCTGATCGGGCAGGGCATCTGGGACGACATCGTCTCGACGCGCCAGGGCGCCACCGCGTTCAATCAGCTCGCCTACCCCGACGACGCGCTCACCGACGAACAGGTCGACACCTTCGCACGGGGCCAGGTTCCCGGCGGGCTCGAGCCGTCGACCGCAGCCGATGCGTACTTCGCCGAAGCAGATCCGAATCCGGTGTTCGCCAGAGCGTCGGCCTCAGCGCTCCTAGTGTTCTTCCGGGCCAGGCACGAGATGGTCTATGGCGCCACGGCTCGATGGTATTCTCACGTTCTCATGGAAGAGTAGATGGCCCGATCTGCCGGACCGCCGAGGGGTAGACGACTGCAATGAACCGAGACTCATCTCTCAACTCGTCACCGAGGAGAACCCATTCCGTCGCCTGGCGCGCCGCCGCGTCAGGTTTGGCGCTAGTCCTGATGCTGGGCGTGGGCGCCTGCGGTGACGACGACTCACCACCCGTCGACGACGCGCCACCGTCGGTCGGCTCCTAGCGGTCCGTCGTTCAACGACCTAGGTGTACTCGGTGGAGCGGCCAGCTCGGTCGGCTCGCTGACCAAGCGTTCGACGACGTCACGCACAGAGGCGATTCTTGCGTGTGCCTTCATGGCCGGACTAGCTTTCGCTGATCGCGGCCGATCTGGTTGCGCCAACAGGGGGAGGGTGTCGTGGAACAGACGACAGGTTCGTCGCGCTCAGGTGCATGGGAAGACGCGAAGTGGCACCGCTACGGCCTGCTTGCAGGCGTCATCTTTGTCGTGCTCAACGTCATCGGGTTCTTCGCCCCGGGGGCGCCACCGAGCAGCGACGCCTCCGCCTCCGAGATCACCAGCTACATCAGCGATCACACGGGTGGGATCAAGCTCGCGGGCGTGCTGTTCGCGCTCGGCCTGATCTTCGGCCTCTGGTGGCTGGGGTCGCTGTGGCGGGTCATCGGCCGGCTCGAGCCGTCCGGCCCACGTCTGGCGCTGATCGCGGTCGCGGGGATGGTGATGGTCGGCGCGCTCGCTGGCGTCTCCCAGCTCATGTTCACCGCGGTCGCCGTTCGGCCCGCCGCGCTCGAAGGGAACGCAGAGCTCGTGTGGGCGACGACCTTGGTGGCGATCGGGATGTCGATGGCGGCGCTCGCCACGCACATGCTGGCCTTGGGTGCGCTGGTGCTCTGGACCCGCTTCCTGCCCGCGTGGATGGGCTGGCTCGCCCTCTTGTCGACCCTCGCGTGCGTCGTTGCCACCTTCGGCGTCGGCAGCCAGTCGGGACTCTTCCTCGGTGTGGGCGCCATCGGGCTGCTCAGCTGGTTCCTGTGGGTGCTGCTCGCGTCGATCCTGCTCTACCGCACGCAACCGAGCTGACGAGGGGGCCAACCCCGCGGCCCTAGCGACCTCCACCAGCGGCGCGGGAAGTGCTCAACCAGGTTTCGAAGCAACAGCCACGCGTTCCTTCGTAGGGGACTCGGAGCCTGCCTCGGTCGGTGGAGCCCATGCGCCATTGGGCGGACACCGCTTCAACCCTGATGTCGACGAAACCTCGAGCTCGAGGTTCTCTGCGTCCATGACCCGAGCCTGCATCTGGGCGAGCCCGGCAGCTCGCGCCGACGCGTCGGCGAATGCGCTGGCCGCGGTGGCGGTCACTCGCCGCGTCTCCTCGACCACGTCACGATGACGCAGGGAACTCTGCGAGCGCCACCCACGTTGCCTGGCGTCGGGGTCCGAGCCCCTGCATTACGCTCGTTGCGTGACTGAACAGACCCCATCGAAGTCCGGGGCACCGGTGATCGTGCTCGTGTCCGAGGAGCACTGCGAGCAGCTACGCGACGAGTTCTGGCGCTATTCGCGCGAGTACGACCTGCGCACGGCTCGATCATCGGCCGAGGCACTGGCAACCACCGCCGAGGCGCACGCGGCGGGATCCATGGTGGCGTTGTTCGCGTCCGACAGCGTGCTGCCGGACGCGAACATCCGCGAGGCTTGTCAGCAGTGGCGGGCGACCGTTCCGACCGCACGGATCGCGCTCGTGCCACCGGCCGAGCGATTCCTCGGGCACGCTCGGGAGCTACGCCCGGAGATGTCCAAGGGCACCTTCGACAGCTACCTGATAATGCCTCGGGGAGTGCGCGACGAGGAGTTCCACAACTCGATCACCGATCTCCTCGCCGACTGGAACTCGACCGTCGCGAGCCCCGAAGTCGTCATGGTCCGGATCATCGCCCCCGAAACCGACGCCTTGGTCCAAGATCTCCAGGACTTCGTCGACCGGATGGGGATGTCCTCGGAGCTCCACGCTCCCGACTCGGAGATCGGCAGGGATGCCTTTGGGGCACTGCCTGCGATACCTGCAGCCGAACCCCCTGTGGTGTGGTTGGACCAGAATGAGCCGTTGGCGGTCCAATCCGTCAAGGAGCTGGCGTCCTCGTTGTATGCCTCCATCAGCGAGCCGTCCTTCGAAGGGGTCGCCGACCTCGCGGTGGTGGGGGCCGGCCCATCAGGCCTCGCCGCGGCGGTCTACGGGTCATCGGAGGGGCTCGCAACCGTTGCGCTGGAGGCCGGCGCCATCGGCGGCCAGGCCGCCACCAGCTCGATGATCCGCAACTACCTCGGGTTCCCTCAGGGGATTTCGGGGAAACGGCTGGGCCTGCGCGCCCGATTCCAGGCACAGCGGTTCGGTACCCGGTTCTACACTGGGTGGGAAGTCGACTGTCTGGTCCCCGGCAACGGCGGGCCCCATGTCCTCGAAACGAGCAACGGAGAAGTACGGGCCCGCGCTGTCGTGATCGCGAGCGGAGCTCAGTACCAGAAGCTCGGCGTTGCTTCGGTCGAGGAACGCCTTGGACGCGGCGTGTACTACGGCGCGGCCCTGACGGCTGCCCGGGAGATGGAGGGCGGCAACGTCTTCATCGTCGGGGGCGGGAACTCGGCGGGTCAGGCTGCCATGCACCTGGCCCGGTTCGCCAGCTCGGTCACCATCCTGGTCCGCCGGCCGGGCCTGGAAGAGACGATGTCGCAATACCTGATCAGTGAGATCACCAACTCGCCGAGGATCGCCGTCGAAGGTTCGACCCGCGTCGTCGACGTCGGCGGCGAGGTGATCCTCGAGTCCATCACCACCGAGAACATCGTCACCAGAGAACAGACGACCCGACCTGCCACTGGACTGTTCCTGCTGCTGGGAGCCAGACCGCACGCCGAGTGGCTTCCCGCCGAGGTTGCGGTCGACGACCACGGCTTCGTGCTCACCGGACGCGACGTCCCGATGGACCACTGGGTCGACTCGGTTCCCCCGGCTGCCCTCGCCACCACCTTGCCCGGCGTGTTCGCCACCGGCGATGTCCGGTCGGGCTCGATGAAACGGGTCGCTTCCGCGGTCGGCGAAGGGGCGTCGGTGGTCCCACTGGTGCATGCCTGGCTCGCCTCCGATCAGAGCCGCTGAGCGACGGCCCGAGCCTGCCGGGCGCTCGTTCGTGGGCTTCAGGGTGCAGGCGGCGCGATACCCAGGATCTGCTCCACGAACGAGCGTGCCAGCCACTCCTCGTACTGATCGAGGGACCACCCTGACTCCTCGACGAGCACGTGGAACACCTCCGGGGAGTGCAGCAGGTAGGCGAGGTCGACGGCCCGATCCCGGTCCAGTCCTCGGCGCGGCGCTGCTGTCTCGAGCACCCGATCGATGATCTCGGCGACGACCCGCCGACGCACGGCCTGGTTGGTCTGCCACAGCTCGGCCAACTCGGGATCGCCGTCGGCACCCCGCCGAACGATCTCGAATGCACTCCCTGCTCCGTCGAGGACCCGGCGACACGAATGCGCGTAGCGGCGGAGGCGCTCGCACCCGTCGATCCCATCCTCGTGCACCCGGATGAAGAAGTCGCGTTCGGCAATCGGAATCGGCTCATCGTCACCGGCGATGGCGACATCGAGCATCTCCTTGGCGATGGCCGCCTTGGTACCGAACTGGCTATACACGGTCTGGGGGGCGACTTCGGCCCTGTCGGCGATCGCCTTGATCGTCGTGGCCCCATAGCCGTCAGAGAGGAACAGGTCCTGCGCCGCGACTCGGATCGCATTCCGGGTCGCCCGGGCCTGGGCCTCCCGGTGCGGCGAGTTGTAGGTGCGCTTGACAGGTCGAGCCATATCGATATAGTAGCGCTTAGTTGATCAGAGTGATACTCTAATCATTTAATAATTACACTTTCGAAAGGCACCCGGCATGTCTGCAACGACAACTCTGCGCTCCCTCCCCCACGACATCTGGTTCGCGAACACGTTCATGCGGGTCCTCGCCGACAAGGCCTCGACCAACGGCCAGTTCGCCTTGATCGAACAGCGCGCGCCGAAGGGCTTCTCGCCCCCCCTCCACGTGCACGCCAACGAAGACCAGCTGCTCTTCGTCGTCGCCGGCACGATCACGGCGCGGCGCGGCGATCAAGACGCGGAGGTCGGCGAAGGAGAGGCCGTGTGGCTGCCCCGGGGAGTGCCGCACACGTTCCGGGTCGAGACCGACGAGGCCCGATTGCTCGAGATCTCGACACCAGGTGGCTTCGAGGACTTCCACATCGGTCTCGGGACTCAGGCCACCGAGGTGCGCATCCCCGAACCCGAGCCCATCGACGTCCCGGCAATGATCGCAGCCGGCATCCCATTCGGCACCGAGATCCTCGGTCCACCGATGCCCTGACCGGTTACGGCCCGGGGGCGTCCTCACTCCCCCGCCCGATCCGTCGTGATCGGCACCCATTCGGGCCCGCCGACACGAACGCCGCCCGCCGCGCAAGGAGGCACCAGCACGACTCGGCGAACCCTGAGCGCCCCGTTCGCGTGGCCGGTCGTTCCCCGGCTCTCGTGCCGGACCTGAGCGATGGACGCGACGGTCTCGACGTGCGTCGGCGGGCGAAGCGTTAGGGTCGGACGCGTCGGCAAACCTGCCGGCCCGGCACGGACTCGCGCTGGGCGCAGCCAGAGAAGGAGTTGCAGTGAGCGATCCCACGTACGCGATCAGCGAGATCGTCGGCACGTCGACCGACGGCATCGACGAAGCCATCAGCAATGCGCTCGCCACCGCCCGAAAGACCCTCCGGAACCTTGACTGGTTCGAGGTCGCGAGCATTCGGGGAAGCATCGGCGACGGAGACGTGCGCCAATACCAGGTCACCGTCAAGATCGGGTTCCGATACGACTCCTGAGACACCGCCGGGACCGACCGCCCGCACCCACTGCGGAGCCGACCGCCCGAGGCTCGAGCCAGCGCGGCGGTGACGCCCTCCGGGCATTCACGCGAGCTGCAGCAGCACGGCCAGGCCAGCCGGCTCCCCGCACAGGGCAGCACGGGGAGCCGTAGGCACTCGGGTATCGGGCAACACGATTGCCCGTCCAACCCAAGGTGAGCACGCTCAACGTTCGGACGAATCGGTCGACCAGACCAGGGCCGGGAGTCACATAGCGGGCGTCGTGGAAGCTGCTTGCGCTGCGCCCATTCCCCATAGCCTCCCCATAGCCTCCCCATCGCCTCCCCGTGGCCGTCCCGGTGGGCCGACTCGAACCGATCACGCGTCGCAGGACCTGCGGCAAACACCAGCACCCCGAGCGTGGCAGTGATGCCCAAGACGGTCGCGGCCGCCGCCGGGTCGCTCAGACGCGACCGCGTGCGATCACGGCAGGGTTGGGGAATTCCAGACGGCCATCGAGGTGAACGAATGCTGCCAGCGCAGAGGTTGCGCGCTCGACGAGGTCAGGGTCGTCCGATGCGAGGTGCCCGGCGAGCGGTGACCCATCGATCTCGCCGCGCAGCATCGCGCTCACCGACTCGAATCGGGCCAAACCGTCAACAGTGTCCACCTCGACGTCGCGCAGGCCCGCCGTCGTGAAGATCGAGCGCAGGAGCTCGGGCTCGCCGAACGAATAGGGCGCGCGGAAGGTCGACGCGTGATCACCTGCGAGCTCGTCGAACAGCGTCGCCAGAGCCCGGTAGCCGGGGTTGGACTCGATCTCGGCCCACACGACGGCAACCACGACGCCGCCAGGAACCACGACGCGCCGCATCTCGGCGAGGGCCAAGGGGCGGTCAGGCACGTACATCAGCGCGAACTGCATGATCGCCGCGTCGAAGGCGTCATCGGGGAACGGGAGTGAGCTCGCGGAGCCCTCGAAGAACTCCGCTCCGGGCGCCAAACCACGGGCGACCTCGAGCATTCCGGCGTTGAGGTCCACGCCTGCGACGGTGCAACCTCGATCGAGTGCGGCGCGCGCCACGATCCCGGTGCCGCACGCGACATCGAGAATCCGCTGGCCGGCGTGCACATCAGCCGCACGAAGAGCATGTGCGGGCCACTCCGCGAACAACGCGGGAACCAGCTCGCGCTCGTAGACCTGCGCAGCCTCTCCGGCTACCTGCCAGCCGTCGGTCATCGAACCCCCCCCTCGCGCCTGGCACCAGGAGCACCGGCTCTGACGAACCGGTGCAAGGCTCATCATGTCGCGATTCGGTCGGCAGGGCCAGCGGAGCCCGTCGGCGACCAACTCGCCGGGCCAGATGCAGCATGCGGACGCATCGCCGCAAGCTCACCTTGTTGAAGCGCACTGACCCTTGTGGAAGGCTCGGTCACGCGTGGCGAGCGGCCAAGCGAACAGAGCTGAGGAGATGTGCGAGTGAAAGAAGTGATTGCTTCAGCGGTGATCGCAACGGGGCCCGAGCCGATCTGGGACCTGATGTGCGACCCGAGCCGCTACGCCGAGTTCGTCGCTGCCACCGAGCGGATGATCGATGTCGGAAGCGGCGAATTCGGTGTCGGCTCCGTCTACAAGGAGTACGGCGGCATCAAGCCGTTCCTGAGCGAAAGCGAGTGGCGAGTCACCGAGTTCGAGCCCATGCGGCACCAGGCTCACATCGGCGATGACGGCAAGATGCGCATGCCGCTCGCCATCGATCTGGAGCCCGCTGATGGAGGTACCAGGCTCACCATCACGTTCAGCCTGCAGCCCCGCTGGTTCCTCGCGCCTGTCAATGTAGTGATGTGGCCGCTGATGATGCGCAAGCGCGCGCAGGCCGTGCTCGAGACCACTCTCGCCAACACCAAACGCATCGTCGAAGGCGCCTGAGGCCTCGCATCGCACGGTCGACGCTCCCTTCGAACACTGCGGCAGCAACGACAGCGCTCACGAGGCGATGCCTCATGATGATGATTCCCCGTCTGGCACCGGGTCCTGACGGACACCGAACCTGGGAGCGCAAGGTGAACCGCCCGATGGCCCTCGTGCGCGGTCGGTCAGGTCGTCATTTGCCAGGCATCGCGAAGCTTGACCTTGGCGCCGAGGCACTCTGGGCGACCTGCGGGAGAAGGAAGCCGGGCAACATGACGATCACCGGGAGAATGAGGGTGCTCTGGAGATCTTCCTGACGTGAGACGGTTGCGCCGAGCGCCGCGTACACCACCGCGTACAATTGGATCGAGCCGGTGTCGGGTTCCGCGAGACCGAAGATGCACCGCATCGCGGTCGTCTTGCCGGCACCGTTCGGGCCGAGAAACCCCAGGATGCGTCCGCGCGCAACATCGAAGCACGCGTCGTCGAGCGCGACCACCTCCCCGTACCGCTTCGACACGTTCGCGAGGGTCGACACAGCGGCACCTCCGGTCCAGGCTTTCACCGGTCACCGACACGGGGAAGGGACCAACGACTCATCGGGGTTCGCGCTCAACGCGGTGCCTCCGACACGCGGTGACCGGGCGGCGTGCGTCGTTCGGCCTACCCTCCCTGCTGGTCGCGCGTCGCGTATGACAAGGTGGCGGCGGGCTCGGGCTGAGTGAGGGTAGCGGCGATGGACTCTCCATCTGAGGGCGAAGGTCAACGGCCTGCAACGGTCGGCGAGGGCCACCCGTCCGCGTCCGCTCGTGCCGACCTGTCGCCGAGTGCTGCCGAGCAGGGAAAGCGGGCCGTTCCGCGGCGGGTATCCCAAGGCGCTTCTCGCCGCTACCGCCCCCGGCACGCGGCGCCATTCGGGGGCCGGCCCCAGTTGGCGGCGCGCCAGCACCACAGGTCACGGGGCTGGCGCGCATCAGGGCAGATCGCGTGGTGGGTCGTCGCCTTCCCGATTGCCTTGTTCTGTTGGGGCTCGACCATCGAGCGCGCCCCGCTACAGCGAGGCGTATGGGCGGTCGCGGTCGCCGCATTGCTCGCCGGGCTGGTCGCAGTGGTCGGAGGCAACGCCAACACCGGCCGGTCCCTCGCCGCCGACGCGACCACGGCAGTCGCCTCCCCCCGCCTGCCGACACCCACGTCGACGTCGGTGACCGGTGACGCGGAGGCGACGCCCACGCGTGCGCCGTCGGCGCAGATCACCGAGCAGGAACAAACACAGAATGCTGCGCTCGACGCAGCGCTCGGTGCCAGCGATCCGCTGGCGTTGACACCAGCACCGACGTCGACACCACAACCGCCTCCGACCTCGACCTCTGCGCCCACCAGACCCACCGCAACCACCGGCCCGGTGCCAACCACCGGCCCC
>JAHECR010000105.1 GCA_024641655.1 Acidimicrobiaceae bacterium
GGCGAACACCGCCAGGGGTCGTGTTACTCGACCCGTTCAAGGGACAAGCCGTCGATGACACTCCCTCGCCCACCACAGTCGTCGACGGCCCACTCGCCGACACCGACCTCATGGTGGACGGCAGGGCCGACTGATCACGATGCGTCAAGACAGCACGCAGGTGCGCTCAGCGGACCCACGCCCGGCTCCGTCGAGAACGGGCCGGACCGGGTGCCCGATATCGCCGGGTAGCGGATACCGAGAGCTGCCACTGATTGGCACACGAGGGATACTCGTCGTGCCGCAATGGCGAGCGTTATGGGGCGGGCGAGACCTTGAGTCGCCTGCATGGGAGCGCGACGGACACGGGGAGCACTCCATCGAGGCCAACGTGCGTGAGCTCCACGGCTACCTCGACATCGGCGGCGTCTGGATCACTGCGTGGTCATGAGTGGCCGAAGGCGATGAGCGACGGACGATTCGGTCGCCGGCCCGCCGCTCCCGCCTGCATCCGCACCTCGCGACCACGGCGAGCAATATCGATACCGCTCCAGCCTCGCACTGGGACAAGTCAGGATCATGGCTGTCTCCATAGCACGCTGAAGTCACTTGGTCCGTCGAGGAGCGAGGTGTCGTCGGTGCCATCGGTGTTCATCACCGAGATGCCTCCTTCAGGGCGGGCGTAGACGATCTGCGACCCATCGGGCGACCACGATGGCCGGAAGCCCCCGGTGGTGAGGTCGATCTGTCCACCGCCGTTCGCATCGACGATCGAGATGCCGCCATCGCGGCGGGCGAAAGCGATCTTCGTTCCGTCCGGGGACCAGGCCGGCTGCATCCCGGGCACCAGCGTGCGGATCTCGGTCCCGCTGACGATGTTCATCACCTTGATGGACTGGTCCTCCCATTCGAAGAACGCGAGTTGGTTCCCGTCCGGGGACCAGGCCGGCCAGGACGGATAGCCCTTGTAGTCGAGACTCCGATGGTCCGTGCCGTCGGCGTTGATCACGTCGACGGTGTTCCAACCGCCCAGGCCCTGCTTCTGTTGCCGTGAGACGAAGGCGATCATGGTGCCGTCTGGCGACCAGGCAACCCCGCCCGGGATGGGCTGGCCGGCGTAGATGATCTCTCGCCCGGTGCCATCGGCACCGATCACGACGACTCGGGTGTCGAGACTATGACCGCAGCAGTACGCGGAGCCTGCGACGAACGCGACCTCCGTGCCGCTCGGGGACCATGCCGGGCTCGACGCGTGACCGTCGGCCAAGATCTTCGAGTTCGATCCGTCTGCATCGGACGAGTTGAGGCCGGAGTCGTCGGGAACGACCCACGGCTCTTGGCCGCCCTGGTTGCCTTGGCTATTCGGAACCACACGGCCGGTCGAGTAGACGATCCTTGCCACCGGGGATTCGGCAGGAGGCACGGTCGTCGGCGTCGCGACGTCCGGTGTCGTGAGCGTTGGGGAGAGACCGTCGTCGGTGTCGCCATGGCTGAACACGACGAAGCCGGCAATCACGGCGCCGACGAGGGTGGCCGCCGCGGCAGTCGCCCGTACCGCCCGCTTGCGGCGCGCGACGTGGCGGATGTCGGCCAGCCCGTCAGGCGGTGCGGGTTGGCGCATCGCGGCGCCGGCTTGACGGCCGATCTCGTCCACGCGTGCGGCGCGCTCGGCGGACAAGCCGACGATGTCGTCGGGGCGTTGTTCGTTCCCCATCTCAAAATCCCAACCGGTCGGCGAGTACCCCACGCGCACGGCTCAGATCGGAACGCACGGTTCCTTCCGGGCACCCGAGAAGCTCCGCGATCTCGACCGTGGTGTGCCCGCCGGCGAAGTACATCGCCACGACCGTGCGAGGCCGGGTCGGCATCTCCCGAACGACCTGCCAGAAGACGATCACGTCAGCCGATGCATCGGGCAGGGCGAACTGCTCATCGCGCCGGAGACGGTCGAGGTATCGGCGTTCCCGTCGGCGCCTCCGCAGCTTGGAGCGGCACGCGTTGACCAACACCCGATGGCACCAAGCACCCGGGCGCTCCAGCCTTCCGACATGCTCCCATCGCATGAAGGTCTTGACCATGGTGTCCTGGACGAGGTCCTCGCCGTCGCGTCGGTCACCGGTGATCACCGTGGCGACGGCCACCAGGCCGGGGAACTCGCTGCGATAGAGATCCTCGAACTCCCACGAGATCTGCCATGTGCCGATCCTTGATTGAACCACTGTCGCCGATGCGCTGTCCATACATCACACACGCCCAGGCCAGGCGATCCGCTGCAAGAAACGTGAGCACACCGGTGGTCGGGCGATCAGCGTGAACCATCACGAACGGGACTCGCGACGCCTGGACGGGGCCGCTCGATACCGACCCTCATCTTGTGCCCCAGAACGCCGGATCGAGGACACTCTGTCCAGTTGGAAATCGTCAAGCGTATGGTCGTGGGCCCGGTACCGAGACGACGCGAGACTGGTCAGCGCGCTGCGAAGGGGGATCCCCAGATCGTTCGGGGTGCCAGGGGTGCGTGCCGTGCTCGCTCCGGCGGCATTTCACCGTAGAAGTGAATGTGCACGAATCTGGCCGCCTCGAAGAATCGAGGGGCTAACTCGGTGAACACCCGACCCTCACCGTGGGCGTCGAGCGCTTCGAATGACTCATACGCCTCGTGCAATCGCGCTGTGTGTCCTCCTTCATCGATGAACCACTCGTAGATCAGAGTCCCGGGCTCCTCCCGGCAGATCTGCGAAGCCTCCTCGGCGATCACCCGGAACTGATCGACGTCGATCACTTCGATCTCGACGATCATGCGGAACAATGGCTTGACCATCGACCGACCATACCCGGCAAAGACATCCAGGGTCTGGGGACGGGTGCAAAGGGCTCAAACGCCGTCCGTTGTGTTCCGCGTTGGATCCGTTGGCGGACCTGTCACCTATCGCCGGTTATCTGATATCGCGATGAGCGTCACCGACCGGCACTTCCGCTGGCTGTTTGTGCCGCAGCATCCGTTGGGCTGGCGTAGCGTGGCGCGTGAGGCGAAGGGGCTTTGGGATGGCTGATCGTGCGATTGGGTTCACACCGATGGAGACGCGGCGGT
>JAHECR010000067.1 GCA_024641655.1 Acidimicrobiaceae bacterium
GACGAGGTCGCTGCGGTGCGCGGCTCGGTCGGCCGGGGTCGGATGCGTGTCGACGAGGTGGTCGAGTCCGAGGGCGGCGCCCGTTTGCCATTTCGCAGTGGTGGCTTGCGGTCGCGCTGCTCGGTCTCGTCGCGCGGGTGAGCGACGTGCGAGCGTTGACGTGATCGCAACCTGCAGGATCGGATCCGAACGCCGGTGTTGACGATCGATGCGGCGTATCGGATCTTGAGGGTCGATCCGGGGGCGGATCCTGACGAGGTCCGCGCCGCGTTTCGGCGGCGAATGCGCGAACTGCACCCGTGACGTGACCGCGCGCTGGTCGGAAGCCGGAGGTGCGGCATGGTTCTCGGCTAGCCACCAGAGAATATGGAGCGCAGCGGCGGCTCAGTACGTGCCGATAGCGCGTGGGGTCGGGCTCGTGGCTTCCAGCGCCGTTATGGGCGCCTAGCCCACCTCTCTTCGGTGGTGTATGCTGATATGCATGCAAAGTACGAGCGTTCGCATCGACACCACGACCCATGACGAACTCAAGCGTCTCGCGGCGGAACTCAACACCACTGTTGGCAACACCGTGTCCCTCGCCGTGAGAGCCCTCCGACAAGATCGGGTCGGCGCTGATCTCTCCGCACCACTTCGAGACGACGAGTTGGCATGGCTCGATGCTGACCTCGGGTGAAGTCGTAGACCTCGAACTAGGCACACCCGAAGGCAGCGAGGCTGGCTTCCGCCATCCAGCTGTGCTCGTGACCGCTCAGCGGATCCTCGATGCTGAGCCATCGGTCGTGCATGTGGTGCCGCTCACAAGCACCATCCGCCCATTCGGTTCCGAAGTGGCCATCGAACCCGACGAGGTCAACGGTCTCTACGCGACTTCGGCAGCGCAGTGCCAACACATCCGGGCGATCTCTCCGGCCAGGATCAGCGGTGTTCGAGGCAACGTGGGGACCGTGGTACTCACGCAGCTTCGCGAGAGTCTCGCCATCATTCTCGACTTGCCCTGAGGCGGAAGAACACTTGCGAGCAGCGCCTGTCAACGGGGCAGCATCGCTCGATCCCCGCCCGAGATCCGGCATTCTGCGCACGCTGACCCGACCGATAACGCGCAACGAGGCGCGAGTGCGCGGAAACGCGCGTCCGCGACGCCGGTCCGACCCATCCTGGATCCGGCAATGCGATCGCCGGGGTCTGTCAGGAATTTTGTGTGCGCGGCGTGATCTGAGGGTCCGCGACTGAGGGTCGTGGGCTGGGGAGGATCATGTCGATGACGACAGAATCGAATCTGCCGGCGCTGCCGGGCGAGGTGTTGCCGGCGTTGCCTGATGACGCTGCGATGAAGGATTGGGCTGAGCTGTTGGTCGCTCGGGCACGCGCGGACGGCGTCGAGCTGACCGGCGACGGCGGTCTGTTGACTGGCCTGGTTCGCCAGGTCCTTCAGACTGGGCTCGAGGTCGAGATGGCTGAACATCTTGGCTATGAACGTAACTCGCCTGAGGGTCGCGGCAGCGGCAACTCCCGCAACGGGTCCTCTGCGAAGACGGTGCGAACCGAGATCGGCGAAGTCGACCTGCGGGTGCCTCGAGACCGTGCCGGGACGTTCGAGCCGGTCACGGTGCCTAAGCATCGGCGCCGTCTCGATGGCCTGTCGGCCAATGTGATCTCGCTGTATGCGAAGGGGTTGACGACCGGAGAGATCCAAGCCCATCTCGCCGAGATCTATGACATCGACGTGTCGCGGGACACGATCTCAAAGATCACCGACGCCGTCATCGACGACATGGTCGCCTGGCAGACCCGGCCACTCGATCCGATGTATCCGGTGTTGCTGATCGACGCGATCGTGATCAAGGTCCGTGACTCCCAGGTCGCCAACCGGCCCGTCTACGTCGCCATCGGCGTCAATCTGGCTGGTGAGCGAGACGTCCTCGGACTCTGGTTGGGGCCCTCTGGTGGTGCGGGCGCGAAGCAGTGGATGAACATGCTGACCGAGCTACGCAACCGTGGCGTCGCCGACGCGTTGATCGTGTGCTGCGACGGATTGAAAGGCCTCCCGGACGCGATCTGGGGGACCTGGTCTGACGCGACCGTGCAGACCTGTGTCGTGCACATGGTCCGCAACTCGCTGCGCTACGCCTCCAAGAAGCACTGGGGCCGGATCACCAAGTCGATGCGGGCGATCTACACGGCGCCGACTGTCGAAGCCGCCGAAGCACGCTTCGAGGACTTCGCCGAGGAATGGGAGGAGCTGTATCCGGCGATGATCCGGTCGTGGCGACAAGCGTGGGGCGAGTTCGTCCCGTTCCTGGAGTTCCCCGAAGAGCTCCGCCGTGTCGTGTACACCACGGATGAACTCGTCAAGAGGCAGCGGCGGGTTTGTTCGGTTGCCAGTGCGCGACGAGGACTTCGTAGGCCTTCTCTTCCTGTTCGACGAGGGCCTTCTCGGCGTCTCGTAGCGGCTTGATGTGGTAGTCCCGCGATGGCCCCGCGACCGGACTGCGCCGCGAGGCGGCGCCGGCGGCGAGTTCGAGGCTGCGGCGCTTGTGCGCAACTAGCGATGGGCGGGCGAAGGCGTAGTCTTCGCCTTTGGTGACGAGGTGCCAGCAGAGCACGGTCATCTTGCGGGCTGTGGCGACGGTCGCGATCTGCCAGCCGCGGCGGGCCTTGATCCGGCGATGGATCGCAGCGGCCCGGGGGCTTTCGAGGCAGCGAAGGCGGCTTCGACCATCATGCCGCGGGCCTGAGCTCGGCCGGCTTTGGTTATCCGGCCGTGAGTTGCGGGTCGGTCGCCTGATTGGCTGACCTTGGGGTTCAAGCCGAGATAGGAGACCAGCCGATCGGGTGACTCGAATCGGGAGAAGTCCCCGACCGCGGCGACGATCGACATCGCGACGGTGACGTTGATGCCGGGCACGGTCATCAACCTCGCGATCACCGTGTGGTCGACGCGTCGACGGCGATGTCGTGTTCGACCTCGGCCAGCTCGTCGCCGTGGAAGTCGATCTGGCGCAACAGCGCGTCGACGCTGCGCTGCTCATCGGCCGGCAGCGCCTGGTTGGCGAGCCAGCGGCGGCCGACACCGCCGAACAGGTCGGTGTGTGGGCATGTCGGCACCAGGTTGCGCGACAGAATCGCGTGGACCTGATTCTTCAACCGGGTTCACTGCTTCACCAGATGCACCCGGCGCGCAACCAGTCGACGCCGACGCCGCGTCTGGTCATCAGCGACCCAGGTCTCGGGCAGGAAGTCCGCCGCCAACAGCTGGGCCAGGATGCGGGCATCGACCTTGTCGGTCCTGACCTTCGCCTCAGCGATCACCCTCGTCTTGCGAGGGTTCGACACCACCACCCGAGCCACGACCTCACGCAGCATCGTCGCGATCGCATCCGAGTTCGTCGTCGCCTCCAACGCCACCTCGTCATCGGGCTCGAGGAACTCCTCAGCCCACGCGCGCAGGTCCTCGGGCCGGACCCCGATCCGGCCCTCGTCACGCACCAGGCCATCCTCGGCCACAGCGATCTGCGCAAACGAACGATGCACATCCATCCCGATGGATCTCATCTCCATGGTTCCTTCCATCTCACGTTGGATCGAGGAACCACCGGGCGGACACGACAAAAACGGATTCGCGCTCGCAGCGCAGTCGGGCCAGTCGCAGGGGCGGCCAAGTACTAACCCGAGCTCGCGGCTCAACCGTGACGCGAGGCTCGCCGTCATGGACGATCAGGGGCTCGAGCGGGCGTTCTTGTTCCCTACGCTCGGTGTGGGTATCGAGGGGCTCAAGCCGACCAACGTCGACATGACCTACCGGGTGTTCCATGCGTTCAATCTGTGGCTCGACGATGACTGGGGCTTCGCCCATCGAGATCGCCTCTACGGCCCCGTGGGGGCCGACGCTGGCAGCGGGCGTGCGAGCGATTGCGGTGTTGATCCTTCCGGGGCTCGCCGCCGCCTGGTTCGGCCGGCAAGCCCACGAGTTCGGGCAGCCCCGCGGCCGGACCGCCGCAGCGGCCGGGCTCGCAATCGCTGTGGCACTCGTGTTGTTGAACATCGCCGCCGCAATCTTCAGCCGATGACCATCCGCCAAACGGCTCCTGCTCACAGCGTCGGGTTTCGGCCCCGCACCACACGCTGTCCACCGTCGCTTCGACTCCGCCCGAGCCGTGACTAATCGGTGCTCAACCGCCTCGATTGCGTCTGTCGAGCCCATGGACGCCACTACAGCAGGCGGGGTTCGCGTGAACGTCCTGGAGCGGTCGGCTAAGCGAGGGACCTTGGCCTCTGCCTCGTCGTGCCCCTGGGGGGCATCTTGGAGATGTTCGAGGCTGATTCTTGTGGGGGGCTCCGATGACGGTGAGCGAGAAGGTTCACTTTGGTCGGCCGGGCGACTTCATGACCGTCCGCCAGCTGACCGTGCGTGGTTCGAACTTCGAGATCGGTCGAGCGCTTGGGTCGATTGCCGTTGACCGCTATGGCAAGACCGCAGACGACCTTGCCGCCTCGCCGGTGTTCGCCCGAGCGAGGCGCCGGTACATCCAGCAGGTCTTCCCAGCGCAGTGGCAGCGGATGCTCGGCATCGCCGACGCGTTCGGCATCGATCCTGAGAACGATCACTACGACCTGACGCACATGGGTCACCTGATCGACTTCCCGCCTGGGTTCGGTTGTTCGGTGGTGTACTACCCACCAGCGAGCACCGCGAGCGGTACCGGGGTGTTGAGCCGGAACTACGACTTCTCGATCGACTCGCTCCCCGCCATGTTCGGAATCCCCGACCCCGAGGGGGCCGAACCATCACCGGAGGTGATGAGCGAGCCCTACATCATGGAGTGGTACCCGACCGACGGCGGGTTGGCCTCGGTCGCCATTCACGCCTTCGACACCCTCGCCGGGACGCTCGACGGGCTCAACAGCGCTGGCTTGGCCGTCTCGATCCTGGCCGACAACGAAGGCATGGGTGGCCTCGGAGCGAACTGGGAGCCCCACGTGGGTGCCCAGCAGGTGGTCGGCCTCCACGAGCTCGCTGTCATGCGGCTGCTCCTCGACACCTGCGAGAGCGTTGAGCAGGCCAAAGACGCTCTCCTGACCGTGAAGCAGTACTACCGATTCCAACCCTGCCACTACATCGTGGCAGACCGTGACGGGAACTCCTTCGTGTATGAGAACTCCACGGGCCGCAACGTCCAACACATCATCGACGGTGGTGGCGAACCGCAGATCGCGTCGAACTTCCAGCTGTACAGGCATCCGTCGTTCGACACCATGCCTGATGGTCCGATCACCATGGAGAACGAGGCGTTCTGGCGATACCGGGCCCTCAGTGAGCAGATCGCGAGCCAAGAGTCCGGCTTCGACATTGAACGGATCAAAGCCATCAATGCCTGCGTCAACACCCAGACTCTGATCGAAAAGCTCAGCGGGGACCAGACACCAGCCGCGGCCGCGGCGACCGCGGTCCGAAACCGGACGGTCTGGCACAGCCTCTACGATCAACACTCGGGCACGATGAGCGCGTCGTTCTATCTCGGCGAGCACGCCGCAGAAGACGGCAGCCGCAAAGAACGCTTCAGCGACTACCTGACCGTCAGCCTGCACAATGAGCCGCTGACGACGCGCTGAGATCCCGGGTGCCGACTCTGCCGCTCGGGGCATGCCTGCATGCTGTCGCGCAGCAGTGTTCGTCGTCGACACCACCTACCCGGGCATACACGCACGCGGTATCCGGTGGTCCGAATTCGTCATGCTGCGCCAGCCAGGAATGGCCAGCCGCACGCACCTGGTCGAGGTACTCGGCGCCTGCCGGGGTGGCGGCGATCGGGGTGCAGCGACGGTCGTCGGGATCCACGGTCCGCTGGACGAGACCGAGTTCTTCGAGCGCGGCACGATCTTGCTGGCCGACGGGGGCTTCATCCGCTCGGTCTCGGCGATCTGCCCGACGGTGAGGGGTCCGTGGAGGGTGACGATCCGTTGTCAGGTCTGCGCGCTCGCCACTAGCGCGCCTCGGGCCCGACGACGCCGGTGTCGTGCAGCGCTGCGATGGTCGCGTCGTCGTAGCCGAGCTCGTGGAGGATTTCACGGGTGTGTTCACCGATCGTGGGTGCGCGGCGTCGCATGGTCGGTGCCTGGTCGTCGAAGATGGCGGGGACGGAGGGCATCCGCAGGGTGGGGTGGCTGGGGTGGGAGACGAAGTAGCCGTTGGCGAGGGCTGAGGGGTCGTCGAGGACCTGGGCGGGGTTGTTGACGAAGGCGTAGACGCAGTCGTGGTCGCGCAGGCGCCGGTCCAGCTCGTCGGCGTTCATGGATGCGATGGTGGTCCGGAACGTGGCGACGAGGTCGCTGCGGTGCGCGGCTCGGTCGGCCGGGGTCGGATGCGTGTCGACGAGGTGGTCGAGTCCGAGGGCGGCGCAGGCGAGGGGCCAGTAGCGGGGTTCGTTGGTCATGGACAGGGCGATGCGGCGGCCGTCGGCGCTGTGGTAGTGGGTCGACAGCGGTCCGGACAGGCTGCTGTCGGGCCGGCGCCGTTCGGGTTCGACGCCGGTGGTCGATGCCAGCGTGATGTCGGGTGAGAGGGTCCACAGGCCGTTGTGGAACAGCGACGTGTTGACCTCGACGCCGACGCCGGTGCGGGCGACCTGGATGAGCGCGGCGAGGATCCCGGCTGCGAGGGCGATGCCGGTGGGGCCGTCGCCGATCGCGGCGCGTTGGCCGATGATGTCGTCGGCGTCGGGTGAGCTGAGCATGTAGCCCACACCCGCGCGTGACCAGAACGAGACGTTGTCGTTGCCGCCGCGCTCGGAGTCGGGGCCGTGCTTGCCCTGCCCCGATCCTCGGGCGTAGACGATGCGGGGGTTCAGGGCGAAGATGTCCTCAGGCCGGTCGCCGAGCCGTCGTTGCACACGGGGGAGGTGGTTGGTGATGAACACGTCGGAGCGCGACACCAGCGCCGCGAAGATCTCCCGACCCTGGGGTGCTTCGACGTCGAGCGCGATGCCGCGCTTGTTGCGGTTGAAGTGCTCGAACAGGTAGTCGGTGCCGTCCGGCGCCCGGATGGGCAGGTGGCGGAGGTGGTCGCCGGAGCGCCGCTCGATCTTGATGACGTCGGCGCCCCATTCGGCCAACACGGCTGCCGAAGCGGGAACGAACGCGTGCTCGGAGAACTCGACGGCGGTGATGCCCTCGAGGGGTCCGGTGCTGGTCATGAGGTTCCTTCGGGCTCGGGGAGGGGAGTGAACTGCGGGATCCACACGGAGTCGACACCGTCGACGCTGCCGTCGTCGGCCGGGAGGAGACGCACCTCAACCCGGAGGCCGGTGTGGACGTCATCGGGGGCGCAGCCGACGATGTTCGTGGTGAGGATCAGGCCGGGATCCTCGTCGAGGGCCACGGCCGCGATCACGTACGGCTCGGTGAGGTCGGGGCGCCAGGCCTGATGGTTCACGGTGAAGCGGGCGACGGTCCCGATGCCGGCGACCGGCTGGGGCGAGACGTCGCTGGAGTAGCAGCTCCGGCACACCGGCGTCGGTGGGTGCTGCCACGAGCCGCACGACCCGCAGCGCAGGAAGCGGAGCACGCCTTCGGCGCCGGAGGTCCAGAACCAGCGGTTCTCGTCGTCGAGGGCGGGGAGACGGCGGCCGGTCATGGCGCGCCTCGGGTGAGGAGCATGCAACCGGCGATGTGCCCGCCACCGTTGGAGACGACGGCGACATCCGCGTCGACGACCTGGCGGGACCCGGCGCCGCCGCGCAGCTGGAGCACGGCCTCGTGGAGGTGGCCGAACCCGTGGAGTCGCCCGGCCGAGAGCTGACCCCCGTCGGTGTTGAGCGGGAGGTCCCCGCCGAGCGCGATGCGGGTGCCGCCCTCGACGAACGGCCCGCCTTCGCCCGCAGCGCAGAAGCCAAGCGCCTCGAGCCAGCACAGGGTCATCGTCGAGAACCCGTCGTAGAGCAGCGCCACGTCGACGTCGGCGGGCCCGACGTCGGCGCGCGACCAGAGCATGGCGGCGGACGCCTTGTGATCGGCCGCATAGTCGGTCCACTGATCCCAGAGCGGTCGATCATGGCGGGCCGTGCCCACGGCGTGGATGTGGGCGCACGGGTTGGGGGCGTCCGATGCGTACTCGGCGGCCGAGACCACGAACGCGGTGGCGCCGTCAACGGGCACGTCGCAGTCGAACAGGCACAGCGGGGTGGAGATCATCCGTGCGGCGAGGTAGGCGTCGAGAACGAGCGGGTCTCGGTACACGGCAGCGGGGTTGTGTGCGGCATGGCTGCGTTGCGTGATGGGGATCCAGGCGAGCTGCTCGCGGGTTGTGCCGTAGGTGGCGAAGTGCCACTGGGCGCCGAGCCCGTGCCAGTTGGCCGGGGAGACCGCGTCGAACGGCAGCAACCACTGCATCTCGCCGCGGACGCGACCGGGTACCCCCGTCCCGGCGCCCGGCGCCACGGAAGCGACCGTGTGGAACACCAGCACGTGGCGCGCCAGCCCGGTTGCGATCGCCATCGCGGCGTTCACCACCGACGCGAGCTGCGCCGGGCCTTCGGGGCTGCCGCTGTGCCAGTCGACCGCGAGCCCCAGGACGTCCTGGAGGTCCGCGCCCGACGGCCCCGACGCGCCGCCCGGGTAGGTCGAGATGCCGTCGATGTCGCTCGGCGCGAGGCCGGCGTCGGCGATCGCCGCGAGCGCGGCCTCGACGGTGAGGCCCATTGCGCTTCGCCCGAGGCGTCGGCCGATGGCCGATCGCCCGACGCCGGAGATCACCGCGGCACGTTCACCGATGGTTCGGGTCATGCGTCGGCGTAGCTGACCGCAGTGGTGTCGACGTCGGTGGCCAGCGCCCGGAGCGCGCCGACGGTGGCCTGGTCGCGGGCGATGTGCTCGAACGGGTCGAACCGGTAGAACCGGCACGCGTTCTGCCACGAGATCGCGTGGATCTCGTCATCGGAACAGCCGGCTGCGTCGAACTGCGCGAGCACGTTCTCGGGGGAGTGCGGCCACGTGGTGTCGGGGTGCGGGTAGTCGCATTCCCACGCGATGTTCTCGACGCCGATCACGTCGCGCAGCCGCAGGCCGGCGTTGTCCTCGATGAAGCAGGCCAGCACCCGCCCCTTCCAGACCTCGCTGGGAAGCTGGTCGCCGAAGCTGTTCTCGGCCCACCGCCACGGGTTGGTGGTGTAGACGTGGTCGAGCCGCTCCATCCAGTTGGGGATCCAGCCGATGCCGGCCTCGGCGAGGCCGATCTTCACGTCGGGGAACTTGCGCATGTAGGGCGACCAGATCAGCTCGGCGCTGAACACCGCGGTGCCCGCCGGCATCACGTGGGCGATGATGTCGATGTTGGCTCGGGGGCCCAGCGACGGTGCGCCACCGAAGTGGTAGACCATCACGCTGCCTGTCTCCTGGCACGCCTGCCATGCCGGGTCCCACTCGTCACCCTGGAGGTCGGGCATGCCCCAGCGCCAGGTGTCGGAGTGTTGGGAGACCGCGAAGCAGCCCTTGTCGGCGAGGCGGCGGATCTCGTCGGCCATCCAGTCGGCGCCGAGCATGAACCCGGACAGGCCGAGGGGGATGAAGCGCCCCGGATAGGCGGCGCACCATTCGTCGATGTGCCAGTCGTTGTACGCGCGGGTGATCGCCGAGACGTAGTCGGGTTCGGCGTCGTGGGTGGCGAAGTACTGGCCGCTGATGCCGGGCCACGACGAGAAGTTCATGGAGGCGAGCACGCCGTTGGCGTTCATGTCGCGGATGCGCTCGTGGACGTCGTGGCAGCCCGCACGCACCTTGTCGTAGGAGTTGGCACCGAGGCCCCACTCCTGGGGGACTCGCCCGGCCGATGCGTTGAGCCCGAAGGTCGACACCTCGTCGCCCTCGATGAGCCAGGCCTGGGTGCCGTCGTCCCGGGTGACCACGTGGGGGACACGATCTCGGTACTTGGCCGGGACGTGGTCGCGCATGTACTCGGCCATCGATGGTGGTTCGACGACGTGATCGTCCACACTCACCAGGATCAGATCGTTCACATCCATTGCGGGGCTCCTCGGTTGGTTCGATGCTCGGGTGGGGTTGCTTCTCGGTCGGGGTCGCCTCGGCGGCCGATGATCGGTTCGGGCGCCACGGCGGTCAGGGGGCGAGGCCGTTGATGATCGCCTTGTGCGCGGCCAGCGACGTCGCCGTCAGCGAGGCAGCGTGGGACCCCCATGCGATCGCCTCGGCGAGGGGGTCCTCCGCGAGTGCATGGATCGCCCCGAGCTCGTGCGCGCGTGCCGCTTCGACGCGGCGCGATGCGACGAACAACAGCTGCGCGGCGGCGATGCCCAGCCGGTCGCGAACCCGAGCGACGTAGTCCTCGCCGAGCACCACGCCGAGCCGGGCGGCCGGGATCTCGAGCCACGCGCCGGGCGCGCCGATGCGGATGTCGCAGGTCGCGGCGAGCACTGCGCCCATCCCGACAGCGGGACCGTTCATGGCGGCGATCACCGGCGCCGGATAAGCCAGCACCGCGCCGAACATCGCATCGGCGGCGACCTTGAACGCGGCCCCCTCGTCGAAGGTGCTCAGATCGAAGCCCGACGAGAACACGGTGCCGCCGCCGGTCACGACCACCGGCGGCGCGGACTCCACCGTCGCGGTGGCGAGCAGGTCGGTCAGGTCGGCCACGGTGGCGCGATCGAGTGCGTTGCGGCGCTCGGGGCGGTCGATGGTCACGACGAGCACGCTGTCGACGGTTCGGGTTTGCAGCATGCCTGTGTGGCCCCCTGAGATCTGCCTGGATCATTGCACTAGAGTGCAGACCAGTCAAGGGAACATCAGGACGAAGGGGTAGGCCGACAGGGTCCGCCTCGGGCCATCGGGTACGCCACGACGCAGACTGGCCGTGGCACCATCACCTGCACGGCCGGCGACAGGAGAGGGCATTGGGCAGCACGAGCGCAGGTGCGGGCACGCCTGACCAACGCACGCCCGAGCAGCGTCGGGCCGACGTGATCGACGCCGCGCTGGCGCTGTTCGCCGAGGGGTCTTTCGACGAGGTCACGGCCGAACAGATCGCGGCGCGGGCCAACGTCTCGCGGCGGACGTTCTTCTACTACTTCCCGTCGAAGGCCGATGTGCTCTTCTCGGTTCACGCCGACGCGCTCGCGGCGCTGCGGCGGCTGGTGGCCGAGCAGCCGGCCGGACTATCGGAGATCGAGGCGGTCGAAGGTGCCTGGGCGGCGTTCACCGACGCGCCGACGAGCACGGGCGAGCCGGGTCGAGCACGCGCCGAGCAGCTGCTGCGGGCCGCCGCCGGTTCGGTCATCCTCCGGGGGCGCCAGCACGACCTCCACACCGCCTACGAGGAGGCGGTCGCCTCCGGACTCGCGGACCGCCGTGGCCTCACAGCCCCCGATGACGAAGCCCGGCTCGCAGCTGCGCTGGCGCAGGCGATCGTCAGCCGAGCCACGCGCCGCTGGCT
>JAHECR010000028.1 GCA_024641655.1 Acidimicrobiaceae bacterium
GGACCGACCAGGGACAGTTCCTGTTGCAGAAGACGCAACCGCCCGGGGTACACCAGGCGTCGATCTACGAGTGCGCCAACGGCGAATGGATCCACGCCGCGACCATGTCGGGCATCACCCCGACTCGCAGCGAGGCATCGATCCTCGGTATAGAGGACGTGCCCCTGATGGAGCTCTACACGATGACACCCGAGCAGCGCGCATCCTACGAGCTCACCAAGAAGGCGGCCTTCAAGCGTCGCAACCGGGACGACCTCGTCGAGGAATATCACGCCGCCGGACTCGGCGCCGAGTCCATCGTCGCCCCCCACGAGCGGCTCACCCATCCGCAGCTCGTCGCCAGCGGCGCGATCGTTGAGGTCGACGATCCCGAGGTCGGCACCACCACCCAGTTCGGCGTGCCGATCTACCTCGAGGGCACCCCCGGCGCGGTCACGGGACCTCAACCCCTGCCGGGCACCCACAACGACGAGGTGTTCGCGTCGATCGGACGCAGCGTCGACGACATCGTCCGCCTCCGCGAGAACGGAATCATCTGATGCCAGGACCACTCGAAGGAATCCGTCTGATCGACTTCGGCCAGTTCCTGGCCGGCCCTTTCGGCCCGATGCTGCTGGCCGACCTCGGAGCCGATGTCATCAAGGTCGAGCCGACCCGCGGCGATGGCATGCGCGGCAGCGTCGTCGGGTCGTTCATGGGCTGCCAACGCGGCAAGCGCGACATCGCCGTCGACCTCAAGCACCCCGAGGGGCTCGCGATCGCACTGAAGCTGGTATCGACGGCAGACATGGTCCATCACAACATGACCCTCGGGACCGCCGATCGCCTCGGCGTGGGGTATGAACACTGCCGAGCGGTGAAGCCCGACATCCTGTACTGCAACAACTACATGTACGGCCCCGAAGGGCCGCTGGCGCACATGGGCGGGCTCGATCCCCTGGCGCAGGCCGCGTGCGGAATCGAGTGGGAGCAGGGCCCAGTCGCAACGGGCAATCCTCCCCTGTGGTATCGCTACGGCCATGGCGACGTCGCTGCAGCGATGCCGTCGGCGCTCGCGATGCTCATGGCCCTGTATCACCGCAACCGCGGCGGTGGCGGCCAGTCCATGTGGATGTCGCTGCTCCACGGCGCCATGCTCTACACCGCCGATGCCTGGGTCGGCCCCGATGGCACTCCCTCCCCCCGGCCCAGCCTCGACGCCCGCCAACTCGGGCTCGGCCCGCTGTATCGGCTCTATGAGACCGCCGACGGATGGCTACAACTCGCCGCCGTTCGCGACGAACACTGGCACGCACTCTGCGACGCTCTCGGACGGAGCGACCTCGCCGCGAATCCGCGGTACGCCACCGCCGACGGGCGTGACACCAACGCCGACGATCTCGGCATCGAGCTCGAGCAAGCCTTCCTCGGTGACCTCGCGGTCAACTGGCGTCGAGCGCTCGACGCGGCGGGGGTTCCCTCGGAGGTGTCGGTCGATACCTGGGACGGCGAAACCGTGCTCTTCGACGAGGAGTTGGCTCGCCTCGGTTTGGTGACCGAGTACGAACATCCGATGCTCGGCACGGTCCGCCAGTTCGGCAACCTGATCACGTTCAGCGACACCCCGGGTCGCCAGGAGCGGGCCGCTCCGATGCTCGGTCAGCACACCCGCGAGATCCTCCACGAGCTCGGCTATCGCGATCCCGACATCGATGCGCTGCGCGCGAACGGCGCGGTCGACTGGCCCGACGAGAGCTACCGCTTCCCGGTGTGACCTCAGTCGGCGAGCATGTAGAGCTGGCCGGCGCGGGTACCGACGTACACGTGGCCGTCCCATACCGCCGGCGTGGACTCGATACAGCCGGGCAGGGTGATCGACCACAACTGCGGCGGTTTCACGGTCGTGTCGCTGAGGTCGAACGCATGCAGGATGCCCTCGCAGTCGCCCTGGAGCCAGACGTCGTCGACGATGACCGGAGAGCTCCAGTTGAACGCTCCGGGCATGGGGACTTCCCAGCGGACTTCGCCCGTGGCGCGGTCGATACCGAAGACCCGCCCGGTGTCGACCGGCGCGATCACCAGGTCACGGTAGATGGCAGGCGTCGCCCAGGCGCCGGCGGGGATGCGACCCGTGTCGAAGACCGACCAGACCAGCGGGTCGTCGACATTGCCAGGGTCGAGTTTGACGATCTGACCGATCTCTCTGGACCGGGCCCGCCCTTGCTCGTACTCGACACCGACATAGAGCATGCCTTCGTCGTCGATGACGATCGAGGCGTCGACGTCGTCTCCCACCCAATACCGGAAGACGCGTTCGGGCGCGACGCCATCCTTGAGCCCACCGATGTCCCAACCCTGGACCAGCCCACCCGAGTTCGCGAAGTACACGGTGTTGCCGCTGATGGCCACCGAATTCTCGATCGAGACGTTGTCACCGACCGCAGCGAGCAGCTCAGAGTCGTAGCCCGGCGCCTGGAACACGAGTTCCGGGTCCACGGTCACCTTACCCTGCGCGTCGTAGCCCCGGTTGAGCTTCACGATGTGGAAGATCGAGTTCTCGCCGCCTTCGAAGAGGTAGTCATCGATCACCAGCGCCGACCCGTCCCAGTCGTCGTTCCACTTCGTGCCGGTTGCGAGGCTCGCCGACAATCGCCAGAGCTCGACGGGCTCGGCGCCGTCGATCGCGATGACGTGGAAGTAGTTGTCGCGTGAGCCCGAGTACACGATCGGGTAGCCATCGGGATCGATCGTCACCGATCCCTTGATCAGATCGCCGGTCAGGTAGGGCGGGATGATGTCCTCACCGGTGTCGGCATCGACGAAGTGCACAGCGTGGTCGTACGCGCCGAACGCCAGCCAGGTGCGGCCGCCGCGTTCGAAGACCGCCGGCTGGCCGGTCCAGCCCGTTCCACACCACTGCGACACCTCGCCACCGACCGACGTGGGGCCGCACATCGTCGAACCCTGGGGGTACCGCCACTGGACCGATGGCCCCGCCGGAACCGGGCCGCGGCCGTAGTACGACCGGGTCGGGTTCCCCCGAAACGTCAACAGCCCCTCGGTCTGGGCCGCCCACAGCTGTCCCGAGGAGGCCGGATCGACCCAACCGGAGTACGGGACCGGCGTCGGTCCGGGCGTCGGGTTCGGCGTCGGTGCCGGCACCGGCGTTGGCGTCGCGGTGGGCGACGCGGTGGCAACGACCTCGGCGGTCGGGGTCGGCGCCGGCGACCCGGCATCGTCGGTCCGCCCCACCGTCTGGCGCCACGCCAGCAGCGCGCCGATACCCACGACACCGAACGCGAGGATCATGGCAACCGCACGCGCTCCGGAAACGGCCGTCGCCGGCCGGCCGTGCCGGGGGTGCGCGGGAGGCTCGGAACCGCTGGCCACAGACCCTGCCGCTCAGCAACCTGCCGACGGGACCGCACGCGCTCGTACGCGACCCGACGGCATCATTCGCCGGCTGCCGCCATCACCAGCTCGTCGAGAGGGACCAACGGCAACCACCCGACGAAACTACCACTCGTCTCGACCCTTCGGCGCGTCGCCGCACAGCGCTACCGGCCGGGGGCGAGCTCGCCCAAGGCCTCCCGCACGAAGTCGAGCCCGAGCGGGAACACGAGCCGCCGCTGCGGGTCCCACAGGTCGCTGTTGCCGGTGGTGAGCACCATCGTGGCGGCGAATCCCTGGCTCGAGCCGTCGAGCGGCGGCAGGAACCCCGAACCCACGAGGTGGTAGGGCGTCCCACGGAAAACCAGGTATCCACCCTTCTGCCCGAACTGCAGGCCGGGGATGTCGAAGTGCGACCAGAACGTCTCGTAGGACTCGGGCACCTCGTCCCACGAGTAGGGCAGCACATCTTCGGAGTCCTGGCGCAGCTGCTCGAAGGGGATCCGGCCGGCCTCGATGGCTCGCAGGCGACGAACACCGCCGTGAACCGCGGAGGCGCTCCCGCAGCCATCCCCACGAGTCTCTCGTTGCCCATCTCCGCCATCTTCGTTTCCGAGGCCGAGAGCTTCCGATCGGCCCGACCCGCGCCTTCCGCAGTCGAAACCGACGATGCCACGCTACCGGTTCGGTCCGAGGGCGTGGACGCCTCCGAGCCCGTGGCCACCTGACCACGGTCTGGCGAAACGACGCGACGAAGCGGGATAGTGTGGCGCTCGGTCACCGCGGAGCGCGCTGACACCGGAACAGGGGGACGCGAGACGATGACGAAGTTTCCGGGTCGGCAAGCTGCCATCGTGGGGGTCTACACGACCGAACAGGGACGCGGGCTCGAACGCACGAGCTTCTCGCTAGAGCTCGAGGCCATCAAGGGAGCGCTCGCCGATGCCGGGCTCACGGTCGACGACGTCGACGGCGTCGTCCCCATGGCGATGCGTTCGATGTACGAGAGCCATGGTCCGGAGCAGTTCTGGGCCACACAGTTCGGTGGCCGGCCGCTGACCTTCGCCCAACACGGCACACCGACGCCGAGCATCGTCAAGCCCGCGCTGGCGATCGCCGCAGGAATGTGCGAAGTGGTCGTGGTCTTCTGGGGAAAGGCGGGCCGGCAACTGGGCCCCGGTGCGACGCCCGTTCCAACCACCACACCACCGCGTGTCCAAGAGTGGCACTACGACCTCTTCGGCGGCGGCTTCGGCCAGTTCTACGCACTGTGGGCTCAGCGGTACATGCACGAGTTCGGGGTGACCGGCGAGGACCTCGCCGAGGTCGCAGTCATCCACCGCGAGCACGCCATGCTCAACCCGGCGTCGGTCATGGGCCGCCGCGGCGGGCTCACCGTCGACGACGTCGTCAGCTCGAGGATGATCGCGAGTCCGCTGCATCTGTTCGACTGCGCCCTCGACACCGATGGCGGCTACGCACTCGTGATCGCCTCGGCGGAGGTCGCGCGCAATTGCGCCAAGGAGCCGGTGTGGGTCATCGGCGGCGCCGAAGCGACACACACCGACTTCTACGCCACCATCGACGACCCCTGGTTCCCGCCGGAGGGCCAGTCCGTGCGCCGGGCGGGTGACATCGCCTTTGCGCAGGCAGGGCTGACCCGAGGCGACATCGACGTCGCGGGGCTCTACGACTGCTTCACCATCACCATGGTGCGCGACGTCGAAGAGCTCGGCTTCTGCGCAATCGGTGAGGGCGCCGACTACATCAAGCAAGGCAACACACGGCTCGGCGGTGCCATGCCGTGCAACACCGACGGAGGTCTGCTGTCGAACAGCCACTGTGGGATGCCGCACGGCCTGCACACCATCGAGGTCGTCCGACAGCTGCGCGGGGAGTGCGGCCAGCGCCAGGTCCCCGGCGCGAAGATCGGGCTCTCGCTCGCGCAAGGCGCCTCGGTGCACGGCTACGCCGGCACCCTCATCATGGCTACCGACTGAGGCAGGAACGATGACCGAAGCAAGGATCGAGACCGCCCCCTACCTCAAGCCGCTGCCGAACGTCAGCGAGCTGAACTCACCGTTCTGGGAGGGGTTGCGCTCCCGCGAGTTCCGGATCCCGCGTTGTGCCGAGTGCCACCACTACAACTGGTTGCCGTACCCCGCCTGCCGCAGCTGCCTGTCGGAGCGTCTCGTGTGGACCCCGGTGAGCGGACGCGCCACGGTGTGGAGCTTCACCGCCGTGTACCGCGGTCCGGGCGCATTCGGGCTCGACGTCCCCTACATCATCTGCCTCGGTCAACTCGAGGAGCAGCCGCGGCGGTGCAACGTCCTCGCGAACCTGCGAGGGGTGAACCCCGACGACGTGACGGTCGGCATGCCCATCGAGATCGGCTACGTCGACATCCCCTCGGAGGACATCACGATGTACGAGTGGGTCCCGCGCCGCTGATATCGAACCGCGCCGACGCCGGCGCGGCCAACTCCACTCGACCGTCGAGGCCACCGCCCACCCAGCTAATGTGCCCACAGCGGCCGACACGGCGCTACGACCGCCGGGAACACCGGCCCGAGAGGAGCCCGCACATGCAAATGGACGACATGATTCTGGTCAGTATCGACGACCATTTCATCGAGCCGCCGGACATGTACGCCAACCATGTCCCGGCGAAGTGGCTCGACGACGTACCGAAAGTGGTGCGCAACGCCCAAGGCGTCGACGAGTGGGTCTTCCAGGGACAGAGCACCAGCACGCCCTTCGGGATGGCGGCCACGGTCGGTTGGCCACGTGAGGAGTGGGGCTTCAACCCCGGCGCGTTCTCGGAGTTGCGGCCCGGCTGTTTCGACGTGCACGAACGAGTGCGCGACATGAACGCCAACGGCATCCTCGCCTCGATGAACTTCCCGACGATGGCCGGTTTCAACGCCCGGACCTTCACCGAGTCGCGTGACAAGGAAGTCGCGTTGGTGATGCTGCGCGCCTACAACGACTGGGTGATCGACGAGTGGTGCGCTGCGTACCCGGGCCGGTTCATCCCCTTGGGCATCGTCCCCATGTGGGACGTCGATCTGGCGGTCGAGGAAGTGCATCGGCTCGCGAAGAAGGGCTGCCGATCGGTCAGCTTCCTCGAGACCCCCCACGTACAGGGATTCCCAAGCTTCCTGTCCGGGCACTGGGACCCCATGCTGAAGGCCATGTGCGACGAGAACATCATCCTCTCGTTGCACATCGGCGCCGGCTTCGACGTCATCCGACGCGCCGAGGAAGCACCCGTCGACCACCTCATGGTGCTCGCGTGCCAGATCAGCGCAATCACCGCCCAGGATCTGCTGTTCGGACCCACGCTGCGACGATTCCCCGACCTCAAGGTGGCCCTCTCCGAGGGCGGCATTGGCTGGATCCCCTTCTATTTCGACCGCGTCGACCGCCACTACCGCAACCAGACCTGGCTGCACCACGAGGAGGACTTCGGCGGCAAACTGCCCTCGGAGGTCTTCCGCGAGCACATCCTGGCGTGCTACATCACCGACCCCTCCGGGCTGCTCCTTCGTGACCGCATCGGTGTCGACAACATCGCGTGGGAGTGCGACTACCCGCACACGGACACGACCTGGCCCGAGTCGCCAGAGTTCGCCTGGCGAGAGTTCCAGGAAACCGGGTGCTCCGACGCGGACATCCACAAGATCACCTGGGAGAACACCGCTCGCTTCTTCGACTGGGACCCCTTCAAACACACCCCGAAGGACCAGGCCACCGTCGGTGCGCTACGGGCGCTGGCGGCCGACGTCGATGTCACCCGCATGTCTCGTGCCGAGTGGCGCGAGCAGAACGAGGCCGCCGGCATCGGGATGTTCTGACAGCGCGCCCGGGCGTTGACCCTCTGCCGGCCCGCTCGACCGATCTCGCCCGCGAGGCGGTCGCGCCCGCCGGCGCAGTCGTCTGCACCACCGCACAGAGGGGCCGGGCGTCAGCTGCGGGGATCTCCGAGGAGGCCTTCGTCGGTGAAGCGGAACTCGACCCCCCAGGTCTGGGAACGGTCGAGCACGACGTCGTGCGGCCCGACCTCGGCGACCGGTCGACCGCCGCCAGCGTCGGGGTGCCCTTTCAGATGGGTCAGCGCGCGGTCGAGATCACGCACCAGGAACGTCGCGCCGATCGCGCCCTGACCCACCGCCGCCAGCTCTGCACCGAGCGGGCTCGACGGGTCGAGCGGACGAGCCAGCTCGACCACGGTGTCGTCGCCGACGAGGACGTGACGGGATTCGACCCCGTCGATGCGCGACGGCTGCGCCGGTAGCGGGGTCCCGCCGAGCACCGTGCCGTAGAACGCAGCCGCGGCTTCGACGTCGTCGACGAGGATCGTCACGTGGGACATGCGCAACAGGCGCAGGGGGTGCTGGTTCGGCCAGTAGTCGCGCGCGAACCCCTCCCAGTGGGGTCGCAGACGCGGGTCCATGTTCAAGAATCCGGGGTCACCGGGGGTGTGGAACTCCACCATCCCCGGGGTGTCCTTCGGATGGGCGAACAGGGTGTTTCCGGCGGTGCCCCCGTCGGTCGTCCGTACGCCAGCGGCACGCAGGCGTTCCTCGAGCGCGGCCAGATCGTCGCAATAGAACGCAAGATTGTGGATTCGCGGACCGTGCTGCTCCATGAACCGGTACCAGCTGGTGGCGGTTCCGCCCGGCTCCGGCGGCAGCACGTGCATCGGCTCTATCGAGGTCTCTCCGATCAGGTACACCGCGGCGTGGCGGTGCCAGTGCGCGGAGTAGCCCCGCATGATGCACAGCGGCGAGAACACCCCGTTGAAGAACCGCTCGGTGGCCCCGAGGTCGTCGACGAGCATGGTCAGGTGGAACAGTTTTCCGATCTTCACGACGGCAGACAGTACTCCTCGGTCACCTCGCTGCCCGAACCGTCGCTCCCGCCGTGCCACCAGTCACGAGCGTGCGTCCCCCGGAGCGGGGCGGGCTCATCACAGCTCGACGACTGCGGTACCTGGCATCAGCGACTCGTCGCGCTGGTTCGTCGCCGCCAACTCCAACGATACGAGCAACGCACCATCGCCGGTCTCGTCGACCTCGCTGACGACGGCCGAGCAGACGATGGTGTCGCCCTTGAGTGCCGGGCTCCGGAACTGGCCGCTGAAGCTCACGAGGCGGCCGTCGGCGCCGAGCCAGTCCTCGAGCATGGCGTGGAACCAGGCGATGGTGAGGTTTCCCATCCCGATCGCGCCCGAGTAGCCCGCGGCCTGCCCGGCACCGTCGTCCATGTGGATGTCGACGAACTCGGAGTTCACCGCCGCGTAGCGGTTCCAGTTGTGGAACCCGGCGCTGCGCTCGAAGGTCGCGAGGTGGTAGCCGGCCACGAGCGTGGATCGGTCGATCGACATGAGTCTCCTAGTACCGGATGTAGGTGAGTCGCTGGGTCTTGACGTGTGCGCCGTCCTGGTTGACCCAGCGATGGTCAGTCGTGGTGAAGAGCATCAGGCCCAGTCGGCCCTCGCGCTCGCGGTATTCCGAGATCGAGGCGGTGTCGGTGATGACGTCGCCTGGCCGCATCGGCGCGCCGCCGTAGAGGATCTCGATGCCCCCGTTGAGCCCGTGGCGCAGCTCCGGCGGCCGCACACCGAGCAGCTGTTCGGTGGCGCCGGCCATCAGCAGCCCACGATCTACCTCGAGGGGTTCGACCTGGGGGCCGCTGCGGGAGGCGACCATCCAGGCGAAGGGATTGAAGTCGCCCGGAGCGACGATGCCACCGACGAGCAGCGCGTCGGGTGAGCCTGCGTCCCAGTAGCGACGCGGGGGCTCCTCCGGATAGTGGGCCGCGAGGGCCCAACGCCGAATCTCACCGGCCTCGATCGGAAACGACACCTTGGTCTCGATCGGCTGGCCGATGAGGCCACGCATCTCGGCGGTGACGACACTGTCCACGGCGATTACCGCGGCCCGAAGCGCCAGAGCGTGACGTCCTCGTCGACGATGTCCTCGTAGACGATGCGCAGCGCCATGCCGACGTGGAGCTCCTCGTTGGCGATGCCACGCGTGTTACCCAAGACGATGCAGGCCTGGGGCTCCTCGACGAGCTTGGCCATCACGAGGGCATACGGCGCCTCTTGGTTGAACTGGCCGTGTCCTCGATGGATGACCGTGAAGCTGTAGACGGTGGCGTCGCCGCTGACCTTGGTCCACGCCTGATCCTCGGACAGGCACGACCGGCACGCCGGGTACGGGACCCAGTTGTAGTCGCCACAGTCCCGACATTTCGGGACGAGGAACTCGTGGCGCTGGAGTCCCTCCCAGAACGGGCGATTCAGCTCGCTGATGTCGGGCAACGGCTTGAGGTAGGGGGCGGTGGTCATGTCGTGGCCTTTCAGTCGACGCCCATGATGAGTGTGCTGCCGATCCCGTGCACCGCGAAGCCCTGCTGCAGCGCCAGGCCGATCTTGGGGTCGGGCACCTGACGGGCGCCGCACTCGCCACGGAGTTGCCTGACCACCTCGATGACCATCTGACCCGACGGGTCGCCGCAGTGGCTACCCGACAGGAGACCGCCATCGGTGTTCACGGGCATCTTCCCGCCAAGGCGGGTGTGGCCTTCTCGGACGTAGTCGGCACCCTCGCCGGGTTTACAGAACCCCATCTCCTCGAGATTGCGCAGCCCGGTCACCGTGAAGCAGTCGTAGCTGCCCACGACGTCGATGTCATCGCGGCTCACGCCCGCGAGCCCGAAGGCTTTGTCGGTGGCGTTGCGGATCGAATGTCCGGCCTCTGCGAACCAGTCGTCGTGGAAGCTCACGTAGAAGTCCGTGTACGCCGCCTCGGCGCCGCCGAGCACGTATACCGGCCTCTTGGCCGCGTCGCGGGCCCGCTCGGCGGTCGTGATCACCACGGCATAGCCGCCGTCGTTGTCGAGCGAGCAGTCGAACAGGCGCAGCGGATCGGCGATAGGCCGAGACGCGAGCACGTCTTCGACGGTGATCTCGCCCTTGTGCCCCATCACCGAATCGGGATTGAGCGTCGCGTGGTAGCGGTCGACGACCGCGACTTGCGCGAGGTCCTCGCTGCTGACGTCGAACTCGTGCATATAGCGCTGGGCCCACATTGCGTAGAACGGGATCATGTACCCGCCATGGATGGGAAACGACCACTCAGTCACGCGGGGGGCCTTGTCGGGTGTCATCGTGCCGCGGGGCCCGACAGGACGGCCGGCCTTGCCGTAGAACAGGACCGCTACCTCGCACATCCCTGCGGCGATGGCTGCAGCAGCCTTCGCCAGCTGCCCCGAAGCGCCCCCGACCTCCATCAGGTTGATCGGGCGGCGGCGCAGCTGCTCGGCCCAGAACTGGTGAGCATCGGTGGCCCCTGCCTGGTTCCCGATGTGGTTGCCTCCCGACATTGGCAGGAGGCCGTCGATGTCGTCGATGGTCATCCCGGCGTCGGCGACTGCGCCCTTGATGGCTTCGAGCTGCAACGAGAACGACGACCGATCGGGCAGCTTGCCCTGCTGGGTCGTGTAGACCCCGGCGATCGCGGCCTGCCGGCGCGGAAACCCCATGAACAAACCCCCTTGGAACCACCGACGAACCGCCACCACGGCGGTGGACGGGCGGGTGCGGTTGACGTGTGCGTGCCACCTGTCGACTGTGACACTCGGTGCAGTATCTGTCACACTGACGTCATGCGTCAATTCGCCGAGGAATCCGGTCGAGCAACCGAGCGGCGCATCCTCGATGCTGCCATCGAGTGTTTCACCCGGTTCGGCAACGACAAGACGACCCTCACCGATGTCGCCCGCACCGCCGGCCTGTCGCGTCAGACGATCTACCGCTACTTCCCCGACCGCGCCGCACTCCTCGAAGCCGTCGACCGGTTCGAGGAGGACAACATGCGCACCGCGGCGGCACAACTCGGGGCCGATTCAGCGAGCTTCGAGGACTTCATCGCGTCGCTGGCCGCCCGGGAGGCCGCCGAGACGCGGCGGTACCGCACCCGCCACCACCTCGCAGCACGCGACCGGGGACTGTTCCATTCGCTGTTCCTGTCGCAGTCCCGCTCCATCGAACGTTTCTCGATGGTGATACGACCGCAGCTGGTCGCCGCTGCCGATCGCGGTGAGCTTCGACCCGGGCTCGACATCGACCAGGCGGCCGAGTGGATCGCGATCGCGCTCGCCGGCATCAACCGCCTCGCGCGCGCGAGCACCTTCGATCTCGACGATCCCGACGAGGTCGGGCGCTTCGTCGCTTCGCATGCCTGTCACGGGCTGATGGCGTTGCCTTCGCCCCCAGCGCATCGGCGGCAACGAGCCTGGGCCACACACGACAAGGAGGCATGACCGGTGGAAATCGCGTTGTCCGACGATCAACAGCTCTTCCGGGACACCACCCGCCGAGCACTGCAGGAGCGCTGCCCGGTCAGCCGGGTACGAGAACTCATCGAAGATCCGGTCGGCTTCGACCGCGACGTCTGGCAGCAAGGCGGCGAACTGGGCTGGTTCGCGATGTTGGTGCCTGAGGCCCATGGCGGCGGGAGCGTCTCGGGCTCGGGCCTCATCGATGCCACCATCGTGGCCGAGGAGATGGGCGCCATGGTGCACCCGGGCCCGTTCCAGGCCACGAACATCGTCGCCGCAGCGATCAACAATGCCGGATCGGAAGGCCAGCGCGCCGAGCACCTTCCTGCCATCGCCGCCGGCCTGGAGATCGCGACCTGGGCCCGTTGCGACGTCGCCAATGCGGAGTTGTCCGCCACGCCGTCGGCGAGCGGGTTCGTCCTCGGCGGCGCGAAGACGCTCGTCCACGACGGCCAGAACGCCGACGTGCTGCTCGTCACCGCCCTCGCGCCCGCTGGCGCCACCCAGTTCCTGGTGCGGGCCGATCACCCTGGCGTCATCATCGAACCGCTCGAGACGCTCGACCTCGCCCGCCGGTTCGCCACCGTTCGCTTCGACGGCGTCGAGATCGGCGCCGATGCAGTCCTCGGCCGACCCGGTGGTGCCGATGACGACGTCGAGCAACAGCTCCAGGTGGCGCTGGTCCTGCAGTGCGCCGAGACCAACGGGGCAACCGCTCACGGCCTCGCGATGACCGTGGAGTACGCGAAGGAGCGGGTGGCGTTCGGGCGACCAATCGGTTCCTATCAAGCGCTGAAGCACCGCATGGCCGACCACCGCATGTGGCTGGAGGGCTCCTTCGCCACCACGGCCTACGCCGCGCGCGCGGTACAGGAACGCACGGGCGACGCAGCGATCGCCGCAAGGGTCGCCGCGGCGCACGTCGGCCGTCACAGCTCGGTGATCCTCCACGACTGCATCCAGATCCACGGCGGGATCGGGATGACCTGGGAGCACGACCTGCATCTGTACTCGCGGCGGGTCATCAGCAACGAGGTCCTCTACGGCACGCCCGACGAGCACCAACGAACACTCGTGGACCTCGCGGAAGGAGCAGCCTGATGAGCGAGGCAACCACCCCTACCATCGAAGACTTCCGCGCCACGGTCAGGTCATGGCTCGCCGAGCATGTCCCGCCGAGGGACCCCGACGAGCCCTTCCTCCAATGGGACGACGACGGCGTCGCCCGCGATCGCGCCATCCAACGGGCGTTGTGGGACGGCGGGATCGCAGGGGTGAACGTACCGGTTGCCTACGGGGGGCTGGGCTTCCCCAACGCGTACCAGCAGGTCTTCCGGGAGGAAGCCGCCGACTACCGAATGCCCGAGAACTTCGGCAATGCATTCAACGTGGTGCTCCCGACGCTGCTCGCTCACGGGAGCGAGGAACTCAAGCTCGAATTCATCCCCCGCCTCCTCAACGGTGACCACATCTGGTGCCAGTTCCTGTCCGAGCCCAGCGGCGGGTCCGACCTCGCAGGGCTGCTCACTCGTGCCGAGCGCGATGGGGACACGTGGCGGCTGAACGGCGCCAAGATCTGGACTACCGGAGGCAACTACTCCGACTACGCGATCTGTCTCGCCCGAACGAACCCCGAGGTGCCCAAGCATGCGGGCCTCACGATGTTCGTGGTCCCGATGGACACCCCCGGGTTGACGGTTGTCCCGCTCACTTTGCTCGACGGCACCGTCGACTTCTGCCAGGAGTACATCGACGATGTCGTGATCCCGGCGCACTACGTCGTCGGCGACGTCAACGACGGCTGGCGGGTCGCGACGACGCTCATGATGAACGAGCGCACCGCGGTCGGTCGAGGCTGGTCCCTCGGGGGCCGCAAGGGCGAGAGCGAAGAGAAGGGCATCGAGCTCAACCTCGAGCTGCTCGGTCTCGCTCGTCATCTGGGCCGTGACCAGGATCCAGCGGTGCGGTCGCTCATCGGCGAGAGCTGGGTGCTCAACGCCGTGCAGGCGCAGACCGTCAAGCGGGTCAGCGCTGCCATGGCCACCGGCGACCTGCCGGGCCACGCCGCGGCGATCCTGAAGGCCATGAGCGGGGCGACCTCACCGAGGCTCGGCGAGATCACCCTGGCGATAGCGGGCCCGACCGCAGCCGCCTGGTCGCCCGACGATCACAACCGCTGGGGGTTCAGGCGGCTGTCGAGCCACGGCATCGGGGGCGGAACCACCGAGATGCAGCGCAACGCGATCTCGGAGCGACTACTCGGCCTACCCCGTGAGCCGTCCCAGGACCGTGAGCTGCCGTTCAACCAGCTCCGCCAGAACACGATCCCGGGTCAGCGAACCTGACACGGCCGCGGGGCACGGACACCCGCTCGGAGAAGGTTGCTAGTCTCGGCCGAACAGACCCACGAAACACCGGGAGCCACCATGACTGCACAGCCCGAGAATGCGGTGGTCGTCGAGTTCGATCAGCACACGCCCGAGTACCGCCTGGGGTTCCCCGGCATCGGCCATGACATCCGGAGCAAGTGCCCCGTCGCGTTCAGCCCCAGCCACGGCGGGTACTGGGTGGTCACCGGGCACGACGAACTCACTGAGATGGCCAAGCACTACGACCTCGTCTCCAACGAACACGATCTCGATGGTTCCCGACGCGGTTACGAGGGCATCTCCATCCCCTCCCAGAACCAGAGCAGCGCCGGTTTCCTCGAGATGGACCCACCCGAACAGCTGGCCTATCGCCGCGTGCTCAACCCGTTCCTCTCCCCCGCCGCCGTCGAGCGATGGCGACCGCTGGTGGAGGATTTCACGCGCGCGTGCATCGACGACCACATCGAATCGGGGCGCATCGACTTCGTCGAGGATCTCGCCAACGTCGTGCCGGCCGTCTTGACCATGGCAATGCTCGGGCTCCCCCTCGCCGACTGGGTCATCTACTGCGAACCCACCCACGCTGCCGTCTACACCCCTCCCCACAGCCCCGACTTCCCCCGGGTCCGAGAGCAGTCCATGGCGATGGCGATGCGGCTCGCGGAGTGCGTCGCCGCTGCGCGTCACGACCCACGGCCGGGCATGATCAAGGCCCTGATCGAAGGCGACATCGACGGCAGTCCTCTGCCCGATGAGGGAATCGTGTCGACGGTGTCACTGCTGATCGGCGGCGGCTTCGACACCACCACCTCGCTGCTCGCATCGAGTCTCGACTGGCTCGACGGACACCCCGAACAACGGCGACGACTCCTGGACGAGGATCGGTTGATCGACACGGCGACCGAGGAATTCTTGCGCTTCTACACGCCCGCACAAGGCGGTGGACGCACGATCACCGCCGACTGTGAACTCGCCGGTTTCCGCTTTCGTGAGGCCGATCGGGTCTTCTTGTCGTACGCCCTCGCGAACCACGACCCAGGGGTATTCCCAGACCCCGACGAGATCGTGCTCGATCGGTGGCCCAATCGCCATGCAGCGTTCGGAATGGGCGTCCATCGCTGTATCGGCTCGAACCTGGCACGCATGGGCTTCAAGATCATGCTCGGCGAGGTCCTGCGGCGCCTGCCCGACTACACGGTCGAGCGCGCCGGCGTCGTTCAATACGAGAGCATCGGCGTCATCAACGGCTTCCAGCACGTGCCGGCCACCTTCACACCCGGCGCACGGGAAGGTGTCGGGGTCTCCGAGGCGCTCGTGCAGTGGCAGGCTCGAGTCGATGCCGAGCGCGACGAACAGGAGATCTGATGCGGGTACGAGTCGACGAGAACATCTGCCAGGGCCACACGCTCTGCGCCATGGCCGCGCCGGAGATCTTCGGTCTACGCGACGAGGACGGACACTCGTACGTGTTGGTGACCGGTGAGCTCACCGCCGACCAACAGGCCGCAGCCAACAGCGCCCTGATCGGCTGCCCCGAGCGCGCCATCTCCTTCACGGACTGACCAACGCGCGACGCCCCGTTCTGCCTACGGGTCCGGGTGGGCGGTCGACCGGGTCGGGGCCCCCGAACAAGGCAGAGGGCCCTGCAGGCCCACCGATGTGGAGCCTGCAGGGCCGCGCTCTCTGCGTTGGGGGGTGGAGGTCAGGCGATGTCGAACCGGTCGAGCTGCATGACCTTGTCCCACGCGTCCACGAAGTCGTGAACGAACTTCTCCTGCGCGTCATCGGACCCGTAGACCTCGGCGATCGCACGCAGCTCGGAGTGCGAGCCGAAGATGAGATCGCACCTCGTGCCGGTCCACTTCACGTCGCCGCTGGAGCGATCGCGCCCTTCGAACAGATCCTCGTCGGCCGACGCCTGCTCCCAGTCGGTGTCCATGGCCAGCAGGTTCACGAAGAAGTCGTTGGTGAGCGTCTCGCTCCGGTGGGTGAATACGCCGTGGCTGGACCCGTCGCTGTTGGTGTTCAGCACCCGCATCCCACCGACGAGCACCGTCATCTCGGGTGCGGTCAGCGTCAACAGCTGTGCCCGGTCCACCAGGAGTTCCTCAGCAGTGCGGACGTGTCCCTTGCCGAGGTGGTTCCGGAACCCGTCCGCAGTCGGTTCGAGCACCGCGAACGATTCGAGATCGGTCTGCTCCTGGGTGGCGTCGGTACGGCCTGGGGTGAACGGAACGGTGATGTCGTGTCCGGCCATGGCCGCAGCAGCCTCCACGGCGGCACACCCGCCGAGAACGATGAGGTCGGCCATCGACACGGTCCTGCCGGAGGCACTGAACTCGGCGCGGATCCCTTCGAGGGTCTGAAGCACTCTTCGCAGCTGCGGGGGGTTGTTCACCTCCCACGTGTTCTGCGGAGCGAGACGGATGCGAGCCCCGTTGGCACCACCTCGCTTGTCGCTGTTGCGGAACGTCGACGCCGACGCCCATGCCGCGGAGACCAGGTCCGGGATGCTCAGCCCCGACTCCATGACCTGCGCCTTGAGGGCCGCGACATCAGCGGCGCCGATGAGCTCGTGGTCGACCGCAGGGACCGGGTCCTGCCAGATCAGCACCTCGGCAGGGACCTCTGGACCCAGGTAGCGCGAGACGGGGCCCATGTCGCGGTGACACAGCTTGAACCACGCACGGGCGAACGCGTCGGCGAACTCCTGGGGGTTCTGGTGGAAGCGCCTCGCGATCGGTTCGTAGACGGGGTCCATCCGCAGCGCCATGTCGGCGGTGGACATCATCGGGGCGTGGGACCGGGCCGGATCGTGAGCATCGGGCACGGTGCCCTGGGCCTCCGGATTCGTCGGCGTCCACTGCTTCGCCCCTGCGGGGCTCTCGGTCAGCTCCCAGTCGTAGCCGAACAGGACATCGAAGTAGGTGTTGTCCCAGGTGATCGGCGTGGGCGTCCATGCACCTTCGAGGCCACTCGTGGTCGTGTCGACCCCCTTGCCGGTTCCCAGGCCGTTCTTCCAGCCGAACCCCTGCTCCTCGATTGGGGCACCTTCTGGCTCGGGACCCACGAGCGCGGGATCGCCTGCGCCATGGGCCTTGCCGAAGGTGTGACCGCCCGCGACGAGGGCAACGGTCTCCTCGTCGTTCATCGCCATCCGGGCGAACGTCTCGCGAATGTCGCGCGCCGATGCGAGCGGGTCGGGCGTCCCGTTGGGGCCCTCGGGGTTCACGTAGATGAGCCCCATCTGCACCGCTCCGAGCGGATTCTCGAGTTCGCGATCGCCGCGATAGCGCTCGTCGCCGAGCCAGGTGGTCTCGGGACCCCAGTAGATGTCCTCTTCGGGTTCCCAGACGTCTTCGCGGCCGCCGGCGAAACCGAAGGTGGCGAAGCCCATGGACTCCAGGGCCACGTTGCCGGCCAAGATCATCAGGTCGGCCCACGAGACCTTGCGGCCGTACTTCTGCTTGATGGGCCACAGCAACCGGCGCGCCTTGTCGAGGTTGCCGTTGTCGGGCCAACTGTTCAGCGGCGCAAACCGCTGGGTGCCCGAGCTGGCACCACCGCGGCCGTCGCTGATTCGATAGGTACCGGCGCTGTGCCACGCCATACGGATGAAGAACGGGCCGTAGTGCCCGTAATCGGCGGGCCACCAGTCCTGCGAGTCGGTCATGAGCGCAGTCAGGTCCCGCTTCACCGCTTCGAGGTCGAGCGTCTTGAACTCCCTCGCGTAGTCGAAGTCGTCGCCCATCGGATCGGCGACCGGTGAGTTCTGGTGGAGCATCTTCAGGCTCAACCGACCGGGCCACCAGTGCTGGTTCGCCGTCGACCCGACTGCGGTGTGGGCGGCCTGGGGTCCGTGCATCACCGGACACCCGCCTGAACTGCCGCCGGCGTGGGGGGTTTCGTGGTCGGTCATTGCTCGCTGCTCCTTGGTTGCACTCTTGTGGGGGTTGGCGGGGTGGAATCGGTGGTGGTCACGTGTCGCTTCGGGTTCCCCGACGGCCGCTCCGCAGCGTCGGTGCCTGGCTCCGAGGTCGTCTCACTCCTGGCGGCGCGACACGAGGGGCAGCGCCCCCAGTAGACGACCTCGGCTTCGTCGATCTCGAAGCCGTGATCATCGTCGGCGGTGAGGCAGGGCACCTCCCCGACGGCACAGTCGATGTCGAACATCGTGGCGCAGTCGCGGCAGATCAGGTGATGGTGATTGTCGCCGACCCGGTCCTCGTAGCGCGCCGCCGAACCGGCGGGCTGGATCCGACGAACGAGGTTCTTGTCGACCAGCGCGCCGAGGGTGTCGTAGACCGCCTGGCGTGAGATCGAACCGATGACGGCTCGGACCTCGTCTGCGACCACGTCGGCGGTGACGTGCGGGTGTGACGAGACCGCCCGCATCACGGCCAACCGCCCGGCGGTGACCTGCAGACCGTGTTGGCGCAGAAGCAGTTCGACGTGGGGCACGGGAGTCATACTGACTCCATTTCTGGACTTTGTCAAGTATTGGATCGAACCCAGATAACTGCAGGCAGATGCGTACCGACAGCGCTCAGGCCTTCGGTGGACCCGCCTGGGTGTGCCGGGTACCAGGCGGGTCGATGGCCCAGTCGGGAGCCTGGCCCCAGCTGTCGTCGTAGATCAGCTCAGCCATCGGGCGGCGCCGCACGTGGCCGTGGTGACCCTGGGGCTTCCCCAGGGTGATCGTCGCGGCCATGAAAACGCCTTCGGGGATCGACAACAGCGCTCGCAGCTCGGGCTCGACCGAATAGTGGAAGCCGGTGAGAACCCCGCCATAGCCGAGCGCCCGAGCCGCCAACAGCAGGTTCTGACAGGCCGGGTACACCGACGCACCCTCGAGCGGGTTCGGATCGCGATAGCGCACGAGGCACGGCAGGACGAGCGCCGGGACCTTCTCGAAGTTCGCCACGTACTGCCGCATCGTCCGGGCCGTGCGGGCCTTCGGCGAGTTCTCGATCGCGCCGGAGCCAGATGTGTAGCCGTCATGGCCTTCCTTGACGCCCCAGATCCTGCGCCCGGACTCAGCGATCAGCCGCTTGGCCTCCCCCGCCTTGGGCCCGTCGGTGAGCACGAGCATGCGGAAGGGCTGGCGATTGGACCCACTGGGCGCCCGGGTGGCGGCGAACAGCATCGCGCGAAGCGCCTCTGGCGGGATGGGATCATCGGTGTAGCGCCGGATGGCGCGCGTGGTGGTAATGCCTTCGAGCATGCCGACGAAGTCCGTTGGGAGCGCCTGCTCCCCGAGGTGGTCGACGGAGACGGGATCGTTCATGCTTTCCCCCTGGGAGTTGCGCGGACTGCCGCGGCGCTCGACGCTAGCGTCGCCATCATGGCCATTCTCGTCGAAACGAGCGACTTCGTTCGCACCATCGTCATCAACCGCCCGGAGCGGGCCAATGCGCTCGATCCCCAGACGATGTCCGAGCTGGGGGTGGCGTTCACCGAAGCGGAGCACGATGACGACGTTCGGGTGGTGATCCTCACGGGCGCCGGGCACGAGACGTTCTGTGCCGGCATGGATCTGAAGGCATTCCGACAGGAGCGCCCGAGCCGAGGCGACGCCGGCGGCGACGAGGGCACGCCCACGAAGGTGGGCACGGAGATCTTCACGGAGCGGCGCTACGGGAAGCCTCTCATCGCCGCAGTGAACGGGGCGGCCGCCGGCGGTGGGTTCGGCTTCGTCCTGGCCTGCGACATCGTCGTCGCTGCCGAGCACGCCCGCTTCGGCCTCCCTGAGGTCAAGCGGGGTCTCGTCGGTGCCGGCGCGGGCAGCAAGGCCGCCGTGCGCCTCCCGCCTGCGATCGCGCTCGAACTCATCCTCACCGGCGACCTCATCGACGCCAACCGGGCCCATGAGCTCGGGATCGTGAACCACGTCGTGCCGGCATCCGAGCTCCTCACTCGGGCGCGGGAGCTCGCCCATCGCATCGCCGCCAACGGACCGCTCGCGGTGCGCATCTCCAAGCAGATCGTCTACGACGTCCGCCGGTTGGTCGACGACATCGACATTGCCACGCTCCGTGCGCTGGCCGCGCCCGCGATGGCCAGCGAGGACGCGAAGGAGGGCGCGGCCGCGTTCGCCGAGAAGCGGACGCCCAACTTCACCGGACGCTGAAGCCACCGGCACCTTTACCCTGCGACCGCCATGAGCGAAGATGCATCCCATGCCGACACTTGCCGAAGACCGAGATCAGATACGCGATCTGTACGCCCGCTACTGCCACACGATCGACAGCGGCGCCGCCGATGCCTGGGCCGCAAGTTTCAGCGATGACGGCGAGTTCGTCGCCGGCGCAGGCGACCCGATCATCGGGCGCGACGCGTTACGGGCGTTCGCCGCGGCGCTCCCGGCAGGCTCCATGCACCACATGGTGACCGATCTGGCGATCGACGTCGACGGCGCCAACGCCACCTGCCGGTCGTCGGTCCTCGTGACGTCGAACGGAGCGATCGTCGTGACCGGTCGGTCCGTCGACGAGCTCCATCGCCTCGAGGGCTCCTGGCGAATTGCCCGACGGGTCTTCACCATCGACGCGACGAGCTGAGCGCGTCAGGAGCCGCTGGAATCCACGACGACGCGAAAGACGCCCTGCGACCGGTCTTGGGCCACACGGAAGGCTTCCGGGGCGTCCTCGATGGGGAAGCGGTGGGTGATCAGCATCTCCACCAGCTCGGGTCGAGCGACGAGCAAGTCCGCCGACTCGGCGAACTCGCGGCGACCATGGTGCCCGCAGTACCCGAGCGACGGGCGGAGCGCGACCTCCTTCATGAACGACGCTTGCATGGGCCAGGCGATGTCGCCGTAGACACCGAGGTGCACGACGGTGGCTCCTGGGCGAGCCAGATCGACAGCACGATGGAGACCGCTCTCGCTGCCGGCAGTCTCGAGTACGACGTCGTATCCCCCGCTGGCGACCGATGCACCGATCCGCTCTCGAGCCTCGTGCTGATGGGGGTGCCGTGCCTCCACCGCGACCTCAGGCGCTCCCATGGACTGGGCGGCGGCGGCCGCGAGGATCCCGATGGCCCCGGCACCCACGACGGCCACCCGCGTTTGCGGTCCGACAGTTCCCATGTGACAGGCGTGCCGAGCCACCGATGCCGGCTCCACCAATGACGCATCGCGCACATCGAGTCCAGCTGGCAGCGCAACGAGCGCTCGCTGCGGTGCCCGGAACCACTCGCACATGCCACCTGGATCGCTCATGCCGAGCCCTTGCAGCCCGCGCTCGCAACGGTTGTAGTTGCCCAGCTCGCACTGTGGGCACGACCCGCAGCCGAAGATCGCCTCGACCGCGACGGTCGTCCCGTCTTGGAGCGTGCCCGCGAACTCATGACCTGCGATCTGGGTGCTCCCGAACCGGAGGTAAGTGAGGTCCGACGCGCAGATGCCCGTCGCCGCCACTCGGATGAGCTCGCCCTCACCGTCGGGCTCGTCGATCTCGACCACCTCGACGGTCGGCGACGCATTGCGCACTGCTCGCATGGGTGACCTCAGGCTTTCGGGACGTCGGGGCGGGCGACGGATCCGTCGACGACGACGGACCTGTGCGCGATGAGCCACCGGTCGCCATCGTGTTCGAAACGATCGACGTAACGACCCCAGTTCGCGGTTCCCCAGCTGCGCAGCACTTGCCAGTACGACGTCGCCACCAGCGCGGCGCCGTCGACCTCTACCAAGGTGTTCGTCACGACGTGCTTGGTTCGTTCGGTCTCCGAAGGTGTCGCGTTGGCTCCGCCGAAGAACTCGAAGATCCCATCGCGACCCTGGACGGTTCGACCACCTGCTTCCACGATCGCGTCGGCGGTGAACTGCTCCACCAAGCCCGCTATGTCCGACCGATCACTACAGCGGGCGACGCGCACCACGACCTGCTGCGCGTCCCATCCTCCTTCGACCATCGGACTCCCCTCCTGCTCGGTCCCCATCAGCTCGCCGCGAGCGTAACAGGGGCACGTCGCACCGTCGCCTGCATCGCGTTGCCCCGCGTCGCTGGCCCCGCGTCGCGGGCTGCGGTACGTTGCCGATCATGGCGCTCGAGCGACGGTCGATCGGAAGCCTCGAGGTGTCGGTCGTCGGCCTCGGAGGCAACAGCTTCGGAACCGACTTCTTCGGGGCCCGCTGCGACCAGCGAGAGGTGACGCGGATCGTCAACGCCGCGCTCGACCACGGTGTCAACCTCATCGACACTGCCGAGGAGTACAGCATTACGTCGTTCCTCGGGGAGGGGCACTCCGAAGAGTGCATCGGACGGGCGCTCGGTGCCCGTCGCGACGAGGCCGTCATCGCCACCAAGTTCCTCAACACGAGCGCTCAGGATCCCGATCACCGCGGTGCCGCCCGCATCGTTGCTGCCGCCGAGGCCAGCCTGCGTCGCCTCGGAACCGATCGCATCGACCTCTACCAGCAGCACCAACCCAACCCTGATACGCCGATCGACGAGATCCTCGAAGCGCTCGACCGACTAATGCAGGACGGCAAGGTGCGCGAGGTGGGCTGCTGCAACTTCAGCGCCGAGATGCTCGACGCCGCGGATCGCGCTACGGCGAGCACCGGCGGGTCGGGGGCACGTTTCCGATCCTGCCAACTCCAGTACAGCGTGCTCGAGCGACCCGAGGCCGAGACGTTCGCTGCGATGCAGCGAACGGGCATGACACTGCTCGCCTACTTCCCTCTCGCCAGCGGGCTGTTGACCGGCAAGTACCGCCGTGGTGAGCCGCCACCCCCGGGCTCGAGGCTGGGCGCCGACGCGCTCGTCAGCACCATGCTGCGTGACGGGCTCATGGCCCGTCGGCCGCCGCTGTCGGACGAGCGACTGACGACGGTGGAGCAGCTGACCGATTACGCCCGGACCCGGGGCCACTCCCTGCTGGAGTTGGCGATCTCCTGGCTTGCGGCGCAACCGGTGGTCGCGTCGGTCATCGCGGGCGTCACGAACGCAGACCAGGTCGTGGCCAACGCAGCGGCTGCCCAGTGGACGCTCACCGGCGACGAGCTGACCGCGATCGAGGCAATCGTGGCACGCGAAGGTCGCCCTTAGGCGGTGAGCGACACGCGGGCGTTCGGCCGGCAACTCCCCTGGCGAGTGGTCATCCCGAAGGCATCTCGATGAGCTCGATGGTCATGCCGTTGAGCAGCGGCGACTCCAGGTAGGCGAAGGAGACCCCACCCGCACCGCCGTCGAGGACCGGCGTGAAGCCGGCTGCCTCCATGTCGGCCCTGGTCGCGCGCAGGTCCGACACCGGGTACCGGAGGTGATGCAGGCCCTCGCCCCGGCTCTCCAACCAGTCCAGCGTCGGCCAGTCCCCCGACACCACCTCGACGAGCTCGATCTCGATGTCTGCCGTCCGGCCGAACCCGAGTCGCAAGGCCGTGGTAGCGCGGCACCCCCTGCACACCACCTCCAGCGCAGGGACGTCGACGACGGCGAAGGGGCCACCGAACATCGCCGCGTATCGCGGCAGCGCGTCGTCCACGCTGGCCACGGCGAAGGAGATCTGGTCGATGGCGCCCAGGCCGAACTGCTGCCCGTTCGAGGTCGCGCTGATTTTCATGGATCGGGGCTCCCGCCTTGTACTCGATGCGTCGACATGCACTCTCGCACAACAGCCGTCGGTCTGCGGGTTGGGTTCTCCCCTCTCGGCGAGCCCGGACCGAACGACCCTGGCGGCAGGCAACGACGAGCTCGGAGTACCGTCGCGGGTCGTAGCCCGAGCAAAGGACCCAGCGATGGCAATCGACCGTCAAGAATCGCCGTACCGCCGCGGAAACCGCTTCCCCCGGCTCCCGATCCCCATGGTCCCCGAGCATTGCACGACGATCGAAGCGGGACCGGTCCAACTCGTCGTGGAGGCGCGCACGCTGACGAACGACATCATCGAGACCACCTACCGCGGTGCGACCGAGACCGATGTCGCCTTCGACGACTACGGCGCTTCGCTGCACGTATGCGGCACCGCCGACGGTCTCGAGCACCTCCGCTTCGACTGCTTCGAGAACGAGCCGCATTATCACTACATCGACCAGGCAGCCGGAGCGAACGTCGTCGTGCGCATCGACGAACTGGCCGTCGGCGACCCGGTCGAGTTCTCCCTCGCCTGCGTCGAACACCATCTGGGCGACATGCTCCGCAACTGCGGTGTCGCCGACCTGGCCGACGCCGTCGGCGCACGCCCCGGCGAGGTGCGTCGCGCTGTCGAGCGGGCCCGCCGGCTCATGACCGACGCCCGCCGCTCGATGCCGTGACGACTCAGGGGTGGCACACGCCGCCCGCGCCGAACGGTGGTCCGCCGCCCATCGGTTCCTCGGCTCAGGCGCCCACCCACCTGCTACGTTCGGGCCGTTCACAACAGGGGGAGGGCCGACATGGCCATCGCAACGCTCGGCGATCGTGAGATCGCGTACGAGATCATCGGTGAAGGTCAGCCGTGGGTCATCACCCCTGGCGGTCGATTCAGCAAGGACTATGGCGGGGTGCGGGACTTCGCCGAGGCGCTGGCCGAGCGGGGACGCAAGTGCCTGATCTGGGATCGGCCGAACTGCGGTGCGTCCTCGGTCGATTTCACCGGGCCTTCGGAGTCGGTGATGCAGGCCGACACGCTCGCTGCGTTGCTTCGTCATCTCGAGTTCGGCCCGACGGTGATCGTCGGCGGCTCCGGGGGTGCGCGCGTGTCGCTGCTCACCGCCGCCCGCAATCCTGACATCACCGCCGGACTCGGCATCTGGTGGATCAGTGGGGGCGCGTTCGGCAACATGACCCTCGCCAACGTGTACTGCGTGCCTTCGCTCACCACGATCTGGAACGGGACGATGGCCGATGTCGCAGACCTCGAGACCTGGGCGGAGGTCATCGAACGCAACGCCGGCAACCGTGACCGTTTCCTGGCGCAGGACCCCGCCGAATTCCTCGCTACGATGGAGCGGTGGATGCACGCGTACTGCGCCTGCGGCGACCCGCTGGTCCCCGGGCTCGCCGATGCGGAAGCCGCAGCGATGCAGACCCCGACGCTGGTGTTCCGCAGCGGACGGTCCGACATGTTCCACACCCGCGCAACGTCCGAACGAGTCGCGGCGGGGCTACCCAATGCCCAGCTCATGGAACCCCCCTGGGGCGATCGCGAGTGGATCGAGCGCACGACGGCCTCCGCAGCAGAGGGCCGGAGCCTGTTCGAGCGGTGGAAGCTCCTGGTCCCCCAGCTCCTCGAGTGGGCCGACGCGACCATCACCAGCTGACCTGGGTGCCCCCCGATGCCGGTCTGCGGCGCAATGGCAGCCATCCCAGCATCGTGCGAACATGACGTCGCGCCCGCTGCGGCGTGAAACCGAGATCTTTGGGGGAAGTCATGCGTGTCGGGCGTGTCGAAGCTGGCGGTGAGATCGAGTATTGCGAACCCGACGGTGACGGAGTGCGGGTCCTCGACGGTTCGATCGCGCACGGCTTGCGCCGTGGCACGCGCACGCTGGCCGTCGGAGAGTACCGCCAGCTGAGTCCGGTCCAGCCCGGCAAGATCCTCGTGGTGCTCGGTGCCTTTCCGCGAGGTCAGAACCGCGCCGAGGCACGTCAGACGCCACCGAAGTTCGCAGCCAAGCTGTCGTCGGTCGTCGTCTCTCCCGGCGACGAGGTCGTCGTGCCACCCGAGATCGGGGACGCGGTCACCGTGGAACCCGAACTGGCGGTGGTCATCGGCAAGCGGGCCCGCCGCTGCTCCCCCGACGAAGCGCTCGCTGCCGTGTTCGGTTACACGTGCTTCAACGATGTCACCCACCTGCCGTTCATCCGCGAGGACAGTGACTTCCTCCGCGCGAAGTCGATCGACACCTTCGGACCCTGTGGTCCCTGGATCGACACCGACCTCACCGAGAGCCATGTCCGGGCCGGGCTCGCGATCACCGCCTGGGTGAACGGGGCCCTCGTGCACACGGGCAACACCAGGGAGTTCACCCACCGCGTCGGCGAGGTCGTAAGCGAGGCCACGCGCCTCTACACGCTCTACCCTGGCGACGTCATCTCCCTCGGCACCGCACCGGACCCTGCGGTCGCGCGGGTCGGTGACATGGTACGGGTAGAGGTCGAGAAGGTCGGGAGCCTGAGCAATCCCATCGTGGCCGAGGCCCGCTAACAAGGCTCTCGCGATGACGTTCCTACCCGAACCCGCTCGCCGAGACCGCCACGTGCCGGTGATCTCCGTCGACGACCACATCGTCGAGCCGCCCGACCTGTTCACCGGGCGGATGCCTCCTGCATTCGCGGAGCGGGCCCCCCGGGTCGTCGAGAGGGCAGACGGCACCGAGACGTGGCTCTACGACGGAGTGGAACTCCCCAACATCGGCCTCAATGCGGTCGCCGGGAAGCCACCCAGGGAGTACAGCCGTGACCCGGTGAACTTCGCCGATATGCGACGCGGAGCCTGGGACATCCACAGCCGCATCGCCGACATGGACCTCGACGGGGTGTACGCCTCGCTCAACTTCCCGTCGTTCCTCACCGGCTTCGGCGGTGCACGTCTGCAGAGCACTACCTCCGACCCCGCGCTCGGGCTTGCCGCAACGAGGGCTTGGAACGACTGGCATCTCCAGGACTGGGCCGGGGCCTACCCCGAACGCATCATCGCGTGTCAAATCGCGTGGTTGCACGATCCCGTGCTCGCCGCCGCCGACATCGTCGCCAACCGGGAGCGTGGCTTTCGGGCGCTGAGCTTCCCCGAGCTTCCCGACCAGCTCGGCCTCCCCCCAGTCCGATCGACATACTGGGATCCGTTGTTGGCGGCCTGCGAGGACACGGGAACAGTGATCTGCCTGCACGCCGGCTCCGGGGGATCCCTGCCCACATCCTCAGAGGGGGCACCGCGCGAAGCGACCGCAGCGCTCTTCGGCCTGTCGGCTGTCATTCCCGCGGTCGACTGGCTGTTCGGCCTGGTCCCTGTGCGCTTCCCCGGTCTGAAGATCGTGCTCGCCGAGAGCGGTATCGGCTGGGTCGCGGGCCTCCTCGACCGCCTCGACCACGTCTCCCGCTACCACGAGTGCTACGGCGACTGGCGAGGCACCGACCTGTCACCGTCGGAGGTACTCCTGCGCAACTACTGGTTCTGCACACTCGACAACCCGTCGTCGTTCTGCCAGACCGACCGAATCGGCGTGGAGAACATCCTCTGGGAGGTTGACTACCCGCATGCTGACTCGTCGTGGCCCGACACCCAGGAGGCGATTCGCCGGCAGTTGGCCGGCCTGTCACAGTCCGACCTCGAGCGCATCGCCTGGAAGAACGCCGCCGAGCTGTTCGACTTCCCGGTGCCACCGTCGGCAGTGGCCGATCCCGACTCGTTCTGAGGCCTCCAACGCTGACGAGTCGCTCCGGACGCGCGAGAGCAGGGCACCTCATCGTCCGGGGGCATCTTGTCGGGTCGCGGCCGACGCCCAACACCTCGGGCGCCCCGACATCGACCGGAATCCATGGAGCTGCCGCCTCGCGACGTTTGGCGTCTGTCATGGCGCCGAGGAAGCCGTCACTCCCTGGCGGCGTCGCCCGGCGGCCGGTCAGGCAGATTCGAGGCGGCCGTGGACCATGCGGACCCGACGATCCGCGCCCGCAGCAACGGCCTGGTCATGGGTGACGATCACCACGGTGAGACCCGCGCTCTCGCGCAGACCGCGGACGAGGTCCAGGAACTGGGCGCTCGCGGCCGGATCGAGATTGCCTGTCGGCTCGTCGGCGAGGAGGATGTCGGGGTTGTTCGCGAGCGCCCGGGCGATGGCAACCCGCTGGCGCTCGCCTCCCGACAGGCGTGGTGGCGTGCGGTGTGCAAGCTGCCCCATACCGAGCTGCTCGAGCAACTCGAGCGACCGCGCTCGCCGCTCGCGGCCACGCCGGCCGGTGCCGAACATCGCCAACTGAACGTTCTCCGACGCGCTCAGGCGCGGCAGGAGATTGTGCATCTGGAACACGAGGCCGATCTCACTTCGTCGAAACCTGTTGGGCGCCAGCATCCTCGCGAGGTCGTGCTCGTTGACCCAGATCTCGCCGGCGGTGGGTCGGTCGAGCGCAGCCAACAGGTGCAACAGAGTCGACTTGCCGCTGCCCGAGCCCCCCGACACGGCGACGAACTCGCCGCGTCGCACCACCAAGTCCACGTGCTCAAGGACCTGGACATCACCGAAGCGCTTGGTGACGCCCCGGCACTCGATGATCGAATCGTCGCGCGAGAGCTCATTCACGGCGCAGGGCCTCCAACGGCACGAGCAGTGCCGCTCGCAAGGCCGGATACACCGCACCGAAGGCGCCGATCCCCACCGCGGTGAGCAGCGCCCGGCCGAACACGGCGAAGGTGTAGTCCGGTTCGAGCAGTCCACGGAACGTGTCGAGACGGCGCAGCACCTCGACACCGAAGTAGGACAGGGCGACCCCAACGGCTGCACCGCCGATGCTGACGAGCATGGTTTCGCCCATGACCGCGGCCATGACGCGACGACGTGACCAACCGATCGCCCGCAACACGCCGAACTCACGGATGCGTTCGGTGAAGGTCAGCAGCATCGTGTTGGTCACGATGATCACCCCGAACGCGAGCGTGATCATCGTCGCGGCGGTGTCGGCCGCACCGAGCAACTCGAGGTTGCGGTCGACCCGGCCGAACTCCTCGACCGTGCGGACGGTGACGAGTTGGGGGATCTCCTGCTCGAGGTCGGCACGGACCTCGTCGGCGTCGTAGCCGGCGTCGACCCGCACGAACGCCAGCGTGACGTCGCCGGGCTTGCGTTCCTGGGCCTGCAGCGTGACCAGGGGAAGCATCGACGCGGCATCCCCGAACTCCTGATCGGTCGCGAACAACCCCACGACGCGGTAGGTGTTGTCACCGATCGTCATCTCGTCCCCGACGGATCGTCCGAGGTTGACCGCCGCCCGGTACCCCAACATGATCTCGTTGGGGGCCGTTGGCGAGAAGGGCACGCCCTCGACGACGCGCACACCGAATTCGGCCAGGCCGCGTGGGTCGATGCCGATCTGCAGGAAGAACGGGTTGTCGGCGTCGAGATCGACGGGCGCGATCAGCACCCCGATGACCGAAGCCACCCCATCGAGGGCGCTGATCCGTTCGAGCTCGCCCTCGTCGATCGCGCTCGACAGCACGTCGGAGACCCCCTCTTGGGACACCGAGAAGTCGGCGTGGCCCAACGAGAGGATCTGGACTGCCGACTCCCGGAGACTGTGGGTCACGACGCCGATGGTGATGCCGGCTGCCACACCGATAGCGACGGCGAGCGCCGTGAGCGCGCTCCGGAGGGGTTTGACGGCGATGTTTCGCAGGAGCAGCGCTGCGAACGTCACGTCGGCACCGACGACGGAACGATCACGGGCACGTCTCTCCGCCGATCTCCACGACATGACACCACGCTGCCGACGCGACCAGCCACGTACCATCGACCTGGAGCGCCGCACCCTCGATCTTGACCGCCATCGGCATTCCGGCGACGAGGAGGTTGTACACGACGTGCGCGCAGGGCGCGCTCACTCCCAACGCTCCACAGGCGCCCGAGTCCCACGCGATCGCGACCTCGAGGACGTCTGCCGACAGGAGACGCGCCTGCGGGTTCGCCGCCGCGTCCTCCAGCATCGTGCGATAGGTCTCTCCATCCTCGAGGAGCGCGACCTTCTGGTCCACCGTGGTACCCGACCCGTCGAAGAATCCGAGGTAGGACTGCGTGACCTGATCGATCGCTACGGCATCGTCGGGGGCAGAGGTCGGCGTTGGCATCGCTGACGAGGTCGGCGCGGTCGTGGCGACGGCCGTCGCGGTGGGCGCAACGGTCGCGGTGGGCGAGGCTGCGCCATCGCCGCTCGAGCACCCGGACACCAGCAGGAGCATCCCCACGAGGACTGCTGCCCCCTGGCGTTGGCGCGACCGTATTCGTCTCGACACCTGCACCATTGGACCGCGGAGGACAAGGACAGGCCAGAGGCCAAGTGCTCTGGTGGTCGCTTCGACTCCGATCCTCAGGCGGTCGTCATCGCAGCGCCGGCCCCACCCCGGACGCGGCCCTCCTCCATGCACAACACCCTGTCGGCAACGGACTCCAGCCGCGCCTCGTGGGAGACGATCACGACCCCTGAGCCCTCCCGACGGGCCAGACTGCTGAGGAGTTGCATGACTTCACGGCCATGAACGGAGTCAGAAACGCCGTGGGCTCATCCGCGAGGAGCAGCGCCGGGCGGTTGGCCAACGCTCGGGCTACGGACACGCGCTGACGCTCCCCACCCGACAGATCGCGGCTGGGGAAGTGGAGGCGGTGCTCGAGACCGGCTTCGACGAGCAACTCCCGAGCCCGTTCGTTCGCGGCCTTGCCCCTCATCCCGGCAGCGCACCGCGCGGCCCTAGCCCCAATGGGCCGATCCTCGATCTCGGGACGCGGTCAGCACAACCCGGGCCGCTCCCTGACGAAACGGACATCCGACGGCTCGCGCGTCGCGTGGCGCAGATGGACAGCAATGGCAACGCTGGTCACTGCAGCCCAGGCACACCAGAGCGACACGAAACCGTTGCGGTCGAACCAGGCGAGGAGACCCACGGCGAGAAGGTTGATGGCGCCAAAGGCCCTGACCTGCTTCCGGCCCGACAGGAGCAGCGACCCACAGGTCACCAGGACGTAGACCAGCGCAAGGGCTGGGCCCTGCCAGAGGTCGACGTGGTACGCGATGTGGTGTCCCTCGATTACCGCATCCATCGAGCCCCGGACCAGCATCGTCGTCAGGAGCAGGGCGACGCCTGTTCCGAGTCCGGTGAACATCCAGATCCGGCGCCGGCTCGCCACGGGTTCGAGCGCCCCGACGGCGAGAGGCACGAGCACCGGGAGCACGGCAAACGCGACGACGAGGTAGACCCAGGCTGCGGGGCGCCACACCGCTCGCGTCACGGTGCCCTCGAGCCCCCACCACACGAACGTCTCGACCAGCGCGTGCGCAGCGAACACGACGGGGAGCGCCGCCAGGAGGAATTCTGCGGGCCGGCGTACATGACGCATGCTGTCGAACGCCACGATGCCGACGATGCCCGCAGCAACCAGATCGGCTTCGGCTGAGAAGCACACAGTGACCGCCTGACGTCTCGGCGGCCACACAGCCGTTGCCACCACAGTGCCAGCTCCAGGTCCACCCCGCCACCCACGGTCGACATCGCCAGGTCGAGGGGGGGCGGGCTCCGGGCGGACCGCTGTCATGGGTCGAGACCAGATGCGGGTGACAACTCGCGCCCAGCGGCTGTCCTACGCTGTCAAGACCACAGGGTCGCTCGCATCGAGCACGCCGCGCCGCCAACGACCCGCAGCGAGAGGCCAAGGGGGCATGAATGCAGTCTGGACGCACTGGTGTGCGAATTCATAGAGCAGACGCGTCGACCTCGCTCGTCGACTCACGCATGAACGCAGGAACAGACTTCGGCGACCAGCCGGCAGTCGCCGGAGCCGTTGCTGCGTTGTCGGCCGCCCGCGGCTACGACACTCGGGTTCTCGTCGAACAGTCCGCCGATGAGGGCGGCATGTCGTTGACCTACGCCTACTTCAAGCCCGGGTACCCGCTGTTCCGACACCGCCACGAGACGAACTGCTTGTATCTCGTGGCCTCCGGCAGCCTGCTGATGGGGAGCCAGACGCTGTGGCCCGGCGACGCCTTCTTCGTACCGGCGAACGCGCCGTATGGGTACACGGCCGGATCCGATGGCGTCGAGGTGATCGAGTTCCGCGCTGACCCAACGCCATTCCATACCGCGTTCACTCGGGCGCCCGCCGAGCACGTCGCCGAGGCCGAGGCGGCCGCCAGCGAACGAGCCACCGAGTGGGCGGGACTGCCTCTCGGACCGATGCTCGCGGCCAACCCTCGCCTGGCGTAGAGCCTCGGGGCTCACCTGGTTCGGACCGATCTCGCGTCATTCGACCGGCGCAGGAGGGAGACAGCAGCAGTGAAGGCAGTGGTGCTCGACCGAGGAACCCTCAGCATCGAAACGATCGAAGACCCGGTTCCGGGTCCCGGCGAGGTCCTCGTCGCCCCGCACTACTGTGGGATCTGCGGGAGCGACATCCACTTGCGCGAGATCCATGCCCAGGTCGCGCAGGCGACGCCCGAGTCACCCCGGGATCCGATCATTCCCGGGCACGAATTCGCGGGCGAGGTCATCGCCATCGCGCCGCGAACCGACACCAGCCTTCGGGTCGGCGACCTCGTCGCCGTGCTCCCGTTCGTCGCAATGCCAAGCGGACACGCGACCATCGGCGCCCACGCTTCGCTGCCTGGTGGCCTCGCCGAGATGACCGCTGTAGGGGCATCACGGGCCCGGCGTCTGCCAGACGGCCTGCCATCCGATCTCGGAGCGCTCATCGAACCGGTCGCCGTCTCGATGCACGCACTCGCTCTCGCGCACCCGGTCGGCCCACTCGTCATCGTCGGCACGGGACCCGTCGGCCTCGGCATCATTGCCATCGCGGCGATCACCGGTCGCCACCCGATCGTCGCCATCGACCCGTCCCCGACTCGCCGGGCCATGGCCCAGAAGCTCGGAGCGGACATCGTCACCCCTCCAGGTCCCGGCCTCGAGGAGCTTCTGCGAGACGTTGGCTTCGTCCCGAGCGCGATCTCGGCGCTGCTCCATGGCGAGAAGACGATCGCGTCGATCATCGAGTGCGTCGGACGGCCGCAGATCGTCGCACAGGTCTTGGCGCAGGCGCCGACCCACTCCAGAGTCGTGCTCGCCGGCGCGTGCATGCAAGAGGTCGGCGTGAACCCACTGGGGCCGACGCTGCGCGAGCTGGAAGTCGCATTCTGCCTGGCTTACACGCCCGCCGAGTTCGACGCCGCAGGTGTGCTGCTCCGCGATCACAACGCGTCCTTTGCTCCACTGATCACCAGCCGACGCCGGCTCGACCAGACCGAACTGGCCTTCGACGACCTCTCCCGTGAGCCCCGAGAGCTCAAGGTTCTGATGCGACCACAAGGCGGCTCCTGATGCAGGCTCGGGAGCAGACTAGATTCGGTGGGCAGCGAGCGATGGCTGCGCTGCCCCCGATTGACTACCCGACGAGGAAGTAGGCACCGACGTGCTCGAAGACATCCGCAACACCTCGCCCGACGAGTACTGGGAAACGCTGCGGCAGCGATGGGGAGGGCTCCTGTCGTACCGGTACATCGGGCGTCAGTTCTCCTCGATGAACTCCAGCGCCACCGACGACACGGTGACGCTGCGCCACGACATGCGCAACGCCAGCGGGGGCATCATGGCGTCGGTGCTGTCGATCTGCTCCCCCGGCGGAGGCGGACCTTCGGATCTCGAGGTGGTGCCGAACCCGGTCATCAACTCGCTTCAGATCCTCGACGATGCCAGGGACGTCTCACGCATCGCCGTCGTCGATGCGCACGCACTCAAGGTTGGTTCCCGCATGTACTTCGGCCGGGCGAAGATCGTCGACGCCGACAACCCCGACCGCACCATCGCCCTCATCGACGGTCAGGGCGCGTCGATCGGCGATGTTCCACCAGGACTCCAGCGCTTCGAGGACGACCCCGTGGAGCACATCGAGGACTCTGCGGACCTCCCCCCGCTCTGGCAGGTGTTCGGCGGCAACCGTCGCGACGATGGGCATTGGGCGCTGTCGGAGCTCCGCGTCGAGCTCGCGTCACCGGACGCGGCGCTGCACGTCGGCCCCCAGTTCGTGATCCACGACACCGCCGGCATGGACCTCGCTGCTGAGCTCGCCGGCACCGACCAGCTCCAAGCCGAGTCGTTCCACACCATGTTCCTCGCACGCGGGAAGAAGGGGCCGTTCCGAGTCGATGGCACCGCCTCGCGTAGCGGGATTGGATCGAACCGCATCGGCGTACAGCTGACCTTGCACGACGAAGGCAACGACGACCGCGCCATCAGCGCCGCCTCGATGGTCTTGCGCATCCAAGGCAACCGGGACTGAGCGCCGACGCACCCGTCTGCGGCCCTCCAACGCGCGTGAACCGAACTTGCTGACGGCCTACTCGCCGGGGTTCAAGATGAGCGGGAGGTTGGACAATCCCCGGACGTTCGACGAGTAGGCCCGTCGGATCGGGCCCCCCAGCTCGTAGTCGGGGAATCGTGCCAGCAGCTCCTCGAATGCCACGCGAGTCTCGAGCCGCGCCAACGCGGCACCGACGCAGAGATGGATTCCGAAGCCGAAGCCGACATGGCGGTCGAAGCGGCGGTGGATGTCGAAGAGCTCCGGCTCCTCGAATACCCGGTCGTCGTGGTTGGCGGCACCGGTTACGAGAATGACGCGTGAATCGGCGGGGATGGTGACGTCGTGGAGCGTGACGTCCCGCTCGACCCATCTCCCCTGGTACTGCGATGGCGGGTCCCAGCGGAGCATCTCCTCGACCGCTGCGGGAACCAAGCTCCGATCGGCGATCAGCTCGCGCCGCTGGTCGCGGTACCAGGTGAGCGCCACCACTCCGTTCGCGATCAGCTTTGCGGTGGTCTCGTGGCCGGCGGCCATCAGCTCCATCAGGTGGGGCACGACCTGTTCGGGCGTGAAACGCCGTTCGACGCCATCGAGATCGGTGACGCTCGCCGTCAACAACAACGTCGCGATGTCGTCGCCGGGATGCCGCCGCTTCTCTTCGACGATCTGGGCCAGGATCTCGTGGGACTCGATCGAGGCCGCCTGGGCATCCGCCAGGGGGTCGTCGACGTTGCTGCGATCGAGGGAGCGGTCCGACAGACGGCGCAGCGGTTCACGCGCCTCCATCGGGATGCCCAGCATCTCGGCGATCACCATCATCGGAAGGTAGCCCCCGTACTCCAGAACGACGTCGAGCTCGCCTCGTTCACGAGCGGCGTCGAGCACGTCGGAGGCAATGGCCCGGACCTTGGGTTCGAGCTGTGCGATCGCCCGCGGCGTGAACAGCCGCGAGATCAGCTTCCGGTGCCAGGCGTGGGCAGGGTCGTCGGTGGCGACCAGGACGTCGGCGACATCCATCCGCTCGATCATGGGGCCATAGCCCGACAGGTACGTCGCCGCGTCGAGGTGGGCCTGCAAGACATCATCGAAACGCGACAGCGCCCAGAACCCGATCTCGGGGTTGTGATAGACCGGCGCCTCGTCGCGCATCCACTGGTACACCGGATACGGATTGGCTTGGGTCTGATGATCGAACGGGTTGTACTCCACGCGTCGTCCCCCTTGTCCACGCGATCTGGGTCCGCGCTGGGCGCATCCGGCTTCCCGTCCAGCTGCCGGCCCTGAAGTGCACGCGACACTAGCCGCGCGCGGTGGACGCAGCCGAGCCCTCTCCCAACACCTGGCCTACATCATGTCGGGCATTGCCATGGGCGTCGCCGGAGCCGGTTCCTCGACGTCGGTGAGGGTCACCTCGGTCAACAGGAGCGTGCCCGCGACCGACACCGCGTTCTCGAGCGCGATACGAACCACCTTGGCGGCATCGATGATCCCCAGCGACTCCAAGTCACCGTATGACCGGCTCGTCGCGTCGAAGCCGAAGAAGCCCGTCCCCGCTCGAATCCGGTCGAGCACGACCCCTTCGTCCACCCCGCTGTTGCGCGCGAGCTGACGGCACGGTTCCTCTAGGGCGCGGGCGAGTACCTCCAAGCCGATCCGCTCGCCTCCTTCGGCCTTCTCGGCGGTTGTTTCGATCGTCTCGGCCATCCGGAGCAGCGCGGCGCCCCCACCGGGCACGATCCCCTCGGCCATCGCCGCCTTCGTCGAGCTGATGGCGTCATCGAAGAGCTCCTTGCGGCGAGCCAACTCCACCTCGGAGATCGCCCCGACGTGAATGATGGCCACCCCTCCAGCCAGCTTCGCCAGCCGCTCCTCGAGCTTCTCGCGGTCCCAATCAGAGGTGGTGTCGTCGATCTGTGCCCGGAGCTCCTTGACCCGAGCCTCCACCGCAGCAGGCGCGCCGCCACCGCCGATGATCGTCGTCGAGTCCTTGTCGATCACGACTCGCCCTGCAGTTCCGAGATCGGCGATCCGCACGTTCTCGAGCTTGTCGCCCAACTCCTCGCTGATCACCCGCCCACCCGTGATGACCGCTATGTCCTCCAACATTGCCTTGCGGCGATCACCGAATCCGGGAGCCTTGACCGCCGCCGCGGCCAACACCCCGCGGATCTTGTTGACGACCAACGTCGCGAGCGCTTCGCCTTCGACGGTCTCGGCGATGATGACGAACGGTCGATGGTCCCCGAGGATCTGTTCGAGGAGGGGCACCATGGCGGTCATCGCCGAGATCTTCTTGTCGTGAAGCAAGATCACCGGGTTGTCGAGCTCCACCCGCATCGACTCGGTGTCGGTCACGAAATACGGCGACAAGAACCCATGGTCGAACTGCATGCCCTCGACGACCTCGAGGCTGGTTTCGGTGCTCCGGGCGTCTTGGACATCGACCACGCCATCACCGCCGACGACCTCGACCGCTTCGGCAACCAGCTCGCCGATGGCCCGATCACCGTGCGCAGACACGGCCGCCACGTGGGTGGTGTCGGTGCGGTCACGCACGGGGCGCGCGATGTCCGCGAGTCTGGCAACCGCCACCTCGAGGCCCCGTTCGAGACCGCGCTTGATTGCAGCCGCGCTCGTACCGGCGACAACGTTGCGCATCCCCTCGACTGCGATCGCTTGGGCCAACAAGGTCGATGTGGTAGTCCCGTCGCCGACGGCGTCGCCCGTTGCTGCTGCAGCGCCGCGCAGCAGTTGGGCTCCGAGGTTCTCCTCAGGATCCCTGAGAACCACCCGCTTGGCGATCGTCACACCGTCGTCGCACACGATCGGAGCGCCGTACTTCTTCTCCAGCACGACAGCGTGTGCCTCTGGTCCCAACGTCGGACGCACCGCATCGGCCAGCGCGCAGACACCAGCGAGCAGCCTCGAGCGCGCTTCGTCCCGGAACAGTATGTGCGAATAGCTCGACATGGCCGCCTCCCAGGGCTCGCTCGGCACCTGCGCACCCGGGACCCGACGATCACACTCACCGAACCCGAGAACCACGGCACCGATCTGCTCTCAGGCCCATACTCAACGCCCCTGGGCAGTCACCACAGAGCCCAAGGTCCCCCAATCACGAACTGGCCTCAGTCCGGCCCGAGGGCGCCCCACGATCCGGTCACCGTCGGCGTCGTGGCCTGCGCGACGAGCTCCCCCTCGTCGTGTAGTGCGACATCGGCAGCGATGTGGTCGAGCCACTCGGCGATCGGGTTCGGCTCGCCACTCTGACTACTCGACCACCAGTCCTGCTCCACGTCGAGATCCGTGCGCTGCACAATCGTCCTGACCGACCGGTGCTCCGTGCCTGCCGAGATGGTTACGGCGGCGCGAACTTCAGCGATCGGCACTCGGCGCGGCAAGGCCGGTGCATCGTGCTCGTCGACCGCATGCACCACGACGCTCTCGACGAGCGTCCGACCGACAGCCGGATCGCTCGGGGCACACGACAAGTGGTACACGACGTGGAGGGAACGTTCGCCGGGATGCCCCTCCACCTCGCCGATCGACAACACCGCGTTCGAGATCGTCACCACGAGCCGACAATTACACGAACACCCACCGCCGGACAGGGGCGAAGGTCCACGGCGCCGTGAGGGTCAAAGGCCCTGTTCGCCGAGGCCGCCCCCGATGATCAGTACTCGCGGCTCGCCGGCGCCTGATGCCCCGGGCACCATACGGGACCTGTCATCGCAGCGTTCGCGCCATCGCCACCGCTGCCAGGAGGAGCAGCGTGGCGCCGACTCCGACGAGGACGGCCACCGCCGGCCACACTTGGGCGAAGCCGTCGCCATCGACGAGGATCCGCCAGAGCGCATTGTTCATCCACGCATGCGGGGTGACCGCGAACGCCACGGTGCGCAGACCGTCGGGGAAGAAGTGCAAGGGCTGCATCGATCCCCCGAGCGCCGCCAACACGAGACCCAGCAGCAGCGCCAGCGCCCCGGCCTGCTGTTCGGTGCCGGCAAGGGTGCCCAGTAACATCGCGGCCCCGCAGCCCACGAGCGCCATGGCCGCACAGAGCGCGAGGACAGGGCCCGGAGCACGCCAGTCGACCCCGAACAGCACCATCGCACCGACGAGGACGATGCCGGCTTGCAGCAACGCCACCACGAACCGGCTGAGCGCTTCGCCCACGATGATCGAGCCGACGGGCACGGGGCCCGCTCGCATCCGGCGGGTCACGCCGAACTGCCTGGTGAGCAGCAGATAGCCGGCGCCGCTCAGCGACGTCAGGAAGATGAACAACGTGAGCTGGCCAGACGCCAGCACCGCGCGGATACTGGTCGGATCGGTGGCGGGGTCGCCGGCATCGGTGAAAGTCAGCGAGGTGCGGCCGAGTGTTTGGGCCGCAGCGTCGATCGCCGCTCGAGCCGCTGACGGGTCGACCCGGGCATCGGCAGTCACGACTGCTACCGCCTGGTCCGCGACATCGGCAGCGCGGGCGGCGCTTTCGAGCGCCCCACGGACCTGCAGGCCCTCGCCGGACGCGGCGTACCACCGCAGAACGAGTCGCCCCTCCCTCGTCGAAGCGGCCCAGCCGACGTCAAGCACCCGCCGGGCGACATCGTCGCGCATCGCCGTGACCGATTCGTAGCGCCGGATCTCGATGCCGTCGGTGGCCGCCATCGCGTCGAGGACGGCCTGGCCCGCAGTGATCGGTTCGGGATCGACGACACCGACGAGGGTATCGCCGGGGCTGTTGCCGATTGCCGTGCCCAGCGCGAACACGATGAGCAGCGGCAGCACGACGAGGAAGAAGGCATTCGCCCGCGCGTTCACGAGGCGCACGAGATTGGCCCGCACGATCGCCGCGACGGCGTTCATGGACGCACCGACCTCGACGCCAGCAGCAGACCGGGCACCCCGAACAGGGCGGCGAACGCCACCATCGCGGCAGCCGGTCCGAGCGCAGCCGTCCAGGACGCGCCCCCCGACAGACGCACCAACCCTTCGTTGAACCAGTGATGGGGCGTGAGCCTGGAGACGAACGCGGCCATGCCACCGGCGCGCACCATCGAGAAGAAGGCGCCTCCGAGCAGACCGAGCACCAGCGCAATCATGCTCTGGATGTTCGATGCCTGGTCGGGGTTCGAGACCACCCCCACCACGAGGGTGATGGTCGACACCGCAGCGGTGACCCCAGCGGCGATCAGGATCCCCACCCCGAGCGCGCTCCCCCAGTGCGCTCCCAGCAGGAGCCCCGCGAACACCACGAGGCACAGCATCGAGACAATGCCGATGACGAAGCTCACCAACACCTTCGCCGCCAGCACTTGCCAAGGCGCGACGGGAGCCGCGAGCAGGCGCGCCAGCGTGCCCTCGCGCCGCTCCTCCAGGATCCCGAGGACACCGAATTGCACGGTGAAGAACAAGAAGAAGGTCGCCATGCCCGCCGCCGCCTGGGTCTTGTAGTCGACCCCGCCGACCTCGTCCGCGGTGTCGACCACCTCGACGAGAGCCGGCGCTGCCAGGATTGCTGCGGCAATCGCGTCGGGCGCAGGCTGCACCCCCAGCGCCGCTTCCGCAGCGGCCGCGTGGCCGACCACGTCCACGGTCAACGCCGCCGATGCGGCGATCGCATCCGCGATGGCGTTCGCCACCACGTTCTCGGACCCGTGGAGGACCTCTATCGATCCGCTCCCGTCCACGGCGATGCCGGCGTCGACATCGCCGTCGTTGACCAGCGCAGCGAGGGCTTCACGGTCGGTGACATCGGTGAGCTCGATCGTGTTGTCGGCGTCGAGCGCGACCAGCGCCCCGTCGCGGATTGCCACCGTGAGCGGCGCGCCCGGAGGTCCGCTGAACCCGATGGGGACGTCGGTCTGGCTCGGGCCCCCAGCAAGTCCGGCAAAGATCGCCATCAGGATCGCCGGGGCAAGCAGCGCCAGCACGAGGGCCGAGCGGTCGTGGAACCGGGCCCGGAGATCCCTCCAGAGCATGGTGAAGACGAGCATCATCAATCCCGCAGCGCCGTGCCGGTAATGTGCAAGAACACCGAGTCGAGAGAGGGCTCGACCACCTCCACCTGGGTCAGCGACACGTCGGCTTCCGCCAGGCGAGCGAGCAACGTCGGCAACAGGTGTGAGGCATCGTCGACCACGCAGTCCAGGGTCTGGTCGTCTGGTGCATCGACCCGCACGATCGTATCGAGGTCGCGCATGAGGCGAGCCGCCTCGATCGCGCCGGCCGTCACCCGCACGACCACACGGTCGTGTTCGTCGACGAGCGCCACGAGCTCCCGGCGCGTCCCCGAGGCCAGCAGGCGACCGTGGTCGACGATGGCGACGCGGTCACAGAGCCGCTCTGCTTCCTCCATGTAGTGCGTCGTGTAGAGCACGCTCATGCCGCCGTCGCCGAGCGCAGCCACGGCATCGAGGATCGCGTTACGGCTCTGCGGGTCGATCCCGACGGTCGGTTCGTCGAGGATCAGCAGTCGGGGTTGGTGCAGTAGGCCGGCGGCGATGTTGAGCCGGCGCTGCATGCCGCCGGAGTACTCGCTCACCCGGTCCCGGGCCCGCTCCGCGAGCCCGACGACTCCGAGCACCTCGGCGATGCGTCGTCGAGCTGGCGCTCCTCGAAGCCCATAGAGGCGGGCGAAGAACCGCAGGTTCTCGGCACCGCTCATGTCGGGGTAGACCGCGAGCTCCTGGGGGACGTAACCAATCAGGGCACGCCCCTCGGTGGAGCCCGGCCGGATCGGCGTGTCGCAGATCCGGATCGACCCCGAGTCGGGGGCCAGCAGGCCACAGATCATCGAGATCGCCGTCGTCTTGCCGGCACCGTTCGGACCGAGCAAGCCGAAGGTCTCACCGGGCTCGATCGACAACGAGAGGCTGTCGACGGCCTGGAGGTCGCCGAAGCGCTTGGAGATCCCGTCGACCTGCAACGTAGCGCGCTCGGTCATCGCCCCGAAGCGTAGGGAGCGGCCGGTCCGGTCGAAAGAGGCTTCAGTCCCGACATCGGGACGTAGGGCCGCGGTGGGGCCGGCCACTCCGAGGCCCCGTCGCCGGCCGCAGGACGAGCAGTCCCGCAGCCGGCGTCAGCAGCGGTGCACGCAGCGCGTCAGCTTGCGTACTTGCCGACGCCGAGGGCCTTCTCGATCGTGCCGCCCATGATCAGCGCCTGGTCCTCCACGGGGAGGTCGGCAACGACCTCGGAGTAAGCCAGCGGGTCCATCATTCCCTCAGGGTGGGGGAAGTCCGATCCGAACATCAGCCGGTCCGCCGGGATGCCCATGTCGAGGAGCTCCTTGGGGTTGGGCTCGTGGAAGATGTGGATGTAGACCGTGCGCAGGAACGCCTCGACGGGGTCCTCGTCGAACAGCACCGACGACTTCTCCGAGGCATCCTGCAGCTTCCGGAAGAACGGCCGAATCCACGCGGAGGAGAACTCCACCGGCATGAACTTGAGTCGAGGAAAGCGCGTCGCCAACCCGTGTCCGACGATCGAAGCCATCGCGTCGATCAGGTTGTTCTTCTCGGAGGCGAGCAGTTTGAATCCTGCCGATCCGGTGGACTGGAACGGCAGCATCTCGCTGCCGATGCCCTCCCACTCGTTGAGGTACCTGGTGTAGCCGGAATCACCCGAATGTTGGCCCACAACGAGGTCGAGTTCTTCGACTCGCTTCCAGAACGCGTCGAACTCAGGCAGCGCGAACGACTTGCGTCCCTTCCAGGTGGGCACGGGGGCCACCCGCATCAGGAAGATCCTCGCCCCATGCTCGGCGATGTACTCCAGCTCCTCGATTGCCGGGCCGGCACCGGCCGCCAACGAGATGATCGGCGTGGAATACAGCGCGTCCGCGTATACGTAGCTCCAGTGCTCGTGCATCCACTCGTTGAATGCGTGCACAATGGCCACGACCGCGTCGGGATCGTCCCAGAGCCGCTCCTCGAGCACCGATGCAAGCGTCGGCCAGAGCAGCGTTCGGTCGATTCCCATCTCGGCCATCAGCTTGAGACGCGGCTCCGGATCGAAGAAGGCACTGATGCCCGGCATCGACATGAACTTGGGGCGCTCGGTGCGGACCCCGCCGAAGCCGCCACCGCCTTTGGTGATGTCCTGGCCTCCACCGCCGGGCACCGCCACCCGGGAGAAGGTCGGGTTGGGGATGTAGTTCGAGATCTTGTCCCGTAGCGCGATCTTGGTTCGGCCACGCACCTCGACGTACTGGACGATTCCCTCGTATTCCTTGGGTAGGTACTTCGTGAACGAATCGGTCGTCTCGTACAGATGGTTGTCCGCATCGAAGGTCGAATACGGAAGATCACGATGGATCACCTCGATGTATTCGTCTGACATCACCCACATCTCCCTGTGCGTCGGTACCGCGAGCGCGCGGCGGCTTTGCTGACTGATGCGATTCTGTCACAGTGCCAGCGGCGTTGTCGGAGTCGAACGGGGCCAACACGGATCGCGCAGCCAGGGCGGTGACGTGGCGGGTCGACACGCCACCGGGCCGCCCGAGGCGATGGCCCGTGGTGACGTCTCGGGTTGCGTTGCAATTCCCTACTCTGTCCGGTGTGAAGAGCTATCGCGACGTCGACGCCTACATCGCTGACTCGATGCATTGGCCGGCCGAACTGGCTGCCGTGCGCCCCATCTTGTTGGAGTGTGGGTTGACCGAGGAGATCAAGTGGGGGAAGCCCTGCTACGGCCATGACGGCCAGAACGTCGTCATCGTCCAGGAGATGAAGCAGTTCCTCGCCCTGATGTTCTTCAAGGGCGCCCTGTTGGACAACGCCGAGGGTGCTCTCGAGGAACAGGGGCCGAATTCCCGCTTGGCCCGCCGTATCAGGCTCACTTCGGTCGACGAGGTCACCCGGCGGGCCGAGACGATCCGGGTCTGTGTCCGAGAGGCCATTGCGCTCGGCGACGTCGACGTGGAGGCAGCCTCACCGCCGGAGCTCGCCCTCGTCGAGGAACTCCAGCGTCGCCTCGAGGGCGAACCGAAGTTGCGAGCCGCATTCGAGGCCTTGACCCCAGGCCGACAGCGTGAGTACAACCTCTATTTCTCGGGCGCGAAGCAAGCCAAGACACGCGAGGCGCGCGTCGAGAAGTACGTCGCGAAGATCCTCGAAGGGAAGGGCTTCCGCGACCGCTGACCGTGCGGGCTCTCCACTGGCGACACCACCGGGACTGTGGTCCTCGACATCACCGCCCGCTGCGCCTGCCTGGCAACCGGGGTGACCTTCGACCCTACGCAGCGGCTCCGCTCGGGTCGATCCTGCGGAGGTGGACAGGACCACGATCGTTCTGGTGACCGTCGAAGTGACCATGGAGCCGCACGGGCCCGCGCCGTTCTCGAAGTTGCGGCGGATCATCGTGCCGCTGGACCGATCGGAGCTGGCCCGAACGGCGCTCGTGCCGGCGATGGCCTTGGGTCGACGCGCTGGAGCCCGGTTGGAGCTGCTCACGACGAAGGTGACAGAGGGCCCCCTGACACCGACATCGTTCCTCGACGAGCTCGCGGACGCGCTCGGCGACGACGACGTCACCACCATCACCACCGAGGAGCGTGACCCGGTGGTCGCCGTTACGTCACGAGCTCGAGACGGCGCCGGCTCGACACTGATCGTGATGAGTTCCCACGGCCGTGGCGGGCTCCGCCGGGCCGCCCTCGGCAGTGTGGC
>JAHECR010000121.1:0-26511 GCA_024641655.1 Acidimicrobiaceae bacterium
TCGGCGGCGTCGCCGCCGTGGGCTTTGGGGGGCCGGGAGTCGGTGACGGCTTCGCGTTCGAGCCGCCACCGCTCCCGCGGGGTGGGCTCGCGGCCCATGGTGTCGATGAACCGGTCGATCTTGGTGTCGATGCGGGCTTGGACTTGGGCGGTGCGGGTCGAGAACTCCTCGAGCGCCATCTTCGGTACGCGGGTGATCTCGGCGATGCCGTTGACGACCGGTTCCCACTCGACCCGCATCGACCTGGTCAGCTCTGAGCGCAGGGCGGCGTGATAGATCGCCGACACCGTCCGCTGATCCATCTTCAACCCCCGCGCGTCCAACGCCAACCATCGACCATCGGGGCCGAGGACCCGGTTGGCGATCACCACATGCGAATGCACCTGAGGGTCCAGGGCCCTCGACGTGTGCTGGCGGAACACCGCGGCGATCAGGCCGTGGGCGTCGACCACCGCGACCTGCCCGTCGATGCGGTGCCGGGTCAGGGCGTGGGCTTCGACCCACGCCAAGGCCATCGCCACCGCCGTGTCGTGCGCGCGCAGGACGATGTCGCGCACCGACGGCTGGGCGGTGGCGAACAGCACCGACACCGACTTCGGCGCCGAACACGTCACGTCGAACCCGCGGACCGAGTCCCCCCGGAACGGCCGACCCAGATGCACGCCCGGCTCGAGGCGCGGATGCAGCCCGGCCATCACGTTCAAGAACTCGGCGTCGACCACGTCGCCGGCGAGGCCCAAGCGGTCGGCGCCCGCGCCCAACCACAGTCCGGCGGGTTCGCCCGAGTCCAGGTAGTAGTTCGGGAGCTGCTCCACGTAGTACACCCCGGCGTCGGGGCCCTTGAGGGTTGTGACCCGCGCCGTCACCGCCGCCTCCGCCGATCCGTAGTGGTGTGGGAGGTCGGTCGGGAGGTTGGCACAGCCGCTGTGCACTCGTCTGTAGCGTTAGATCGTTGAGAGATGGGGTTGGGGTGGAGGGCCTTGTAGGGCTCGGGGGCGGGAGTGGACGGCTCGTGTCGGGGGCCGATGCGGTCGGGTATGGGAGTGAGCGCGGGACGTTGGGGTGTGCGCGAGTGCGATTGTGGGCGGGGCGCGCTGATAGCTGCAGGTGGAGGCATCGGGGTGGGGCGTGGCAGAGTCATGCGCTGAACAGGGACGCCTGACTGGTGCCGGTCGAGCGCGGGCGGCGCCCGGTCGTCGGCGCCGGCTCGGGACGGATTGGGCGAGTCAGCGATGCCCGCAACGCGTCGAGCTCGCCAGGCAGGGGCGGCTCGAACCCCAACAGCGCGGTCAGCGTCGGGCGCGTCACCATCACCCGTGACCCCAGTCGGACCGTCTCGAGCTCGCCGCGGGCGACGAGCTCATAGGCGGTGGAGCGGCCGAGGCCCAACAGTTCGGCCGCTTCGGTGACGGTGTAGACCAGGCGCAAGCTCCGCCCGCTCATGACCGGCCCCGATGCTCGATCTTCTGTGCCTGGGCCTGGCCGGCGGTCCGGCCCAGCGACGGCGCGTCTCCTTCGCGCATTCCGGCTCCTCCTGTTCGTGGTGTCCGATAGATGACCCACCCTGGGAAGCCGCGGTGCGCGACATTCCCCCGGATGTGCCCACTTCCTGTGGTGCGCCACAACCGCGGATTGGGACACGCCGCGCAGGATTTCTCGGTCGAATGGGTTCGACGACCCACCCAGGGACACCGACGGGCGCTGACCGCGACACGAGGAGCGGAGCCGGCGCGGCTGGGCGGCGCACGCTGTGCCGCGGGTTCGGGCGCGTAGGGGGCGCTCCGAACGGCCGGTTGAGCGCGACCTGAGCTGATCGGTCACCGAGCGAGGCGGGTCGGACCGATCCGCCGCCGCCGAAGGTGCGGCGGCCCACTGGCCCCCGTGGGGTCTTCGGCTATTGCCCGGTGATGCCCCAGCGGGAGGCGATGGCGATGGCTTCGTTGCGGCCGCTCGCGCCGATGCGTTGGTAGAGCTTGTTCATGATCTTGTGGGTGTGGCGTTCGCTGTAGCCGATCTTGTCAGCGATGACGGTGACGCGGTCTCCGTGGGCGAGCGCGGTGAGGATGACTCGCTCGGCGTCATCGAGCCAGATGCCAGCTGGGGTAGCGACGGCTGCGTTGGTGGCGAGGTGACGCGCGACGGCGCTGGGGATGCGGGCGTGGCCGTCAAGAGCGCAATCGATGACGGCGACGATGCGCTCGGGTGCGGCGTTGTCGGCGAGGGCCCCGGCGGCGCCTGAGGCGAACGCGCGCATGTATTCGCCGGGCAGGTCTTCGACGATGGCGACGACAGGCACTTCAGGCATCGATCTCGCTATGTCAGCGAGGACGGGATCGTCGACGACGGCAACCACCAGGTCAGGTGGCTGGCTCTGGAGCCAGTCGGTGATATCAGCTGGGTTGAGCTCGGGCTGCCAGCCGGCTTCTTCGATGACGGTGGCGAGGCCGCGCGCGACCAGCCCTGCCGGGTGCAAGATCGCGATCCGCGCTGTGACAGTGGTGGTGTGGTCCACAGCTTGTTTCCCCTTGCGCCGTGAAGTTGTGCCCGCCGGGCGTGGCCAAATCTAGCACCCGCCCTCGGGGCGTGGACCGGCGAGAACGCCCCCTGGAGTGCAGAAACCTGGCCTACAGAGTGCACGAACCTGCTCTCTCGAGTGCCGAAACCTGCACTACAAAGAGCCGAAACCTGCACTACAGATGCCCGTTTCCTGGCCTGCATTGGTCAGGAAACTGCACTGGTTGGTCATGGAACTGCACTGCGCTCCGGGATGATGCTCGGCGGATCGTGTTCTTCTTCGATGGGGAGTAGGGGTCGTGGTCTTCGGCGGTCGCAGGTTGATGGTTCGTGTCGGTGTGCTGGTCGTGGCGGCGACCCTGATCGCGGGCCTGCCCGCTGTTGCGGCGGCCGCTCAGGTCTCCGACCCGGTCCCGGAGCTGTCGGCTGGGCAGTTGATTGGCGCGGCACGGGCGGATGCGGTGGCGTCTGGGCGTCGGGTCGAGGTGGTGGGGCTGCGGTCGGCGGATTCGTCGACGTTCGTGAACCCTGACGGCACGGTGACCGCGGAGCTCTACGCCGGCCCGATCCGGGTCCGCGGCGCCCAGCCGGGGTCATGGGTGGACATCGATCCGACGTTGGTGTCGGATTCCTCCGGTGTGCACCCCAAGGTCGCCGCCGCGGATATCTCGTTCTCGGCGGGCGGGACCGGTCCGGTGTCGCGCCTCGCCGCAGGCGATGTCGCGGTGGAGCTCGGTCTGCAGGCACGCTTGCCGGCGCCGACGCTGTCGGGCAACGTCGCGACCTACCGCGACGTCTACCCCGGCGTCGACTTGGAGCTGGAGGCGTTGGGGTCGGGCTACGAGAAGCGATTCATCATCAAGTCCCGCCCGACCGCCGCGTTGGTGCTCACGGTGCCGATGACCTCGACCGGCGCGAACCTCAACGTCGCCGCCGACGGCCGCATCACCCTGACCGACAAGAGCGACCCGACACGAGTGCTGGGCGTGGGCGATCAGCCCCGCATGTGGGACTCGAGCCTGGATGCCCATACCGGCGACGCCATCCACGCCGCGCCGGTCACCACGGCCGTGACGTCAACGGGCAGCGGGTCCGTGGTGTTGCAACTCAAGCCGGACATGGGCTTCCTCAACGACCCGGCTCTCACGTATCCGGTGATCATCGATCCGTCCACATCGCTGACTGCGACCGCGGACACCTGGGTGGCGTCGGAGTACACGTCGTCACAGTGGACCTCGACCATGTTGAAGGTCGGGACCTACGACGGCGGCGCGAACCGGTCACGGTCGCTGTTGTCGTTCAACACGTCCTCGCTGACCGGCAAACACATCATCTCGGCGAACCTGAACCTGTGGGAGTTCCACTCATGGTCGTGTTCGGCGACGACCATGAACGTCTACCGACTCACCTCTGCGTTCAACTCCTCCACCGTGTACACCAACCAACCCTCGGTGTCGGCGGTGGTGGCGTCGGGATCGTTCGCCAAGGGATTCTCGTCGTCGTGCCCCGCGACATGGGTCGCGGTCGCAGTGACCACGATGGTGCAGGACTGGGCCAACGGCACCGCCAACTACGGCCTGGAGCTGCGCGCCGCGAACGAGTCCGATGACTACGGCTGGAAGAAGTTCAACTCCGCCGATGAGACCACCAACAAGCCCTACCTGTCGGTCACTTACAACACCTACCCGTCGACCCCGACAGGGATGTCGCCCGCAGCCAACGCCTACACCACCGACCTCACCCCGACCCTGTCCGCGCTGTACTCGGACCCTGACGCCACTGCCGGCACGGTGAAGTTCGAAGTCCGCGACGCCACCACGCTGGTGACCGTCGCCTCGGGCACATCCGCGACGGTGGCATCGGGCGCGACGGGGTCGTGGACCTCGCCGGCGTTGACGTCACAGACCACCTATCAGTGGCGGGTCCGCAACTACGACGGCACCGACTACTCCGCGTGGACCGGCTGGCAGAACATCAAACCCGACGCCACCGCCCCCGCCGCGCCGACCGTGACCTCTTCGACCCATCCCGTGTCGACCACCTGGTACGTGTCCGACGACCCCGCGTTCGCATGGACCGCGCCATCGGACTACTCCGGGATCACCGGCTACTCCTACATCCTCGACCAGGCCTCCACCACGACCCCCGATACGACTTCCGAAGGCACCGCCACCTCCAAGACGTATTCGAACCTGACCACCACGGGGATCCACTACTTCCATCTGCGCGCCAAAGACGGCGCCGGCAACTGGGGCGCCACCAAGCACTACACCCTCCGGATCGACGACGTCGCCCCCACCACCCCCGTCATCTCCTCGTCCACCCACCCGTCCCAGACCACCTGGTATGCCGACAACGACCCCTCGTTCACCTGGACCGCCTCATCCGACCCCTTGTCTGGTGTCGCCGGGTACTCCTATGTGATCGACCAGGTGTCGAACACGACGCCGGACACAACCATCGACACCACCGGCACATCGAAGTCCTACACCGATGTCGGCAACGGCGGCTCCGGGGTCTTCTACTTCCATGTCCGAGCCAAAGACAACGCCGGCAACTGGTCGACGACCGCGCACTACACCATCAAGATCGATGTCGGCTCCGCGTCGTTCCCCGAACCCGGCGGGGACGAAACCACCCTGCAAGGCACCGTCACCCTCGAAGCCCTCACCGGCCCCAACGCCACCTCGGTGCTGTTCGAATACACCACCGGTGACGGCACCTGGACCACGATCGGGACCGACACCACCTCGGTGCCAGGACCCGGTTCGGGCCAACAGCTGTGGTCGGTGAACTGGAACACCTCGACGGTCACCACCACCGACCCTGTTCCGTTCCAGCTGCGCGCCACCCCCGGTTTCTCCGGCGGTTCGGGTCAAGCCGTCTACGGCGCGGTCGGCACCATCGACGTCAACCGGTTGGGCTCTAACCCGTGGTGGAGCTACCAGGACATCGGTGGCGGCGCCCAGGTCAACATCGGGACCGGCAACGTGGTGTTGTCCGCGACTGATCTGTCGATCCCGATGGCCGGCGGCGCCGTCGCGTTCACCCGGTCCTACAACTCCCAGGGCGCCGCCCAGCTCGGCCCCCTCGGATGGGGCTGGGACTTCTCGCTGCCAACCGCGTCCGCACCAGCGTCGTTCGTGGACATCGCCCGCTACACCACCGACGGCGACTGGGTCGAGATCACAGACGTCACCGGCCAGCCCCTCTACTTCTTGAACACCGGCACCTACGCAACACCGGTGTGGGAACCCGAAGCCGGCTATGAAGGCACCACCCTCGCCATCACCACGTCGGGCGGGAACCCGGCGTGGCTGCTCACCGACATCGACGGCACCGAATACCTGTTCACCAAAGCCGCCGACAACAGCATCGGCCAGCTCATCCAAACGACCCCGCCCGGGGGCGGCACAGGCAGCGAAACCACCTACGCCTACAACGGCTCCGGTGAGCTCACCTCGGTCACCACCCCCAACAGCGACCAGATCACCATCACCTGGAGCGGCGGTCTGATCACCTCGATCGACGTGTCCACCGACGGCGCCACCTCAGAGCTCACCTACGCCTACACGTCGAACCATCTGACCTCGGTAACCGACGTCCGCACCGGGCTCGCCACCACCTACACCTACAACGCCACGACCCATCGGGTCGAGTCGATCACCCCGCCGGGCCAGGCGACCATCAACCTGACCTACACCGGCTCCAAGCTCACCTCGGCCTCGCGTACCAACCCCGCCGGAGGCACCGCCACCACCAGCTTCGACTACACCGGCACCTGGGCCGAAGGCGCCCGCACCACCGTCACCACCCCCCGCAGCCACACCTGGACCTACGACTTCGACGCCTCGTCGCGGCTGCGTGTCCTGACCCCACCATCGGGTCCGGCCCAGACCACGACCTGGAACGACCACAACGCCGTCGTCACCTCCCAAACCGTCGCCGAAGCCGTCGCCGGTGACCAAACCACCAACGCCTACTCATCGGACACCAACCAATGCAACCTCGCATCCGCCGCCGCCAATGACGGCACCGACCTGTGCGAAACCACGGGTCCACTGATGGACTTGGCCGGGTCTACTCAGGCCCGCCCCGTCACCTCCTACGAGTACGACAACCCCACGGCCGGGATCTCGGGCGTGAAGCATCTGGTCACCAAGATCACCAACCCCGACGGCACCTACACCACCAACACCTACAGCACCGACGGCCTCGCCGTCGGCAAGCCCAACACCGTCAAGACCTGGACATCCACCGGCACCCTCGTCGAAACCCGCAGCTACACCTACGACACCTACGGCAACACCCTCACCGAAACCGACCCCGCCGGCCACGTAACCACCTTCGTCTACAACACCGCCGGCCTGCTCACCTCGATGAGCCGACCCTCCACCCCGACACGCACCTACACGTACAACATCTGGGGCGGGGTCCTCACCGAGACCTGGCCCGGGTCGGTTTCCACAACGACCTATGACAGCGCCGGCCGGGTCTCCACCACCGGATCGACCTCTAGCGTCGGGCTTGAGACCGTCCCCACCGTCACCACCACCTACAACACCACCAACGGCGCCGTCGCCACCATCTCCGACAGCTCGGGGACGATCTCCTACACCTACGACACTTGGGGGCGCATCGCCACCGAAACCGACGCCCTCGGCGAAACCACCACCTTCGCCTACGACGCCGACTCCAACCTGACCTCGCGCTCCGACTCCAAAGGCACCACCACCTTCAGCTACGACAGCCTCGGACGCGTCACCCAGGTTGTCGACACCGGAGCCGGCACCACCACCACCAGCTACGGAACCTCCAGCGGCGCCCTCACGTCGACCATCACTTACCCCAACGGTGTCACCGCCACCAGCGTCAGCCGCGTCGGCGCCGGTGACCTCGACACGCTCACCTACTCGAACACCGGCGGAACCCTCGGCGAGTTCCAGCGGAGCTACAACATCGCAGGCCAAGTCGTCGCCGACACGGCCCCCGACGTCAACCGCGAATACGACTACGACGATCACGACCGGCTCATCGAAACACGCGACTACGACCCCTCCACCACCGACCTGATCGAAACCCGCAGCTACAGCTTCGACACCAACACCAACCGCACCGCCCTCACCACCACCCCCACCGGCGGCAGCCCCACCACCATCACCTACACCATCGACACCCCAACCGACCGGCTCACAGCCGTCACCGGCGGAGCGTCACCCGGTAGCTACAGCTACGACACCAACGGCAACACCACCGCCACCCCCGGCCGCACCATCACCTGGACCGCCGACAACCGCATCAACACCATCACCACCAGCGCCGTCACCGTCGACTACGGCTACGACCCACTCGGACGCACCCTCACCCGAGCCACCACCGGCACCGGCGTCTCCAAGACCGCCACACACCACTACTCAGCCGACGCCGACACCCCGAGCTGGACTGTCGACATAGACAACTCCGTGACCACCACCACCCGCTACATCAACGGCGGCGGCGGAACACTCGCCATCCAAGTAGTCGGCGGTGCCATCCTGTACCCCCTCTACAATCCCCACGGCGACACCTGGGCCACAACCAACACCAGCGGCACCATCGTCACCACCACCAGCTACGACGAATACGGAAACCCCCTCCAAGCCCCAACCGGCAACGAAAACCTCGACCGCTACGGCTGGCTCGCCAACCAACAACGAGAATGGGACCCCGAAACCAACATCACCCTCATGGGTGCGCGCGGCTACGACCCCAGCCTCGGCCGATTCCTCTCCGTCGACCCCGTGTACGGCGGGTCAGCCAACCACTACGACTACACGTCCGGAGACCCAGTCAACGGCCTCGACCTCGACGGGAACGGTCTGCGGTCCTGGGTCAAGAAGCACACACCCAAACCAGTCCAGTGGGTGGTGTCGAAAGGTGCTGGAATCGCAGCGAAGACTGCCGCCGCTAGCGCTTGGACCGTGCGGGGGACGCTCGTCATCCCAAACAAGTGGGGAGGACCGCTACTCAAGTCATTCGGGGCGAAGGTCTCACGGATCTCCGGACCAACGCTCGGCGCAATAGCGGGTGGCGTTAGCCAGGGCGTCGCGGACTTCTTCGTTGATGGCCTATCGAAAACTGCTCGTGTCGGCAGGATCGGTCTCGCTGCGCTGGCGGGCTATGGAGGTGCAGCAATCGCTGGTGCAGCTTGCGGAGCCTCTGGGCCAGTGTGCCTTGCGCTAGTGGGTGCCGCAGCCGGCTACGCTCTCTACAACTACGTAGCATCGCCAACAAGCAGGGGGCTCGGATGGGGCTCAATGTGATGACAACGCCCGAGAGGAGGGTGTTCCTGCTTGCGACAGTGGCCCTAGTTGGGAGCGTCGCCACTGGATTCAGCGTTGCTGATCGGGCAACGGCGGGCAGTCGCGTCACGGCAGCTATTGCGTCGGCCGCGGCTGCAATCATCGCCGGGGGCTTGGTCTACTACTTTCGCCGGGGCTTCCATCGGAGCGTTTCCTCGGACTCGCATCGGTGGGTGAGATGGATTGCTCCTGCGGCTTCAGGGTTCGGAGTCGTCCTTGCCATGCTGGTCCCCCGATCATCGTTCGATCCCGTGGTCGCCGGAGCTCTAACGGGCCTCATCTTCTCTGCTGTGCTGACTAGCCCGAAGCTCGGGGTCAGCGACGTCCCACCGCACCCCAGCTGGTGAGCTGGCCCGGCCTTGACTCGCTTCGGTGGACACCTCGATGCCAGATTGCATGCGAGAGGGACGTGAGCGTCTGCGGGGTGCAGAGCAGCCGGCTACTGCTTGTGAACTTTTGACCCGAGGTGATCAGCTGCTGCTCGGTCGGCCGAGCGGCGGCGGCTCGAGTAGTGGTGCAGCATTACTTGGACGCTGTGGCCTTGGCGTTCGCTGATCGCGGACGGGTTGAAGCCGGCATCCATCAGCTCGGTGCTCGTCCATTTGCGCAGCGCGAGGATCGAGGCGTCGAAGTCTCCCTTGCCGATGCCGAGCGTCTTGCGGAGCTGGCGCATCCGCCGAGACATCAGCTCGGGGCGCATCGGTTCGATGCAGCTGGGGTCGAGGCTGAAGACGAAGCCGTCCTCGGGGATCTCGGCGCCGCATTGGACGGCTCGCTTGTCCATGGCGTCGAGGTGGTCGACCAGCATCGCGATCGTTCCTTCGTCGAGCGACACGATCCGGCTCTGTTTGGTCTTGGTTGGCTTGATTACGACCTCGCCACCGGCGTCGTTCACGGCGGTGTCGACGACGAGCTCAAGACGGTCGAGGCTCAGGCGATCGCGGCGAAGCCCGGCGAGCTCACCCCGACGCATGCCCGTAGTGGCAGCCAGCTTGAGGACAGGAGCGAGATCGGGTTCGTGCTCATCCGCGCCACGTAGCAGGCTCAGCAACTCGTCGATCTCGGGCACCGCGGTGGCCTTGGGAGCCTGCGAGCTGGTGGGTAGCTCGAATCCCAACAGAGGGTTGATCGAGACCTTCTGGTGACGGCGACCCCACTTGTAGGCGCCCGCGAGGAGGGCCCTCCCGTTGTTCATCCGACTGTGCGACAAGCCTGCCTTGCGCATCTTGCCGAATGCCTTGTCAAGCGAAGCGGGGGTGAGTCTGTCGGCGCTGGTCGTGCCGATCTCGGCGGTGAGCCACGTTTCGTAGGCGTCCTTGTAGCCGACCAGGGTCGAGTGCTCCAGGCCGCGCACCTCAGCGGCGAACTCGAGATACCAGGCGACCAGGTCGTCGATGCTGACCGAACCGCCTGGGGGAGTGGGGCGTACTCGTCCTTCGGCGACATCCACAACGAACGCGGCGAGCGCCTGGCTGGCTTGGGCCTTGGTTCCGTGAATCGTACGCGAGATGCGCCGGCGACGACCGGTCTCGTCGCGTCCAGCATCGACGGTGATCTTCCAGCGTTGTGGGCCGAGGGAGGTGATGGATCCGCCGCCTCGACGCGCCCGGGCGGGTCGCTTCGTGGATTGCCGGTGAAGCGCTGTGAGCGAGAGATGCTCGACGCGAACGCACAGCGAGTACTGCGGACAACCGTTGACGCGAACGTCGCCTTCGATGGGACCGTGCTCGAGCTCCCATGCGACCCGGGCCGCGGTGCGGAGCTTGCCGCCCACACGGATCTGGCCGCCTCCGCCGCGGGTGCGAGAGCCCAGCCACATGTGGTGTTCGCCGCTGCGGTCGACCTTCGACTCGAAGGCTTCTCGAACCTTCGAGTCGAGTGGCTTGCCGGTGTCGCCCATGGCCACCAGTCTATGTCGCAGTCTATTCCGAGTCTATGCCACCAAAAGTGGCACCAACGGCCGTTCGGAGCCGAAAAACCAATCAGGTCAGAGCAGAAAATCTGCTCTGACCTGCATGTTTGTGGTGCGCCCCCTGGGACTTGAACCCAGAACCTGCGGATTAAGAGTCCGATGCTCTGCCAATTGAGCTAGAGGCGCCCGTGGGCAGACAATGCTACCCGTGGGGTACGGCGTTCGGCCAGGTGGCCGCCCGATGGCAGCCGTCTGGCCCGTCTGTTGTTGGGGTGACCGACGGGATTCGAACCCGCGACCTCTGGTACCACAAACCAGTGCTCTAACCAACTGAGCTACGGTCACCGTGACCTCACCGGTGGGCGAGGCGAGGAGCCATGATACGACCATGACCGATCAGCACCACAACCCGGCTCCGGCCGCGGTCCGGTCGCCGAGGGTGAGTCGAACGGCGGTATCGGCGCCGAACCAGTGGATCACCGGCACCGTGCCGTCGATGGAGCCCCGATGACGATGGGTGTCGACGAGGAGCGCGACGACGAACGCGAGCTGGCCCTGGCCGCCGCGTCCGGTGACAGGCGCGCCTTCGAGACGTTGTGGGGTCGCTACCAGCCCCGCTTGTTGCGCTACCTGTCGAGCTTGGGCACCCACGACCGAGAGGACGTCGCCAACCAGGTCTGGCTCGAGGTGTTCCGTGCGTTGCCGCGTCTCGACGGTCGCTCCCACGGCTTCCGGAGGCTCCTGTTCACCATCGCCCATCGGCGCATGGTGGACGAGATCCGTCGACGCTCCCGCACCGACCCCTCGCTGCTGCCGGTACCCGAGCCCGAGCGTGGCGCAGACGCGGCGCTCACCGACCTCGACAGCGCCCTGGCGCTGCTCCGCCGGCTGCCCGCGGCCCAAGCCGAGGTCGTGGCGCTCCGAGTGCTCGGCGACATGAGCGCGAGCGAGGTGGGTGAGGTCACCGGTCGGTCCGAAGGCGCGGTTCGGGTCATGGGGCACCGCGCCCTGCGGGCACTCCAGGATCTGCTGACCGACGAAGCCGCCGGGGATGGGGAATTCGACATGCTCTTCGGGAGCGATGTAACGGCACAGGACTTCCCGACGATCCACTCGGTGCAATGACGAACGATCCCCTCGATCCCTTCAGCGCCGAGGCGCTTCTCGCCGGCACCAACGACGTTGCCGCCGCGGACCCTGCCTTGGTGTCGCTGCTCGAGGGCCTGCGCTCGCCGGCGAATGCCGGCGAGCTCGTCGGCGCCGACGGAGTCTTCGCCTCGATCAGAGCGGCACAGGGCCCCGCCACCGGGTCCATGATCGGTCGGGTCAGCCGGCGCACTGCCGCCATCGCCGCTGCGAGCATCGTGGCCTTCGGCGGCGTGGCCGCGGCCAGCGTGGGCACCCCGGTCGTCAGCAAGATCTTCCACAGTGACGACCGGCCGACCCTCGTCGGCGACGACACCGAGCAACAGAACGGCGGGGGAACCGGCAGCGGCGCCAGCTCGGAACAGGCACCCACCGCTTCGCACGTCGCGGAGCCCGGCTCCGACGACGCACCCGGAAACGACCGGTCGAGCCTCGCCCGCAGCGACTGCGGCAAGCCTGACACGACCCCGGCGAACCCCGATCCAACCCTCACGCCCGAGCCGCTCGGAGCGGACGCGCCGGCCGTCGCCCCCGAGGACGCGTGCGCCGCGTTCGACAATCACGGTCAAGCGGTCTCCGCCTCCAAGCGCAACACCCCAGCCGCGGCCGTCGACAAGCAGAACAACGGGCAGGGCAACGACGGGCAGGCGAACGTCGACAAGGCCGCCGACACCAGCGGCCCGAAGGGTGAGGTCGCCGTCGACGCTGCGCCCGGTCAACAGAAGGCTGGAGGCCCCGCGGCGCCGCCGACCCCGCCCTCGGCCGGCAAACCCGACAGCACCCCACCATCGAACGGCAGCGGCACCCAAGGCCCGTAGCGCCCGAGAGCACACGAAGGTCTGGCGACCATCCTCATCCCCACCTCCCAGCCAGATCTGCGTTGAAGAGTGCCGGACCTCAGGGTCCGGCACTCTTCGCGTCCGCTCACGGGTCGAAGCAACGCTCCGTGGGTAGTTCGGCTCATGGCCTGACCACGGCGCGTGAACGAGGCTGACTGCACCGGGCCCCCTGGCGCTCCGCCCGAGATTCCACCCCGCCAGGGGGCCCACCTACGTCCGCTGTGGCACTGCCGCAAGCCACCGTGGAAGGGCGGCGGGCTCACCGATCTCGCCGACCTGTTGCCGCTCTGCGGCCGGCACCACCTCATCCACGAAGGGGGTGGCGCCTCCACCTCGACGACGACCGCGCGCTCACCATCCGACAGCGAGACGGCACTGTGTACAAGCGAGCCTGCCTGCCCCCGGCCGACCTCGCCCGGTGCCTCCAACAAAAGGGGGCTCGCGATCCCAGACCCCCACGCGACGACGCGCCGGCGCACGCCACGAGCTCGAGCCGGAGCTAGCCGGAGCTACAGCCCGGCGTCGCGGGCGGCCAACGCCGCGGCCGTTCGGCTGGTGACGCCGAGCTTCACGAGGACCATCGAAACGTAGTTGCGGACCGTCTTCTCACTGAGGAACAAGGTCCTGGCGATTGTTGCGTTGTTCGCCCCACGCGCCAGCTCTCGGAGCACGTCGAGCTCCCGGTCGGTGAGCGTCGGGAACGGGTTGGGCGGGGGGGTGCCGGCGGCCGCGAGTGGTGCCGGGTCGGCGACGAGACGGGCGAGGCGACGGGCGATGCCGCCGCTGACGATCGAATCGCCTTCATGGGCGGCGAGGATCGCTCGGCGGATGTCCTGCTGGCGAGCGCCCTTGAGCACGAACCCGTGTGCGCCGGCCCGCAGGGCGTTGGCAACGACGTCGTCGTCGTCGAACATGGTCAACACGACGATCGCGATGTGGGGCGCGGCTTCGACGAGCAAACCGGTCGCTTCGATGCCACTCATCGCCGGCATGTTGACGTCCATGAGGATCACGTCGGGCTGTAGCTCGAGCGCCAGGCGTACCGCCTCGGGACCGTCGTGGGCGCGGCCCACCACGTCGATGCCGGCATCGCCGCGGAGCATCACCTCCAGGGCACGCAGGTAGGTCGGGTGGTCATCGGCGACGAGGACCCGTATCGGGCTCGTCATGATGCGAGCGTCCTGGCAGAAAGCGACAGGGGGAGCGAGGCCCACACGAGGGTTCCGTGGGGTGCGCACGGGCGCACGACGACCTCGCCGCCGAGCTCGGTCGCCCGGTCGTGCATCGACCGCAGGCCCACCCCGGCGCTTCGTTTCGCGTCCACACCCTGCCCGTCGTCCTCGATCTCGATGCGCAGAACATCGGTGGACGCCTCGAACCGTACCCAGCAGTGGCTGGCGAGGGCGTGGCGGGTGACGTTGGTGATCGCCTCCAGAGCGATGCGGTATGCCGCCACCTCGACGGCCGCCGGCAGCTCGTCGGCGATGTCGGTGGCCTCGACTTCGAGCGCCAGGGTGGCGGTGCTGCCGGTACGGGCCGTCAGCGCGGCGACGTGCTCACGGACCGCCCCGACCAGTCCGAGCTCGTCGAGGGCGGGTGGACGCAGGTCGTACACGAGCTGGCGGATCTCGTCGACGGCTGCGTGCAGCTCGTCCTCGAGCTGGGTCAACAAAGCACCGAGCTCGGTGTCGTTGCCCAGTCGCTCGCTCGCGGCTCCCAGGCCGAGGCACACGCTCGCGAGCGTCGGTCCGAGCCCATCGTGGAGATCGCGTCGGATCCGGCGGCGCTCCTCCTCTCGCGCAGTGACGAGCTGGCGGCGCGAAGCGAGCAGCTGTTCGGTCAGCGCGACATTCGACGCCAACGCGGCGACATGGCTGGCGATGCCCTGCAGGGCGAGGCGCTCCTCGCGGCCGAACTGTTCATGTGGCGTTCGTCGGGCGACGACGAGCTCACCGATGCTGCCGGCCGGGCCCACCAGGCCGAAGCTCTCCACTGCGTTCGTCGGTGTCCCGGCCGACGCCATCCGTACCGTCACCATCCCGCCGGTCTCGGGATCCTCGACGATCTGGAGGTCGACTGCGGCGTACGGCAATCGCAGCTCCTCGCACAGCGTCGCCGCCACGAGGTCCAGCGCCGCGTTGCCCTGCGGTGCGCGCTCCACAGTGCGGCCGATGGCGGCCAGGACCATGGCGGGGTCTCGCCGGCTTCCGAACAACCAGTTGTCAACCAGGCGATGGGCTCGGACGTAGACGGGCATGACGACGAGAGCAACCCCAGCAGTGGCGGCGATGCGGCTGGTCTCGTCGCGGGCCGAGACCATGGTCGTGGCGATCCAACTGACGGCCGCGTACACCGCGGCGAGCGCGCCGGCTGTGACGGCATACACGACGCTTCTCCGGATGGCGACGTGGATGTCGAGAACGCCGTGGCGCACGATGCCGTAGAGCAGCACGCAGGGGAACGCGATCGATGTCCACACGAGTACTCGTTCGCTCCAGCTGAACAGGTCGTGGTGCACGAACTCCCCGTAGAACGAGCTCAACACCGGCACAACCAGGACCGACGCGGTGGCCGCGACCGGAAGGTGGCGCCGCCTCTGATCCGCGTCCAGCCGAGCCACCCGGGCGACCATCGACCCAATGGCCACCACGCTCACGACCAGCACCAGGCGCCACGCCCAAGGCTCGACGTCGCGCGCCACCGCGGCAAGCCCGGTCGGCTCGGCGCCCTCGAAGTACGCGGGTGTCCAGAGTCGAGAGTGGGCGGCTGCAGCGGTGGTGACGCCCACCGATCCGGCGATCCACAGGGTCTTGTCGACTCGACTGGTGGGCCGAGGATCGGGGTAGCACAGCGGCACGAGCGCCAACATGGCGCCCCGTCCAGCGAGCCATCCCGATATCGCGAACACGAGGATGGCTCGTTGCAGTATCTCCCATCCCGGCTGGTGGATTCCCAACCAGTTCAGGCCGAGGTACCCGGAGAACGTGAACCAGTACAGGATGCCGATCCCGAGTACCAGCCAGCCGAGCCGGTGCTCGGGCCGACGCCATGCGACGTACGCGCCTGTCGGCACGAAGAACACCCCGACCCGGAGCTGGTCGTCGAGGTAGGGGTTGTCGTCGCCGGGAGGGATGTGGGCCCGGGCCACAACGCCGGCGCCCACAACCACCGCGGCGAAGGCGAGTGCCGTCCCCACCATCACACGCGCTGACGCGCTCCGGTTCACGGCTGGATCATACGCCTGGGACTCCATCTCAGGAGCCGGCCGATGCCCCGCAGAGCTGGGTGATCGCGTCGATCGAAGCCATGATCGCCGGGACGTTCGTCCCCTGGTTGACGCGCTCGAGCTCATCGTACGCGGCCTGGTCGCCGTCCTTGCCGGCTTGGACGACGTCGGTGGAGTTCTGCTTCATCGTGTCGAACGCTTCCAGCAGGTCATCCACCATCGGCTGGGCTTCCTCCGAAGGCTGGAAGCTCTTGAACTGGTCGATGCTCGCTTGGATGGCATCGGTGACCAGATGGCCATCGGTGGCCCAGTCCTCGAGCGTGGGGTCGGGATGCTTGTCGTAGAACTCGGCGTAGGGGCCGCTGTCCTCACCCTGGTCGAGCTGTTGCAGCTGAACACAGAATTCCGTAGTGCTGGGCGACGCGGCAGCGGTGTCGTCACCACACCCGGTCATACTGGCTCCGAGCAGCGCGACCACGCCGAGTGCCCGGAGCGTGGCGGTCTGGTGCTTCTTGCGGATCATCATCGAACCTCCTGGTCTTCGGGCGCCCAATGCCCCGAACTCCGCAGAGCATCAGCCCGACCACGTCCCAGGCGCATCGGACAGATGTCCCGAATCCGTCGGGACCCGCCGTCGCAGCCATGGTGCGCGTCGGGTGACGGTGGACTGCCCTGCCGCTGGTGCACGGCGTGGGACTCCCCGGGAACAGGGCGCCCCGCGTTCGTTGGGCCGCCGGCTGGACCCTGTACCGTCTCGACGCAGGTTGGAGGCAAGGGCAGGCACGCAGGCCGAGAAGGCAGCTCTTGCGTGGGTGGTTTCGCTGCGCGCCTTGCAGGTGCTGTGATGTCTCAAGAGGTCACATTGCGCCCCCGGCAGGAGTCGAACCTGCGGCCTGAGAATTAGAAGTTCCCTGCTCTATCCAGCTGAGCTACGGGGGCATGTCCGGTCAGCGTAGAGCGTCGCTCTGGCCAAGCTGCGTCTCCGCATGCCCCGGGGACCGGCGGAAGCGGATCTGCCTCAGGCGTGGACGTGGCGGGGAAACGCGTCGAGCAGGAGACGCGCCGATGCGTGGGGATCGGACGTGCCGTCGACGACGACCGTGGCCCGTTCCCGGCTCGGCTGCACGAACGCACTGAACATCGGGCGCACCGTGCGCTCGATCTGCTCGAGCGCTTGAGCCGGGGTCCGACCCCGCTCGAGCACGTCGCGCTGCACTCGGCGGCTCGTTCGTACCGTGTCGGCGACGTCGACGTACACCGACACGTCGAGCAGCTCGACGATCTCCTCGAAGACCAGCAGGAGGATGCCGTCGACGACAACGACCGGCTCGGGCTCGATGATCTGGACGTCCGCGCTGCGGGTATGGGTCGGGAAGTCGTACACCGGCGAAGCGATGGGCGAGCCGGCACGCAGCGCCGCGAGGTCCGCGATGAAGCGCTCGACGTCGAGCGAACTCGGGTGGTCGTAGTTGACCCGCGCGCGCTCGGAGAACTCGACCTGACCCTGGTCGCGGTAGTAGCTGTCGAACGCGAGGTGCGCCACCGGGGTCGGCAGCGCCGCGGCGAGCGCACGGGCGAGCGTCGTCTTCCCCGACCCGCTCCCTCCGGCGATTCCGACCACGACAGGCTGCACGGGACGACAGCATACGCACTGCCCAGGAGCGCAACGAGTGTCGCCCGAACCAGACGAGGAGCTTGCATCCGCGGACCGGATGAGCGAGCGCGCCCGCTCCGCTACCGTCGCGCCATGGCAGGACGGTCGCTCGCGGTCGGGTGTGCGCAGTGGACCCACAAGGCCTGGCCCGGGCGGTATTGGCCCGAGCGGGGGCGCAGCGAGCTGAGCGCCTACGCGACCTGGTGCAACGCCGTCGAAGGCAACACCACCTTCTACGCCCTGCCGTCGACGCTCAGCGTGCAGCGTTGGCGCGCCGAGACGCCCGAAGGTTTCCGCTTCTGTTTCAAGGTGTCACGCTCGATCACCCACGATCGGCGGCTACGGGACACGAGCGAGCTCCTCGAGACGTTCATCGAGCGCCTCGCGCCGCTCGGCGATCGCCTCGGGCCGCTGTGGATCCAACTCCCGGCAACGTTCGGACCCGACGATCTGGGAACCCTCGACCGCTTCCTGGCCGACGTTCCGCGTGACGGCCTCCGTTGGGGCGTGGAGGTCCGCAATGCGGCCTTCGAGGCCGAGGGGTCCGCCGAGCGCCAGCTCCACGACCTGCTGCACTCCCGCGACGTCGATCGGGTGTTGATCGACACCCGCGCCGTGTTCGCCGGGCCACGTGAGACGCCGGCGGAGATCGAGGCGTGGGAGCGAAAGCCGCGCCTACGGGTTCGGCCGGTGGCGCTGGGGCCGCACCCGATGGTGCGATTCATCGGACGCACCGATCCCGACGCCAACCCGCCGTGGTGGAAGCCTTGGGTCGACAAGGTCGCCGCGTGGATCGCCGAAGGACGAGAACCGCTGGTGTTCATCCACACGCCCGACAACGTGGTCGCGCCAGACTTGTGCCGCCGCTTCCATGGCGAGGTCGGGGCGGCCGTGGGCGGCTTGGCACCACTGCCCGAGCCCCCCGCAACGGACGAACAACTCCACATGTTCTGAGCCTCGGCGACCGGCGTGGGCGCCGGACCTACCAGCCCGAGGGGGGAGTGCGCCCCATGCCGCCGGTGGGGTCCCATGGCGACCGGGCCTGGCGTCGCCAGGGCTCACGCCAGAGCGCCGAGCGCAGCGCCGGCACGACGCGCACGAGCGCTCCCAGGAGGAGGCCGAACGCGAAACCACCGACGTGTGCCGCCCAGGCGATGCCCGCGTCGGGCGCAGTGAAGAACTGCGAGATGAACCAGAACCCCAGGAGAAACCACGCCGGGATCTCACGGAGGAAGATGAGGACGAGAGTGGTCACGCGTGCGCTCGGGAACCACACCAGGTACGCGCCCATCACCCCCGCGACCGCGCCCGAGGCCCCGATCACGGGCACCGTGCTCGTCGGCTGCACGGCGACGTGCGCGGCCAAAGCCACCGCGCCGGCCAGCAGGTAGAACGTGAGGTAGCGAAGCGCCCCCACGTGATCCTCGATGTTGTTCCCGAAGATCCACAGGAACAGCATGTTCGAACCCAGGTGGACGACGCTTCCGTGCAGGAACAGCGATGCCAGCGCCGACAACCAGAGGTTCTTGTGGGGAAACAGGGGGCTGCCGCCGGTGTCGTGGCAGGCCTCGTCACCGACCGTCAGGGACAGTCGGATCTCCTCGGCGTCGAGCGGCCGGCGCTCGGTCAGCTCACAGGGAATCGCGGCGTGCTCGAACGTGAAGCGCACATCGCTCGCGATCGAGGCCCGGCGCCCGTCGGGCAACGTGATGATCTCCGTCCCCGATCGCGGCTGCACGAGCGCGAACACCGCGACGTTGACGACGATCAGCACCACGGTGACCACGGCCCGGTGATACGTCGGGTTCCGGTCACTCAACGGGAGCACGCAGGCACCGTAGCCTGACACCATGGCTCGCTCCCGACTCGACACCGAGCTGGTCCGCCGCGGACTGGCCGACACCCGGCAGCGAGCGCGCGCCCTCATCGACGAGCACAAGGTCCGCGTCAACGGCGCCTTCGCCGACAAGGCGGCCCGGCTCGTCGACCGGGGAGACAGCGTGGAGCTCGTGGGCGACCCTCCGCGCTACGTCGGACGCGGCGGGCAGAAGCTCGCCGGGGCGCTCGCGTCGTTCGGTATCGACCCCGTGGGCAAACGTTGCCTCGACGCCGGGGCATCGACCGGGGGATTCACCGACTGTCTTCTCCAGCATGGCGCCGGGTCGGTGCTGGCCGTCGACGTCGGCTACGGGCAGCTCCATGAGCGCCTCGTCGCCGACCCCCGCGTCACCAACATCGAGCGGGCCAACGTCCGCGAGCTCACGGCGGAGGCCATCGGCGGGCCCGTCGACCTGTTGGTCGCCGACCTCAGCTTCATCTCGCTGCGCACCGTCATGGCGCCCCTCGTGTGGCTCTGCCGCGACGGTGCCGATCTCGTCGTGCTGGTGAAGCCCCAGTTCGAGGCGGGCAGGAGGGAGGCAAGCCGCGGCCGGGGAGTGATCAAGGACCCCGAAGTCTGGCGCCGTGTCCTCGAGGAGGTCGCAACGAGCGCAGCCGGCGAAGGGGCGCCGGCGCAGGGCGCCGCGGTGTCACCCATCCGGGGGGGCGACGGCAACGTGGAGTTCCTGCTGCACCTCCGACGCGGGGCGCCGCCGATCCCCGTCGACCTCGACGAGGTGATCGAACAGATCGAGGGTTCCGGGCCCGCCGACGAGCCGGCGGACCCCTAGCGATCGACCATCGCCCGGCTGTCAGCGGGGCGCTCTACGCTCTACCCATGGCTCGGGTCGCGATCTTGCTGCATCTCCGTCGTCCGGAGGCACTCGCGCACGCCGTCGAGCTGATCGACTGGCTCGAGGGGCTCGGGCACCGCTGCGCGTTGCTCAAACCCGAGGCCGAAGCGGTCGGGCGCGGCGATCTCGGTGTCGCCGAGGCCAACCTCGCCCCCGGCTCGGACCTCGCCGTCAGCCTCGGCGGCGACGGGTCCATGCTGCGCACGGTGCGGCTCGTGGCCGACGACGACGTCCCCGTGCTCGGCGTGAATTTCGGCGCCATGGGCTACCTCACCGAGGTCGAACCAGCCGGGTGCACCAACGCCATCGAGGCGTTCCTCGCCGGCGAACACGACATCGAGGTCCGCATGCGCCTCGCGGTCCGTGTCGAGGGCAATGGCTCCGCCGCCGACTCCGGCGAGGTCTTCACCGGCCTCAACGAGGTCGTGATCGAGAAGGTCGACAGCGGCAGGACGCTGCGCCTGCGCGTCGATCTGAATCGCGACTTCTTCACCACCTATGCCGCCGACGGTCTGATCGTCGCCACCCCTACCGGGTCGACCGCGTACTCGCTGTCGGCGCGCGGTCCCATCGTCAACCCCACCCACGAGGCGTTGCTCCTCACACCGGTGGCGCCGCACTCCCTTTTCGACCGGAGCCTCGTGCTGTCGCCCGACGACGAGGTCCGCATCGAGGTCCTGCCCGAGCTCACGGCCGCCATTGCCGTCGACGGTTGGATCGTCGGGCGCATCGAACCGGGCGAAGCGGTGGTCTGCACCGTTGCCGACCACCCGGCTCGGCTGGTCTCGTTCGGCCGCAAGGACTTCCACCGCATCCTGAAAGCGAAGTTCGGGCTCGCCGACCGGTGAGTGCCGAGCCACCGACGCTGTTACACCGAGGACACGACGCATGACTGCGACGAGATCTCAGACATCGAACCAGCTGGTCGAGCTCGCAGCCACGAACCTCGGCGTCATCGAACACCTCCGGCTGGTCTTCGGAGCCGGCATGACGACCATCACCGGCGAGACCGGCGCCGGCAAGACGCTCGTGCTCACCGCACTCGACCTGCTCATCGGCGGGCGCGCCGATGCTTCAATGGTCGGTCCCCACGGCGACGAAGCCATCGTCGAGGGCCGATTCCTCGTGGACGGTGACGAGGTGGTCCTACAACGGGTCGTGCCGCGCAATGCCCGCTCTCGCTCCTATGTCAACGGTCGCCTCGCCACGGTTGCCTCGCTCTCCGAGTACGGCAGCGGCCTTGTGGAGGTCCACGGGCAGAACGCCCACACCGCGCTGGCGACGCCGGCGGCGCAACGCCGAGCGCTCGACGCTTTCGCCGGGGTCGATACCGGGCCACTGCGGGCGGCGCGGGCCAACGTCGCCGAGCTGAGCGCCCGACGTGAGTCCCTCGGTGGTGACGAGCGAGAGCGCCTCCGCCAGATCGAGCTCTACCGGTTCCAGGTCGACGAGATCGCCGCCGCCGCCATCGAGGACCCCGACGAGGACGAGCGTCTCCAGCTCCTGGAGCGCACCTTGGGCGATGTCGGTGCGCACCAGGATGCCGCGGCAGCTGCCGCCGAGCTGCTGAGCAGCGACGGCCCCGCCGCCTCGGCGATCGACGAAGCGTTGAGCGCGCTGCGCGGACGCCCACCGCTCGCGGATCTGGCCCGCCAGCTCGGCGACATCTCCATGCTCCTCGTCGAGGCTGGAGCCGAAGCCCGAGTGCAGGTCGAGGCCCTCGAGGCCGACCCCGAGCGTCTCGACGCCGTGCAGCAACGGCGCCGCGTCTTGTCGGAGCTCCGGCGAAAGTACGGCGACACCGTCGCCGAGGTGATCGCGTTCGGCGAACAGTGCGCCACTCGTCTCGCAGAGCTCGAGGATCACGCACGCGTGGCCTCCGAGATCGACGAGCGCATCAGCGAGGCACGAGCTGAGGTCGAGCGCATCGCCGCCGAGGTCGGCACCCAACGGCGCGCGGCGGCGCCACGACTCGCCGAGGCGGTCGCCGCTCACCTCCACCAGCTCGCGCTCCCCACCGCGGTGCTCGAGGTCGCGGTCGGACCCGGAGCCGGCGACGACGTCGAGATGCGGGTGAGCACCAACACCGGGTCACCACCATTGCCGCTCTCCAAGGTCGCCTCTGGCGGCGAGCTCGCCCGAACGATGTTGGCGCTTCGGCTCGTCTTGGCCGGCGAGCCGGCGGTGATGGTCTTCGACGAGGTCGATGCCGGCATCGGCGGCGCGGCCGCGCACAGCGTCGGCGTCGCGCTCGCTCGACTCGGCCGCGACCGTCAGGTCCTCGTCGTCACCCACCTGGCCCAGGTGGCAGCGTTCGCCGACCAGCAGGTATCGGTGGTCAAGTCCGACGACGGGTCGATGGTGTCGGTTTCGGCGGCGACACTCGGAGCCGACGACCGGGTCGTGGAGCTGTCCCGGATGTTGTCCGGCAGCCCCGACAGCGCCCGGGCGCGCGAGCACGCCGCCGAGCTCCTCGACACCGCGGCGTCCAACCGCGCGGGGTGACGCTCGGCTCGGTCCAACGCGCGGCCCGCCTCCACGGTTAGCCTGAGGCTCCGTGACCAAGCACATCTTCGTGACCGGTGGCGTGGCCAGCTCATTGGGCAAGGGCCTCACCGCATCCTCTCTGGGACGCCTGCTGAAGGCTCGAGGCCTCAAGGTCACGATGCAGAAGCTCGATCCGTATCTCAACGTCGATCCGGGCACGATGAACCCGTTCGAGCACGGCGAGGTGTTCGTCACCGACGATGGCGGCGAAACCGACCTCGACCTCGGGCACTACGAACGCTTCATCGACGAGAACCTGTCGCGCGGGTCCAATGCGACCACCGGCAGCATCTACTCTGCGGTCATCGCCGCCGAGCGCCGCGGCGACTACCTGGGCAAGACCGTCCAAGTCATCCCGCACATCACCGACGAGATCAAGCGTCGGATCAACGCGCTCGCCGGGGAGGACGTCGACGTCGTCATCACCGAGATCGGCGGCACGGTGGGCGACATCGAGATCCTCCCGTTCCTCGAGGCCATCCGGCAGTTCCGCCTCGACATCGGACGCGAGAACGTCGCCTACGTCCACGTGACCCTGGTCCCGTTCATCGGTCCTTCGGGCGAACAGAAGACGAAGCCGACCCAGCACTCGGTGACCGAGCTGCGCAGTCGCGGCATCCAGCCCGACGCCATCGTGTGCCGCAGCGAGCAACCCATCAGCGACGACCTCAAGCGCAAGATCTCCAACCTGTGCGATGTGCCCGTCCAGGGGGTCATCAACGCCGCCGATGCCTCGTCGCTCTATGAGATCCCTCTCGTCGTCCACGACGAGGGCCTCGACAACTTCCTGTGCACGCTGTTGCACATCGATGCCGGAGAGCCGGATCTCACGGCATGGCGGGCGCTCGTCCACAAGGTCGAATCGGCCAAGCGACCGGTTCGCATCGGCATCATCGGCAAGTACGTCACCCTCGTCGACGCCTACCTCTCCGTCGTCGAGTCGCTCAACCACGCCGCCATCCACGAGGGTGCCAGTGTCGAGATCGACTGGATCCAGGCCGAACAGGTCGAGGGACTGCTTGCCGCCGGTCGCCTCCGGGACCTCGACGGAATCGTCATCCCGGGTGGTTTCGGCGAACGAGGCATCGAAGGCAAGATCGCCGCGGCGGGCTATGCACGCGACAACGCGATCCCGTGCCTCGGGCTGTGCCTCGGCATGCAGGTCATGACGATCGAGTACGCCCGCAATGCGCTCGCCATGACGGGCGCGAACTCCACCGAGTTCGACGCCAGCACGCCCTACCCGGTGATCGATCTCATGCAGTCACAACGTGACGTCACCGAAAAGGGCGGCACGATGCGGCTCGGCGCCTACGTTGCCGAACTGCAGGAGGGCTCCCAGGTGGCGCGGCTGTACGGCCGCACGATCGTGTCCGAACGTCATCGCCACCGCTACGAGTTCAACCCGCGGTTCCGGTCCCGGTTCGACGACAGCGACTTCGTGTGTTCGGGCGCGAGCCCCGACGGGCGCCTCGTCGAGTTCATCGAGCTCACCGGACACCCGTTTTGGGTCGGTACGCAGGCACACCCCGAGTTCAAGAGCCGACCCGATCGTCCCGCGCCCCTATTTGCCGGCTTCATGACCGCCGCGCTCGACCGGGTCGAGGGACGCAACCCACAGCTGATCGACCTCGACAAGGCGCTCGATCAGGTCTCGTAGTCACCCCGGCTGCGCCCCCGCATGGCGGTACCGTAGTCCGGACGACGCAGGAGAGCCCGCATGGCCGATTTCGAGCCGATCGACGAGACCGTCGTCTACGCGGGTGCGTTCCTCACGCTGGTACAGGGCCGATTCCGTAGCCCCGACGGCGAAGTCTTCACCCGGGAGATCGTCCGCCACCCGGGCGCGGTGGTCGTCGTGGCCGTCGTGGACGGCGAGGCCGTGATGATCCGCCAGTATCGAGCAGCGATCAACGGCCACGTGCTCGAGATTCCCGCGGGTAAGCGCGACGTCGCCGGCGAGGCGCCGGCCACCACGGCGTCGCGCGAGCTCATCGAGGAGGTGGGCCTGCGCGCCGGTCGTCTCGAACTCCTCTGCGCGTTCCACAACACCCCGGGGTTCTGCGACGAGTACTCCTACTGCTTCCTCGCCACTGACTGCGAGGAAGTCCCGCACGACCGCCAAGGCTCCGAAGAGCGTCACCTCACCGTCGAGCGGATCGCACTCGACCGGGTACCGGAGCTGATCGCCGATGGCACCATCAGCGACGGGAAGTCGATCATCGGGCTCCTGCTCGCTCGGGACCGCCTCGCGTGAACCCGGTCACCGCGCACCCACTGCCGGTCGAGGCCGAGGACTTCCTGCTGTGGCTCCGCGTCGAACGGGGGCGCAGCAAGGCCACGCTGGCGGCCTACCGCCGCGACCTGCGCGCCCACCTCAGCTGGCTCGAGCACGACGCTCGCACGCTCACTGATGTCGACGAAGACGTGTTGGTCCAGTACCTCCGCTCCCTTCGGCGCGCCGGCCATTCGTCGGCGACCACCGCCCGCGCGATGGTCGCCGTGCGGTCGCTGTACCGCTTCATGGCTGCCGAGGGGCTGCGCGCCGACGACCCGAGCCGGGACGTGGAGCTGCCCAAGGTCCCTCGCGGCTTACCCAAGGCGCTGACCGAACACGAGGTCTCCGAGTTGCTCGCCGCAGTTGAGGGCGACGACCCATTGGCCCGCCGCGACCGAGCGCTGCTCGAGGTGTTGTACGGAACCGGTGCTCGCGTGTCGGAGGTCGTGGGCGCGTCGCTCGGCGACGTCGACCTGCGCGAGAACACGCTGAGGCTGTTCGGCAAGGGACGCAAGGAGCGGCTGGTGCCGCTCGGGCGCTACGCCCGCGACGCACTGGCCGAATGGCTGGACCCCGTAGGCCGCGGCGCCGTAGAGCCCCGCCGTTGGGCCAGCCGCGACGACAGCGATGCCATCTTCTTGAACCGGCGTGGGGGCCGCCTGTCGCGCCAAGGGGGTTGGGGGGTCGTCAAGAAATACGGGTCACGGGTGGGTCTCGGCGCCAAGCTGTCGCCGCACACCCTGCGTCACTGCTGCGCGACGCACATGCTCGAACACGGCGCCGACATCCGTACCGTCCAGGAGCTTCTCGGGCACGCGAGCATCACCACGACGCAGATCTACACCAAGGTGTCGCGCGACCAGCTGACCGCCGCCTATCTCGCCGCCCACCCGCGGGCTCGGGGCTGAGCGCTCGTGGACGATCTCCCGCACCTCGTTCGCCGGTTCTTCACGTCGCTTCGACCCGGGCGGCCCGACCCCGCCGACGAGAAGTGGCTGCTCAGCCTCCTGAATGAACGCCAAAGACAGCTCTACCGCGCGCAACCCGAGGTCGATCGGTTGCACAGCATCCGCAGTGCAACGTTCGTGCGGGACCATCTCGGCGCCGAGGCGCCCACCGACGTCGTGGTCGCGTCGGCGCTCCACGACGTCGGAAAGGCCGAGGCCGCGCTGGGCACCATCGGAAGGGTGACGGCAGCGCTGATCGAGCCGGTCGCCGGTACCGGTCGCCTCGCCCGCTGGCGACACGCCGGTGGGAATCGGGCCCGGCTGGCTGCGCAGGTCGCGCACGCCGAGATCGGTGCGACCTGGTTGACCGATGCC
>JAHECR010000121.1:26521-43459 GCA_024641655.1 Acidimicrobiaceae bacterium
GCGGCCCCCGGGATCGATCCGGAACTGACCGACCTGCTCCGTCGCGCCGACCGCGCCTGATCATGCCGACGCGCCGCATCGACGACCCCGGCGACCGGGCCATCACCGCGTTTTTGGGCCTGGCCGACCACGCTCATCGGCAACAACGCGAGCGCCACGGCGGCGACATGGCTGCAACCTTCATGGGCGAAGGCGACCTCGTCATCGCCCGGGGTCTGGCTGCGGGGTTCAGGCTCGAAGCGGTGCTGATGGATGCCCGGCGAACCGAGCCGCTGGCTGTACCAAGCGAGGTCGACGTGATCCTCGCCGGCCCCGAAGTGCTCCGCGTCGTCTGCGGTCGGCCCCAATTGCGCGACCCGATCGGCCGGTTCGTCCGGCCGCCGCTGCCGTCGGTCGGCGATGTTCTCGCCGACGCCAGGTCGGTGCTGGTGACCGAAGCGGTGAACAACCCGGTCAACATGGGTGTGATCGCCCGCACCGCAGCCGCCTTGGGCATCGACGCGTTGTTGCTCGACCCTTCCTCGTGCGACCCGCTGTATCGCCGGGCGGTGCGGGTGTCGATGGGGCAGGTCTTCGTGTTGCCCCACGCCCGGCTCCGGCCGCTTCCCGCAGGCTTGGCGCCGCTCATCGAAGCCGGCTTCGAAGTGCTCGCGCTCACCCCGGCCGTCGATGCCCAGGACCTGGCGTCTCTGCGCCTCGCCGATCACCAGCGGGTCGCCCTCCTGGTGGGCGCCGAGGGCCCGGGTCTGTCACCGGCGACACTCAGCGCGTCACACCGCAGGGTCGCGATTCCCATGGCAGCCGGCGTGGACTCCCTCAACGTGGCCAGCGCGGTCGCGGTCGCGTGCTACGCGCTGCGAGAGGCTCGCCGCCCGTCGGGTGCCCCGGCGCCAGATGGATCCGCGAGTCAGTAGGCGAGCAGCCCGATGTTTTCCTGCGCCCGGCGCAGGGTCACCGAGGCGACCTCTCGGGCCTTGTCGGCCCCGAGTCGCAGGAGGCGACTGGTCTCGGCCGGATCGGCCTCGAGCTCGGCGAAACGGGCCTGGATCGGGCGGAGGAGCTCGATCACGGCCGCAGCGGTGTCGGATTTGAGGGGACCGTACTGCGTGTAGCCACCCGCCAGCGCTGCGGGGTCCCCGCCGGTCGCGGCGGCCAGGATCGACAGCAGGTTCGACACCCCCGCCTTCGCGTCCACGTCGTAGCGGACCTCGCCATCGCTGTCGGTGACCGCACGCTTGAACTTCTTCTCGATCGACGCGAAGTCCTCCAGCACGTTGACGGTGCCGGCGGGCGACACCTCCGACTTCGACATCTTGCGATCGGGGTTCTGCAGATCCATCACCCGAGCGCCAGCCGGAGGGATCACGTGGGCCGGCACCACGAACGTGGTGCCATAGCGGCTGTTGAAGCGCTCGGCGATGTCGCGGGTGATTTCGACGTGCTGGCGCTGATCGTCACCGACAGGGACGAAGTCGGTGTCGTACAACAAGATGTCGGCTGCCTGCAGCGCCGGATAGGTGAAAAGCGCGCCGGAGATGAACTCGTTGCGGCTCGACTTGTCCTTGAACGCCGTCATCCGGCTCAGCTCGCCGAAGCTCACCGTGCACTCCATGAGCCAGGCGAGCTGCGCATGCTCGGGCACCTGACTCTGCACGAACAACACGCAGCGCTCCGGGTCGATACCAACCGCAATCAAGAGCTGACTGAGCTGTAGGGTCGTCCGCCGCAGCGTGGCCGGGTCCTTTGGGAGCGTCAACGCATGGAGATCGACGACACAGAACACCGACTCGTGTTCGTGCTGCATCCGTTCCCAGTTCACCAGCGCCCCCAGCAGATTGCCGAGGTGGAGATCGCCCGATGGTTGGATACCGCTGAACACTCGTGTCATGGCAGGCAAGGGTACGCGGCGCCTGCTCCGGTACCCACCGCATTTCCCAGAGGCACGGCGACGGGGGAGGGGTACTACCCTCGGACCATGACAGGTGCGCGCCAGCCGCCGATCGACTATCTGGAACGAATCGGGGCGCAGTATCGAGCGCTCGGATACGCCGACTACCAGTGGCGACATGCCGAGACGCCTCCGGTCATGGCCACGTTGACCAAGCCCCTCCACGCCTGCCGGGTCGGGCTCATCGCCACCGGCGGGATCTACGCCGAGGGCCAAACCGCCTTCACCCACAAGGATGACACGACGTACCGGGCCATCGCCTCGGACATCGACACCGCGTACCTGCGGGCGTCGCACTTCGCGTACGACCTCTCCGACGCCCGCACCGATATCGACGTCGTGTTTCCCATCACCGCGCTGCGACGCTTGGTTGCCGAGGGCGTCATCGGCACGCTCGCCCCCGACTTCTTCACCTGTATGGGTGGCATCTACTCACAGCGGCGGGTGCGCGAGGAGCTGGCTCCTGCACTGGTGCGACGGTGCCTCGCCGACGAGATTGACGTCGTGCTGCTCGTGCCGGTTTGACCGGTCTGCCATCAGACCGTGGGTCTGATCGCGCAGGCTCTCGAGGCCGCCGGCATCGTGACCACCAGCGTCTCGGCAGCCCGCGACATCACCGCCGCCGGTCGGCTGCCACGCGCCGTGTTCGTCGACTTCCCCCTCGGCCACACCACGGGCAAGGTCGGCGCACCCGACCTCTCCCGTGCCATCGTCGCCGCCGCGCTCGAACTCACGCGCTCCGACGATGCCGAGCAGCTCGTGGATCTCGCTTTCGCCTGGTCCGACACCGACGAGTGGAAGGACACGGTGTTCCGCCCGGTTACCGACCCGGTCACCGGGGCCCAGCAACCCGTCGACGATCGCACACCACGTCACGGCTCACCCCAGTTCCAGTACGCCGACGATCGTCACGCTGCGGCGGCGACCCACGCCGACCTACCGTGCGAGGTCTGCAGCGGCGTCGACTACTGACCGTCGAGCGCCGCCTTGTAGGCCGCCAACGCCCGTTCACGGGCAAATCCGTGCTCGACGATCGGGACGGGATAGGTGTCGCCGAGCACGACCCCGACCGCGGCGAGCTCGAGCGGATCAGCCGACGATGGATCGTGCACCAACGGCGCGGCGAGCCCGGCGAGCTCGGGAACCCAGCGCCTGATGTAGTCACCACGAGGGTCGTGGGTCGCCGCCTGGGTGGTCGGGTTGAACACGCGGAAGTACGGAGCCGCGTCGGGACCGGTACCGGCCGCCCACTGCCAGTTGCCGACGTTCTGGGGTACGTCGCCATCGACCAGCAGGTGACGGAACCAGCGCTCCCCGTGGCGCCAGTCGATCAGCAGGTCCTTCACCAGGAACGAAGCCGTGATCATGCGAACCCGGTTGTGCATCCAGCCAGTGGCACGCAGTTGCCGCATCCCCGCGTCCACGATGGGGTAGCCGGTGCGTCCATCCTTCCAGGCCTGCAGCCCCGCGGGGTCGTCGCGCCAGTCGATCCGGTCGTAGGCGGGACGAAGCGCGCGGTGGACCAGGTCGGGCCGCTCCCAGAGCAGGTGGGCATACCAGTCACGCCAGGCGAGCTGGCGGACGAACGCGGCGCGTCCGGCGGTCGCGGTCCCGACGATGTCGAAAAGCGCTCGCGGCCCGATCGTGCCGAAACGCAGATCGGCGGAGAGCTTCGAGGTCCCGTCGTCGGCGGGGCGGTCGCGCAGGTCGGGATAGGCGTCGACCACCTCGAGGAACGCCTCCAGGCGGTCCCGCGCACCGGAAGGGCCCGGCGGCTCCACCGCATCGGTGTCCGGTGTCGGCAGCGGTTCGGAGCCTGTGGCCACCACGACCCTGGCCGAGCCAGGCTCAGCCAACGGCGCGAGATCGACGTCGAGCCAACGTCTGTAAAACGGGGTGAAGACGAGGGAGAGCGTGCCCCTGGCAGTGCGGACGCTCCCCGGAGGATGCAGCAGGGTGCCCCAGTGCCACTCGATCGGGCAGCTGGCAGCGCAGGCGTCGTCCCTGCGGGTCGCGAACGCGGTGACGTCGGCATTGGCGTGGATCGAGGTCACGCCCAGCTGAGCCGCAGTGCGCGGCAGCGCCTCCTGAGCGGGACCCACGACGACGTGCAGCCGTCCGCCGATCTCGCGCAGTTCGTCGTCGAGGGCCCCGAGGTCGCCGAGCAGTCGCCGGCGCCGGAAGGGGCCTGCCGATTCGAGGAGCTGCGGCTCCAGCACATACAGCGGCACAACCTCGGCGCTACGACTCGCTGCCGACCATGCAGGGTTGTCGTCGAGGCGCAGATCACGCCGGAACCAGCAGATGGAACGGGCCACGGCACGACCGTAGGACGCCCGCAGGCCGAGCGCGACGTCGAGTGAGTCGTGCTGACCAGGCCGGCTCCGACCGCGCCGAAGCGAGCCCTGTCGACATCACCTAAGGACGGTTGGCCAGTGGATAGGGTGAGGCCCGTGGCCTTCGAGGTGGAGACCCCCGTGTTCGCGGGGCCGTTCGATCTGCTCCTGCACCTCATCCTGCAGGACGAGGTCGACCTGTACCAGGTGTCGCTGGGATCGATCGTCGACGCCTATCTGACGCAGATCGCCCGCCTCGAGGGGCTCGATCTCGAGATCGCGACGGAGTTCCTGCTCATCGCCGCGACGCTCGTCGAGCTGAAAAGCCGGCGGCTGCTGCCGGACCCGTCCGGGGTCGACCTCGACGACGAGCTCGGCCTCTGGGAAGAGCGCGACCTGCTGCTCGCCCGGCTGCTCGAATGCAAGACGTTCAAGGACGCCTCGCTCGCGCTGGAGAGCCTGGCCTATGACGCCGCACGTTCGTTCCCCCGCAGTGCGGGAATGGAGGAGCAGTTCCTCGGGCTGGTGCCGGACCTGCTCGAGGGCGTGACCCCAGGGCAGCTGCTCGGCGCGTACACCCGCGCCGTTGCGCCCAAACCCCGACCGTCGATCGATCTGTTCCACGTGACGCCCGTGAAGATCACCGTGGCAGAGACGGTGGCCCTCCTGAGCGACGAGCTCAGGACATCAGGTCGCACCACGCTGCGCGAACTCACCCATTCTGCAGCCGATCGCATCGAGGTCGTCGTGTACTTCCTCGCGTTGCTCGAGCTGTTCAAGCAGGGCCTCGTCGACCTGACCCAGGTCCGAAGCTTCGGCGAGCTGACCGTCGAGTGGGTCGGCGGTGCCCATGATTCCGACATGACCGCCATCGACAGCTATGAGGGCTGATGGACACCAACGCTGACACCCGCCGCGCCATCGAGGCCATCATCCTCGTCGCCGACTCGCCCGTCGAGCCGGGGATGCTCGCCCAGCTCCTCGAGCTGCCCAAGACGGCGATCGAAGCCACCTGTGACGAGCTCGCCGCCGAGTACGAGGCACAGGGGAGGGGCTTCGTCCTCGCCCGTGTCGCCGGTGGCTACCGGTTCCAGACCCACCCCGACGCCGCGCCCTACATCGAGCGCTTCGTCCTCGACGGCCAGAGTTCACGCTTGTCGACCGCCGCGCTCGAAACCCTCGCGATCGTTGCCTACAAGCAGCCCATCTCCCGCATCCAGATCGCGGCGATCCGCGGGGTCAACGTCGACGGCGTCATGCGCACACTCCAGCAGCGCGGCTACATCGACGAGACCGGACGCGACCCCGGACCGGGCAACGCGACGTTGTTCGGGACGACCTCGCTGTTCCTCGAGCGGCTCGGGCTCGACAATCTCGGGCAGCTCCCGCCACTGGGCGCCTTCGTGCCGGGCGCTGACGTCGTCGAGGCACTCGAGGAAGGGCTGCGCCCCGAGCCACTCGTCGGTGCAACCCCCCCGACCACCCCGGCCCCTGTCGACCTCGACGAGACGGAGACCGGCGCGGACACGGAGACCGTCGAGGTCGATCTCGTGGCCGAGGAGACGGTGTCGCCACCCTCGCCGACGCCCTGGTCGGGGCGCCGTGGCAACGCCACCGCCAAGACCGAACCGGTCATCGAGATCACCGTCGCCATGCCACCGCCCGCCGCGCCGCAACGAGATTTCGCCGGGCAGGCCCCCGCCAACGGCGCTCCGCCAGACGACTCGCCCTTTCGCTCCGCCCCCGGACACGACGGAGCCGGGGATCTCGCATCGCACGACACCTCGAGCAGGACATCGAGCCGAGCGCCTGCCGCCGAAACCAACGGAGCTGGCACTGTCTCCGGCGACCACGGGCCCCGGCCTGTGGGGCCGGTTGCGGCAGATGGCGCGGCGCCTGCTGCGGACCCTTCGATCGTCGAAGACGAGTGACCGCGGATGAACCCGGGGCCACCCGCGGCCCCGACCTGCCTCATCCCGAAGGCCAACGCATCCAGAAGGTCCTCGCCGGGCTCGGCGTGGCCAGCCGTCGCACGTGTGAGCAGATGATCGAAGCCGGGCGCATCACCGTCAACGGCATCCCCGCTCGGCTCGGTCAACGCATCCTCATCGAGCTCGACAAGATCCAGGTCGACGGCGTCTCCGTCGGAGTGCGGCCCGGCCAGGTGTATTACCTGCTCAACAAGCCCGTGGGCATGATTGCCACTGCCGAGGACCCCCAGGGGCGCCCGACGGTGGTCGCCGAAGTCCCCGCGGAGCCACGGGTGTACCCCGTCGGCCGCCTCGACATGGACAGCGAAGGCCTGCTCCTTCTCACCAACGACGGGGACCTCACCCATCGGCTCACCCACCCGTCCTTCGGCGTCGACAAGGAATACCTCGTCGAGGTGCAGGGCACGCCCGGTCGGCTGGCCCTTCGGACCTTGCGCGAGGGCGTGGAACTCGACGACGGCGTCACCGCCCCGGCCAAGGTTTCCCAGCCGCAGCCCGGGGTGTTGCGCATCGTCATCCACGAAGGTCGCAACCGTCAGATCCGACGCATGTGCGAGGCGGTCGGTCACCCGGTTCGACGGCTCGTACGAACCCGGATCGGGCCCATCGTCGATCGCACCCTCGCCCCGGGGACGTGGCGTGAACTCACGCGCGCCGAGGTCCACGCTCTCGAGGTGGCGATCAGCCGACGCGTCCGCTGATGGCACGGTTCCCTGGTTGGGCGACAGCAGGGGCCGGTACGATGCCGCCGATGCCACCGATGCCAGCGATGCCGCCGACGTTCCGACGAGCCTCTTGTGTCGTCGTGCCCCTCGTGCCTGCGGCCCCGACGATGCCATGAGCACCGATTCCGGGGCACCAGTGGTGGGCCGCGCCGGCGTCGTCGGCCTGGGGCTGATCGGTGGCTCCGTCGGTATGGCTCTACGTGCGGCTGGTTGGCACGTCGTGGGCGCCGACGTCGACGGCGCGCGATGCCAGGCGGCGCTCGACCTCGGGGCCATCGATGCGATCGGGGACATGTCCCAGGTGGACGTCGCGTTCGTCGCGACACCCGTGCGAGCCGTCGCCCAGGCCGTGCGCGCCGCCCTCGACGCCGGAGCCCACGCGGTCACCGACGTCGCCAGCGTGAAGAGCAGCATCGCCGCCGCGGTCAACGACCCCCGGTTCGTCCCCGGGCACCCGATGGCCGGAAGCGAACAAGAGGGGATCGCCGGCGCCCGCTCGGACCTCTTCCGCGGAGCGGTCTGGGTCCTCACCCCCACCACGACCACCGACGATGCCCACTTCGCGGCGGTGAGGGCGGCCGTGGCGTCACTGGGCGCCGACGTCGTCGTCGTCGAGCCCGACGCGCACGACCAACTCGTCGCGGTCGTCTCCCACGTTCCCCACGTCACCGCGGGGACGCTGATGCGGGTGGCCGATTCGCACTCCAAGGAACACCGCGCCCTGCTCCGACTCGCGGCCGGGGGATTCCGCGACATGACCCGCATCGCTGCCGGTCACCCCGGCATCTGGCCCGACATCCTCGTCGACAACGGCGCAGCGATCACCCGCGTCCTCGACGAGGTGATCGCCTCACTCGCCGAGACGCGCGACCTCATCGCGGGCGGCAACCGACCGGCTCTACTCGAACGCCTTGCCGAAGCTCGCGTGGCCCGCGTGAACCTGCCCACGGGCGTACCCAAGGACATCGAGCTGGCCGTCGTGCGGGTTCCGGTCCTCGACCGACCCGGCGAGCTCGCGAGCATCACCCGGCTCGCCACCGACATCGACGTCAACATCTACGACCTCGAGATCGCGCACTCCAGCGAGGGTGCGCGCGGGGTCGTGATCATGGTCGTGCCCGCAGCAACGGGGGAGCGGCTCGTGGGTGCGCTGATGGCGCACGACTACCGCCCGTCGTTGCGGCCGCTGGAATGAGCTCCATGCTGCCGATCGATCCGGTCACGGTTGCCCCCGACGTCGACCTCGTGCTGCCCGGGTCCAAGAGCATCACCAACCGGGCGCTCGTCGCCGCCGCGCTGGCAGACGGGCGGTCGAAGCTGTCAGGCGTGTTGCTCGCCGAGGACACCTTGGCGATGATGGACTGCCTGCGGGCCCTGGGCGCCGAGATCACCCACGACGTCGGATCGGCCACCGTCGTCGTCACCGGCGTGTCCGGTCGACCCCAGGTTCCCCGCCAACCGTTGTGGGTCCGCCAGAGCGGCACCACCGCTCGCTTCGTCCTGCCCCTCGCCGCGCTCGTTCCGGGGGCGGTCACCGTCGACGGAGACGAGCAGATCCGGTCCCGACCCCAGAGCGACCTCTTCGGTGCCCTGACCGCGCTCGGCGCGCTGGTGGAAGGCGACCACGGACGGCTCCCGGCCAGGATCGTCGGCGGCACCTTGCGCGGCGGACGGGTGCGCGTGCCGGGGGACACCTCCAGCCAGTTCACTTCGGCCTTGCTGTTGGCCGGCCCGGCCCTGGCCGACGAGCTCGTGATCGAGCTTGTCGGCGACCTCGTGTCGGTCCCGTATCTCACGATGACCGTGGAGATCATGCGGGCATTCGGGGCCGAGATCACCGTCACCGACAACCGAACCTTCGCGGTCGCGCCAACGGGCTACCGGGCGTGCGACCATCACATCGAGCCCGACGCGTCGACGGCCTCGTACTTCTTCGCAGCGGCAGCGATCACCGGCGGACGCGTGGCCGTGGCGGGGCTCGGCACTGCGTCGGTGCAAGGCGACTCCCGTTTCGTCGACCTGCTGGCCACCATGGGAGCCGACGTCGAACGCACCGAAACCTGGAGCCAGGTTCGCGGAACGGGCTCCCTGCGTGGGATCGACGTCGACCTCGCCGACCTGTCCGACACCGCGCCGACGCTCGGCGCCATCGCCCCGCTGGCAACGGGGCCGACGACGGTGACGGGGATCGGGTTCATCCGGGCCAAGGAGTCCGACCGTGTCGCCGGGGTCGTCGAAGCGCTCATCGGCCTCGGGATCGACGCACACGAGCTACCCGACGGTTTCCGCGTCGAGCCCGGAACGGTGACCGGCGGAGTGGTGCACACCCACGACGACCACCGAATGGCAATGGCCTTCACGATCCTGGGCCTCGTCGCGCCCGGCGTGGTCATCGACGATCCCGGTTGCGTCGCGAAGACGTTCCCGCTCTTCTTCGACGCCGTCGACGAGCTTCGCGCCGCGGGTGACGCGAGCCTCGACATCGTTGCCATCGACGGCCCCGCCGGTTCCGGGAAGTCCACCGTCGCCAAGCTCGTCGCCGCGCGCCTCGGTCTCGGTTATCTCGACACGGGGGCGATGTACCGAAGCGTCACCCAGGCGACGATCGACGCTGGCATCGACATCACTGACGGCGATCGGGTCGCTGCGCTCGCCCGCCACGTCGAGATCGATGTCGGTACCGACCGGGTCCTGATCGACGGAGTCGACCGAACCCGCGACATCCGCAGCGTCGCGGTCGACGCTGCCGTGAGCGCTGTCGCCGCGAACACCGGTGTGCGCGAGGCGATGCGGCGCCAACAACGGGCATGGGCCCGCCGGCGCGGCGGCGGCGTCCTCGAGGGACGCGACATAGGGTCGGTGGTGTTCCCCGCCGCGAGGCTGAAGGTGTACGTGACCGCGTCGCCCGACGAACGCGCGCGTCGTCGGGCCGCCCAAACCGGGCTCCCGCACCACGAGATCCTCGCCGACCTGGTCCGACGGGACGCAACCGACAGCAGTCGCGCCGACTCGCCGCTGCGTGAAGCCGACGGCGCCGTGACCCTCGACACCACCGGCATGGCGATCGACGACGTCGTCGAGGCCATCGCTACGCGATTCGAGACCGACGGGCGGCCGCGGTGACCGACCCCGACGACTTCGGGCCCGAAACCCTCGACGCCCAGCACGTGCGCGGTGGCCAACTGGGCCTCCCGTCACGGGTCACCTACCACGTCCTCCACGCGCTGGCCCGCCTGGCCGCACTCGGCTATTTCCGCGCCTACGCCCGCAACGCCAAGGCGCTGCCGGCCACGGGCGCGGTCATCATCGCACCGGTGCACCGGTCCAATCTCGACGTCCCGCTGCTCGGCGCGACCTGCCCCCGGCGGCTCCGGTACCTCGCGAAGGGGTCGCTGTTCCGCAAACGGTTCTGGGCCTGGTTCCTGACGGTCATCGGGGGATTCCCGCTCGAGCGCGAGTCGACGGCCGACCGCGGTGCACTCAACGCGGCAATCCGGGTCCTCGAACGTGGCGAGGCGCTGGTGGTGTTCCCCGAGGGCGAGCGCAAGTCGGGGCCCACGGTCCATCCGATGGCCGACGGCGCCGTCTGGCTCGCAGCGCGCACCGGAGCCCCGATCCTGCCCGTGGGTATCGGTGGATCCGAGCAGGCGCTCCCCAAGGGCGCGAATGTCCCGAAACCGCGTCGGCTCGTGTTCCTCTATGGCGACCTCGTGCCCGCACCGCGACCCGACGCCGGCAGGCGCCGGGTGAGCCGCTCGCAGCTCCGAACGTTCTCCGATGAGCTGCGAGCGACGCTGCAGGACCTCTTCGACGAGGCTCAGGTCCTCGCGGGCTCGCCCAACCCTCCCGAGGCCGACCGACCGGCTCTGGACTGAGCCTGCCTCAGCCGTCGTGGGTCACGAAGTAGGCACCGGCACGGTCGCCGACGAACGACGACACGGTCTCGGTGTCGACCTCGTCGCAGAGCTGGCGCACGCCCCAGGCCGTGAGCGCCACGTGGGCGCCTTCGTCGAAGGAGCGGACGGCAGGGGCAACGATCACCCCGGGACCGCGAGCGGCTGCGACGAGCGTCTCCCGATCGGCGTCGCCGACCGTGGCGTCGTACTGCACGATGACCAGCCCTGACTCCAGCGCTCCCACCTGCAACGGCTCGGGAATCGCGACGTCGTACACACCCGCGACGGGGGCCGGTAGCTGGTGGGGCCCCGACGTCGGCGGACTGAGGGCGTAGGTCACGTCGGCGTCTCCGACCACGTGCAACGGGCTCGGGTCGATCACACGCTCCAGGGCCCGGCACGGTCGGCTGCCGACGCCATCGACGCGCGCCACCGCCGCGACACCGAGGAGCACCGCGAGGACGAACAGTCCGATCACCGGGGTGCGGAGGCGACTTGGCATGCAGGCGCCTACCGCAACGTCGCCAACACCGACGACGCCCCGATCATCCGGTCGTCGAGGCTGCCTCTTCCGGCTGCGGCCACGAGACCGATCGGTCCGAATCGCCCGATGGCGCCGATGAGGTCCCGCAGCTCACGCGGTGGCGGGAAGTACTCCTCCTCGGTGGTCGTGCGGAGCTCTTCGACCCCGCGCGCCGGGGCGAGGCGTTCGAGCACCGCCTCCACGAGCTCCTCGGGGGCGGAGGCTCCCGCAGTCACGCCCACGACGCCCGAAAGATGGCCCGGGACCTCGTCGGCGTGGTTGACACGGTGCACCTCAGGGCATCCCACCTCGAGGGCGAGGCGTTCGAGGGCCCGGGTGTTCGACGAGTTCGCGGAACCGATCACCACGACCGCATCACACCGCTCGGCGATCTGCATGAGTGCTGCCTGACGGTTGGTGGTGGCGAAACACAGGTCGCTGCGTCCCGGCGTCCACAACGCAGGGAAGCGGGTTCGGGCGGCTTCGAGCACCGAGGCCCAGTCGCGGTGGCTCAGCGTGGTCTGCGCGAGGAGCGCCACCGGTTGCTCGAAAGCCGGGAGCGCGGCCACTTCGTCCACGGACTCCACCCGGTGGGTCGCGTGGGGCGCGACGGCCATCGTGCCGATCGCCTCCTCGTGTCCCTCGTGTCCGACGTACACGATGTCGAAGCCCTTGCCGGCGCGCACCTTCACCTCGTGGTGCACCTTGGTGACGAGCGGACAAACCGAGTCGACGACGAAGCTGCCGCGACGGCGCGCCGCCTCGACGACCTCCGGAGCGGAGCCGTGCGCGCTCAACATGATCGGGCGACCCTCGGGCACCTCGTCGATGTCGTCCACGAACACCACCCCGAGCGCTTCGAAGCGTTCCACGACGACCTTGTTGTGCACGATCTCGTGGTAACAGTAGACCGGCGGCTCGAACGCCCGAACCATCCAGGCCAGCGCCTTGATCGCCATCTCGACGCCCGCGCAGAAGCCGCGTGGTGCGGCGAGGAGCACACGATCGACGGCCATGGTCACAGTGTGGCCGACCCGACCCCCGAAGCGGCGGTCACCGCCGATACCTGCATCGAGCCCCGATGGTGTGGCGCCCCAATACCCTTGGAAGATGTCCATTCCCCGGGTCGTCGACGTGCACCGCGGTTCTGCTGCCGCGCGCGCCGACATCAGGGTGGGTGACGAGCTCGTCCGTCTCAACGGTGAAGCGCCTCGGGACGTGATCCAGTATCAGCTCCTGACCGACGAGGCCTCGCTCGACCTCGAGATCCGGCGCGGCAGCCTGCTGCTCGACGTCCAGATCGAGAAGGCTGCCGGAGAGCCGTTGGGCGTCGAGGTCGACTCGGCGTTGTTCGATCAGGTCCGGACCTGCGACAACCACTGCGAGTTCTGCTTCATCTACCAGCTTCCGCCCGACCTGCGCAAGAGCCTCTACCTCAAAGACGACGACTACCGGTTGTCGTTCCTGTACGGGAACTTCACCACCCTGACCCGCTTCACCGAGGCCGACCTCGAACGGGTCCTCACCGAAGGCCTGTCGCCGCTCAACGTCAGCATCCACGCCACCGACCCCGACATCCGCTCCGAGATGCTCCGCAATCGGCGTGGCGGACCGAGCCTGCGCTGGCTGCGAGCCCTGCTCGACCACGGCATCGAGATCCACGGCCAGATCGTCGTGTGTCCGGGCATCAACGACGGAGCCGTTCTCGACGACACGCTGTGCACCGTGCTCGAGCGCTACTGCGACCTGCGATCGCTTTGCGTCGTGCCGCTCGGGGTGAGCCGTTTCTCGACCGAGCAGCGGATGCGGGCCCACACGCCCGACGAGGCCGCGGCGGTCATCGACACTATCGAGCAGTGGCAGGGTGCCTTCCTCGCGCAAGCCGGGCGCCGCATCGTGCACGCTGCCGACGAGTATTACCTCATGGCGGGTCGACCATTCCCCGAGCCCGAAGCGTACGAGGGGTTCGGGATGCACGAGGACGGCGTCGGCATCGCCCGCACGTTCGAACTCGAGTTCCGCGGTCTCGCCGCCGAGCCGACCGGGCCCGCAAGCGGCTTCTTCGCATGGGTCGAAGGCGCGCCCGCCGACGGCTATCGAGCGCCGAGAGTAGCGTCGCCGGTGCAGCTGCGCCCCCGCGCCTCCGCCCCGATCGGGATTCTCACCGGCGCCTACGGTGCCACGATCCTCGGACCTCTCGTCGCCGAGCTGGCCCGCTCCGACGTGCGCGTGATCCCCGTCGAGAACCGGTTCTTCGGTGGCAACGTCGCAGTGGCCGGGCTCATGGTGGGGGAGGACCTCGCTCGCGTGCTGGCCCGAGAACCCGAGGGCCACCGCTATCTGTTGCCCGACGTCTGCCTGTCGCGGGGTCAGTTCCTCGACGGCACGACGCCGGAGGATCTCCCGCGCCCGGTCGAGGTCGTCGCCACCGACGGCATCGCGCTACGCCGAGCCCTCGGCGAAGCCGTCGACACGCCTGGCACCAACCCGAAGACGAAGGACCGTTCATGAACCCGAACCCGGTGGTCGCCATCGTCGGTCGCCCCAACGTGGGCAAGTCCACGCTCGTCAACCGCATCGTCGGCGGGCGCAAGGCCATTGTCGAGGAGCGACCCGGTGTCACCCGCGACCGCAAGGACTTCGACGCCGAATGGGCGGGCCGCTCGTTCACCCTGGTCGACACCGGCGGATGGCTGCCAAAGGCCGGCGAGGGCGGCGCGCTCGACGACAAGGTGAGTGCACAATCCGAACGCGCCATCGCCGACGCCGATGTGGCGATCCTCGTGGTCGATGCCCGCGTGGGCGTCACCTCCGAGGACGACCTGGTGGCCGACCTACTCCGCCGCCGGAGCGGACCGACCTTCGTCGCGGTGAACAAGGTCGACCACGAAGTGCACGAGGCTTCCATCTGGGAGTTCCTGGGTCTCGGCCTGGGCGAACCGATGCCGATCTCTGCGCTCCATGGTCGGGGTTCGGCGGACCTCCTCGACGCGATCGTCGCAACGTTCCCCGAGCCCGAACCCGAAGACGACGCACCGATCGACGAGGGTGACAAGACCGTCGCCGTCGCTATCGTCGGACGACCCAACGTCGGGAAGTCGACACTGTTCAACCGGCTCATCGGTGAGGAGCGCTCGGTCGTGCACGACCAGGCCGGCACCACCCGGGACGCGATCGACACCGTCGTCGACACCGAGCTCGGCCCCATCCGTTTCGTCGACACCGCCGGCATGCGCCGCAAGGCGCGCATCGACCAGGACACCGAGTACTACTCACTCGTCCGCGCCCTCAAGGCCGTCGACGCGTCCGACGTGGCGCTGCTCGTCGTGGACTCCACGGTCGGGATCACCAACCAGGATCAGCGCCTGGCCGAGCGGGTCGACGCTGCCGGATGCCCGGTGGTGGTCGTACTCAACAAGTGGGACCTCCTCGACACGGCGGCACGGGAGGACCTCGCGTACCAGGTCGAGACCAAGCTGCGGTTCCTCGGCGAGCCCCCGGTCCTGCGGACCTCCGCGTTGTCTGGTCAGGGGGTCCACCGTCTCCTGCCCATCCTCGCGACGACGATCCACGACTACCGCCGACGCGTCCCGACCCGCGAGGTAAACCTGGTGATCCGGCGGGCCCAGGCGCAGCACCCGGCACCGGGAGGCGCCCGAGTGCTGTACGCCACGCAAGGGGCCAGCGACCCGCCGACATTCACGCTCTTCGCGAACCGCGAGCTGCCGCGCACCTACATCCGGTACCTCGAGAACCAGCTACGGGACCACCTCGAGCTCGGGTCGGTCCCGGTGAAGCTGCGCGTACGCAAACGCACCGACTGAGGAGATCTGCACAGAGCCTGTTGTCGGTCCCGGGGGAGCGCTACCCTAGAGTGTCAATGGAAACGCCAGTGCTGGTGGCACTCGCCATCCTTTCCGTCGGGGCAGCCTACGTGTGGGCGCGATCGGCACGACTGCGGCACCGTCTCCTCGGACGTCTCGAAGCCAACCTTCGTGATGTCGACACACGCGACTCGGTCGCCCAGCGCGCAGCCATCACGCTGACCCGGGGCGACTTCCGTCGCGAGACGCACACAGCGCTGCTGTACGGGCTGCTCGCGTTCTGCTCGTTGGTCATCGCCTTCGCCCAGTCCCTCGAGGCCGTCGTGGTCCTGTCACTGCTCGCCGTGCCTGCGGGACTGTCCGTGATGTGGAGCCACGAGGCCGTGCGTGACGCCCGGTTGAGCGCGGAGCGTTTCGAGCTCGAAAAGCGTGCCGAGGAGGCCCTCAACCAGGAGAGCCTCGCACCCCGAGCGTGGGCCAGCCGGCTCGCACCGGAGGACCTACCCGACTTCAGCGGGTTCGACGTCGGGCGCATCTACCAGGCCGGCACGGGCCTCATGGCCGGCGACTTCTTCGATCTCTTCCGAGTGTCGAAGTCCCGGCTGGTCGCCGTTGTGGGCGACGTCGCGGGACACGGGATCGAGTCGAGCATCACCGCGTTCCAGGCCAAGTATCTGCTGCGCGTGTTCCTGGAGCGCTTCCGCGACCCGGCGCAGGCGCTCGAAGAGCTCAACCATCAGATGGCCGGGGGCGAGCGCCTCGAGGAGTTCATCTCGCTCGTGGTCGTCATCTTCGACACCGAGGCCGGCACGTTGCGGTTCGCGTCGGCAGGCCACCCCGCGGCCTTCTTGTGGCACGAACGTGAGGTCCAGCCTCTCAAGGCGAGCGGGCCGCTCCTGATGCTCGACCCCAACGCCACCTATGTCAGCCGGGAGATCCCACTCGAGCTCGGCGACATGGTGCTCATGTACACCGACGGCCTCGCCGAGGTCCGCAACGGTGCCGATCTCTTCGGCGAAGACCGCATCGCGGAGCATCTCCGTCGCGATCCCGGCGTTGCTCCCGATGTGCTCACGAAGTCGCTGCTCGAAGCCGCACGCGACTATTCGACCGAAGCCATCGAGGACGACGTGGCCATCCTCGCGATCCGCCGGGTGTGACAGGCGGCGCCCTGCGTCGCCACGACGGGCCGCCTCGCTCGCCGGTACCCTGCCCGGCGTGCCCTGGTGTGCGCCGTGTAGCAGGTTCTTCAACCCCGGATCGGTCGGCAGCGACGGCGTGTGCCCCGACTGCGGGGGTGATCTCACACCCGATCAGACCGTTGAGGACCCCTCCGGCGAGGACGGCTCCGAGCTCGAAACGAGCGGTCGCGGCAAGGTCCCCTGGCATTTCTGGGTGGGTGTGGTGGCCATGGTCGTCTACCTGAGCTGGCGGCTGATCCAGGGCATCATCTGGTTGGTGCACTGACCCACCGTTGGCGCGGTCAGGAGCGTCGACCCAATGGTGGCAGCGCCAACGGAAGGCGTTACCATGTGGCCTTCCGAGACGGGCTGTGGCGCAGCTTGGTTAGCGCGTCGGTCTGGGGGACCGAAGGTCGGAGGTTCAAATCCTCTCAGCCCGACTCACGAAAGCCCTGGTCAGGAGACTGACCGGGGCTTTTGCACTTCGAGGAGGTCAGCCAGGACCCACTCAAAA
>JAHECR010000068.1 GCA_024641655.1 Acidimicrobiaceae bacterium
CGTCACCGGGGCCGACAAGCGCCAGGCACTCGCGGGCCTTCTCCGCGGTGACCGCGAGCTGCCGGCGGCACGGGTGCAGACGGCGGACTCGGTGGTGTTGGCCGACGCCGACGCGGCGGGCCTCTAGCCGATGGCGGAGCCATACAGCTGGTTCTCGACGCATCGCGCCTCCCGGTGGAGGCGGAGATGCGGACGCCGGCGGGGGAGCCGATCGCAACGGTCCGGATCCGGCGTCGATGACCGGCGGGAGCGCGGCCTCCTCGACACCGGGCGATCGTCGCAGCGACGCTCCACCGCACGATGCAGCGGGTCGTGCGTTCGTGGCCCAGGACGCTCCAGCTGGCTGGATCGAGCATGAAGTCGGCTCCCGCCGGGGCGGAAGGCCGCACCAGCGGGCCGCGAGAATGCGGAGCAGGTGAATCATCTCGTCCTCCCTTGTGCTCAGCCTCGCTCAGGAGCCTGGGCTGCGACAGACCCGTTGACCTCATCGACGCGATGCTCGAGCAACGTGCCGAGGAGTGTGCCGACGCCCACCGGGCTGGTCTCCTTCGCCGATCGGCGCTGGAGGACGGCGTAGGTCGTCAAGCCGGCCGGAATCGGCAGCCAGAAGCTGACCAACCGGTAGGCCACCACCCCGACTGCGGCGACCGAGGTCGGCGTTCCGAAGCCGACCAAGGTCGGGATGAGGATGGCTTCGACCACCCCGAGGCCGCCGGGAGTGATCGGAATCGCGGCCATCACGTTCGCCAGGCCGTAGGCGACGAGCAGCCCGACGATCGACGGGCGGTGCCCGAATGCCGCCAGCATGGTTGCCAGAGCCGCCGCGTCGAGGAGCCAGTTGGCGGCCGCGACCGTCACGCCCTGAACGATCACCCGTGGATTCGCGACGAGGATGTCCAACCGGGCTGCAACGTCGCGTATGGCGACCTCCACCGCAGCGGGCTCGAGCCTTGGGAGGCGTCCCAGGATGCGTGCCCCGTGGTGCGCCAGTCCGTCTCGCCCCATGCGCAAGGCCACGAGGGCCGACGCGAACACCGCCATGAGCACGGCGCCGACGCCGGCTGCCGTTGCGTAGAGCGGATCGAACCCGGTCGCGGGGATCGACGCCACCAGCGCAAGCCAGAGCAACAGGTTGAGCACCACCGCAGAGCCGAGCGCCTGTGTCCCGAGCGCAAACGCGAGTTGGGGACCAGGCACCCCGGCTCGGCCGAAGAGTCGGTAGTTGACCGCTGCGGTGGTCGCCGCTCCCCCCGGCACCACATGGTTGACGCCCATCGAAGCCAGGGCCACGGAGCTGCAGAAGCCGATGCCCAGCTGAGGCTCCGGTGGCAGGAGCAAGCGGGTCAAGACGCCGTAGGCCACGATTGCGCCGACCTCGAGCGCGGCCGCCAGCCCGATCAACCACGGTGACGCCGATGACACGGTGGACAGTGCCGCACGAGCACCACCGATCTGAGGGATCACGAAGGTATGGATGACGAAGGCCAGCATGAGCACCTTGACCAGCGTCCGCACCGAGCGAGTCGCCGGCCCCCGACGCGAAGGGGCGTCGCTCGATGATGCAGTCACCGGGCCCAGTGTGTCAGCCGAGCTGGCAGGTCGCGCCAGCGACGCGGCGATTCTCCGCCGGGGGTCACCGGGCGGCGTATTGCTTTCCGGGGTGGCCGCCGCGCCTGCTCTCACCGGACGAGCCGACCTTCGCCCAGACGACGCGGGTCGAGGGCTGGTCTGATGACGGTCGGGTCGAGCCCGGCGTCGAGACACACCTTGCGGCCTGGCCTTCCACGGTCCGACCGAAGAGATCGGTCTGAGGGATGGAGTCGTGGATCGCGACGACCGACGGCCGCGCCGCCGCGGCGAGTGCCGCTGTGGCGTTCGTGGCGGTGACGGGCGTCGAACCCGCGGTCCGGCACGATGTTGAGGGGTAACCAGAGCGTGTCTCGGACGGGGTGCAATGGCGAGGCCCGAGGACGCCGTCGCCATGACACGCAGGTGTCAATGGTTCTGGACCAGCAGCCCGGCGATACCAACGGCCCCCTGCGTGAAGGCGCCGGGAGCGGTCGAGCCCCGGAGACAGGGTCGGACGAGAGGTCGGTGAGCGCGGCGCGGTAGGGGGGCTCAGACGTCGGATTCCCCGAACCGGTCGAACACCTCGAGGAGGTCGAAGACACTCAACATACCGACGGCCCGATCGCTCTCGACCACGACGAGGTGGTGCACATGGCTGCTACGCATCAACCGGGCAGCGTCGAACACCGAGGTCTCGGCGGCGCAGGTCAGGACCCGACTCGACATCAGCATCGCCACCGGGAGGTCCTCGGCCAACGAAGCCACCAGGTCGGTCTTGGTCACCATGCCGACCGGTCTTGAGTGGGAATCGAGAACGGGAAGAGCCGAAACGCGCTGATCGAGGAGGGCCTCGCGTGCATCCGCGACCGTGGCGGTGACCGCGAGGGACACCACCGATCGACTCATGATCTCGGAGACCGTCGGCCGCGGCCTGCTCCCGGGTGACGCCACGGGCACAGTGTGTCCCAGTCAGGACGCTCCCGCCATTCCCGTCGGTCTCCGACGGAGCCAAGTCGAGATTGCTGGGCGTGGTGCATGGCGTCGGCGCGGCCCCGAAGGGTAGACAGGAGTTCGTGCCGACCATCAGCGAAGACCGTGACGAGATCCGCGACCTGTTGTCTCGCTACTGCCTCTACTTCGACGAAGGAGCGGCGGCGGAGTGGGCACGGCTCTACTGCGACGACGGCGAGTTCATCGGCTCGGGCCAGCACCTCAAGGGTCGAGAGGCCATCACGGCCCTCCTGGCCGGCTTGGCACCGAGCACGGTGCACCGGGTCACCGTCAACCACGTCATCGACGTCGATGGCGACCGCGCTCGGTGCCGGAGCTCGGTATTGCTGCTCGAGGGCGGCGTGATCGTGAGCTCGGGCCGCGTCCTCGACGAACTCGCGCGCGTCGACGGCACCTGGCGGATCGCTCGCCGCACCTTCACCAGCGACCCGGTCACGCCCGACCGATAGGGATCGATCCGGTCACGACGCGAACCGCGTCTGCCATCATGGAGCTGCCTCGGCAGTGCGCTTCTCGTCGAGAGGAGGAGACGCGGTGGACACCGATCCGGTCTTGGGGTTCTCGGTCCTGGCGCTTGCGGTCGCGCTGGCGACCGCGCTGGCCACGTCGGTGGCCCGATGGCGCAACCGGCCGCGACGGCCGTCGATGGGCCCCGCCTCCGATGACTTGGGAGTCGAGCCCGTTGCGATCGTCGATCTGCTCACCGACGACTTCGCGGTCACCGCGGCCAGTGTGCCTGCCACGGTGCTCGACCTGGCCGTCCGGAAGTGGCTGACCGTTGAGGAAGTTGCGGGGGGCAACGTCATCGTGCGCCTGCGGGGCCGCCGGCCGACGGACCTCCTGACGCCCTACGAGGAGCGGGTGCTGGACCACCTGCGGCACCTCGCGGTCGACGGCGTCATCCCGGCTGCGGCCATGACCACCGGGGCCGGTGACGCGTCGAAGCGATGGTGGCGCGACTTCCGCGGGGAGGTGATCGCCGATGCGCAAGAGCGGGGTCTGTGCCGCCCCCGCTGGTCGGCGCGGGCGATGGCGCCGCTGTGGCTGGGGGTGTTCGCCGCGGCAGGGGCCCTCTGGGCCGCCGAACGGCTCGGCGACCAGACCGAGTCCGGGGCTGGTGTCGACTCCTCAGGGTGGATCTGGGGCGTCGCTCTCGTCGTCACCGTTGCCGTCGGGATGTGGTTGTTGACGCTGCCTGGACGGGACCTTCAGCGCGACACCGATGCTGGATTGGCGGCCGCGGGACGCTGGTTGGGCGTCCGCGACTACCTCGACACCGTCGGCGACTTCTCGGACAAGTCGGCCGCCTCGGTGGTGCTGTGGGAGCGTCAGCTTGCGTTGGCGGTCGCCCTCGACCTGGCACCGGCGGCGCTGAAGCAGCTCCCCATGGGGGCAGAGGACCACCGTCACTGCTGGAGCCGGGCGTCGGGTTTCTGGCGGCAGGTCCAGGTGCGGTATCCGAGGATGCGGCCGGGCTACGGCCAACACCCGCTCCTCGCGGTGCTCGGCGCGATCGTGGTCGGTGGCGCTGCCGCGGTGGTCGTGGGTTTGGTTGGGCGGGTCCTGGGCGACGACGTGGGCATCGTCGAGGATGTGCCAGCGAGCGCGGCGGGCGTCGTCGACGTCATCGCCCTCGTCGTCGGCGCCCTCGCGGTTGTGGTCGCGGCATGGAACCTCGTGAAGCTCGTTGCGGCGCTCGGCGACTTCGTCGCAGTTGACACGCTCGACGGAGTCCTCATCCGCCGAAGAGCCCGGTGGGGCCTCATCGGGCTGCACGAGGAGGGCGACAAGAGCTCCCACGACCGAGCCAAGAGCCGGTTCTTCTGTGCGCTCGACACCGGTCAGGGTGACACGGTGGTTGCCTGGCGGGTCCGTGAGCAGCTCTACAACAAGGTGCGCCAGGGTGAGCGCCACCGCGCACGGGTGACGCGCCGCCTTCGGTATGTCCGTTCACTGGAGCCCGCTGGCGTCGAGGTTGCCGAGGATGCAGCCGATGAGGTGCGAAGACGCGACCCATGAGCTGGCAGGCAAGACCTTCCTCGGCGCCCGGGAGTAGGTTCACGAGCACGGCTCGGAGCTGCTGGAGCGTTGCCCGCTTTGGTTCATCGAGCCCGTGGAGGTACACCTCGATCGCGTCAGCGGTCGTCTCCGACCATGCGAGCGGCGCGATGGGTGACGCACCCTGCAGGCCTCAATACGCCATGAACAGGATGTGTTCGCGCTCGTAGTCTTCCGCCATCGCCGGGTGCTTCTCGCGGAGGTGCTCGAACGCCTTCTCGACGAGATCGTCCTCGTCTTCGCCTCGGATGACCTGTCCGCACGGACAGGGAAGGGTGGTCTTCATCGTCTCCTCCGACGTCGTCGACTGTCGCGCTTACGGTAGCTCTCGACAGCGGAGCGCGCAGGAGCGGCTTGCGATCAGATCGCGGCCAGCGACGCGACCATCGCGGCCTGCTGATCGGCGGGAAGGCTGGCGGGTGCGCGGAAATGCATGCGGTCGACGATGTCGCCATAGCGCCGTGCCAGCTCGGGCACGATGGCGTCGGGTTCGCCGACCACAGCGAAGGCGTGCAACACGTCGTCGTCGACGAGGGTGCCCATCTCCTGCCACCGTCCCTGTTTGGACAGCGCGTTGAGGTCGCTTTGGAGGTCGCCCCACCCGTGGAGCTCGAGGACCCCCCGATAGGCCGGTGTCGACGCATAGAAAGCGATCTGTTCGCGCATCGCGACGATGCCTCGGGTGATCTCCTCCTCGCCGGTTCCCGTGACCAGGAACATCGGCCCGTGGATCTCGAAGCCCTCCATGGTCTTGCCCGCCGCCGCCCGAGCGCGCGTGAGCGCGGGGATGGTGACCTCGCGCACGTAGCGCTCGGTGCTGAACCCGTGGCACAGGAACCCGTCGGCTACCTCGCCGGCAACGGCCGTCATGCGCTCGCCGACCCCTGCGAGGTGGATCCTCGGCGGGCCCCATTCCGCGATGTCGTCCGCGTGGGGGACGAAGTACGGCGTCATCAAGGTGTGGGTGTAGAACTCGCCGTCGAAGTGCAAGGGCGCGCCGGACAGCCAGTTGTCCCAGATGGCATGCAGGGCCAGCACCATTTCGCGCATGCGGGCTGCCGGTTTGGACCACTGCATCGAGAAGCGCTTCGTGATGTGCGGCTTGACCTGGCTGCCGAGGCCGAGGATGAACCGGCCGCGGCTCATGGCCTGGAGGTCCCACCCGACGTTGGCCAGGTTCATCGGGTTGCGGGCGAACGCGACGGCGATGGAGGTGCCGAGCTCGACAGTCGTCGATGCCTGCGCCGCCGCGACGAGGGCCAGGAAGGGTTCGTGGCTGGTCTCGGAGCTCCAGACGCCGCTGAAACCCGCGGCTTCCTGCGCCGCAACGTAGGTCGCGATCGCCTCGATGTCAGGGCGCATCGGCAACCCCGTGTCCACCTTCATCCGAACCCCCTGGTTCTCGCGGTCGTTGACCGCCAGAGCCTACGCCAGCAGGCACGACCAGGGACCCGAGAAGCTGCGCCCTGACGATGAGCGTTGGCCGCCAGGCCGCGTCGGCGAGGTGGTCACGTGCGGGATGCGACCGGCCGGGGCACGGCCTGGCGGCCGACTGGCCCGAGCGCGCGTTGGCGGAGTTCGCGCTCTGAGCCTGCGGAGAAGGTAGTCGTAGGGCGGATTCTGTTGGGTTAGCAGATGGTAAAGATCTCCCCGCCGGGCCCGCTTTTCGGAACGGGTCTGGGAGCGGGTACGCGCAGGTGTCGGAGAGTTCGCAGGGGAGGGGTTTCGGCGGCGGCGCCGACTACAGTGAGGCCCGCTGTCACGGCGTGCCCGATTCGGACACGTTGACGACTGGCGCCGGTGCCCGAGCGGACCAAGGGAGCGGCCTGCAAAGCCGTACAATCGCGGGTTCAAATCCCGCCCGGCGCTCCACCATCATCGTTCGGTCGCCCCATGGCGACCACCCGGCCCGATAGGGTTTGGCGATGAGCGACGTCTCCCAAGGACCCGGCTGGTGGCAGGCATCCGACGGGAAGTGGTACGCCCCTGAGCTGTACCCCACCGACTGGGTGAAGCCCGATGACGCCACGGTGTTCGAAGCGGAGTCGGTAACCGAATCGACCGTGCCTCCAGGCGATGCCGCGCTGGCTCCTGCCGACGCGGTGCCGACGACCGAGGAGCAGGCTGCGCCGGTGGGTGCAGCCGAGTTCGAAGCCCCCTCGGCGTCCGATGTACCGACGGCTGCGCTTCCCGTGGTCGAGTCACCGCCGACGCAGGTGGTGCCCTCACTGCCACCCCTCTACCAACCACCACCGGACTCGCCGCATCTGTCGGCGCCGGAGTCGTTCCCGACAGCGTCGGGACCCGCATTCGCCCAGCCCACCGCGGCCCCGGCCTACGTGTCCCCAGCTGCATCGGCGCCGATTGGATCACCGACCCAGTGGGCGCCACCCACGGCTCCCCCGATGGCCGGCGACTCCGCGCCCGTCCCGGAACCTCCTTTGGAGGAGCCCGCCGAGGTGACCATCCCCGCCGAGATCGTTCGGCGACGAGCGCCCGACATCTTCACGGCGATCCTCGGCGTGGCCGGCGCCGCCTTGCTCGTGGTGGGCTCCGTCCTCGGCTGGGCCGAAGCCTCCGGCGATCACTTCACCGGAGCGGTGAACGGGCTGAGCGACTCCAACGGATTGGGCACGCTGCTCGCGGGGGCCGTCGTGGCGATGGGTGCCCTCCTCGCCGTCGCCGGACGCCGAGCCTGGTGGGTTGGCGCCGGCATCAGCGCCGCCGCCCTGGTCGCGTCGGGACTCGCGGTCTTCAGCCTCGTCGACATCGCAAACCTCTCCGCCGACCTGCCCGAGCTGTTACTGGTGCAGGACCAGGACCCCGAACTGCTCTTCGGGCTTGGACTCGACTACGCCACGGGGCTCTGGCTCGTGATCGCCGGAGCGGGTGTTTCCGTCGTCGCCGGCATGGTCGCGTTGGCCCGCCGAATCGGGTGAGCCTCCTCACCTGACAGGTGGCGTGATCGCGGACGGCGCCTGCTACGCTCATGCGTCCCGGGGCCGTTAGCTCAGTTGGCTAGAGCACCTGCATGACGCGCAGGGGGTCAGGGGTTCAAATCCCTTACGGCCCACTACTCCTGACCTGGGACTATGTCCCGGGTCGGTGTTGTTTTGGGCGTAGTCCAAGATGGTGACAGCCAACTTGACAGCCAAGAGCGTCGAGCGGGTTGCTGCATCTGGGCCGTCTCCTACACACCGTGAATGAGGCGCAAGTCGGCCAAGGCTTCGGGCAGGTCTGCCGGTATGACGACGCGCTCCAGGTCGCCCTTCACCTTCTTGCCACACGTCGCACACTTCATGTGGACGTCCACCTGGCGGACGGTTCGGCACGTCTTGCACCAGGCGAGGCCCACCGCGCGACCTTCGAGCTGAAGCGGCCGCCGAATACCTTCTCCTGAGCCCCTTACCCCTTTCTGATAGCTCTTCACGAAGGTGTCGCCCTCCTCCATCGCGAGGGCGAACCCTTGCACGAGCATCGGCGACTTGAAGCCGGTGGGGACGTTCAGGACCCCCGCGGCAATCGACGCCAAGCCTCGGGCGCTGGGCCCGGGGTCGTACCCTTCGACCACTGCTGCTGCGACCAGGCGGGCACGGTCGGCTTGTTCGACAAGACCGTAGCCATCGAGCGTGCGGGCCAGCGCGAGATACTGGGCACTCGTCGTGAGGGCCCCTTGCGAGAACCTGACCGCGCTCTCCGTGCAATGGAGCAGATGGAGGGCAATGACCGAATCGGGAAGGTGGCCGCCCTGCGGCATGCTTCCCTCGGCGCGCGCAGCACGGATGTCAGCGAGGATCGTGCCCGACTCCGGGGGAGCGGGCACGGATTCGGCACCGGGAGCGCGGATGAGGTCACCCTCGAAGAAGAGGCCGGTGGCACTGCTGTCCTGATGGTGCCACGTGCCCTCTGCCACGCCCCCAACAAACTTGATCAAGGTCGAATCAGGAGTGAGCGGCTGCGAACCGAGGTCCGTGATGCGCGCGATCTTCCGGTATCCATCGGCCCGCACGAGTTCGATCTCGTCGCCATCATGCAGCGAACCCGACAGGACTCGCAGCATGATCTTGGATCCCTTGCGGCTCTCTTTGACACGTTCGACCAGAGCGACGACACCGGAATCAACCATGATGAACCTCCCTCGGCGGGAGCGCCCGTTGGGAGGGGCGCCGCTCGGCGCACCCCGTGGTAATCGCAGCGTATTGACCGAACCCTCTCTTGCCGTAGGGCCGTTCGTCACGAGGACGCCCGGAGAGGCCATGTCTCTCCGGCGGTTCCGCGCCGCCTTCCCGTCCGCTTTCGTCGGTGCCGATCACGGCCCACGACCGGTAGATAGTCGACGGGGTCTGCGATCGTCGCTACCCGATCCCGGTGCTCCGAGGCGTACGCCAGCGCGTCGAGAATTCGATCGTGGCGTCAGGTGCCCTTCACTACTCTTGCCCGATGCATCTCAGCGCAGAAGAGTTGGAGGCGGGACTCCCGCACGTGTGTGCCGCTCCGTCGGACCACGGATTCCTCGAGCTCATCGTCCGCCGCCCGGAAGTCGGCGAACGTGAGATCGTCGAGGTCGGCGACCTGGACACCCGGATCGGGCTTCTCGGCGACAACTGGATCAGCCGTGGCAGCAGCGGCACCAGCGACGGTTCGCCTCACCCAGAGACGCAGCTCACGGTCATGAACGCGCGCTTTGCCGGGCTCATCGCCGGTGACCGGTCACGTTGGGCTCTTGCCGGGGATCAGCTCTACGTCGACCTCGACCTCAGCGAGGCCAACCTTCCGGTAGGCAGCCGGCTGGCCATCGGGCCCACCGTGATCGAGGTCACCGCGGAGCCGCACACCGGTTGTGCCAAGTTCGTCTCCCGGTTCGGTCACGACGCCATGCGTGTTGCGAACTCCGCACGAGGACGGACCCTTCGCCTTCGCGGCCTGCACGCCCGCGTGATCGAACCCGGCCGGATCCGCCAAGGTGACGCGATCGCCACGTGTTGAGGCAGACGGCGTTGCCACCGGCAGGCGACACGGCCGGTCAATTCAGCACCGCCAGATCGACGCCATGTCGGTGATCGTGGTCCGAAGGCATCGATAGCCATAGCCGTGCTCATCGAGCCAACAGGCTGCTCGCTCGCGTGCCTCCTTTTCGAGCTGTTCGTCGGATGTCTCGCAGCGTTGGGGGTCGACCCGGACTTCGTAGCGCAGGTTCAAAGCGGCGAGCTGTTCGTCGCAGGTGAACGTGCAACGAACTGGCCGCGCACGACAACCCGGTAGATCTTCGTCATGCATTGAGTCTCGCTGAGGATCGCAAGAAGCGAGCGCTATTCGTCGCGTCGTCGTGCACCGTGACGTCCGTGTCGGTTGAACGTTGTCGTCCGAATCAGCGCGGCGACCGCGCCGAGAGCGGTGCCTGGCAGGCCTCGAGCCCGGATTCGGAACCAGGAGGGGTGGTGAAACCCGGTCCGCTGGCGCGAACGTTGACGCCCCATGTGGGGTGCGCGAGGGTGGTCAGGCTGGCTGGCACGCGCGCTGAGCCGGGAAAGGGGGCAGTGGCATGCTGTTTCATGTGCAGTGGACGTTTGTCGACAATGGGGAAGACGGCTACAGGCGCCGGCTCCAGCTCTTCCAGGGGTGGGAGCCGCCGGCAGCTGCTGACTTCAAGGGCTTCTACAGCCTGGCTGATGGCAGCGGCGGCGTCGCGATCGTCGAGGTCGACAGTGTCGCCACCCTGGCTCGGACGATGACTTCGTTCGCTCCTCACATGACCTTCACGGCCGACCCGATCCTGCCGGTGGACGAGGGCGCAGCCATCGGCGCAGAAGGCATCGCGTTCAGAGACGCCATCTCGTAGAGGCCATTGAGCGCCGGTACGTCGGCTGATGCGGGCGGGTGCGCTGAGGGGCGACTGGGGAAGGCAGGGTATCTTCCTCTGATTACCGGAGTGGGGTTCCGGTGATCGGAGGACCCCATGAATGACGAGCAGGGCGCCGAGGGAGCGAAGTCGATCGCCGAGGCGATCGCAGAGTCAGCAGACACGGGCTACTTCCCGGTCAACTTCGAGAGCTGCGAGCTGATCGAAGGGCCCTTCTTCCACGGAACGAAGATCGCGTTCGACGTCGGGGATCGGGTCGTGCCGGGCCATCTCTCGAACTATCACGAGGCTCGGATCTCGAACCACGTCTACTTTGCGGCGCTGCTCGAACCCGCCGTCTGGGCCGCCGAACTGGCCACGGCGCTCGCTGGGAGCGAGGAACGGGGCCACATCTACGTCGTCGAGCCGACCGGGCCCTTCGAAGACGATCCCAACGTCACAAACAAGAAGTTCCCCGGCAACGTCACTCAGTCCTACCGGACTCGCCACCCCATGCGCGTCATCGACCAGGTGCGGACCTGGGAAGGCCACAGCGCCGAAACACTGCAGGCGATGCTCGACAGCATCAAGGGTCTCCGAGACCAGGGGCTCGACGTCATCGAGGACTGAGGCCGAACCACGCGCCGCGCCGCCCGTGCCGCTCCGGGCGAACCGACGTCGAGCAAGTCGACGTCGAGTGTTGTCTGAGACGGGGTCAGTCGGCGCTGGTTGTTGTTCCCAGGGTGGTGGCGTCGCCGATGCGCAGGTTCGCGCCGCGCCGGTTGACGACTT
>JAHECR010000106.1 GCA_024641655.1 Acidimicrobiaceae bacterium
CCACCGCAGCGTTGACCGGCGCCGGTGACAGCCTCACGGGGCCGGTCGGCATGGTGGAACGCAACCGGCTGGAGTTGGATCGCGCGGTCGAGCGCGTCGTGGAGCAGTTGTCCGCGGGCGGCAGCGAGCAGATGTCCGCTGCCCTGTTGGATCCGGGCTACCTGGCGGCCCAGGTGGAGTTCGGTCGGGCGGTGGATGGCCAGATTGCCGGCTTGGCAGCTGAACTCGAGGCCAGGCGGGCTTCCGAACGGCTCAACGAGGTCTCGTCCGTCGCGATCGCCCTCGCGCTCTACACGGCCGCGATCGGAGCGTGGGCGATCTTCAGCCGGCGCCTTCGACGCAGCCGGGTTCAACTGGCCCACGAGCAGGGGCAGCGACTCGAAACCGAGGCCGAGTTGTTGCAGGCACAGAAGATGGAAGCCCTGGGCATGATGGCCGACGGGGTCGCCCACGACGTCAAGAACCTGACCGTGATCATCTCGGGATCGGCCAACGAGGTCCGCAAGGGTCTGCCGGACGGGCATCCGTCCTCGGTGGCGTTGGCTCGGATCGAGGAGGCAACTGCGCAAGCGGATGACATCGCCCAGTCCCTGCTCGCCTTCGGCCGCAAGGCCGAGTCGTCCAAGGGCGTCGTGGACTTGGCGTCGCTGACGGTGGGGATGAACCAACTGTTGAAGTACATGGTGCCGGCCTCCATCGAGCTCACGGTGGAGGCGCCGGCGGCAGCGTGGATCCACGGCGACACGGTCCAGTTGCAGCAAGCCATTCTCAACCTCGTCGCGAACGCACGTGACGCGATGTCCGGTGGCGGCAGACTCACGATCACCGTTCGCCCAGCGTCTCCCGAGGACGGGGCCGACCCTGCGTGGCTCCTCGTGGTCGACGACACGGGTCAGGGAATGACGCCGGAGGTGGAGGCCCGCCTGTTCGAGCCCTTCTTCACGACCCGAGGAGCCGGCCAGGGATCCGGCCTCGGGCTGTGGATCGTCCACAGGATCGTCGAGGACCACGGGGGATGGATCGAGGTCTCCACCCGTCCGGGTGTGGGGAGCACCTTCACGATCGGGCTGCCGGCGCTCCCCGCTCCGCTGCCCACGACCGACCACCCCGACCGGATCGAGGGGCTGGTCCTCGTGGCCAACCCCGTTCCCTACGTCGGGGATCTGATCAGCGCCGCTCTGCAGGCGGAGGGCTACCGCACCTTGCCCGCCTCGACGGCCGCCGAGATCAGCGCTTGCCTCACCGGGCCCTGTTGCGAGGTCGACCTGGCTGTCATCGATTCGCAGTTCCTGCTGCTCGATCGCGCCGACCGCCCCGACGTGCCCTCGGACGTCGCCGTCGTCCTCACCGGGGAGGCAGCGTCCGACGTGCTCCTCGACCGGCACGACCGTTTCCGTGTGTTGGACGAACCGCTGTCGTTCGCCGCCCTGACGCAATCGGTGACGAGCCTGTTGCTGCCATCCGGACTCGTGGTCCAGCGATGACCGGGACGGCCACGATCCTCCTGGTGGACGACCACATGTTGCTCCGCGAAATGCTCCAGGAACGCCTCGCCTCGGAAGGTTTCGAGGTCGTCACCACCGGCGATACCACCGCGGCGATCGGGCTGGCGACCGATCTCCAGCCGGATGTGGCGGTGCTCGACATCGACATGCCGGGCCGATCGACGTTCGAGGTGGCCCGACTCCTGCAGACCGAGTCACCGCACACCAGAGTGGTGTTTCTCAGCGCCTACGTGCGCGACACCTACATCGAGCAGGCGTTGGCCGTTCGAGCCTCCGGATACCTGTGCAAGTGTGAGCCGCTCGAAGACATCCTCACGGCGATCGGCGCGGCTACCGGCGGGGCCACCTGCTACTCACGCGAAATCCTTCGCCGCATCGTCATCGACGGGTCGCACGCACGGCTCGCCGAGGAGCCGGTCACCAGATCGTCGCTCCTCACGAACCGTGAACGGGACGTGCTGCTCCATGTCGCCCGCGGTCTCTCGCAGCAGCAGGTCGCCCGCGTCCTCGACATCAGCATCAAGACGGTGCAGCATCACCTGATGGGGGTCATGGACAAGCTGGAGATCCACGATCGGGTGGAACTCGCCCGCTACGCCATCCGGGAAGGAATCGTCGAGCCATGACGCGGCCCTCGGCACGTCGTCGACGTCGCCGAGGGGACGCCACGGTACGGACCCGTCTCGGACGCACAGGTGGAACGTGCGACCAACAGCACCGGTCCCCCACCGTCGCCGGTGGGGGACCGAATGCCCGTGGAATCGGGTCTCAGGTCTCGACCATGTTGAGTGAGTGCCCGCCGGGACCGTCGTTGGTGTTGGCCCACGGAACCTGTGTCGTCGTCAGCCAAGGCGCCGACATCGAGTTCGAACCCGGGCCATTCGTCTCCCACGACCACACCGTGGCCGGTGTGGCGATCGAGGCGATGGAGTTCGAACCCGGGCCGTGGGTCGCCCACGAGAACTCGATCTGCGAAGGCATTACCGCAGTGGTCGCCGAGTCGGCGATCGTGTTCAGCGAGTGCCCGCCGGGACCATCATTCACTGTCGCCCACGGAACCGCGGTCTGAACCAGCCAGGGTGCGGTCATCGAGTTCGAACCCGGGCCTTCAGTCTGCCAGTCCCAGGGAGCGTCGACGGTCGGCGCGGGGTCAGACGTGCCTTCGTCGCCTGCCATCGAGATGGCCGCGATGACGATGCCGGCGGTTGCCAGCGCGATGACCGACAACCAGCGGAGCCAGCGAACCGTCGTTGCCGAACGGTGAGGCTCGGTGACCGCTACGCCAGCAGGCTCACCGATGCTCGGAATGTCCGCCAACCCACTCAGATCGTCGGGCACCTCCAAGCGCTCGAGCACGTCGTGATCGCTCAACGGTGCGCCCCTGTCGGCGGTGTACGTCGTGTCTTGGTGCTCCAGAATC
>JAHECR010000107.1 GCA_024641655.1 Acidimicrobiaceae bacterium
ATCCATTCGCGTTCTCCCCTCCACGTAGCGGCCTTGGCCCAACCAAGATGGCCGTCCCATCAATCTGGCACATCCGGCCGCGCCGAGGTCATGGCACCCGATGCAGCGCTCACAGAGTGCCCCGATCGCCGGGTCTGGGGCGCGAGATCGAGTGTCCGGAACCGGCACATCAGGGACGCCCTGATGGCGCCGAAAGTGTCGAACGGTCTCTCACCCCAGGCCGTGGCTGCAGGGCGGAGACCTGACGTTGGGCCCTTGTGATGCTTCCTGGTGTAGGTGTTGCCTAGAAGTAGGAGGTGGAGTGTTATGCGGGCGCTCTGTTCGGCTCCGATGGTCGTCGCATTGATGATTGGGACGGTGGCCTGCTCCCCAAGCGACGCTGACACGACGAACATCGTCGACGGCACCGCGCCCGCAGCGACGAACTTCACCCCTTCCACCGACGCCGATGGCACCGAACCGGACGCCGTGAGCACCACACCCGCAGCGACGAACTTCACCCCTTCCACCGACGCCGATGGCACCGAACCGGACGCCGTGAGCGCCAGACCACTGACCGAAGCCGAGTTGATGGGCCCAACATCGACATGGCCCGTGCTGGTTGGCTCTCCCGGCTGGGACGACGATGGAAACGATCCGTACTCGATCCACATCTGTGGCGAAACCGGCAGTCTGAAAGCATTTCCCGAGATGTCCGATCTAGACCACGTTGACGACGTCTTCGATGGGGCGCCAGGGGTCGTGGCGGAGGCCGTGTTCGCTGGCACTCCTGACGAGCTGGCCACCGCGTACGAAAGCACCACTCAGAAGCTCAGCGACTGCCTCGCCAACCCCCAAGTCGCCGATCTCGCTGAGGTCGGCTACCTAGCCACGGGAACGCCGTTGCCACCGCTCGAGCTCGGCCAAGCCGACTTCGGCATGCGGCAGCAAATCGAGGGCCTCTGCGAACACCGCCTGGCACTCGTGCTCACACCAACCCGGTTGGTCGTCGTCGAACTATTCACGGGTTTCAGGAATGGAGACCAGTCAACCGACGGCGACTTTCGGGCCATCGTGGAGAACGCCGTTCGGCAGGCAACCGCTTGATGGCGATCATCCCGGCCCAGTTGCGTCGTCGTGAAGTGTTGTCGCGAACAGCTGCGAAATGCCCGAAGGCGGCCATACACCCGAAACCGAGTCAACCGCCCAGCATGGGAGCGATCCAGCGCATCTGTTCTCGTGACGCGCCCCCGAACGTCGGGTCGAAGTCACGGGCACATCCTCGATGAGTCGGTCGAGCTAGCTGTGTTCGCCGGGGAGGTTGTCCTCGAAGTGGGTGAGGGTTGCGGCTGGGGTTGACCAGCCGAGGGCGCCGTGGGCGCGGTGGTGATTGTAGAAGTGGACGAAGCCGTCGTAGGCGACGTGGCGTTCGTGGTCGGAGTGCCAGGGTCGGATGTAGGCCCATTCCTCGAGCAGGATCCGATGGAACCGTTCGACCTTGCCGTTGGTTTGGGGTCGGTAGGGCCGGGTCTTCTTGACGGTGGTGCCGGTGGCGGCGCACGCGGTCGCCCAGCGTTTCTTGTAGCAGGTGCCGTTGTCGGTGATGACTCGTTCGCAGCGGATCCCGTGTTCGGCGAACCAGCAAGCGGCCCGCTGCCAGAACGCGCATGCGGTGTCGGCGGTCTCGTCGTGGTGGATCTCGGAGTACACGAGCCGGGTTCGGTCGTCGAGCGCTGAGTGGATGTAGCGGTAGCCGACGCCGGCGTGCCCGCCCGTTGGGCCGGGGCCGCGTCCGTTGATCCGCCAACCGCCGCCGTCGGGGATCCCACCGATCTTCTTGACGTCGACGTGGATCAGCTCGCCGGGCCGGTCGCGCTGGTAGCGCACGACGGGCTCGGTTGCTCGGTCCCCACGGTCGAGTCGGCCGACCCCGGCGGCGTTCAAGATGTTCTGCACCGTCGACGCGGCCAGCCCGGTCTCATGGGCGATGTGGTCCGCTCCCCAGCGATGCCGACGACGCAGTTCGAGCACCCGATGGCGGAGCTCTATGCCGGTCTGGTTCGGTGAACGACGCGGCCGCGAGCTGCGGTCCAACAGGCCGGTGTCGCCTTCAGCCACGAACCGGTCCCGCCACTTGCGCACCGTCTTGGCGTCGATCTGGAACCGCTCGGCGGTCATCTCAATCGTCCAGCCTCGATCAACGACACAGTCGACCATGGTGCGGCGATGACGCGGTGTCAGCCTCGCGTTCGGGTGCTGGGTCCTAGCGTGGGTCACGAGTCCCTCCTTGTTGGAGTCGGTGAGTTGTGGAAGACCCACAGACTCCCAAGGAGGGCTCACCTCAACCGCGGACCCCTACACCGTCACTCCAGGGACAACCTCCCCGGTCGTCACAGCTAGGACGTGAATCTCACAGGTTCCGATGCGTCGAAAGCCGCGGCGCGCATAGAGGGGCTCGGCGTTGCCGCCGGAGAACATGAACGCGACCTCCGCACCTCGGGCGCGAGCGAGCGCGAGTCGGTGGTCGACCATCGCACTTCCCGCCCCGGTTCCCCTCGCCGAGGGCAGCGTCGTGAGGCTCCAGAGCCCGGCCAGGCCCGACCGGTGGCTCACACATCCGACGGAGACCGGGATGCCGTCCCTGCGGGCCAGCACCGCCTCGATGGTCGGTGGCCCATTTTCGGCCTCACCGAGGGCCCGAACTGACTGCACGACGGCAGTCGAGGTCTCCGGGGGGAGCGCGAACCCATCGCGCAGCACACCCGTGACCGCGTCCCAGTCCCTATCGTCTGCCGGTGAGGTCAAGACCAAGTCGGGTGAGGGCTCGGGCATTGCAGCCGGGATCGGACCGGCGATCGCTGGCATGGCACCAGCGAGTTCGAAACCGGCGCGGCC
>JAHECR010000108.1 GCA_024641655.1 Acidimicrobiaceae bacterium
GGAGCAGCTTGTACGTGATGTCGATGCCTGCGGCGATCGATGCGCGCACCGCCAGCGAGCCCGAGTGGAAGAAGGTGCCGTCGCCCAGGTTCTGGACGAGGTGTTTGCGCTGGACGAACGGCGACATGCCGATCCACTGGGCGCCTTCGGACCCCATGCAGGTGAGCCCGACGAGATCGCCCGTGCGCTCGGGCTCCATGAACGCGACCATCGCGTGGCAGCCGATGCCGCCACCCACCAACGTGCCGGCTTCGACCCTGGTACTGGTGTTGTGGGGGCAACCCGAGCAGAAGTAGGGCGCGCGGTTGACCGAGAGCGGGATCAATTCACGATCGGGCTTCGCGCGTTGCGGAGCCAGCCGGTCGCCGAGCCGCTTGCCCAGGTGATGGCGGAGGGCGGGCATCAGCCGATCCGCGTCGAGCAACGAGTCGAAGGGCACCAGGACGTTGCCGTCCTCGTCGCGCTTGCCCCACACCCTCGGCCGTTCTGCGACGTCGTAGAGCGCATCGCGCATCAGCAGCTCGAGCGTCGGGTTCTTCTCCTCGATCACCAGCACGTCGGTGAGGCCGGCGGCGAACTGGCGCACGTCCTGACGTTCGAGAGGGATCGGCATCAGGAGCTGGAAGAGGCGGATACCGGCATCGCGCAGCGCCTCGTCGTCGGTGAAACCCAGCACGTGGAGTGCCTCTCGCACTTCGTGATAGGTGTGGCCGCAGGCGGCGATACCGATCCAGTCGTGGTCGGTGCGCACCGTGACCCGGTTGAGTTGGTTGATCGAACCGTATTGACGTGCGAGCTCCGTTCTGATCTCGAAGAACTCGCGCTCCATCTCGAGTGTGTGCGGCGTGATCAACCGGCCGTTCGGTCGTGGTCGAAACGTCGTGCCGTCGATCTCGATCGTCGGGATGATGGGTATCACCCGGTCGGGGTGCACGTCGACGGTGGCTGTGCCGTCGGCCACCGGTGTGACCAGCTTGAGGCCCGACCAGATACCGCACGCTCGCGACAGCGCGACCGCGTGGCGGGCGATGTCGAGAGCCTCCTGCGGGTCACCGGGGAACAACAACGGCATGTGGAGGTCGACCATCGTGGCGTCGCTCGACGACGGGACGGTCGACGACTTCGCGCTCGGGTCGTCGCCCACCACCGCGACGACGCCACCGAACGGGGCGGTACTGGCGAACACGGCATGGCGGATGGCGTCGCCGGCGCGGTCGATACCAGGACCCTTGCCGTACCACATGCCCAGGATGCCGTCGTACAGGCAGTCGTCGAGGGTGACCGCGAGCTGGCTCCCCATGACGGACGTGGCGGCGAGTTCCTCGTTGACGCCCGGCCGGTTCACGATCGGCAGGTCGGGCACCGTGCGCAGCGCGCGCTCGACTTCCTCGCCGAACGTGCCGACCGGTGAGCCCTGGTAACCGCTGATGAACGCCGCCGTGTTCAGCCCGTTGCGGCGATCGAGGCGAAGCTGATCACCGGGCAGGCGAGCGATCGCCTGGAGCCCGGACAAGAAGACCCGGCCGTCCTCGCGTCGATATCGATCGGCGAGCTCATACCCGTTCCCGAGCTCGGTCGCTTCGGTCGGGCCGGTCGGTCGCGCAGTATCGGTCACCCGCTCAGTCTGCCCCATCTGGCCGACCCCGTCACGAAGGTCGCGATCAGGTGGGCGTCGGGGGTCTCACAGCGAGGTCGTGTTGGCGCCGCACAGCACGACACCGATTCGGTCGTCCGCAGAACGGGGACGCCATGCCCCGGTCATCAATGCAGCGATGGGTGCTGCGGCCGCGGGTTCGACGAGGACGCGGAGCCACTTCCACAGGTACTCCCGAGCAGCGGTCACATCGACGTCCGACACGACCACGCTGGTGGCCCCGACCCGGTGGAGCGCAGCCCACGGATGGGCGCCGAGCCGGGTTGCGCCGAGCGCATCAGCGGCGACTCCTGACACCTCGATGTCGACCGGTGCGCCGTTGGCCACTGCCGAGGCATAGGTAGCGGTGCCGGTCGTCTCGACCACCACGATCTCCGCCCGGTCGCCGTACCAGGCCGCAGTGCTGCCGGACAGGCCTCCGCCACCGCAGGCGAGCAGCACCGCTCGGAGCCCTGGTGTCGCCAGGTCGAGCTCTCTGGCACACGTACCTGCCCCCGCCATCACGATCGGGTCGTCGTAGGCGTGGATCGAGGTGGCTGGGTGGCTGGAGAGGTAGTGCCGACTGGCTGCCAACGCGTCGGCATAGACATCGCCGGCCTGATGGACGACGGCGCCGTACTCACGCAGGCGGGCAACTTTCGCGGGCGCGGCTGTCGTCGGCACGAAGATGTGGGCGGGGTGCCCGAATCGGTGCGCGGCCCAAGCGACTGCAGCACCGTGGTTGCCGCCTGACGCTGCGACGACACCGCCCTCGTGAATCGGCTGAGTCGCGACGAAGTGGGTCGCCCCGCGTCCCTTGAACGAGCCGCTGTGCTGCAGATATTCGAGCTTCAAGACGAGTGTCGCATCGACGCCGAGTTCGCTCGCCGGGATCTCGATCACCGGCGTGTGCCGGATGTACGGCCCGATCGCCGTCGCAGCTGCCTCGATGCTCCCAGGCGTCACGGGCGGCATGGAGTGGGTCATCCGACGATTCTGGCCGATGACGCGACGATTCGCGCCTGCGCATTCGGCATTCGTTGTTCTCGAGCCGGGTGGTCATGCCGATCGGCCGTCGACCTGTTGCCCCAGGGGCTTCACCCGGTGTCATGCCGACATACTCCGGTTCGCGGGATGGCCCACCGGCTTCCCGCAGCGGAGTGTGGTGACTCGCTCGGCTGCCGCTTCGACGAGCAGCCTGTCGAGGCC
>JAHECR010000029.1 GCA_024641655.1 Acidimicrobiaceae bacterium
CGACCACCAGGATCGAACCCGGGTCGTGGCTGACCCGACGGCCCTCGCAGGGCAGGATGATCGCGTTCTCCAGCAGAAAGCTCGTCACATCGTCGCTCCAGGGTCGTTCCCCCGGGGGGGGCCAGCGCCACCGAGTCGCGGTCGCTCGACGAATGCTAACCAACCCCGATGTGAGGTGGCCGCGACCGAGCCGTCCCGTGCGGCGCGACCGGGCGGCATGGGTCACAATGGTGGCCATGGCCGACCCGACATCCTTCTACGACACCCTCGTCGACGAGCTGGAGACCATGCGTGCAGCGCTGCCTCCCGAGGAGGGAGGCAGCTTCTTCAACCGTCCGATGACCGAACGCGAGCTCATCGAGTGGCTCTCGTTCCAGGCCTACTATGAGCTGCGCGCCGCGCAGTTCATCGGACGGTGGTTGGCCGACACCCCCGAGCGTGATGCGTTCGTGCTGCTGGCTCAGCAGGTCGAAGACGAAGCGCTCCACTACGAGTACTGCATGCGAGCGCTCGACCGGCGTGGCATCGCCTCGATCGAAGGCTGGAAGCCCGAACCCGAGTGGGAGGAGTGGATCGACGGGTGGTACCCGTCGGGTGCCGACACCATCGAGCGCGTCGCCTCCCACAACCTCGCCGGTGAGCTCGGTGCCTGCAATGCCTTTGTCGACATCCGTTCGCGGGTGCCCGACGACGTGGTCAAGACGCTCGATCGCATCATCCCCGACGAGCACTTCCACATGCGCATCGCCAACACGGTCATCGACGCCTATGCCGTCGACGCCGACCAGCAGCACCGGGTGCGCATGCGGGTGCGGCGCACCTTCGAGCTCGAGCAGGCCGGGCGGGTCGCCTACAACCGACGCATGGTCTCCCTCGGACTCGCCGACCCCGGTGACCCCACGCCGCCCATGCCGGGCTGAGCGCACACCTGAGGCGATGAAGCCCCCACCGTTCGACTACGCCGACCCCCGAACGCTCGCCGAGGCACTGGAGCTGGTCGCCGACGCCGGCGACGATGCCGCCGTCATCGCCGGCGGGCAATCGTTGATCCCGCTCATGAACCTCAGACTGGCTCGGCCGGAGCTGGTCGTCGATCTCCGCCACATCCACGAGCTCACCGCGTTGGAGAAGAGCCCCGCCGGGCTGCGCGCCGCAGCGATGGTGCGAGCGGCCACGCTCGAGCAGCACCCTGCGGTGGATTCGGTGCCCGGGCTGCGCCCGGCCCTCGGCCACATCGGCCACAGCCAGATCCGCGCCCGCACGACGGTGGGCGGCTCGATCGCGCATGCCGACCCTGCGGCCGAATTGCCCGCGTTGCTCGTGGCCCTCGACGGGGAGGTGGAGCTGACCAGCAGCGCCCGGGGGCGCCGGCTCGTGCCCGCCGCAGACTTCCTCGTCGGCCCGCTCATGACGAGCCGGGCCGCCGACGAGCTCGTGACCGCCGTCTCGTTTCCCGCGCACCGGGGTCGAGTCGTCATCGCGGAGCTCGCCAAGCGCCCCGGTGATTTCGCCGTCGCCGGCACGATCTGCGCCTACGCCTCGACCGAAGGGGTCATCTCCGACGCGCGGGTGTGCCTCTTCGGAGTGGCCGGCACCCCCGTACGAGTAGGTCGGGCCGAGGCGCTGCTCGACGGCGCCGCACCCGGGCCCGATGTCTTCGCTGCCGCAGCCGACGAGGTACGCGCCGGGCTCGAACCGCAGGGGGACCTGCACGGTTCGGCCGACTACCGCCGTCACCTCGCCGCAACGCTCGTCGAACGTGCCCTCGGAGGAATGTGGTGAACTCGACACGCGACATCGAGCTCACCGTGAACGACCAACGCCACCGGCTCACCTGTGAGCCACGTCTGCTGCTGAGCGACGCCCTTCGTCACCAGCTCGGGCTCACCGGGACCCACGTGGGCTGTGAGCAGGGAGCCTGCGGCGCGTGCACCGTCATAGTCGACGGGATCGCCCAGCGATCGTGCCTCATGCTCGCCGTCCAGGCCGAAGGCAGCGAGATCGAGACCATCGAGGGCGTCGCCGGCGCCGACGGCGACCATCCCGTACAGGAAGCGATGCACGACGCCCACGGTCTGCAGTGCGGATTCTGTACCCCCGGGATCGTGATGTCGCTGGTCGCCGCGTACCGCCGCGGGGTGCCGGTCGAAGAGGCCAGGACCGAGGTCCTCGGGGGCCATCTCTGTCGTTGCACGGGGTACGTCAACATCAGGGCCGCGATCGACGCAGCGTGGGCCGGCCTCGGAGACGAGCCATGAACCAACCTTGGGTCGGCCGTCGGTTACCCCGGGTGAACGACGACGCACCGCTGCACGGCGCGGGGTGCTACGTCGACGACGTCGACCCACCCGGCACCTGGCACGCAGCCATCATCCGCAGCCCGGTCGCGCACGGCCTGCTCCGGGGATTCGACGCTTCGGCGGTTCCCGACGGCGTTGTCGTACTGGGCCCCCACGAGCTGCGGCGCGCTGCGCCGGGGGAGCTGCCGGTGCTGTGGATCCTCGGGAACCAGCGACAGCGGACCACCCCATTGGTCGACGAGCACCTCCGCGCCGTCGGGCAGCCGATCGGGATCGTGATCGCCGCGAGTCGCTATGCGGCCGAGGATGCCGCCGAGGCGGTGGTAGCCGACATCGACGAGCTCGACGCAGTCACCACGATGGACGCCGCGCTCGCGCCCGGCGCCTCCCTGCTGTATCCCGAGCTCGGCACGAACGTGTTGTGCGACTTCGACGCCGGCGACGATGCCGGCCACACCGATGCCGTCTTCGCCGCCGCCGACCGGACGCTCTCGACCACGGTGCACGTCGGGCGGGTGCACGGCCTGCCGATCGAGCCGCGGGGCATCGTGGCCGTCCCGAGCCGCGACGGGTCCCTCACGGTCACCACCTCCACCCAGACCGCCCACGCCGTGCGCGACGTGCTCTGCGCGGTGCTCGGGATGCGCCGCAGCCAGATTCGCGTGGTTGCCCCCGATGTCGGCGGCGGCTTCGGTCTCAAGGATCACCTGTACGAAGACGAGATCATGGTGGCCATCGCGGCGCTGCATCTGAAGCGGCCCGTCAAGTGGATCGAGGACCGCCACGAGTCGTTCCTGGCCACCACCCACGCGCGCGACGAGACCCACGACGTCGAGGTGGCCTTCGACGACGACGGAACGCTGTTGGGCCTGCGCGTCGGGGCCAGACGAAACGCCGGCGCTCGTTTCGCCATCTTCGGCGGCGGTCCGCTCTTCACGGCCTTCGGGGTCCTTCCCGGCCCGTACCGCTGGAAGGCGGTCACGTGCCGGGGGGCCCTCGTGGCCACGAACACCATGAGCACCGGTGCCTACCGGGGTTTCGGACAGACGCAGGCTGCGCTCGTACGCGAGCGCGTCGTCGACCTGGTCGCCGCGCACCTCGGCCGCGACCCCGTCGACCTCCGAACCCAGAACATGATCGGCCCCGACGAGCTGCCCTACCGGACCAGGACCTTCCTGGAGTACGACAGCGGGGACTACCCGCGGGCACTTCGTCGTGCCGCCGAACTCATCGCCGCCTCGGTGCCGCCGGACGACGGCCGGGTGCGCGGTGTCGGCTACTGCAGTTACGTCCAGATGTCCGGGATCGGCCCCAGCGACGACAACGAGCTCATCGGCCTCGAGATCGGCGGGTTCGAGAGCGCCGACATCGTCATGGAGCCCGACGCCACGGTGCGAGTCGCCACCGGCGTCTCGCCCCACGGGCAGGGTCTCGAGACCACCATGGCGCAGCTGGTGGCCGACCGGCTCGGCATCGGACCCGACCAGGTGGAGCTCGTGTGGGGCGACACCGACCACACGCCGTACTCTGCGTACGGCACCGCCGCATCACGTTCGATGGCGGTCGGTGGAGGCGCTGCAGTGCTGGCCGCCGGGAAGCTGGCGACGAAGCTCGCGTCGATCGCCGCGGAGATGCTCGAGGCCTCCCCCGCCGACATCGTGCTCGACGACGGGCTGGCCACCGTGGCCGGGACGACGGTGTCGATCCCCATCGCCGCGGTGGCCCATCGGGCGTGGCAGGGCTTTCGTCTGCCCGATCGCATGGAACCCGGCCTTCGCGCGGTCCACACCTACGATCCGACCTCGGCGACGTTCTCCTACGCCACGCACGCCTGCCGAGTGGCAGTCGACGTCGCCACCGGCGCGGTCGAAGTCGAGGACTACGTCGTGGTGAACGACTGCGGAACGATCGTGAACCCGATGATCGTCGAGGGCCAGATCCACGGCGCGGTGGCCCAGGGCCTCGGGGCGGCCCTCCTCGAGGAGATCGTCTACGACGACCACGGCCAGCCGCAATCCTCGACGATGCTCGACTACCACGTGCCGGTGACGTCGTCGCTGCCCGACCTCACCATCGAACATCTGATGCACCCGAGCCCTCACACGCCCGGTGGAATGAAGGGGATGGGCGAGGGGGGCACCAACGGCGCGTTCGCTGCGGTCGTCAACGCGATCGTTGCCGCACTCCCCGGGGCGGATTGGTCGCAGCTGCGGACGCCCCTCGTCCCGTCGCGAGTCTGGGAACACATCGTCGCTGGTCGGGCGCACCGCGCCGAGCCGGCCTCAGACGAGGCGTGAGGCGTCGAGCCACTCCTGGGCGATGGTGCGGTGACGCACCAGCATGTCGTCCACACCGGACGCGGCCAGGACGCCGTCTTCGACAAGGAGCCTGCCCCCGACGATGGTGTGCCTGGCTGCAACGGGGCCGCAGCGCAACAGGGCCTCGACCGGATCGCTGAGCGCGCCGGCGAATGCCACCCCCGAGAGCGGCCACACTACGAGATCGCCGGCCTTGCCCGGTGCCAGCGAACCGATGTCGTCGCGGCCGAGACAACCGGCACCACCGAGCGTCGCCATCTCCAACGCCTCTCGGGCGAGCATGGCCTCCGGTCCCCCCCGGAGCCGGGCAAGGAGCAACGCGCCGCGCGTCTCGAGCCACAGCGAGGCGCAGTCCGTCGAGGCCGACCCGTCGCAGCCGATCCCGACGTGGACCCCGGCGTCACGCATCTCGCGAATGGGGGCGAGGCCTGCGCCGATGAGCTGGTTCGAGCTGGGACAGTGCGCAACGCCGGTGCCCCAGCCTGCGAGGCGGTCGATCTCGGCGTCGTTGGGGAACACGCAATGCGCCACCCAGGAACGGTCCGATCCCCACCCGACGTTCTCGAAGTGCTCGATGGGCCGGCACCCGAACATCGACGCGCAGAACTCGTCCTCGTCGGTGTCCTCGGCGAGGTGCGTGTGCAACCTGACATCGAGCCGCTCGGCAAGTTCCGCCGTGCGGCGCATGAGATCGGGGGTGACCGAGAACGGCGAGCACGGCGCCAATGCGATCTGCACCATCGCCCCTGGAGCAGGATCGTGGTGGAGCCTGACCAGCCGCTCCGAATCGGCGAGGATGTCGTCGTCGTCCTGGACCACCGAGTCGGGTGGGAGACCTCCGTCGCGCTCCCCCAGGCTCATGGACCCCCGCGTGGGATGGAAGCGGAAGCCGAGCTCGACCGCAGCGGCGATCTCGGCGGAGATCAGGTCACCCCCGCCACGTGGATGGACATAGAGGTGATCGGTGGTGGTCGTACAGCCGCCCAACGCGAGCTCGCACAGCCCGATCCAGGCCGACACGTAGGCTGCCTCCTCGTCGAGCCGGCTCCAGACCGGGTACAGCGTCCGCAGCCAGTGGAACAGGTCGCCGGACAACGCGGGCGAGAACGAACGGGTGAGGTTCTGGTAGATGTGGTGATGGGTGTTGACGAGGCCGGGCGTGACCAGGCAGCCGGCCGCGTCGATGCGACGAACGGCCTGCGGTTCGCTGCCCGCTGCGCCCACACCGCTCACCATGCCGTCGGTGATCGCCACCCAGCCCCCCGGTAGCTCGCGCCGCTCGGGATCCATCGTCACGACGAGCTCGGCTCGCTGCACCAGTAGGTCGGCAGTCTGGTCGGGCACGGTTCCTCCGCGGTCGCTCTCGACGCGCCGGGGGTGCCGACGCCGCCTCCGTTCGAGGCGATCGCATACTGCGCTGCCGCCTCGATCCTGTCAACGTGCGGCGTGAGTGCTGTGGGAGGATCGCTGCCACCCCACCCCAGCCTTCCCGGAGGAAGCCAATGGATGCCAACTGCTATGTGAACGGCGCCTGGACCCCCACTACGAACCGGTTCGACGTCCTCGATCCCGCCACGGGTTCCGTCGTGGGCACTGCCGCCGATGCCGGCCCCGAAACCGCGACGGCCGCAATCGCAGCCGCGCACGTCGCGTTCGAGTCCTGGGCGGCCACGCCGGCGCAGGATCGTGGCGCCGCCATGCGGCGCATCTCCGCGGCGCTCCTCGACGACATCGATCGCATCGCCGACCTCATCGTCGCCGAGCAGGGCAAACCTCGGGGCCAAGCGCTGTTCGAGGTCCGCTACGCGACCCAATGGCTCGACTGGTTCGCCGAGGAAGGACGACGTGCCTACGGCGAGATCATTCCCACCCACGTCCCGGGCAAGCGCCTCCATGTACAGCTGAAGCCATTGGGCGTGGCCGTCGCCATTACGCCCTGGAACTTCCCGGTGGCGATGATCGCGCGCAAGCTCGCCCCGGCGTTGGCTGCCGGCTGCACGATCGTGGTGAAACCCGCCGAGCAGACACCGCTGTCGCCGACCGCACTGTTCGAGGCCATCGAGCGCGCCGGTCTGCCGCCTGGCGTCTGCAACCTCGTCACCGCGGCGGAACCGGAGCCCATCGCCGCTGCGCTGCTCGAGGATCCTCGCGTACGCAAGATCACCTTCACCGGGTCGACCGAGGTCGGCAAACTGCTCGTGAGAGCGTCCGCAACGAACCTTGCCCGCGTGAGCCTCGAGCTCGGCGGCCAGGCGCCGTTCATCGTTTTCGACGACGCCGATCTCGACGCGGCCGTCGCCGGCGTGTTGGCGTCGAAGTTCCAGGTGAACGGGCAGTCCTGCCTGTGCGCCAACCGGGTGTTCGTCCAGGACGCGGTGGCAGACGACTTCACGGCTCGTCTCACCGGTGCGGTCGAGCGCCTCCGGGTGGGCCAGGGCACCGAGGACGGCGTGGACATCGGACCTCTGATCGACGCACGCGGCTACGAGAAGGTCGCGGCGCACGTCGCCGACGCGGTGGCACTCGGCGCCACGATCGCCACCGGCGGCAGCCGGGTCGACGCATTGACGGGTGGGTACTTCTTCGCGCCGACGGTGCTGACCGGCTGCACCGATGCCATGCGCTGCACCTCCGAGGAGACGTTCGGCCCGGTCACCCCGGTGCTGACCTTCAACGACGAGGACGAGGTGGTCCGACGCGCCAACGCCAGCCGCTACGGGCTCGCTGCGTACTTGTACACGCGCGACCTGGGCCGGGCCCTGCGCACGTCGGAGCGGCTCGAGTTCGGCATGGTCGGCGTCAACGACCCGATGCCCGCGTCACCAACAGCCCCCTTCGGGGGGTTCAAGGAGTCGGGCCTGGGGCGCGAAGGAGGCCACGACGGCCTCGAGGCATTCCTCGAGAAGAAGCTGGTGAGTTTCGTGGCCTGAGTCGCCCGGCTCCACGAGACGCGGCGCGGCGGGTCAGTCGTGGTCGGCGTCGGCCATCAGGCCGATGTCCTGGGGGGGCACGCCGATGATCCAGAGGTCCTCGAGCGCTTCGACGTAGCGCACGAACCGGTACTTGTCCTCGATGCCGTCGGTGCGGCGCGGCCGCACGTGGGAATGCCCGGGCTCGGTGCGCACGTTCACGAAGCTGCACGTGTCACGACCGAAGGCCTGCTCGATCTCGTGCGCCAGCTCCTCCTGGGTCGACACGTCGGCGGTGTGGGGCACCCCGCATGCGGCGGCGATCGCCGCGAGGTCCACCGAGCCCGAGGTGGCGGTGGGTCGCCGGCCGTGGTCGCCCCAGCCGATGGACTCGTAGACGCCGTTGTCGACGACGAACACCACCAGGTTCTCGGGGTGGTGCTCGCCCATGGCGACGAGCTGCCCGAGCTCCATCAGCACGGACCCGTCGCCGTCGAGGCAGACGACCTTGCGATGAGGCAGCGCGAGTGCGAGACCGACGGCCAGGCCGATCACGTCGCCCATCTGACCCAGATGGGCGGTGCGGGGATGCTCGTCGGTGTGATGGGCCCACTCGAAGGACACGGCACCGATGTAGGTGGACATGACGAGGCAGTCCTCGGGAATCTGGCTCGCCAGATAGCCGAGCCACGAGAAGCGATCGAGAGCCATCAGCGCGCCCCTCCGTCGTCCCACACGCAGTCGCCGGAGATGAGCACTGCAGCCGGATGCAACTGGGCCTCCGACAGCCGCTTCGCCCGCACGATCGCCTGCGCCAGGTCCTCGACGTGGCGCACGACCAGGTACTTGATGCGCAAGGCCTGCAGGAGTGGCTCGGCGACGATGCCGTGCGGTATGCCCCAGTGCTCGGTCTCCCCGACATCACCCCGGTACGAACACAGCAACGTGACGGGTACGCCCGTGCCGAGCGAGATCCGAGCGATGTACTCGCTCGCGACCCGCAACCCGCTGTTCTCCATGATGAGCGCCGACTTCTTGCCGCCCAACCAGGCCCCGGCGCACATCGAGAACGCCACTCCTTCGTTGCATGCCGGCGCGTACTGGAAGGCTCCGTCGCGTTCGACGAGCTCGTGCACGTTGCGTTGCCACCCGTCGGGAAGACCGGAGACGAAGTCGATCCCCGCCTCCCGAAGGCCCCGGACGGCTTCGTCGGCTGCGTGTTGGCGCATCGTGCGCTCCCCTCGTTCCAAGCAGATGTGGGCTGATCGTAGTCAGCGCTGCGGGCCGTGGTGCCAGGCACGTGTCAGCCACCACGGGCGTATGGGAGACTCGTGCCGCCGCAGCCGCGCACCGATCAGGTGGAGGTCACATGTTCCCCCCGTTCCAGTTCTTCTCCCCCGTCGAGTTCGTCTTCGGACCGGGACGATCCGCCGAGGCCGGCGACCGGCTCCGCGCCAGGGGGCTTGCGCGTGCCCTGGTCGTCACCGACCCCGGGATCGTGGCCGCAGGGATCGCCGAACGCATCGAACAGGCGCTGGTCGACCGGGGCGTCGCGGTCGCACGGTTCACCGACGTGAAGAGCAACCCGACCGTCGACAACGTCGATGCCGGAGCGGAGGCATTGCGCTCCTTCGGCGCCGACGCGGTGATCGGTCTGGGCGGGGGAAGCCCGATCGACGCGGCGAAGATCATCGCTGCGGTGTCCGCGAACGGTTGCTCGGCGCACGACCTCATGACCGGTGCCCGCACCATCGAGGTGCCCGGCGTCCCCCAGATCGCCATCCCGACGACGGCGGGTTCGGGGGCCGAGTCGGCCAAGGTCTCGGTGCTGGTCGATCACGCGACCGGCGAGAAGAAGGGTGTGTTCGGGCCGGGCACGGCGCCCTGGATCACCATCCTCGACCCCGAGCTGCAGCTCGGTCTCCCCCCGCGTCTGACGGCTGCGACCGGCATGGATGCGCTGTCGCACGCACTCGAGGCCTATCTCGGCGTGGCGGCGAACCCGTTCTCCGATGCGATCGCCGAGCAGTCCATGCGGTTGGTGGCGGCATTCATCGAGCGGGCCGTCGCCGACGGCGCCGACCTCGAGGCCCGTTCGGCCCTCACCGTCGCCTCGGCCCTCGGCGGGCTCGCCAAGGAGCAGTCGGGCCTGGGCATTCTCCATGCCGTGGCCATGCCGGTGGGATACCTCTATGACCTCCACCACGGGTACCTGTGTGCCGCGCTCATGCCGGCGACGCTCGACTACAACCGGTCGGCGGTGCCCGCGAAGACGGCCTGGGTGGCTCGCACCTTCGGCGTCGATGAGCCCGACCCCGATGCCGCTGCCACCGCGGCCGGCGCGACCATCGCGGCGCTCAACGACCGGATCGGCATGGGCATCGGCCTCGCCGACGCCGGCGTGCAGCCCGACGACCACGGTCGCATCGTCGAGGACGCGATGAAGAGCTACCTGCTCAAGAACAACCCTGTCCCCGGCACTCCCGAGGGCTGCCGAGCAGTGCTGGAGGCGTCGCTGTGACCTCGCCAACCGGGACCGTCAGGTGCGATGCCGGCTCGCGACGCGCAGTTCACACCGACGCAACAATCAGGTAACAACCAGCACACCATTGCGGGGGGTTCGACTGCTAGGGTCACCGCGCATGCAGCGCCGGAGTAGCGAGAGGGGCGAGCCGTGGAGATGAGCGCCTTCCTCAAGGCGATACCCAAAGTGAGCCTTCACGTCCACCTGATGGGATCGGTGCAGGCCCGCACCGCGGTCGATCTGTGCACCAAACACGGCGTCGCATTGCCGGACTTCGACGAGCCCGACGACCTCTATGACTACCCCGACATCTACAAGTTCCTCCACATGTACGACAACACCGCGCTGGGGGTGATCGACCACGAGGACTTCGCCCGCATCTGCTACGAGACCCTGTCGGAGGCTGCGGCGCACAACGTGCGCTACCGCGAGATGTTCTTCAACCCGACGACCCACATGGCGGCGGGCGCCTCCTACGAAACCTGTGTCGACGGGCTGATCGACGGCATCAACGCTGCCCGCACCGACCACGGCATCGAGTGTCGGCTGATCGCGGCAGTGAATCGCATGGAGAGCCCTGAGCTCGCCGTCGAGATGGTGGAGACCCTCCTCGACGAGCCACGCGACGAGGTGATCGGCATCGGCATGGACTACGCCGAGGCCGACTTCCCCCCCGAGCGGTTCTGGAAGGCGTACGCCATGGCCGAAGACGCCGGGCTGCATCTCACCGCACACCAGTCCGAGGACGCGCCGCCACGCAACATCGAGACCTGCCTCGACCTGCTCGGGTGTGAGCGCGTCGACCACGGGTACCACGTCATCGAGAGCGTGCCCATCATGACCCGCTGTCGAGACGAGGGCGTGGTGTTCACGTGCACGCCGGTGTCCACGGCGTGGGTCTACTTCGGCGACGACTTCGCGAGCCACCCGATCCGCACGATGAAGGACTTCGGGCTGAAGATCATGCTCGACTGCGACGATCCGCCCATGTTCCAGACCGACCCCACACGTGACTACGTCATCGCCGCCGAACACATGGGCTTCACCGTCGAGGACTTCCGCCAGTGCATGCTCAACGGCATCGACGGCACCTGGCTCGACGAGCCCACCAAGCGTCAGATGCGACGGATGTGGACCGGCGAATTCGACGCCCTCGCCGCACAGATCGACTGACGACGCGCAACGACCGACCACCCCTCGCCGAGGCCCGGGGCGCCTCGGACGATTCCCAGATCCCTCACCACCAGACCAACACGAGCAAACCAGGAAGGGTTGACCACCTCATGAGCACCAACGAGCTCCCACCGCTGCAACTGCCGCCGAGCGCCGGGGTCTCCCGACGCACCGTCCTGAAGGCGAGCGGCTTCGGCCTTGCCGCCCTCTTCGGCGGCGCCTCGCTGCTGGCAGCCTGCGGCGACGACGACGATGCCTCCGGCGACGGAGGTTCCGGCGACGGCGGCAAGGACACCATCAAGGCGCACTGGGTGTACATCGGACCGGAGAACGACAACGGCTGGACCCAGGAGCACCATCGCGGGATGCTCGCGGCCCAGGCGGCGCTGGGTTCGAAGCTCGAGGCGAGCTTCACGCCCAACATCGGATTCGACGCCAGCACCACCCAGCTCTTCGAGAACCTGGCGGCCGACGGCAACGACATCATCTTCGCCAACACCGAGTACGCGGACCTGCTGAGCCAGGTCGCCGAAGCGCACCCGGAGACGAAGTTCGTCGAGTGCAACGGGCACGTGTACACCGAGAACGAGTTCGGCTTCTACCTCGCCCACGAGAGCACGGCGTACCTGATGGGCATGGCCGCGGCGCTGCTCACACCGAACGGCAAGATCGGCTACATCGGGGCCTTCCCGAGCGCGACGGCGTACAACGACGTCAACGGCCTGCTGCTCGGCGCCCGGTCGGTCAACCCCGACGCAACGGTCCAGACGGTCCTGGTCAACACGTTCTTCGACCCGCAGGCCGCAGCCGGCGCCGCCGACGCGCTGCTCAACGACGGCGTCGAGTTCCTGTTCGGCGTCATGGACGAGCCGACCTACCTCCAGAAGGCCGAAGACGCCGGTGTGTGGACCGGCTACTGGAACCTCGACGGGCGCACCTCGGCTCCGACCAAGTACGTCAACAACTACGACCTGAGCCAGTTCGGCACCTTCTACACCTCCCAGTGCCAGGCGGTGCTCGACGGCACCTGGGCCGCCCCGAGCGAGGCCGTCCTGCTCGACACGCCGCTCGCTGCCTGGGGAGCCGAGGTTCCCGCCGACGTGCAGACCCAGGTGGAGGCCGCTGCGGCCAAGCTCAAGAGCGGCGAGCTCCAGGTCTACGCGGGGCCGTTGGTGGACAACAAGGGCACCGAGCGGTTGGCCGCAGGGCAGACCCTCGACAGCCAGGGTGCCTATGCCATCGACTACGCGGTCGAGGGCGTGACCGGGGTCTGACCCAAATGGTTGCCCGCCCGGCACAGACGAGCCTGCGGTGAACGAGTCGACGACGCCGGCGGTTCGAGCGACGGGGATCTCCAAGTTCTTCGGAGGCATCCCCGCGCTCGACGCCGTCGACTTCGAGCTCGCCTGGGGCGAGGTTCACGCCCTTCTGGGCGAGAACGGTGCGGGCAAGACCACCCTGTCGAACATCCTGGCCGGCATCTATCGCGCCGATGCCGGCCAGTTGCTCGTCGAGGGCACCGAGCGGGACTTCCGCAATCCTGCGCAGGCGATCGAGGCCGGGATCGGGATGGTGCACCAGCACTTCAAGCTGGTCGAGCCGATGACCGTCGCCGAGAACATCCACCTCGGGTGGCCCGAGACGCCCAGGATCATCTCCCACCGAACCCTCGTGGAGCGCACCCGCGCCTTCATGGACCGCATCGGGTTGCACGTGGACCCGACCGCGAAGATCTGGCAGCTCTCGGTGGGCGAGCAGCAGCGCGTCGAGATCCTCAGGGTGTTGGCACGAGGCGCGCGGGTGCTGATCCTGGACGAGCCCACGGCCGTGCTGACCGCGCACGAGGCGCGTGAGCTCTTTGCCGTCATGCGGCAGTTGGTCGCCCAGGGCCTGTCGGTCATCTTCATCAGTCACAAGCTCAACGAAGTGCTCGAGGTCTCCGATCGGGTCACGGTGCTGCGTGGCGGCCGCCACGTCATCACCCGACCCACGGCGGGGGCGACGGCGCGCGAGCTCGCCCAGCTCATGACCGGCGAGGAGCGGGAGCTCACCGTCGAGCACCGCGACGTGCTCGGCGAGGTAGTGCTCGAGCTCCGGGGCGTGTCGGCGCGCAACCATCGGGGCCTGCCGGCGCTGCACCACATCGATCTCGCCGTCCGTTCCGGCGAGATCATGGGCATTGCCGGCGTGTCGGGCAACGGCCAGTCCGAGCTCGCTGAAGTCATCTCAGCGCTGCGCGCGGTGGACGAGGGGCGGATCTTCATCGACGACCGCGACGTCACCAATGCTGCCGTGCGCGCCGTGGCGGACCTCGGCGTGGGACACATCCCCGAGGACCGAATCGGCGTCGGCATGGTCGCATCGGCGCCTGTCAAGGACAACGCGGTACTGCGCCACTACCGCAGCGCGGAGCTCTCCCAGGGGATCACGCTGCACCGTGGCGGCGTGGTCGCGTTCGCCCAACACCTGGTCGACGCCGCACGCGTCCAGACCCGCTCCGTGCACGCCACTGCCGGACAGATGTCGGGTGGGAACCAGCAGCGGCTCGTCGCCCGGCGCGAGGCGATGATCGCCGAACGAGTCCTGATCGCCGCGCACCCCACGAGGGGACTCGACGTGATGGCATCGCAGGAAGTACAAGCGGCGATCGTCGACCGCCGCGACGCCGGGTGCGCGGTAGTCCTCATCTCCGACGATCTCGACGAGGTGCTGCTTCTCGCCGACCGGGTTGCCGTCATGTACGAAGGCAGGATCATGGGGGTCTTCGATCGCGCCGCCGCCGATCGGGAACACCTCGGCTTGTTGATGGGCGGCCACGAGCAACCGGTGGAGCCGGCATGAACCTGAGCTACCGGCTCGAGCGCCGCCTCGACACCGACCCACGCCGCGCCACGCTGGCGCGCATCGGCGGCGCCCTCGCGGCAATGGTCGTCGCCGCCATCGTGCTCGCGGCCACCGGCCGCAACCCGCTGTCCATCCTCGCCGACGCGCTCGACGCGATCTTCGGCAGCCAACGCGGCATCGAAGGTGTCGCCCTCCGTGCCATCCCGATCCTGATGTGCGCCACTGGTGTCGCTTTGTCGTTGAGGATGCGCATCTGGAACATCGGATCCGACGGCCAGTTCCTGGTGGGCGCACTCGCTGCGGTCGGCGTCGGCATCCACTGGGACGGCCCCGGATGGCTGGTGCTCATCGTCATGGGGATCGTGGCTACCGCCGCCGGCGCGGTGTGGATGGCCATCCCGGCGCTGGCGCGGGCCTACTGGAACGTCAACGAGATCATCACCACGCTGCTGCTGAACTTCGTGGCGGTCCAGTTGGTGGCCTGGGCCGCGTTGAGCTTCTGGCGCGACGAGAAGGCCCAGGTAGTTCAGTCGACGCCTCCGGTAGGGACCACCCTGGCGAAGATCCCCGGGCTCGATTCCCTGTCGATCGCCGTCGTCGTGCCCTTCGTGCTCGCCGGCGCACTGTGGTGGTTGTTCCGGTCGACGACCCTGGGCTTCGAGATCGACACCATCGGCGGCAACCGCCGCGCCGCGACCTTCGCCGGCATGAACGTGCGTCAACGCATGGTGATCGTGATGCTGGTCACCGGTGCCATCGCCGGACTCGGGGGGATGTTGCAGCTCAGCGCTCCTGGCGCCCAGCGGCTCAACACCGGCTTCTCCGCGCAATACGGCCTTTCGGGCTTCATCGTGGCCACCCTCGCTGGCGGCTCCTTCATCGGCCTCGTGTTCGGCGGCTTCTTCATCGCGGCGATGTTCTATGCCGGCCTGGTGCTGCAGACCAAGGGGTTGTCGGTCTACATCATCTTCGCGTTGTACGGCATCATCCTGCTCGGTATCGCACTCGGTGAGGTCGCCTCGCGGTATCGGGTCGTCCGTGCGAGCGGAACCGGCCAGCTCACAGACGTGGGAGCGGTCACGTGATCTTCGCCATCATCGACAACGCGTTCTTGAGCCTGGCCAGCACCGCGATCCCCGCGAGTGCCGTGGTGCTGCTCGCCGCGACCGGAGCGATGCTCGGCGAGCGGGTCGGGGTGCTGAACTTGGGCCAGGAAGGCCTGATCGGCCTGGGAGCGGTCTACGCGGTCGTCGCGGTGCAGGCCTGGGGCGTCGACAGCCCCTGGGTCGCGCTGCTGATCGGCATGCTGGCCGCCGCGCTTGCGGGAACGATCTTCGCCGTCGCCGTCGTGGTGTTCCGAGCCAACCAGGTGCTGTCGGGCCTCGCATTGGCGCTGGGCGGGATCGGGCTGTCCAACCAGTTGGGTACCGGCCGCAACGGGACACCCATCAGCAAGCTGTTCACCGAGGTGAACCCCGGCGGGGCCTTCGACAACAACGAGTTCCTCCAGGCATTCTTCCTCCACGACCCGGTCGTCTATCTCGCGTACCTGGTGGTGCCGGCGATCCTGTGGTTCGTCCTGTTCCGGACCCGTCACGGCATGAACATGCGGGCGGTCGGGGAGAATCCTGCGGCGGCCGATGCGGTGGGGGTCAACGTCACCGCAGCGCGCCTCGGCTACACGATCCTCGGCGCCGCGATCTCCGGTGCCGGCGGCGCCTACATGGTGCTGACGTTCACCCCGACCTGGTCGCCCGACATTGCTCGCGGGCGGGGCTGGATCGCTCTCGCCGTCGTGATCTTCGCGGCGTGGCGACCGTTCCGGGTCGTCGCCGGCGCCCTGCTCTACGGCGCCATGACCTCCCTCGGTGCCACCGCGCAGGCGCGGGGCTGGGACCTGCCGTTCATGAGTGCGATCGACCTTTCGTTCCTGTTGTCCATGCTTCCCTACCTGGTCACGCTGGTTGCCATCCTGATTCCCGCCGGAGCCGCGACCCTCGGTCGGCGAGTTCGCTCCACCGAGGCGCCCGCGGCCTTGGCCATTCCGTACTCGCGCGAAGAGCGATGACTGCGGTGCCATCGGGGCACCCGACAGACGACGTGACGCGCGATTCGATGCTGGCCGTGACGACCGAGCGCGACGGCATCGTCGATGAATGGTTCCCCGTGATCGACGCCGCCGATGTCGCGCCCGGATCATGGCATCGCTTCGAGTTGCTCGACGAGCGGTACGTGCTCGTCTGCGGCAGCGACGGCGAGGTCCTCGTAACGGTTGACACGTGCCCCCACCGTGGCGCCCAGCTCTCACTCGGGTCCTTCGACGGTTCGTGCATCGCCTGCCCGTACCACGGCTGGCAGTTCGACACCTCGGGCCGCTGCATCGGCCAGCCGGCGCACCCTGGCATCGAGCCGCCCCGGGTGGCGGACCTGAAGCCGATCGCCGTACAGGAATGCTACGGGCTGTGGTGGGTGTGTGTCGGTGAGTCTCCCCGCAACCTGCCGGTGTACGACGACTACCACCACCACCCGGGCCGCACCATCAGCCTCGGCCCCAAGGTGCTCCAAGCCACAGGCCCCCGCATCGTCGAGAACTTCCTCGACATGGCGCACTTCCCGTTCGTGCATGCCGACTACCTCGGCCAGGTGCCCCACACCGAGGTGCGCGACTACGACGTTGGGGTCGTCGATGGGGAGCTCCGGTTCACCAACTGCGTCTTCTGGCAGCCGAACCCCGGCCCGACCGACATCGGCGGCGGTGACGTCTACTACGAGTACGGGGTGTCGCACCCCTACGCGGCGAGGCTCACCAAGAAGCCGACGCTCGCCGAAGGCGACTCCGCGACCTTCTCGCTGCTGCTCATGACGAGCCCGGTCAGCGAGACCCAGTGCCGGGTGTGGATGCTGACGACGCTGGCGGATCCCGCGGGTGACCTCGAGAGCTTCAACGCCTACAACGCGGTGATCTTCGACCAGGACATCGTGACCGTCGAGTCCCAGCGACCCAAGCTCCTCCCGCTCGACCCGCGAGCCGAAGTGCATCAGCGCGCCGATCGCGGCAGCACCGCCTACCGACGTTGGCTGTCCCAACGCGGCTTCCGCTACGGCACCACACCGTGAGCGCTGCCCGTGTTCGCCTGCGTCGCCGAGACAAACCGAGGTACCAGTGACGGTCGCGACCGAAGAGCACCTGCGACGGCTACCGAAGGTCGAGCTCCATGTCCACGTGGAAGGCGCGAGCCGGGCGACCACCATCAAGGACCTGGCACAGCGGCACGGTCTCCGCGTCGGCGACCCCGCCGACTTGTACGAGTTCACGGATCTGAACCAGTTCCTGTCGATCTACGACGTGATCTGTGCCAGCCTCCGGACCGCGGACGATTTCCGCCGCATCACCTACGAAGCGCTCGAGGACGCCGCGGCCTGCGGGGTCCGCTACAGCGAGATGTTCTTCTCGCCGGGCTTCGTGATTCGTCTCGGGGTCCCGGTCCAGACCGTCTGGGACGGCGTGCGGGCGGGGTTGCTCGATGCACGCGCCGACCTCGGCATCGGCGCGCGGATGATCCTGGACTTCGACAAGCCGTCGGGGCCGGCGCACGCGATGGAGATGGCCGCGTTCGCAGGAGCGCAGGACCGCGATCTGCTCGTGGGCATGGGCGCCGACTCCGTGGAGCGCGGCATCGACCATCGAGCCTTCGCGGCCGCCTATGTGGAGGCCGCTCGCCACGGCTTGCGGCGCACCTGTCATGCCGGCGAGGACGGTCCCGCCGAGCACATCGCGATCGCCGTTCGAGAGCTCGGCTGCGAGCGCATCGACCACGGCTTCCGACTGCTGGACGATCCCGAACTCACCGCCGAGCTGGTGGACCGCCAGATCCCGCTGACCGCGTGCCCGACGTCGAACGTGATGATCGCCAACGTGATCCCCACCGTGGCGGCCCACCCGTTCGCCCAGCAGCGCCGGGCCGGGCTCCTGGTGACGTTGAACTCCGACGACCCCGGGATGATGCGTTTCTCGATCGCCGACGAGTACGTCGCGGTGGCGGATGCGTTCGCCTACTCGCTCGAGGAGATGGAAGCCCTCAGCCTGGCCGGCATCGATGCCGCGTTCGCGCCCGACCACGAGAAGGCCGCGTTGCGGGCGTCGTTCCGCACCGAATTCGACGAGCTTCGCCGCGAGTTCGGCCTGCCGTCTCGCTGACCCCGGAGCGCTAACTACGCCAGGGCCCGACGCGGCGGCCGGCGACCCACACGTGCGTGATGTTCGTCGGTGCCGCGCCGCGCACGACCTTTTCGAAGATGCGGGACCAGTCGTCGACCTCGGGCCACACCTCGACACCGCTCTCGGGCCCGATGTCGATCGCCAGCGCGTCGAAGGCGTGGCCCGGATCGATGCGCCCCGCAGGGATGCCGAGGACCTCGGCACCGCCTACGGTCGCCAACCAGAACGCGGTCAGGATGTCGATCGCGCTGCCGTCGACGCCGCGGCGACCGGGTCCGAGACGGGCGTCGACGCCGTCGGTGAGCGCTCGCGACACGTTGACCGCATGAGCGCATTGCGGCAACAAACCCGCTTCGGAGCCCCCGGCGATGTCGCTGCCGAGCCCGACGCGCAGACCTCGGGAGAGCGCCCGGCGAACCGGGAAGACCGCATTGCCGAAGTACAGGTTCGACAACGGGCAATGGGCGATGCCGGCGCCGATCGACGCCAACCGGTCGGTGTCGTCGTCGGCCAGATGTCCGGCATGGGCCAAGACGCTGTGCGGGCGTGCCAATCCGAAGCGCTCGAGCGCGACTGCGTCGGTCACGCCGTAGCGGTCGAGCACGTACTGGTGCTCCCAATCACTCTCCGAGCAATGGGTTTGCACCAACGCCCCAGTGGCATCGGCGAGCTCTCCCAGACCCTCCAGTAGCGCGTCGGTGCACGCCGGCACGAAACGGGGGGTGACGATGGGGCGAACCAGCGGCGACCCGAGCGCCTCGATGGCATCGATGCTCCGCGCGCTGGCAGCGACCGCCTCGGAAGCGTCGCGGTCGCGGTAGAAGTGCGGGGTGCCCTGCGGGTGGTCCATGGCCACCCTCCCGACGAAGGCCCGCTGCCCGTGGCGCACACAGGCCTCGGCCAACGCGAGCGTGGCCGGCTCGTGCGTCGACGCGTAGTAGACGGCCGTCGTGGTCCCGCGAGACAACAGGCCCGGCAGCAACGACTCCCACACTCGTTCGGCGAAACCCAGATCGCCGAACCGGGCTTCCAGGGGGAAGGTGTAGTCGAACAACCACCGGTCGAGGGGCAGGTCCAGACCGGTCCCGAGCTGGGGCCACTGTGGCGCGTGCACATGGAGGTCGATCAACCCCGGCAACAGAACCGTCGTGCCGGGCAGCTCGAGGTCGACGGGACCGCCGGCCGCTTCGGCGGGTTCGACCGCGGTGATCATCCCGGCATCGTCGAAGCTGATCACGTGGTCCTCGCGCACCTGGAGCTCGTCGGGCCGAGGCGCCGCGAGGATCGTGGCCCGGACCCTCGTCATGATCGATCCTCGTGATCGGTGGGGATCGCCGTCGTGTGGTTCGGCCGCATCAGTGGATCGTAGTCAGCGCCGTCTCGGGTGGACGTTGCAGCTTCGCCTGCGATCGTGGGGCTCGCGAGCTAGCGTCAGCGGCGCAGGGAGACCTGAGGGGGGAGGACAGATGGGGGACACACCAACGCAGCCCGTGACCACCGAGCTCGACGTCGTGGTCGTCGGCGCGGGCTTCGCCGGCATGTACCTGCTCTACCGGTTGCGCACCATGGGTTTCGTCACGAAGGTCTACGACGCGGCGTCCGATGTCGGGGGCACCTGGTTCTGGAACCGTTACCCCGGCGCCCGCTGTGACGTCCCCAGCCTCGACTACTCGTACTCGTTCGACCCCGACCTCGAGCAGGAATGGGAGTGGACCGAACGGTTCGCGGCCCAACCCGAGATCCTCACCTACGCCCGCCACGTGGCCGAGCGCCACGACCTGCGCCGCGACATCGAATTCGAGACGCGTATCGAATCGGCCACCTTCGACGAGGTCGCGCGCCGGTGGGAAGTACGGACCTCGCGGGGCGTCCGGCTCCTCGCCCAGCACGTCGTGCTCGCGGTCGGCACGCTGTCGACGCCGAAGCCTCCCGAGATCGACGGTTTCGGCACCTTCGCGGGCCCGACCTACTGGACCGCCCGATGGCCCCACGACGACGTCGACTTCACCGGCCGCCGCGTGGGGGTCATCGGGACCGGGTCCTCGGGTATCCAGAGCATCCCGGTCATCGCCGCCCAGGCCGCGCACACCACCGTGTTCCAGCGCACCGCGAACTTCTCGATGCCGGCGAGGAATCGTCCGTTGACCGGCAACGAGGTCGCTGCTCGAAAGGCTCGCGCCCGCGAGTACCGAGCGGCAGCCCGAACCTCCTACAGCGGCTTCCTCGTGGACATCGACGCGCCACCGGCGACCCTCCCGTCGATCCTGGCGGTTCCCGAGGCCGAGCGCGTGGCCATGCTCGAACAGAAGTGGACCGAGGGCGGCCTCGGGCTGACGAGCGGTTTCAGCGATGTCGCGTCCGACGTCACAGCCAACGCCGTGGCCGCCGAGTTCGTCCGAGAGAAGATCCGCTCGATCGTGTCGGACCCGCAGGTCGCCGAGGACCTCTGTCCGACCAGCCACCCGATCGGCACGAAACGTCCCTGTCTCGACACCGGGTACTACGAGACCTACAACCGGCCGAACGTGCGCCTCGTGAACCTGCGCCGCAATCCGATCCGGTCGATCGACGCCGCGGGCGTCGAGCTCGACGACGAGCACGTCGCGCTCGACGCGCTCGTCGTCGCGACCGGTTTCGATGCCATGACCGGGTCGTTGGTGTCGATCGATCTTCGCGGTCGAGATGGAGTGTCGCTGGCTGAGGCCTGGGCCGAAGGGCCCCGAACCTACTTGGGGCTTGCGGTTGCAGGGTTCCCGAACCTGCACCTCGTCACCGGGCCCCAGAGCCCCTCGGTGCTATCGAACATGATGGTGTCGATCGAGCAGCACGTCGAGTGGATCACCGACGCCATCGCCCACCTCCGCGCCCACCGCATGCAGATGATCGAGACCACGCCCGATGCCGTCGAGGGCTGGGTCGAGCACAGCACCGAGCTCGGCAGCCGAACGCTGTTCCCGCTCGCCGACAGCTGGTACATGGGAGCCAACGTGCCGGGCAAACCGCGGGTGTTCCTCCCCTATGTGGGCGGATGCGGGCACTACCGCAAGCGCTGCGACCGTGTCGTCGCGAAGAACTACGAGGGCTTCGTGCTCTCCTGAGACCAGGCAAGGACCAGTCACCATGGCAGAAGTCGCCCTGCACCCATCGATCGAGCCCCTGCGAGACCTGCTTGCCATGCCCGACATAGACGCCGACGTGCTTCCATCACTCCGGGCGTCGCGCCTCGCCGAGCCCCCCGAGCTCAGCGACCGCGTCGAACGGACCGATCACGTCGTCTCCCACGAGCACGGGGTGATCGTTCGGGTGCATCGCCCCGTCGGGGTCGAAGGGCCGTTGCCGTGCCTGTTCTCGATCCACGGTGGCGGTTACGTCATCGGCAGCTACGACATGGACGATCCGAAGCTCGACCGCTGGTGCCAGAAGTTCGGGATCGTGGGGGTCTCCGTCGAGTACCGCCTGGCCCCCGAGACACCCTTTCCCGGCCCGCTCGAAGACTGTTACGCCGGCCTGAAGTGGACCTTCGACCGTGCCGAGGAGCTCGGCATCGACCGTGGCCGGATCGCCATCACCGGCGTCAGCGCTGGAGGTGGCCTCTGTGCCGCTCTGGCGCTCTACGCGCGCGACCGGGGGGAGATCCCGATCCAGTTCCAGTTGCTCGACTGCCCGATGCTCGACGACCGTCAGGAGAGTGCTTCGAGCCGGCTCGACAACCTGCTGATCTGGAGCCGGATCTCGAACCACTTCGGCTGGGCGTCGTACCTCGGACATCTCCACGGCTCCCCCGACGTGCCTGCCTACGCGGCACCGGCACGGGCCACCGACCTGAGCGGGCTGCCCGAAGCGTACGTCTGCGTCGGCGGGGCCGACGGGTTCCGCGACGAGGACATCACCTACGCGATGCGGCTCTACGGTGCCGGCGTGCCCACCGAGCTCCACGTCTATCCCGGTGCGCCGCACGGCGTCGCCTCCTTGTTCGCCGACACCGAGCTCGCCAAGCGCTACACCGCCGACCAGGAAGACTGGCTGCGACGCCAGCTCGAGCGGTTGGCCTGAGACCCCGACCGAGCCTGGCCGACCACGCGTGGCGGCGACACCCGTTCATCGTCTAGGTTCGCGGTGCGGTACCGGCACGCGGGCGAAGGTGCGAGTCGGGGTCGACTCGAGAGACAACGCCCGACAGGGCAACCCCAGGCGGAGGTACGCGCGTATGGCGCGCTCACAGGTGACAGCTCGACACGCGCGGGCGCAGCGCGATCGACGGCCGCTTCTCGCGGCGCTGCTCGTTGCGTCACTGCTGTTCGGATTGCTCCCTGCGGTCGCGGGCCGGGCGGGAGCGGCCGCTGGAGACATCAGCGTCACCGACCACGAGGGCCAGCTGAAGCCGGGTGGCACGTGGTCCAACGGCAACATCACCACCTATGCCGAGGGCGAGATCATCCCGTTTCGGTTCACCGTCGAGGGCGCCGCCGGCACGTCGGGCACGATCGACCTCCGGTTCTCCGGCCCGGATGCAGCGGGTTGTGACGGAACGTTCTTCGACCAGTACTTCGCGCTGGGGTCGATCACCCCAGTGGCCAACACGCCCCCCATCGTCACCAACACCGCCCCCGTGCAGGTGAACGACCAGTGGGCCGTCACCTTGACCTTCGACTTCAGTGACGGGGCAGGCGAAGCCGTGGTCGGATACCTGCTGAGAGTCAGCAACGACGTCCTCGGGTGCAACGGCTCATCGACCGGCACCGAGTTCGATCCGCAGAGCGAGACCGGCGACGTCGGCAACAGCGGAACCCAACGCGTCCCGGTGCCCGCCAAGGACATCGTCGAACTCCCCGAGATCACCGCGGTCAAACTGATCGACCGCGACGGTGACAACCAGCCCGATGGAACGGCCGAAGCGGGCGAGTACGGGTTCTCGATCGACGGCGGAGAGCCCGTGCCCGTCGACGCGTCCGGTCAGGTCGTCTTCCTCAACGTGACCCCGGACGGACCGCACACGATCACCGAGACCCAGCTTTCGACCACCAACGGAACCTACGAGTTCGTGTCGGTCTCGGGAACGAGCTGCGTGGCCGACGAGAGCGGCCAGGCGACTGCGACGGTGACCGCGAGCCCGAATGACCCCACCCATGCCACGTGCACGTTCCTCAACACGACGCGCGCCCGACCACCGCTGTTGCGAGTCACCAAGTCGCCAACACCGGGGACCCTCCCCGAGCCCGGAGGGAGCTTCGTCTTCACGGTCACCGTGGAGAACGACAGCATCAGCGCAGCTGCGTTGGTCGCCCTCGACGACGATGCTTTCGGCGACATCACCCAGATCCACGGCCAGATCACGCAGACCGACTGCTCGGTGCCTCGAACGCTGGCACCCAGCGACGGCGTCGACGGCTCGGGACCCGACTCCACCTCGTGCGCCTTCACGGCCGTGGTCACCGGCGATGCGTTCTTCAGCCACACCAACACGGTGACCGCCACCGCTTCGAACGAACGCGGCTCCGCGGACGCGAGCGACGAAGCGACCGTGACCATCGCCGATCTCCCGCCCACCGTCGACCTCGCCAAGGTCGCTGACCAAACCAGCCTCGATGAGCCCGGCGGGACCGTCACCTACACGCTCACGATCACGAACACGGCCGCCGAACCCGTCACGATCACCGCTCTGACCGACGACCACCCACTGTCACAGCCATGCCTCGACCTCATTGGCGAGGTGATCGAACCCGCCGACTCGGCGACCTGCAGCTACACCGTCGACTTCAGCGATCCGGGTATCCACACCAACACCGCGACGGTCACCGTCGAGGACAACGAGACCTCGTCCTCACAGGATTCGGCCACTGCAACCGTGACCATCCGCAACGCTGACCCATCAGTCCAGCTCGACAAGTCCGTCACGCCCGCCTCGGCGCCCGCACCCGGTGGCGTCTTCACCTTCACGCTCACGGTGCGCAATCTGTCAGTGGAGCCGGTGACGATCACGTCGCTGACCGATGACTATGAGCTCTCTGCAGAGTGCATCGCGCTGATCGGCACGCCGATCGGAGTCGACGGTCAATCCTCCTGCGCCTACGAGGTCACCTTGACCGATGTCGGGAGTTACGACAACACGGCCTCGGTCACCGTCATCGACAACGAAGGCAACGAGGACGGAGACGATGCTGCTGCGACCGTGACCGTCACTCGCGTCGCTCCGGGCCCGCTCGCGGACCTCGCCATCGAAAAATCGATCGTCGGCTCACTCATCGCCGGAGAACAGGGGACCTACCGTCTCGCCATCACCAACGCAGGTCCGTCTTCGGCTACCGACGTCGTCGTCACCGACCAGCTGCCGAACCTTGCCTCGCTCGTCTCGGTGGAAGCAGACGGCGGCGGGACGTGCCTCGCCGACGGCGGCCTCGTGTCCTGCACATTCGCGTCGCTTGCGGTCGGCGCGAGCGCGGTCATCACCATCGTCGTCGACATCGACCCTTCCGCAGCGAACGTCCTGCTGATCAACACGGGCGTCGTCAGTGCGGCCGAAACCGACCCCGACCTGTCGAACAACACCTCGACAGTTCAACAGCTCGTCCCCGAGGTACTGGCGCAGGTCGTCACCCCGACGCCCGCACCGACACCAGGCACGGGCCCGACGAACCTTCCGAACACCGGCTCGGAGTCGGGCAACGTCGCCTTCTGGGCGATCATCCTGATAGGTCTCGGAGCCCTGCTGCTTGCCGAAGACCGGCGCGTCCGCAGGCCTCGCCACGGCATGGAGAGCGGCGCCGCAGCCCCGTCCAGGCAGGCCTAGGTTCGCCGGGACGGAGCTGCGAACACCGCAGCTCGGTCCCGGCCTGCCTCTGTCGGAGACGGCCACCTCGGACTAGCGTCGCGACCGTGGCTCTCGGGTCGTGTCCGGTTTGCGGCAGCGCCGTGGAGGACCATGCCTGGGCGTGTCCGGACTGCGGGGCGAGCCTGGATGCGGTGGTCCTCGAGGTCGGCTTTGACACACCCTCCCGGGGGCGCGGGCCGTCCTTCGAACGCGTCGGGCGCCGTGGGGGTCATCGCCGAAGGAACGCAACTGCTGCAGCCCTGGCAGCTCTCGGGGTCCTGGCCATCTTCTTCGCGACCGCCGGCGACACGCCGGTGCCGCAGCCGGACCCACTTCCCGAGGCGACCCCGGGTCCAACCCAGGTGACGATCAAGGAGACGGCCCGGCTGGTCGAGGAGATTCCTCTGTCGCCCGCTGTCGAGCTCGGCGCGGCCGAACCCCTCGCCCTGGTCTTCCACGACGGCAGCTACTACCTGTTCGCTGTCGACAGAGCCGCCGACACCCTGGCCGCCCCGGCGACGATGACCTGGGCGAGCGCTGACGCACGGCGCTGGCGCCGCGTCGACTCCGACCTCCCTGCCGGGGTGCACATCGACGCCGTTGCCTCGTCTCCCTTTGGTCTCGTCGCGGCGGGCGAGCAGGACGACACGCCGACGCTGTGGGTCAGCAGCGACGGGGCGGCCTGGGACGCCTACGCGCTGCACGAGCCGACCGATGCAGCCACATGGGCGGTGGCCGACCTTGCGGTCGGAGCTGACGGTGTTGTCGTGCTGGCCCGCACCACGACCCAAGACGTCGACGTGTCCCGATATCACCTCCCCGACGAGGTGGCCGCGGTGGTCGAGGAGTACCCCGATGCCCTCGAGGTCGGTCGAGGCACGAGCGGCTGGGTGGAGCTCCTGGGGCCGTTCGGGATCCGCCTCGGTTGGTTCGATGTCGGCACGGCAGCCGGTGATGTCCCGATCGACCGACGCGATCCCGACGGGGCCGGCCACCTGTTCCGGTGGCGCCCGGGCGAACCGGTGATCGAGCTCGAGCTCCCCAGATCAGACATCGAGAGCGTGTCGACGGTCGACGGATCGCTCATTGTGGCCGGCTACGGCGGCCCCGAAGCCGCCATCCAAGCGTCACCTGACGGCGGCGACAGCTGGGAGCCCATGGTCGGGCCGGCCATGCCCGACGCGGACCTGGGAGGGCGGGCGGTAGCACTCGAAGGCTTCGGCCCACGGCTCTCGCTGGACGTGTGGCCGCTCGACAGAACCACCACGCAACACGTGGACTTGCGCCCGGTGGTCGCGGCCGACGACCGGATCGTGTCCTGGCGGCTGGCCGGCTCGGGGCACGCCTTGCTCCTCTTGCTGGGCTCGGCGCTACCCCAGGGTCCGCCCGGGCCACCCGCCACCTCGACCCTCGTGGGCGATGATGGCGAGTTGACGATCAGCTCGGACCCGAACACGTGGTCGTTCTCGACGACCGTCGACGGTGAGACGCTGCGGATCTGGGCGTCGGACGGGTTCGTGACGGATTTCAGGGCGCGCACGGTGACCGTCGTCGACCACGACATCGCCCTCATGACCTTCGATCTCGCAACGCTCGTCGACCTCGAGCGCGCAATGGCGGCGGACGCACCCAATCGGTCCAGTGAGGTCATCGGGACGGCGCTCGTGAGCGACGACGGGACCTCCTGGAGCCCGATCGACCTCTCCGACACCGCAGACACGATTCTGGTCGTGGCGACCGACGAGCTCGTCGTCGTCGCCGGCCGCGTCCTCGCCGAGGGCTCGGCACTCACCATCTGGTCGGGTCCCCGACCCTGACGAGCGCAGAGGCGCCGGGGTCAGTCGTTCTGGCCGAGGAAACGGCCGAGATTGCCTCGCATGACCGCTCGGGTGTCGGCCTCCGACAGATGGGCGAGCTGACCCATGTACGCCGCGGGGTCGGGCAGGCCCTCGCCGTGGGGGAAGTCGGTCCCGAAGACGATGGGCTCGACCCCTACCGCCGCGATCACCCGATCGAGGTTCTCCTCCGGGAACGGGGCGACGAAACAATGCTGGCGGAAGTACTCCGAGGGCCGCATCTCCAGCTTGCCCCACGTGGCCCTCCGACCCATGAAGAACGCGTGATCCATCTTTCGCAGAACGTAGGGCAACCACACGGTGCCCTGCTCGGACAGGAGCAGCTTCATGTTGGGGAACCGAGCAAACCAGCCCTGCAGGATCGCCGCCCCGACGGTCTCCATCGCCGGACGGTCGCCGTAGTGGAAGACCCACTGGAACGCGTCCATGTCACCGAGGATCACCTCCTCCTCGTTCCACTCGATGCCTTGCGCTGCGTAGCGGGTCACCGACGCGAGGTGCGTCGCGAGCGCGATGCCGGCTTCGTTGCAGATCGCCCAGAAGCGGTCGTTCTCGGGACGGAAGGGCGAGGTGTGCATCGACGGACCCGTGCTGGTCTGGATGACCTTCGGCACCTCGTGGCGCATGATCCGCTGGAGCTGGTCGAGTGCTCCGTCGGGATCGGCGAAGGAAACGAACGGCGGGGTGTACAGCCGGCTCTCGTGGTTGAAACCCCAGACCTCCCCCAGATACCTGTTGATGGCGTCGAGATTCGCGTACAGCGCATCGAAGTCGTCCTCGAAATGGACTTCGATGCCAGGAAGCACCGCGAAGTTCACCGCTGCGTCGACCCCCTGACTGTCCATCACGGCAAGGCGGTCCGCGGGGTTGTCCAACAGCGGCTGCAGCTCGCGATAGCGCCGGGCGAACTCCCGACGCCCTTGTTCGTCGAGCCCTTTCAGCGGGTTCAGTTTCGTCAACAACGAACCCGGCATCACTCCCCGATGTGAGTCATGGGCATCGTCGCGCCCGGTCACGTCCTCGCTTCGGCCACGGGCGTCGAGACCGAGGTCCGCCAACGCCTCTCCCGAACCGACCACCTGCTCATGTCCGTAGGACTTCACCGGCGACGGGTCTCTGCCGGCCCAGACGTACTCGTGCTTGCCGTGCTCACGGCTGATCGAGGTGATGGCGACATGACGCATCGCGGGCTCGATGTATTCGAGGTAGGCCGACACCGGCGGGGTCGAATGCTCGTCGGCGTCGTTGACCCGGTACCCCAGTGCCCGTTCGGCCTCGGCCTGCATCACTGCGTTCATCGGCCCCCCTGTGTGGCGACGTGACAACGGTCAGTTCGTGTCGCGACCGTACCAGCGGGCGCGGCGGTGGCGCAGCGACACGGATCGGCCGCTCAGGCGTCGAGCGCTCCGCCGTCGACCGCGATCTCCGCGCCGTTGAGATGCCAGGCGGCCTCGCTGGCCACGAAGGCGACGACCCGCGCGATGTCGACGGGGTCGGGCAACCGCTCGGTCAGGTTGGGCATGATCGTGCGCAACGCCCACTGTTGCGCCCGGTCCCACGATCCGCCCTCCCCGTTGCGGTCGGCTCGCCGCGTTACCGAGGCCTTCACCTCGGCGGTGGCGATCATCCCGGGGCTCACCAGGTTGCAGGTGACACCCGAGCCACGCAGCTCCTGGGCGAGGCTCCGCACCACCGCGTGGAGCCCGGCCTTGGCGCCGTAGTACCCCGGATTGCGCGTTCCTGGTCGATGACCCCCGACGGTGCCGAGGAAGACGATCCGACCCCAGCGCCGCTCGCGCATACCGGGCGCCACCGCCTGGGCCACGCGCACACCGGTGAGGACGTTGACGTTCCACTCCTGGTCCCAGTGGTCCATCGTTGCCCAGCTCGACCCCATGGGCGCCCCGTAATTGTTGATCAGGACATCGACGGGCCCCAGCTCGGAGACGAGCGCGTCGGTCCCGGCATCGTCTGCGAGATCCCCGGCGACGAGTGCGGCCTTGCCCCCCTGGGCGACGATCTCTGCGACGGTCTCCTCACCCTGGCCCGGCTCAAAACCGTGCACGACCACCTCGGCGCCCTCGCCCGCGAGCACGAGGGCAATCGCCGCGCCCGTGCCCCGGTGGCTTCCGGTGACCAGTGCCCTTCGCCCCGCCAACCCCAGCTCCATGGCCCGACGCTATACGCAGGCACCGGGCAACGGAGCGCAGCCACACTCCCCCCGCTTCCCGAACCCGCCGACCGCCGAGCGGGCCGCCTCGTCGACCACGCTGCGCTGTCGCGTCGGGACCGTATTCGACTAGGGTTTCGGGTCTGGTGACCGGGATCCTAGGGGGACCAATGCGGCACGACGACATGATCATGGTGAGCATCGACGACCACGTCATCGAGCCACCGCACATCTTCGAAGAGCACGCACCTGCGTCGCTGCGTGACCAGATGCCACAATTCGTGCGCAGCCCCGAAGGAATCGACACCTGGGTGTTCCAGGGCGAGGTGATGGGCACGTCAGGTCTCGGGGCCGTGGCATCGTGGCCCCACGACGAATGGGGCTTCGACCCCGTCGGGCACGCGGAGATGCGCCCGGGCTGCTACGACGTCCACGAACGGGTCCGTGACATGAACGCCAACGGCGTCCTGGCGTCGATGAACTTCCCGACCTCCGCGGGGTTCGCCGGTGCCTGGCTCGCCGGCAAGCCCGACCGCAAGCTCGCGGCCCAGGCCGTTTCGGCCTACAACGACTGGCACATCGACGACTGGTGCGGCAGCTATCCGGGCCGCTTCATTCCGCTCGCGGTCCTCCCCCTGTGGGATGTCGATGCATGCGTCGCCGAGATCGACCGCGTCGCGGCCAAGGGGTGCACAGCGGTGACGTTCCCCGAGACCCCACACGCCAACGACCTGCCCGGCTTCTACGGCGACCACTGGGATCCCGTGTTCGCGGCGCTGTCGGACAACGACGTCGCCATGTGCATGCACATCGGTGGCGCCTTCGGCCTGATCCGCCAGCCGGAGGGCGCGACCGCCGACCAGCTCATCGTGCTGGCGCCGCAGCTCTCCGCGATCGCGACGACCGACCTGATGGTGAGCGGCACGTTCAACAGGTTCCCGAAGCTGAAGGTTGCGTTGTCCGAGGGCGGGATCGGCTGGATTCCCTTCCTGCTCGACCGCATGGACCGCCATCTGGTGAATCAGAGCTGGACCGGCCTCGATCTCGGCGGGAAGACAGCCACCGAGCTCTGGCAGTCCAACTTCATCGGCTGCTTCATCACCGACCCCACAGCGCTGCACGTGGCCGAGCGCATCGGAATCGACACGCTCACCTGGGAATGCGACTACCCGCACTCCGACTCGACTTGGCCCCAGTCGCCCGAGTTCCTGTCGGCGGAGTTCGAAGCCGCCGGGCTCGACGACCGGGCGATCGAAAAGATCACCTGGGAGAACGCGTCGCGGTTCTTCCGCTTCGATCCCTTCGCCCACATCCCCCGCGAGAGTGCCAACGTCGCGTCCCTGCGGGCGCTGGCCACCGACGTCGACACCCGGACGACCTCACGCCAGGAGTACCGGGACCGCTACCAGAGCGCCGGCCGCTGAAGCAGCTGTCTCCCTCAGCGCTGTGGTGAGCGATCCAACCTGACATCGAGCGGGCGCGGCCAGGGGCCGCCGCGCCCGACCAACGCAGGTGCGCTCAGCGCCGCTCGAATCGCTCCGACGGCCCGCCAACGCGCGGGAGCGCCTCTTGCACCGTGTCGCGGTCGGGCAACATCAGACCGGTGGCAGCGACCGAGAGGGCGCTGGCTGCGTTGGCGAAGCGCGTCGCGAGATCCCAATCGGCGCCCTCGATTCGGGCGACGGCGAGCGCAGCGAGGAAGACGTCCCCGGCTCCGGTTTCGTCGCCGACGTCGACTTCGAGGGTCGGGATCTGCCACAACCCGCTCTCGTCGCCGAGCAGCGCACCCGTCTCGGCGGTCTTGATGAGGACACGGGTGGCACCGCTGTCGAGGAGCTCACGCGCCGCGAGCTCGGGCCACAAACCCGAAGTGTCGCCCCGGCCGACGAGCTGTGCCGCCTCCGCAAGGTCCGGGGTGATGACCTCAGCCGCCGCGAGCAGCGCGCGGCTCACCCGGTCGGGCGGCGTTGGATCGACGAACAAGGGTACGCCGGTTCGTGTCGCGAATGCCGCGAGCTCGAGCACTGCAGCATGCGGTACTTCTGCCTGGACGATGATGATGTCGGTCGGGCCCAACGGGTCGAGGGCCGCTTCGATGTCCACCCAACGCACATGGTCGTTAGCTCCCGGGGCGAAGATCAGCGAGTGATGACGGCCGTCCGCCAGCTCGATCGCCACGAATCCGGTCGGTTCGTCCGCGGCGACGAGGACCCCTGAGGTGTCGACGCCGTCGTCGTCGAGCGCACGAAGGCAGAGCGTGCCGAACTCGTCGTCGCCGACCCTGCCGATCAACGCGACCTCCGCACCGAGCCGCGCCGCGGCCCGGGCGACGTTGGCGCCCTTCCCGCCGGGCTGCGCCAGGTAGTCACCCGCGATCATCGGAGCCTGGCCGGTCGATCGTTTCAGATCGAACAGATGAAGGTCCATGTTGAGACCACCGACCACCACGATGCGTCCCACGGCTGTTACTCCTCGGATTGTCGAGCGTCGGGTTGTCCTCTTCGCCTTCGGCGAGCGCGGTTCGCACCGGCTCATCGGAGCGGCCCGGTCGAGGTCGTGACCTAGTCCCCTTCCTGCGGAGTGCTCCGCTGAGCGAGGATGCAGCCATGGTACCGAGCATGAAGCGGTTGGTCGTGGGTGTCGACGGCTCGTCTGCAGTAGCGGCGGCCCTGCGTTGGGCCGGGTCGCTCGCGGTGACGACCCACGAGCCGGTGGAGTGGCCATGAAGGTGCTTCACCGGGCTTCGTTGCCCATCGTGTTGGTTCCTCCCGGGACCTGACGACCCCGATCCCATGCCGCTACGTCTGAGTGAACTTCTCGAGCGCATCCGCCCGGCGGGGGCTCCGGGCGCCCCGAGCGAAGGCGAGCAGCAGCGAGCCGCGAGTGATCGGACCCGCGAGGTCGCGGACATCGCAGACGTCCTCGCCCGCTTCGAGGAGGAAGCCGATGCCGTCGTCGCTGACGCCGCGGCCAGGGCTGACAAGATCCGACGCGACGCCGAAGCCGAAGTTCGACAGCTGCGCGGCGCGGTGCCCGATCGGATCGCTGCCGTCGAAGCGTCGGCCCCCCGGGGGGCACGGGAGCGAAGCGAGTCCGAGCGGGCGCAGGTCGACGCGGAGACCGCTGCGGAGATCGCCCGACTCGAGAACGAGGCCGAGACGAAGATCCCTCGTCTCGTCGCCGAGACGACCCACCTCGTCCTCGACACCATCAGCGCGGCCGGAGCGGAAGACGGCGCACCGAAGACGGGTGCGCGATGACGGCCGGCTGGGCGGCCGCCTCGGTCAGGGGAAGTGCGCTCGTTCGCCGCCTGGTCGGCCCGTCGGGGGCTCGCGAGGTTGCGGGTTCGGCCACCTGGGGCGACGCGCGCGCGCAGCTCGCCACGACCTTCTATGGACGCGAGAGTCCAGCCGACGTCGACCGGGATACCGCTCGCACCATGGCCGCCACTGCCGCCATGTGGCAACTGCGGGTGCTGGCCGGATGGCTGCCCGTCGGCGCGAGCGGTCTGGCCCGCCTGTTCGCGGCACCCATCGAGATCGCAAACATCGAGGCGCACCTCGAGAACCTCGACGGCGCCGGTCCCTCCCGTGACCCCGTGCCCCTGGGGTCGTTGGGTGTGGCGTGGCGCCGTGTCGCCGCGACGACATCGCCCGAGCAGGTCAGGACCGTCTTGACCCATTCGCCGTGGGGCGACCCCGGGGGTGCCGGCCCCGTCGAGGTCGCGGTTGGCCTCCGGGTGGCCTGGGCGCGTCGACTCATGCGCAGTGTGCCCGAAACCGTGCCCTGGGCCAAAGGCGGGTTGGCGGTGCTGATCGCCCGTGAGGTCTTCGCGTTCGACCGCGCCGTCGCGCCGGTCACCGGCCGGGAGCTCGATCGGCTCATGGGCAAGGGCTGGCGAGCGGCCACCTCCATCGCGGAGCTGGCCCACCTGGTGCCCGAAGCTGCGAGCTGGCCACTGGCCGGCATCGAGTCTCCGACCGACCTCTGGAACGCCGAACGCAACGTTGCTCGCCGCGTCGACCTCGAAGCAACCCAGCTCGCCGACGGCCGGCGATTCACCCGGAGCACGGTCGCAGCCATGATGACCTTGGTGCTCCTCGACCTACGGCGGATCATGGCAGCCGTCGAGCTCGCCGGTCGTGGGCCGGACCCGACGGAGGTGTTCGATGCCGTGGCGTGACCAGCTGCTTCCCGAGCGCATGACCCGGACCGCGATCGTGGCCCCACAGTCGCGGATGCGACGGGTTCTCGTCGAAGTCGCGGATGCCGGCACCTTCGAACCGGACGCCTCGGGGAGCTCCGGTGAGCTCCCCATCAGCGCGCTCGCGCGGCAGGCCCCCGGGGATACGACCTCGCCGGAGCTCTGTGTGGACCCCGTCGACGCCGACGAACTCGCCCGTACCGGCCAACTTGCGCTACTCGCCGGAGAAGCGGCGCTGGAACAGAAGATGGCAACGGCCACGCCGGTGGGACGCTGTGCCGTGCTCCCCGGGTGGATCGCGAGCACCGAGGTCGGCGAGGTCCGAAACCGCATCGCTCCTCTGGGCGGAGCGATCGCCGAGGTCCCGCTCCGCCGCGGGGTCATCGCTCCCACGGCCCACGTACAGAGTCCGATGACCGGCGCGCTTCGCCCGTTGGTGACGACCTACGCGACAGTCCCCTACGCCGACATCGACCCGACCCTGTTCGCCGCTGTGGCGTACATGCTGATGTTCGGAATGATGTTCGGAGACGTGGCCCATGGGCTGGCCGTCGTCGTGCTCGGCGTTCTCGCTCGCCGGATCCGGCTCGATCGCGCACCCGGCGCGTACCGAGTGGCACCGTTCCTGATAGGCGCTGGTGCCGCATCCACCGGGTTCGGGCTCCTCTACGGGGAAGCCTTCGGGCCCACCGGGCTGGTTCCCACGTTGTGGATCCGGCCCCTCGACGAGCCCGAAACCCTCCTGGTCGTCGGTCTGGTGGTTGGGGCCTGCCTGCTCGCGGTGACGTTCGTGTTCGCGACGGTGAACCGATGGCGCGAGGCGGGCCCGGGCGTTGCGGTGTACGACGCCTCCGGCATCGGCGGCACGTTCCTGTTCGTCGGCGCCGCCGCGTTCGTGGGCGGCCTCGTCGGGTCCGTCTCCTGGCTGTCCCGAGCGGGGATCGGCATCGCCGCCGTCGGCGCGATGTTGACGTTCATCGGCCTCCTCGTTCACGCCGGTCCGAGCCCCGCCGGGTTTGCGCAGGCGCTCGTCGAGATGTTCGACACCGTGCTCCGGCTCGGATCGAACGTGGTCTCGTTCACCCGCCTCGCTGCATTCGGCCTCACCCATGCGGTCCTGAGCGAGGTGACGTGGGACGGTACCGTCGCCCTTTGGGACCGCTCCAGCACCGTCGGGTACGTCGCTGCAGCCACCTTGTTCGTCGGCGGCAATCTGGCCGCGTTCTCGCTCGGGGCGCTCGTCGGCGCCATTCAGGCGCTGCGCCTGGAGTACTACGAGATGTTCTCACGCCTCTTCACGACACAGGGCCGACCATTCGAGCCCTGGCACATCCCGATCAAGATCGTCCCTTCCACGGCATTGGAGACCTCATGAACCCCTGGCTGCTCGGCCTCGCCATGCTGGTGGCACCATCTGTTGCTGTCGTCGCGGCTGCACGGCGTCGACCCCAGGCTGTCCAACGCGCGCTGGTGCTGTCGATGGCGGCGACGGCCATCCTCGCCGTCGGCCTCTTCATCGGGGCGGCCGTCGGGCCTGGTCCTGACCAGGCCGAAGCAGCGGCGCCTGCTGCGACGCCTGCGCTTCAGGCGCCGACGACGAGCACTGCACCCGTCGATAGCGGCTCCGCCTTCATCGGAGCCGGCATCGCGGTGGCCGCTTCTGCGCTGGGCGCAGGCATCGCCATCGCCTACGCGGGCTCGGCGGCACTGGCGGCGGTCAGCGAACAGCCCGACCTGTTCGGACGCGCCATGGTCGTGGTCGGGCTCGCCGAAGGCGTGGCGATCTACGGCCTGATCGTGGCCGTCCTCATCTTGGGCAAGGTATGAGCGGCCATGGGCACCGTCGTCGCCATCGGCGAGACCCACGAGCTCGAGGGTTTCGCGCTCGTGGGAGTGACCGTCGTCGCCACAAAGACCCAGGCCGACGTGATCGATGCCTGGAAGCTCCTCGACCCCGAGGTCGGCCTGGTGATCTTGTCGCCCGCCGCGGCCGCAACCCTCGGTTCGATGCTCGATGACCGACCCGACGTGTTGACGGTGGCTGCGCCATGACCACACGCTCGGATCGACGGGCCGAGACGGCTCCCACGGCCCTCCGTGAGCTACTCGAACCGGTTCGGGAGGCGCTTCTGCTCGACGCCGCAGCCGAAGCCGATCGCGTCGTGGCTGCCGCCACCTCGGAGGCACACGACGTCGTCGCTTCCGCCCGGGCCGAGGCCGACGCCCAGGTCGAACAGGCGCAGCACCGGACCACGCTGGCCGCGCAAGCCCACGAAGCGCTCCTGCTCGCCCGGGTGCGCAACGAGGGCCATCGTGCCGTCCTGGCCACCCGGCGACGACTCGAGCAACAGCTCATCGACGAGGCCCGAACCGCGGTCGAAGGCCTCCGCCACGACCCCCGGTATCCCGCGGTGTTGGACCACCTCGAGGCCATGGCCCGCCGCCAGCTGGGCGACGACGCAGTGATCGAGCGCGACGCTGCACCCGCGGGCGGCATCGTCGCGGTGGCAGGCGCACGACGCGTCGACTACCGACTCGCGACTCTCGCCGATCGCGCCATCGACGCCCTCGCCGACGAGGTGGCCGAGCTGTGGACCTGAACCCCCGCGGCCGGATCGTTCGGGTCAACGGACCCGTGGTGCACCTCGCCGGCCTACCGGACGTAGCTCGGTTCGAGTACGTCGAGGTGGGCGATCGACGGTTGCCGGGTGAAGTGCTCACCGTCGACCACGACCTCGCCATCGCTGAGCTCTACGAGTACACCGGCGGTCTCACGGTCGGCGAACCGGCTTGGGCCGGCGGCCACCCCCTGACCGTAGAGCTCGGACCAGGCTTGCTGGGCGGCATCTATGACGGGCTATTGCGCCCCCTCAGCGATGCCGACGAGTTCTTGTACCCCCGTGGCCTGACCCGACCCCCCATCGGGAGGCACCGCTTCGAACCCGACGCGACGATCGGCGCGGACCTCGCGCCCGGCGATCTCGTCGGAACGGTGCGGACGGCGGATCGGCCCGAACATCTGGTCCTCGTCCCGCCCGGGCTCGCCGGCAAACTCGAGCAGATCGCCCCGGCGGGCTCGTACGACTCCAGCGAGACGATCGCCACGATCGCAGGCACGGAGATGACCCTCACCAGCGAGTGGCCCATCCGTCAACCCCGGCCCTACCGCGAACGCCATCACGACCGCGCCCCGTTCGTCACTGGTCAGCGGGTCCTCGACATCCTCGAGCCGATTGCCAAGGGCAGCAGCGCCACGGTGATCGGCGGCTTCGGCGAGGGCAAGACCATGCTCCTCGAGCAGCTCGCCAAGTGGAGCGACGCCGACGTGATCATCTACGTGGGCTGCGGGGAGCGAGGCAACGAGCTGGCGGACCTCATCGGTGAGCTCACCGATCTCACCGACCCCACGACAGGTCGCTCACTCGTCGAACGAACCATCATCTTGGCGAACACGTCCAACATGCCGGTCATGGCCCGCGAAGCGAGCATCTACACCGCGGTCACGGTCGCCGAGTACTTCCGCGACATGGGGTGCCACGCGGTGATCATCGCCGACTCGACCTCCCGCTGGGCCGAAGCACAACGCGAGCTGGCGAGCCGGACGGGAGCCATCCCCGCCGAGCAGGGCTACCCCGCGGACCTACCCGCTGCCCTTGCCGCGTTCTATCAACGCGCCGGACGGGTCACGACGGTCGGGGGGCGAGACGGCACCGTCACGATCGTGACCTCGGTGTCTCCACCCGGAGGAGACCTCACCGAGCCCGTCGCCTCCCACACCCAACGCTTCGTGCAGGCGCTGTGGGTGCTCGACCGTGACCTCGCCTACGCCCGCCACTACCCCGCCATCAGCTGGAGCACGTCGTTCTCACGCGACAGCGACGCCATCGGGCGCTGGCACGCGGCGAACGGCGATCCGGACTGGGTCGCTCGCCGGTCACGCCTCCAATCACTGCTCGCAGAGGCAGCTCGCCTGCAGGGCATCGCCGAGCTGGTCGGGGTCACGGCGCTGCCCATCGAGGAGCGGCTCGTCCTGCTCAGCAACCGCCTCGTGCGTGAAGTGGTGCTTCAACAAAGCGCGCTCAACAAGAACGACGCCTCGTGCTCGTTGCCCAAGCAGGCCGCGCTGGCCCAAGCGGTCCTCGATGTCCACCACACTGCTCTCGCGCTCGGCAACGAGGGAGTGCCGGCAAGCGTCCTCGAGGATTTCGACTTCGGGCCGCTCCTTCGCGCCAAGGACTCCACGGGACCCGACGACGCGGCAGGGGTCGTCGCAATCGCTGCCGGTCTGACCGAGGCCATGAGACGACTCGCATCATGACGACCGAACCGCAGCCGACGACGAGTGCGCTCGAAGCCCCCATCGAGTCGACGACGGTCGACCGGATCGACGGGCCTCTGCTCTTCGTGACCGGCACCGGCGGCGTCGGCTGGGACGAGTACGTGCTCATCCATCTCGCCAATGGCGACACCAGGCACGGCGTCGTCGTCGACGTCGACGGTGATCTGGCGGTGGTCGAAGTGTTGGAGGGCACCGCCGGCATCGGGACGCACCACAACCGTGTGGCCTTCACCGGTTCACCGCTGCACCTACCGGTCAGCGAACGGTGGCTGGGGCGCGTCGTGAACGGGCGCGGCGAACCGATCGACGGTGGCCCGCCGGTCGTGGGGTCACACCGGCGACCCGTGTCGGGGGCAGCGATCAACCCCGCCCGCCGAGACGTCCCGCGAGACCCGGTCCTCACCGGCATCTCCGCGATCGACGGGCTCACCACGCTCGTGCGAGGCCAGAAGCTCCCCGTCTTCTCCATCGGCGGGCTGCCCCACCTCGAACTGGCCATCGAGATCGCAGCCCAAGCCACGGTCGAGGGAGCCGAGTTCCGGGTCGTGTTCGCCGGCATGGGGATCACCAACGCCGATGCCGACCTCGTCCACGACGGTCTCGAAGAGCGGATCAGGGCGGGGCAGGCCGCCCTCTTCCTGAACACTGCCGACGACCCGGCCATCGAGCGGATCCTCACGCCGCGCCTCGCCCTCACGGTCGCCGAGCACCTGGCGTTCGACCTCGGCCACCACGTCCTGGTCGTGCTCACCGACATGACCAGCTACTGCGACGCCGTGCGTCAACTGTCCGCAGCACGAGGCGAGGTCCCGAGCCGTCGGGGGTATCCAGGCTACCTCTTCAGCGACCTTGCGAGCATCTACGAGCGCTGCGGGCGCCTGAAGGGCCGGGAGGGATCGATCACCGAGCTTCCGGTCCTCACCATGCCCGCCGGCGACATCACCCATCCCGTGCCCGATCTGACCGGCTACATCACCGAAGGCCAGATCGTCCTGTCCGCCGACCTCCAGAGCCGTGGCATCTCCCCACCGATCGACGCGCTCTCGTCACTCTCACGGCTCATGCGACGAGGCGCCGGTCCGGGCCGCACGCGAGACGACCACCTCGCCATCGCCGCCCAGGTGCTCGCTCTGCTCGCACGCGCTCGCCAGGCCGAGGAGCTGGCCACGCTCATCGGCCTCGACGCCTTGTCGATGACCGAACAACGCTTCCTCGAATTCGCCCGCCGCTTCGAGACCGACTTCATCAACCAGAGCGCACACGAAGCCCGCGGACTCGAGGACACCTTGGATCGCGCCTGGCGCGTCGCGGACATCGTCCCGAGGCGCGAACTCACCATGGTCACCCCCGAACAGATCAGCTCTCGGCTTCCGACCGAAGCCCTCGGCACGGACCAACCGCAAAGCGAGGAGCCGCGATGACCACGACCCAGACGCGGGCAGGTCGGCTGCACGTCATCGCCCGGCTGGAGCTTGCCCGTCACGGCGTCGACCTCCTGCGCAGCAAGGAAGAGGCGCTGCAACGGGAGCGGGTCCGCCTCGAGGCCCACGAGGCCCGCACCAGGAACCAATGGGAGCAACGCGCCGGCGACGCGGCGGCGCTGCTGCTGCGTGCCCGCGCGCTCGGAGCGAGTGTGGAGCTCGCGTCGATCATCGCTCGCGGGCCCGAACCGGCGACGATGACCGCCCATCGACAGACGTCCATGGGCGTCGCCTACCCCGGGGTCGCGGAGTGCGCTCCTACGCCCGAACCGACGGTCGTCTCCACCGCCGCGCTGCGTCCTGCGATCGATGCCTACCGCCTCGCACTCCAGGCCGGGGCCGACCATGCGTCGACCGGCACTGCGCTGCGCCGTCTCACCGCCGAGCTGGCCGACACCCGCCGACGCCGACGAGCCATCGACCAGCGACTCGTGCCGCGCCTCGAGAAGACGCTGCACGACCTCGACCTGCACCTCGACGAACAGGACCGCGACGAAGCATTCCGCGTCCACATCGCCGCCGGACGCCGGGGAGCCCTGCGATGAGAAGGGTCCTCGTCGCCGTCGACGACTCTGCACCGGCGCTTGCGGCAGCAGCGCTCGCGATCGAGTTCGCCAAGGCGCAACCGACCGAACTCAACTTCGTGAGCGTCGCCGAACCAGGCATCAACGCCGACTCCATCTTGAACCATGTCGCCTCCCTCGCTGAACGAGCGGGCGTCACGGCGACCATCACCGCAATCGCCGGAGGCCAGGCCTTCGAAGCCCTGCTCAGCGCTGCGCGCCGGTGGGAGGCAGACGTGATCGTGATGGGGCGATCCGATGTCCGCAGACCTGGACAGCGGTATCTGGGAAGCCAGACCGAACACCTTCTCGAATTCACCGACATTCCTGTCCTAGTGGTCCCCGAGCCGACGCTTCATCATCGAGCAGCAGAGCACCGGGGAACTCCGGGAGGAGACCGCAGTCGGCGCAGGCAGTAGCTGCACCTCAGTTGATCTTCGGCCTGCCCGTCCTGACGCGGAGTCAGGGTGAGATCTTCTCGCACGCGACGATTGCTGCGCGTGGGCTGTTCGCAGGAGTGTCGAGGCAATGATCCTGACCAGGTCCGCCGTCGAGGAAGTCGGTACCACCACCGGCGTTGA
>JAHECR010000109.1 GCA_024641655.1 Acidimicrobiaceae bacterium
GAACAGGACCAGCGAGTAGAGCGCGGTCAGCCGGAACCGGATCGAACCGGCCCAGTCGGGCATGGCGTTGGCCATGCGCACCGCGCCGCGAGCCGGCGCCGACATCGGTTCCCGATCAGGCCCGCGTGGGGTCGTCGGCTCGGCGGCCGACCCCCCGGTTCCTCGGTCTGCCGCCGGATTGGGCACCGTGCCGCCCAGCATGGTCGGTCCCTCGGGTGGCCCGTCCGCCATCAGCTCGCGCCTGCCTCGGATGCCAACAGGTCCGGTCGCAAGCGGTACCCGGCGCCGATGATGGTCTCGATCGGGGGCTCGGCGTCGTCGTCTCGGGTTAGCTTGCGGCGCAACGTTCCGACCGTGACCCGGACCGTGTTGGTCAGCGGATCCGCGTTCTCGTCCCAGACGTGCTCGAGCAGGCGCTCTTGGCTGAGCACCTCGCCCGCATGGGTCATGAAGTAGCGCAGCAGGGCGAACTCCTTGGCCGTCAGGTCGAGCAGGCGGCCACGCCTGGTTGCCTCGAAGCGGGCTGTGTCCAACTCGAGTTCGCCGACGGTGAGCATGGCGCCTGACCGACCGGCCTCTCGCCGCATCAAGCTGCGCACCCGGGCCGACAGTTCGGCAAAGGCGAAGGGCTTGATCAGGTAGTCGTCGGCGCCTTCGTCGAGACCGGCCACCCGTTCGCCGACCCCGTCTCGAGCGGTCACCATCAAGAGGCGCGGCGCCGGATCGTCGCCGGGCGGCACCAGTTCTGGATCTTCTCGCACCCGGCGGGCCAACTCGAGGCCGTCGCCGTCAGGCAGGTTCAGGTCCAAGGTGACCAGGTCGTAGGCCGACACGCTCAGGCGTTCGATGGCCCCGGCCACGTCGTTGGCCACGTCGACGGCGTAGCCCTCGCGCCGCAGGCCCGTCGCGATCGCGTCAGCCAGTTCAATTTCGTCCTCCACCACCAAGATGCGCACGGCCGGAACCTACCGCCCGCTCGCGAAACCTCGGGGAAATCGTCGATCTGGCTGGAGCGAAGGCTCGCACCCGCCGATGTTCGCTTTACGCTGAGCTTCGTTGCGACCTGCTTTGGTGGGCGCACCCAACACCCGTGAAGGAGCACCACATGACCGAGCAGCCGATTGGCGCCGCAGACACGGCCGCCGCCGCTGAGCTCCTCGAGCAGACCCTGTTCGAGGTCAAGAAGGTCATCGTTGGCCAGGACCGTGTGGTCGAGCGCCTCCTGATCTGCTTGCTCGCACGAGGCCACGCACTGCTCGAGGGCGTTCCCGGCCTGGCCAAGACCTTGGCTGCCGAGACCATCGCCCGCACGGTCGGCGGTTCCTTCACCCGCATCCAGTTCACCCCTGACCTGCTGCCCGCCGACGTGATGGGCACCCGCATCTACCGCTCCTCGTCGGAGAAGTTCGACGTGGAGCTCGGGCCGGTCTTTGCCAACTTCGTGTTGGCCGACGAGATCAACCGTGCCCCCGCCAAGGTCCAGTCGGCGCTGCTCGAGGTCATGGCCGAGCACCAGGTCAGCATCGGCGGCAACACCTACCCGGTGCCGGAGCCCTTCCTGGTCCTGGCCACGCAGAACCCCATCGAGCAGGAGGGCACCTACCCGCTGCCCGAGGCGCAGGTCGACCGCTTCCTGCTGAAGATCGTGGTCGACTACCCGACCCCGTCCGAAGAGGTCGAGATCGTCCAACGGATGGGCGTGGCACCGCCACAGCCCAGCGAATCGCTCAGCATCGAAGCCCTCGGCGCCCTCCAGGACGAGGCCGAGAAGATCTTCGTGGCCCGCGAAGTGGTCGACTACGCCGTCAACCTGGTGTTCGCCACCCGCGAGCCCGACCGCTTCGGCCTGGGCGACCTGCGCGAATTGCTTGCCTACGGAGCCAGCCCTCGCGCCAGCCTCGGGCTGATCGCTGCCGGTCGCGCCTTGGCGCTGCTGCGAGGACGCGCCTACGTCTTGCCCCAAGACGTCTACGACGTGGCCCCCGACATCTTCCGCCATCGCCTGGTCCTCAGCTATGAGGCGCTGGCCCGCGACATCACCGTCAACGACGTGTTGGGACGCATCTTGTCGACGGTGCCGGCGCCGCGCGTTGCTCCCTCGCAGGACGCGTCGGCGCACCACGCCGCTCCCCCTGCAGCAAGTGCCTCGTGGCCCCAGGCGCAGCCCTCCACGGCGTCGACCATGGCACCGGCGCCCGAGACGGCGACCCCGGCCCCGTGGGTGCCGCCCGCGTCGGTACCTGCCCCTCCCCCAGCGCCCGGAACCGCCACCGGTACCGACGGCGCCGACCCGTGGGCCAGCCCCGGAGAGCAGCGCTAGCTCATGGCCGCACCCGCCAACGTTCCCCCTCGGACGACCAAGACCGGACCAGACGAGGTCCTGCGCCGCTTGGATCTGACCGTCGGCCACAAGCTCGACGGACTGCTGCACGGGGACTACCAAGGCCTGGTCCCGGGTCACGGCTCCGAACTGGGCGAGACGCGTGGCTACCAGCCCGGTGACGACGTGCGCCGCATCGACTGGAACGTGACCGCCCGCATGCAAGAGCCCCACGTGCGCGACACCATCGCGGATCGAGAGCTCGAGACCTGGGCCATCACCGACCTGGGCGCATCGATGGACTTCGGCACCGCCTGGTGCGAGAAGCGCGACCTGGCCGTCTCGGCCACCGCGGCCGTGGGCTTCTTGACCAATCGCACCGGCAATCGGTTCGGGCTGGTCACCGTGCAACCCAGCGGCACCGTGGTGGCCCCGGCCAAAGGTGGCCGCA
>JAHECR010000030.1 GCA_024641655.1 Acidimicrobiaceae bacterium
GAAGTTGCGGTGGTCGCCGCTCCCCATGAACGCCTGGGCGAACAGCCGGCCGCCTTCGTGCTCGCATCGGACCCGGTGGAACCCGAGGAGCTCGCCGCGTTTCTCGACGGCATGGGCATGGCGCCGCAGAAGATTCCCCGGGTCTGGCGTTTCGTCGACGAGCTTCCCCGCACGGCGTCGGGCAAGGTCATCAAGGGCGACCTCGAGTCGTCGCTGCAGCAGTGAGCCGACAGGAGCCTCACCGTGCGACTCCATGATCACCTCTTCACTCGCGCCGGGCTGCATCCGGATCAGGAGCTGACGATCCTCGGGGACGATCGCGTCACCTATGGCGAGGGGGCCGCGCATGCGTCCCGGCTGGCTGGAGCGATGGCCGCTCGGGGTCTGCCCAGTGGCGCACGGGTCGCCTAACTCTCGAAGAACTCCATCGAGTTCGGGCTGTTCTACTTCGCGGCGTCTGCCGCCGGCGTCGTGCCCGTGCCCCTCAACTGCCGGCTCGTGCCCCGCGAGTGGGAGTACATCGTTGGTGACTCAGGCGCCCAGGCGGTATTCGCTCAGCGGGCGTTTGCCGATGGGATCGACTCGATCCGTGACCGGCTGGCCGGTGTTCGACACTTCGTCTCGCTCGACTTCGAACGCGACGGCTGGGAGCCCCTGGGCGAGTGGCTCGACACCGAGCCCATCGGCGAGGCGACCATGCACCAGCGGGCATGCCCGGACGTCTACCAGATGTACACGAGCGGGACGACGGGCCGGCCCAAAGGCGTCGTCGTCAGCCAGGACTCGCTGCTTTGTGTGCTGGCGCAGTGGCGGCTGGCGCTCGAGATACGCCCACGCGAGCGGGCCCTGGTCGTCGCGCCGATCTACCACGCTGCCGGTGCGCTGGTCACGATCCACACGGTTGCGAGCGGAGGGGCGACCTACGTCATGGTCGACTTCGAGGCTCGCGAGGCGGCGCGGGTGCTCGACGAGGAGGGGATCGGGTTCGCGATGCTCGTGCCGGCAATGATCCAGGCCGTGGTCAGCGACGTGCCCGACGCCGGCGACCGCGCCTATCGCGACCTTCGAGGCATCCTCTACGGAGCTGCGCCGATTGCCGAGGCGACGTTGCGCAAGGCGCTCGACATCTTCAGCTGCGACTTCGTTCAGGCCTTCGGGATGACGGAGCTGCCCAACCTCACCTACTTAGGCGCGGCCGATCACGAGCGGGCCCTCGCCGGTCGGCCCGACCTGTTGTTGTCGGCAGGTCGAGTCGGGCCGGGTGCCTCGATCGAGATCCGCGACGAGCATGACCGCCCGGTCGCAGCGGGCGTGGTCGGGGAGATCTGCGGGCGTGGGGGCCAGGTGATGTCGCGGTACTGGAACCTGCCCGACGCGACGGCCGGCGCGCTGAGGGGCGGTTGGATGCACACCGGTGACGCCGGCTATCTCGACGAGGAGGGGTACCTCTACATCAAGGACCGGATCAAGGACATGATCTCGACCGGGGCCGAGAACGTCTACCCCCGTGAGGTCGAGGACGTGTTGTTCGAACACCGGCCGTGGCCGACGTAGCGGTGATCGGCGTGCCGAGCGAGCGATGGGGCGAGACGGTTCATGCCGTGGTCGTTCTCAAGACTGGGCAGCCGGCGACCGCCGAGGAGCTGATGGCGTTCTGTGTTGACAAGGTGGCCGGGTTCAAGCGGCCGCGTTCGGTGGAGTTCGTTCCCGAGTTGCCCCGCAACCCGAGCGGCAAGGTGCTCAAGCAGGAGCTCCGCACCGCCGCCTGGGCGGGTCACGACCGCAACGTGGGTTGAGCCTCGGCTGCCTCGGGCGGAGGGTGGGTCGGCCGACGGCGGGGCCCTGACGACGTGCACCCGGTCGTGCTTGACGAGCACGCGCAGGAGCGGAACGGTCATGGTGCCAGGCACGCGGTGTGCGGTGCGGGCGTCATTCCTCGTCGCGCCGGTCGCGCGGGCTCGGCAGGTCTGCAGGCGTTACGCTCGCCCCGTTCGCGCGAAAGGTTGCACTATGCAGGTTCCTGATGTCGGTTTCACCCCGACGATTCCCGTGTTCCTCCGACGGCTTGCTGCGCAGTGGGGCGCTCGCGAGTTCATGGTCACCCCCGAGGCGCGCCTGACCTACGCCGACGCCGAGGAGACTTCACGACGCATCGGGAAAGAGCTCGTCGCCCGCGGCTACGGCAAGCGATCCCGAGTGGGTTTCGTCTTCGGGAACACCACCGACTGGGTGCTCACCTGGTTGGCGGTGGCGCGCATCGGCGCGGTGGCCCTCCCGTTCCCGACGACCTACCGAGCCGCAGAGCTGCGCAAGGCGCTGTTGTTCGGTGACGTCGACACGCTCGTGATCGGTGCCGAGCTGTTCGGCAACGATCAGCTCGCGTTCGTCGAAGAGGCGGTGCCGGGCCTGGCCGACACGTCGGGGCCCTTGCTCCGCCTCCCGTCGACGCCCTGCCTGCGATCGGTCCTCGTCACCTCGCCGGTCGATCGCGCCTGGGCGGGCAGCATCGACCTGTCGCCGGGGCTCGGAGCCGACCACCCCGACGTCGACGAAGCGCTCACCCTTGCGCTCGAGGAACAGATCCATCCCTCGGACCCGATGCTCGTCATCTTCACCTCCGGCACCACGGCCGACCCGAAGGGGGTGGTGCACTCCCACGGCACCTACGTCCGCCACGGTTACAACGTTGCCGATGCCAACGACGTGCGCGCCGAGCAACGGGTCTTCGGTGGCATGCCGTTGTTCTGGATCGGAGGGGTCAGTCACACGTTGGGCCCGCTCATGCACCGCGGCAACACGTTCCTGTGCACGCCGAAGTTCGACCCCGATGCTGCCATCGCTCTGATCGAAGAGGCGGGCGCAACCGAGGTCTACATGTTCCCGAACATGGCGCACCGGCTACGGGAGCACATCCGCCAGACCGGGCGAGACGTCGCCTCGATACCGGCGCTGGCTCCACCCCCGTCGGACGTGCCGCCGGACCGGAGGGCCTCCTCGCTCGGCATGACCGAGACCTGCGCGGCCTACATCGCCAGTGGGCCCCGAGAACACGTCGTCCCCGAGGAGTACCGCGGCGCGCACGGTTTCCCGGTGCCGATGTCGCAGTACCGCATCGTCGACCTCGAGTCAGGCGAGCCCCTCCCCGACGGTGTCGAGGGCGAGATCTGTGTGCGCGGCTACAGCCTGATGCTAGGTATGTGCAAACGCGAGCGGCACGAGATCTTCGACGACGATGGCTGGTATCACACGGGGGACAAGGGTTATCTCGCCGGCGGGTACATCTTCTTCACCGGGAGGGCCAAGGACCTCATCAAGACCGCTGGGGCCAACGTCGCCCCGCGTGAGGTGGAGGTGCTCTTCGATTCCTATCCCGAGGTCCTCATGTCGGTCGTCGTCGGGCTGTCCGATGCCGACCGTGGCGAGATCGTTGCGGTGGCGCTCGTTCCCGCGGCCGGGGTGACGATCGACCCGGTCGACCTCATCACGCGCGCCAATCACGATCTGTCGTCGTACAAGGTGCCGCGCCGGGTGCTGATCGTCGACGAACCCGCGGTTCCCTATCTCGCGACCGGGAAACCCGACCGCCAGGCGCTCGCGCAGCGGCTCGCCTCGGAGGGCGTCGCCGTCGCGCCGGTGCGGACGAGCGGTCAGTTGTAGCGCACCCCGCCCGGTACGGCCGTCGCTACATCTTGGTGCTCGCGGCGCCGCCATCGACGAGCAGGTGGGTCCCGGTGATCTGGCCTGCGGTGCGATCCGATGCGAGGAACAGGATGGCCTCGGCGATGTCGTCGGGCCGGGCGATCTTGCGGAGCGGTGTTTGCTCGATGAAGGTGTCCCGGACCGCGGCGTCCTCCCAGAGATGGGTGACGCGCGGGGTCATGGTCAGGCCGGGACACACGGCGTTGACCCGCACGCCTCGAGGGCCGAGCTCGACCGCGAGCGAGCGGGTGAGTGAGAGCACGCCGGCTTTGGCCGCGGCATACCACGCGATGTCGGGGGATCCGCCGAACGCAGCGATCGACGACACGTTCACGATCGAACCACCGCCATCGACGAGCATCGGGATGCAGGCGCGACTCACGATCATCACCGAGGTGAGCGTCTGGTCGATTCCTCGTTGCCAGATCTCCAGCGGCGTTCCTTCCCGGTACGCCGTGGGCTGGCCCGCTGCGTTGACGACGACGTCGACTCCGCCGAGTCGTTCACGCAGCTCCTTCACCAGTTGCTCCACGGCCACGGGGTCGCCGACGTCCAGCACGTGTTGATGCGCCTCGAACCCCTCACCGCGTAGCTCCTCGGTCACGGTGGTGGCGTTCGTTGGATCGATGTCGGCGACCATGACCGTGGCTCCGGCTTCCGCGAAGACCCGTGCGGTGGCACGCCCGATGCCGGACCCGCCACCGGTGACGAGCGCTCGCCTGCCGGCGAGCGGATGGAGTCGGGACGAAATGGGTGGCGTCATCGGGGCTCCAGTGGCCAACGGCTGGCGAGGTCGATGTTCGCAGCGAGTCTACGCAACGGTCCGAAGGGCGGCAGGATGAGGGCACCAGCGCGAGACGGTGCGCTGGTTGCGGTCGATCCCCGCAGGCGTTTCAGCCGATCTTCAGGCCGGCGGTGGCACCATCGAGAGTGAAGAAGGAGTCGCGTGTGCGCGTCCTCGTGGTCGAAGACGAGAAGAAGCTGGCGGCCTCGATCCGGCGCGGGTTGGAGGCCGACGGGTTCGCCGTCGATGTCGCGTTGACCGGCGATGACGGGTTGTGGATGGCGCGTGAGCACGACTACGACGCCGTCGTGCTCGACATCATGTTGCCGGGCATGAACGGGTACAAGGTGTGCGAGACGCTGCGCGAGGAGGGCAACTGGACACCGATCCTGATCCTCACGGCCAAAGACGGCGATCTCGACGAAGCCGAGGCCCTCGACACCGGCGCCGACGACTTCCTGCGCAAGCCCTTCTCGCACGTCGTCCTCGTCGCGAGATTGCGGGCCCTGCTCCGACGGGGCGCGAAGGAGCGGCCCGTCGAGCTGCGCGTCGATGATCTGGTCGTGGATCCGAACCAGCGGCGATGTTGGCGCGGCGACACCGAGATCGAGTTGACGGCGAGGGAGTTCTCCGTGCTCGAGTACCTGACTCGCAACGCTGGCTCGGTGGTGTCCAAACAGGAGATCCTCGATCACGTCTGGGACTACGACTTCGAAGGGGACCCCAACATCGTCGAGGTCTACGTTCGTCACCTCCGCAGGAAGATCGACGAGCCGTTCGATCGATCGTCGATCCAGACGGCCCGTGGGGCGGGGTACCGGTTGACTCTCGAGCGGACATGAGCCGGCTCCGGCGGCTCGCGCCGACGTCGATGCGCGCCCGCGCAACGCTTGCTGCAACCGTGCTGTTCGCCGTAGCGCTCACCATCGCCGCGGCCGCACTCGTCGCGGTCCTTCGGAGCACCATGACCGACAACGTCGACACGACGTTGGCACTCCGCGCGACCGATATCGCCGGCCTTTTGGCAGTGGGCGCCGACCCCGCCTCGGTCGCGATCGTCGACGAGGAGGACTCCTTCGTCCAGGTGGTCGTGGGAGACGAGGTGGTGGCTTCGAGCGTCAACGTGGCGGGGGAAGGCCCGATCGTCGACCTGTTGCCGGGCGAGGTGGTCACCGAGCGGGGAGGTCCACTCGACGGAGCGTTCCGGGTGATCGAGACGAGGGTCGAAACCCCCACCGGTCCGGCCCGCGTGATCGTGGGCAACGCGCTCGAGGACGTCGTCCGGACCGTGGAGGTCACCCTGTTGACGCTCGCGCTCGGTATGCCGGTCTTGTTGCTGCTCGCGGGGGCCATGACCTGGATTGTGGTGGGCCGGTCGCTGCGCTCGGTGGAGGCGATCCGGGCGGAGGTCGCCGAGATCGGTGCGAGCGGCCTGCACCGCCGGGTACCGACGCCGCCCGGTGACGACGAGATCGTCCGCTTGGCGGGGACGATGAACGACATGCTGGATCGCATCGAGTCGGGCACGATGCGTCAGCGGCGGTTCGTGTCCGATGCCTCCCACGAGCTGCGGACTCCGATCGCGACCATTCGGCACGAGTTGGAGGTCGCGTTGGCGCACAGCGCCGACACCGATTGGGCGTTGATCGCGGGCGAGGTCCTCGACGAGGACCTGCGTATGCAACGCCTGGTCGACGACCTGCTGTGGCTGGCGCGTCACGACAGCGAGGGTCCACGCCTCCGGGCGACCCTGGTCGACCTCGACGAGGTCGTGTTGCTGCAACTTCGCCGCCAACCGCCACGCCCGGGCGTTTCGATCGACGCCAAGGGAGTCAGCGCCGGGCAGGTCCGTGGTCGGGCCGACGATCTGACCCGGGTGGTGCAGAACCTGCTGGACAACGCGATACGTCACGCATCGGGCCACGTCGTCGTCGGGGTGCGCAGTGAGGGTGGTGCGGTGCAGTTCCACGTCGACGACGACGGCCCGGGCGTCGACCCCGAACTGCGTGCGTCGATCTTCGAGCGGTTCACGCGCAGCGACGAAGCACGCGACCGGGATCACGGCGGCGCCGGCTTGGGATTGTCGATCGTCGCGGAGATCGTCGACGAACATGGAGGAGCGGTGACCGTCGGTGAGTCGCCGCTCGGTGGCGCACGCTTCACGGTTGACCTGCCCGACGCCCGGCGCGACTGACCGGCGACCGCGTGCGTCGGTGGGCTCAGCCGAGCGCGCCGAGCGCCAGCGCGATGGCAACGAGCACACCGGCGCCGATCCGGTACCAGCCGAAGATCGCGAGGCCCCGTTCGGCCAGCCACGCGATCATCCACCGGACCGCGGCGAGCGCGCTGAGGAAGGCCACCACGAGGCCGATCCCCGGGGTCACCCATCCGAAGGTGGCGACCAGGTCCGACCCACTCTTGAGGGCCTCGTACCCCGTCGCCGCGCCGAGGGTTGCCAGGCCGAGCAGGAAGCTGAACTCGACTGCGGCCGGCAGCGAGACGCCGAGCAGGACCGCAGCGACGATCGTGACGAGACTGCGGCTCACCCCGGGCCAGAGCGACAGTGCCTGGGCTACGCCGACGAGCGCGGCCGTACGGACGCCGATCTCGTCGAGCCCGATGCCGTCATGGTGAAGCCTGCCCGCGCGGGTGAGCAGCAGGATGCCCACCCCGCCCACGACCCATGCCGCCGCGACCGGTCCCGGACCGAACAACCGACTCCGGATGGCGTTCTCGAAGACGAGTGCCAGCGCGGCGGTGGGAACGAACGCGGCGAGCAAGGTCTGCAGGAGGTGTCGCCCAACGGCATCGCGCCCGACGAGGCCCGCCAGCATCTGCACCAGACGGGCCCGGTAGAGCACCGCCACGGCAGCGATTGCGCCGGCCTGGATGCAGATCGCGTACGTGTCCAGCGCATCGTCGGACTGGGTGGTGCCGCCGAGCCGGAGGATTCGTTCGGCGACGAGGAGGTGCCCCGTCGAGCTGACGGGTAGGTACTCCGTCATTCCTTCGACGACGCCGAGCACGGATGCCGCGAGGGCCGACAGCGATCCTGGCTCTGCGGTGAAGCGCGCTACCGCGGTGATGGCGACCAGCGCCGCAGCAGCGCACGTGCCGATGATCGCGACCTCCGTCGCCGAGAAGGCACTCGGAGCGCGCAGGTTTGCGGTGCCGGGGTCTCCCGGCGGGGTGGTGGTGCGGCTCATTGGGACAGGGTCACCTCGTCGAATTGGTGGCCGTCCTGGTCGACGGCGCGGAGTTCGATGTGATCGGACCAGATGGCGACGTCGACGAAACTGCGTGTCGACACTGCCGCGGCGGTGAAGTCGGCCGTCCCGGTGTCACGGAGCTTGGCCGCAGCACCGGTCACCACATAGGTGACCCCGTTGACAGGGATCGAACGTTGGTAGTCGTGGTCGTGGCCGGCGAGGACGAGGTCAACGCCATAGCGCTCGAAGAGTGGAGCGAAGGCCTGGCGGTTCGCAAGGTCCGAGCCGTGGTACCCGGCCGAGTACGGCGGATGGTGCAGCGCGACGAACACCCAGGGCGCGGTGTTCCCCGAAAGCGTCGATTCGAGCCACGTCCGCTGCTCGGCGTTACCAGGCTGCGTCGAGTCGAGCACGATGAGCAGGAGGTCGTCGAGGCGTCGTGCATACCAGCGGCTCGGCATGCCCAGCGCAGCCGCAACCTCTTCGCCGTGTTGGCCGACGACGTCGTGGTTGCCGAGCACCGCGATCAGCTTGGTGTCACCGTCGAGCACGCCCGAGAACGGCGCGAACACCGCCCGGTCGACCTGGTTCGGGTCGCCATCGGGGTAGATGTCGTCGCCGAGCAGGAGGAGGGCGTCGAAGGCGCGTTCGCTCTCAAGGGCGTCGATGCGTGTCGCGGTCGCCCACTCGTAGGAGTCACCGGTGCCGACGTCGCCGGCGACGGCGAGACGCAGGGTCGGACCCGGATCGTCGGCGAGCGGTCGAAGCGCAGTCGCGACCGCCGGCGTCCCCGCGTGTGAACCGAACTGCCACCGCACCCAGTGGCGGACGTCGCCGCGAAGCCCGAGCACCGCCACCGAGGCGACGACGACGACACTGGCGATCCCACCCAGGGTCCCGACGCGAGATCGGGTCACTTCGGTACCGACGGCTGCCGGTCCCGGGACCGCCCGTGACGACGAGCGGCGCGGACCCCGAACCAGGCGACGAAGGCCGCAGCACCCGACAGGAGCGCGAGGTTGATCCAGTGGCTGACGGTCGCAGTGGCGCCGTAGCGGTCGCCGAGCCACCACCCTGCCGATAACAGCAGGCCGTTCCAGAGCGCGGAACCCGCCGCGGTGAGCGCAACGAAGCGTGCCATGGGCATGCGTTGGGCGCCGGCGGGGATCGAGACCAGGCTGCGTACGCCGGGAACGAGTCGTCCCCAGAAGACGGCCGGCTGCTGCCAGCGACCGAAGACGCGCCAGGCTCGCGCCACGCCTGCCGGCTCGAGGAGCGGCAGGCGCGTAGCGATCAGCCCGATCCGTTCTTCGCCGAGGGCGGCTCCGGCCCAATACAGACACAGGGCGCCGATGACGCTGCCGACGGTCGCCCAGACGAACGTGGGCCAGAACCCGAGCTCGCCGAGGCCGGCCAGGTAACCGGCGGCCGGCAGGACCGCCTCGCTGGGAATCGGCGGGAAGATCGTCTCGATCGCAATGATGAGCCCGACCCCCGCAGCGCCGAGTGCATCGATCAGCGACGCCATCCACCCCGCCACCCCGTCGAGTTGCGCCCCACTGGTGGCAGCGAGAAGGGGGAGAGGGGCCACGAGTGCAGTGTCGGTCAGCGGAGCTGAAGAGACGCTGAACATCAAGTGCGGTTCCTCCCGCGGTGGATTCAGCCCTTGTTCAGGTCGCTTCGCCCGACGTTCAGGCGGTCGGGCCGATGGTCATCATGCCCCTGTCGTGAAAGGTACCCTCGATGGCCACCGCCTTCTTGTTCGTCCTGCAGCTGGCTTCGGTGATTCTCATCGCCCGAGCCTTGCTGAGCTGGTTTCGTCCCCGTTCGGGATCCGCGCTCGATCAGGCGAAGCGCCGCATCACCTCGATCACCGATCCCGTGCTGGAGCCGGTGCGGCGGATCCTGCCCCGGCCCGCCGGCCTGGATCTGTCGATCGTGGCCGTGCTCCTCGGCATCAACCTGGTGCTCATGCCGGTGATCGCAACGCTGTAGTTGCGACCAAGGTGCCCCCGAGCGCCGGTTTCGACGCCGGCATTCGGGTGGCTGGGGGTTGCTGATGGCTCAGTCCTGGTGGTCCGCCTCGTCCTGGTGGCCCGCCTCGGGGTCGTCGGCACCGTCGTGTTCGTTCTGGTGGTCGATCCCGTCGGAGTCGTCGGTGCCCTCGTCGCCGGCTTCCTCGGGGTCGTCCGTTTCGTCTCCTCGGTCGATCGTGGCGACGCCGGACGTGGCGTCCACCTTGACCTCGACGGTCGCGCCGGTCGGATCGGTGACCGAGACTTCCCAGATCAGCGACCCGTTCTCGTCGCCGAGCTGGCTGTCGTTCAGGGTTCCACCGGGTGTGACGGTGAGAGCCGCCGCCTCCGCCTCGGGTTGCGTGACCGTTGCCGAAGCGGCTCTCGTGGTGTCCACCGGCTCGTCGGCGCCGTGCTCTTCGTGTTCGGCGGGAGGGTTCGTGCCGGTGTTCTGGGTCGCTGCAGCAATGCCGTAACCGCCGATCCCCACGCCGATCGCCGCAGCCGCGGTGATCGCTGCAGTGCGTACCTTGTTGCTTCCGTTCATGAGTTGCTTCCGTTCATGAGTTGCTTCCGTTCATGAGTTGCTTCCGTTCGTAGTCGGGACTGCTCTTGGCCCGCAGTCTCGGCGATCAGCCCTGAAGACGACCTGAACCGACCTGAACCCTGCATCGGCGATGCCTCCGCCTTCAGGGGACCCCACCGACAGAAGACCCGACCTACCGAAGACCGACAGCGGGAGGCTCGCCTGCGGCAGTCGCCGTGGCCGGGGCGAGCCAACGAGTGGCCAGGTACGACACGGCCGAGAGCGGGATCGGGGCCCAGAAGTTGAAGAGCCGGTAGATCGCAACGCCGATCGCGGCCGGAGCTGCGTCGGCGCCCAACCCGACGAGCGTCGCCGTCATCGTGAGCTCGACGACGCCCAGCCCGCCGGGGGTGAGCGGGATCATCGCCGCGAGGTTCGCGAGAGCGAACGCAACCAGGACCGAGGCCGGTGAGAGGCGCAGGCCGACGGCGGCGAGGATCAACCAGAGCGCCGCGACATCGATGAGCCAATTGGTGGCAGCCCACAACGCGGCGCGGCGCAACATCCGCGGTTGTCGGCGCCACAACTGCAGGTGCTGGGCGCAGGCCTCGAGGCCGGAGACGACGTGGCCATGACCGCCTGGGACCCGCCGATCAACGAACCTGGCCACGGCCCACAACCGTTGGTTGCGGGCCGTCACGGCGTGCGCGGTCGCCGCGAGCATCGCGAGCAGGGCAGTGGCGGGGACTGCGGCGAGCGCTCCGCTGGCGAGCCCATAGGTCGGCAGCACGGTGAGCAACCCGACACCGAGCAGGATGTTGAGCACAAGAGCGGAGCCGATGCTGGTGAACGCCATCGCGGTGGCGGCGCGAGCGCGGCCGACGCCGGAGCGTTCGAGCATCTTGAACGTCACGATGCTGCCGGCCGCACTCCCGCCCGGGATCACGTTGCTCACGCCCAGCGACGTGGTGATGATCCCGAGGGTGTGCCACAGGCCTGGGCGCGGCCCCTCGTCGATGGCCGTTCGCATGAGCTGCGCGTAGGTCATCAGTGCGGCCACCGCGCACAGCGCCGCGATGGCGATCAGAACCGGTTGCGCCGAACCAACGGCGCCGATCGCCGACCAGGCCAGGGGGAGCTGGGGCACCGCGAGGAACCAGATCGCGGTCGTGACGGCGGCGACCTTGGCCGCGAGCTTGAGAGCCGTCGACAGCCGGCGTTGCCGGGCGAGGGGGGCGACGAGGGCGGTCACGCGGGGACCATCTCCGTCGGTGCTGCGGGCAGCACCGCGGGGGCGGCGAGAAGGGAGCCAGGGTCGGGGCGGGTCTTCGAGCCGTGCGCCATCACCGCGCCGGTGGCAACAGGTATCCAGAGGTCGAAGACCCGGAACAACGCGACGGCGAGCGCGGCGATGCCGAGGCTGGCACCGCTCGACACGAGCAGGGCCCCGGTTGAGGCTTCGACGACGCCGACGCCGGCAGGCACGATCGACGCCATCGATGCGGTGAGTGCCGTCGCATAGATGATGATGGCGCCCCTGAGACCCAGTGGAGCCCCGACCGCAGCGGCAGCGCAGAGCAGCATCGCCGCGCCGAGCGCCTTCGAGCCGATGGCGTGGCCGAGCGCGCGGCGCGACCAGCGGCGGTTGGATCGAGCCGCGGCGAGCGCGTCGGCGAGGTCGTTCACTGCGGTGCCGGGTTCGAGGGGACGCTTCGTCAGGCGATTGGTCGCAGCTGTCAGCGACGCCCACAGACGTTCGGCGAGGTCCCGGCGCACGACCACCAGGGCAACCGCTGCGGTGATCACGAACGCGTAGGCGCCGAAGCCGGCAGCTCCTACGAGCCACCAGCCCGACAGCGAACCACTGAACGAGAGCAGGGCAATCGTGGTCGCGAGCAGCACACCCAGGGCCGCGAGTGAGGCGAGCGAGGCGAGCAGACAGGCGGCGATGACCGAACCCTTCGGGTAGGCCTTCGTGGCGCCGTGGCGGACGAACACTGCGGCGCCGGCGAGGCCACCGAATCGCACGATCTTGTTGGCGGCGAAGCCGATCGCCGACGGGCGGTTCATGGTGAGCGGTTCCGCAGGAAGCCCAGCGGCATTGTGGGCAGCGCGGTTGAGGCCCCCCCGGTTGACGATGGCGGCGAGGGAGATCGCCAGTCCGGCGCCGAGCGGCGCCGGCGAGATGTGGCTCATGCCTGCGAGCACGGTGCGGATCGTCACCGCGTTCGCGAACGCGAACGCCGTGGCGGCGCCGGCGATCGCAGTCACCGCGAAGCTGCGCATGAACGTCCGGGTTCGGGGAGTCATCGTGGGGCCGTGCTCGTCGCACGGCTGGTGGGAGCAATCGTGGCGGGTGGTTCCAGCACTGGTGGGCTCTCGGTGGGCTGCCTCGGCCGTGGCTGGCCGGTAGCGGGATGCTCCGAGCCTGACCGGCCACGGCTGAACCGCTGCTGAAGGCGGGTGGGACGCGGCTGCGGCGTGTCCGAACCGTTCGTGGGGTAATCCAAGATGTTGCGCCGGGTTCGGCCGTTGCCGCGATGTCCTCGGCTGGCCATTGCACCTGATTGCGCGCCTGTGCTGTCGCGCAGCGTTGCGAGAGGATCACCGAGCATCGTTCCGGTGGGGGTTCGACCGGGTTCGATGAACCATTCGTGGCCGAAGGCGCGAACGAACAACGCTCGAGGCAGCCGGAGGTACAGCGACAGCGCTCGCGGCCCGGCGCCACCGGAGTGCTGCGAGGCATGGGCGCGCATGGCCGCGCGTTTGGCGTCGATATACCCGGTGACGTCGACGCGATGGGTGATCTCACCGGTGGGGGAGAACGCGGCCCGGAGGGACGCTGGACGGAACTCGCGCGGCAACTTCGGCACGAGACGGAGCACGCGTGCGGCGCGATGGAGAACGGCGCGGTCGGCCGTTGCTTCGAGCACGAGGGGCGTGGCTGCAAGCTGGGCGGCGCGGGCGCCCACGTCGTGCACCTTCCGGTGGTCGGGGTGTCCATACCCCCCGGCTCGGTCGTAGGTCGTGAGCACGCCTGCGTCCTCGTCGATCAGCAGCCGGGCCAGTCGTGTGGCCGCTTCGTCGGTGTCAGCCGACGCGAAGGCTTCGGGAGCAGACGCCAGGCCATCGCGACCCGAGTCGGCGTAGCCGAGCCATTCCACCCTTGCGCAACCGAGCGCGTGCGCAGCGTCGTGCAGCTCGCCCAGGCGCATGGTCGCGAGCTCCGCTGGGGGGTGGTCCGCGCCGGTGAGCCCCGCCTCGCCGAGCGTCGCGACCACCACGACCACCCGGTTCCCTTCGGCGGCAAGGCGCGCCAGGGTGCCACCGGTGAAGAGGCTCTCGTCGTCGGGGTGTGCATGGAACGACACCACCGTGTGGCGCGGTCCGATCGACGACTCCGGCCGCGCCGGCCGCGACCCGACCGGCATGACCTGCAGTGCCGGCGTGACGCTCCGTCGGGCCCAGACGCCGGCCGCGCCAAAGCTCGCGGCCAGCCCCAGAGCGGTGCCGGCGGCGACGTCGGCGACGTAGTGGTTCCCCGTCGCGACCACCACCACCGCGGTCAAGCCCGGGTGCAGTGCGAACAGCGCTCGGGCCCACCACCGGCGGGTGCCGGCGATGCCTGCCGCTGCGACACACACCGCCCAGGCAAGGTGCAGTGAGGGCATCGCTGCGTATGCGTTCATCGGCAGCGGCCCGTGGGACGAGCCGAAACCGGCCCGAGCGACCAGGTCGGTGAACGCCGCGCCGGGCAACAGCCGCGGCGGTGCAACCGGATACAGCGCGAACGCGGCGAGGCCCACGACGTTCGTCGTGATCAGGGCGTTGCGTCCGAACCGGTAGGCGTCAGGGCGTCTGCGGTAACACCAGGCGAGCACGGCGAACGCGACGCCGATGTGCGCAAGTTGGTAGTACCAGACCGAGAGCGTCGAGAGGGCACTGCTCTGGGCAGTCCAGGCGTTGAACCGCGCCTCGAAGCCGAAGAGGCCCTCGGTGCCGAGCAGGTCCAGGCCGTGCTGCACGGCCTCGGTTCGGTGGAGCGGCGCGAGCGACCGTAGATGGTCGTAGAAGAACAGCAGGCAGACCGCGATCGCGAGCTCACCGGACAACGCGGGTCGCTGCACTCCGTCTTCCAAGCTGACTGCCCGCTCCCTGCGAAGCACTGCCGCTGGGATCATGCCGACAACGCCTCAGGGCGGCCGCTCGGCGATGGGACAGCACGCAAAGACGACGAGCGGTCGACGTCGACCTCGTCGCCGAGTGTTGTTCCGAGTACCGTTGCAGCGCGCGAGTACAGGTCGTCGGTGCGTCGCAGCGCCTGGGCCCAGCCGAACGCGGGTGCGACCCGGCGATTGTGCGCGGCGATGCGGTCACGGAGCTCGGCGTCGGTGACGAGCGACCGCAGGGCCTCGACCATCCCGGCGTCGCCGTCGACGAGCAGTCCCGACTGGCCGTGGTCGATGAACTCGTTGATGCCGGATTTGGCCATGGCAACCACGGGGAGCCCTGCCGCACGCGCCTCCAGGGCAGCGAGACCGAAGGACTCCTTGACCGCCGGAGCGACGAAGATGTCCGCGGCGCCGAACAGCTCACGGATCTCGTCGTGGGTGGCAACGCCGCGCAGGCTGACCCACCGGTCCATGTCGTGACGAGCAAGGTACCGGTTCATGGCCGACCGCTCTGGGCCTTCGCCGATGATCACGACCCGGATGGGAACCGCAGCCGGGGTGGTTTGTCGGAGCTTCCTCAGCAGACCGAGCAGCGGCATCGCCCGCTTTCGAGGTGCGAGGCGCATCACGGCAGCGATGACGATGCCCTCGTGGACTCGGGTGCTGCCCGCGTGCCACTTCTCCACGTCGATCGCGTTGGTGAGCACGTCGACGGTGGAGTCCTGCCCGAGGACGGTTTGGAGCTGGGCAGCGGCCACATGGCTGACCGAGGTCCACGCGACCGGCCACTCACGCCAACCCGTGAGGCGATCCAGCCCTCGGTACAGCATCCCGAAACCGCCGACCATCGAGTGCATGGTCACGACGGTTGGTATGCCGGCGCGGCTTGCGGTTGCGGCGACGGTGAACGACAGGGGCGTTGCCAGCCCTGCATGGATGTGCACGGCGTCGTAGCCGCCGCCGACGATCGCCTCGACCGCAGCGTCGATGGCGCGGGGCGAGTAGCTCTCGAAGGTGGAGCCCTTCCGGCTCGAGGCCCACGCGACGCGGCCATCGCCGTCTTCCACGACCCCGCCGGCGGACACGACATCCACCGCGTGGCCCGCCCTTCGCTGGGCCGCCGAGAGCGCAGCGATGTGCACCTCGATGCCGCCGAGTCTCGGGAAGTAATAGTCGCTCACGTGGGCGACCCGCAGACTCCGTCGCCCGGGCGATGTCGTGGTCCGATCAGCGAGGTCCGGGAACGCAACCTCGGGTCGGTGTCGTCGTGAGGGGAACAGCTCCGAGCTGAGGGGCCTGTGGTCGTGGGGCCAGGTCAGTGGGACGAGCTGGTTGGACTGCATCGAGAGGTCCTTGGCGATTCGGAGGCGTGACCGGAGCATGCGTACGACGACCTGAAGGTTGGCTGAACGACCTCGGCCCGTCAGTCGGGGACCTCCGCGCCGCCGGCATCCTTCTGGACTGTTGTGGTCTGGGGTGCGGCTCCGTCCGCGCTCACCTCGACGGTGACGTCGAGGGCGTTCAGATCGGTGTAGTAGAGGCTGTAGGCGTTCACCGCGAAGTGGTCGGCAGTGCCGGTGTCGTCGAAGTGGATGACGCGGGTGGCCCCGGCGGCGATGGTGAACGACGCCGGCAACGCTGCGTAGTAGCTCTCACTGACGTCGGTGATCGGGTCGTGGTAGCGGTAGAAGACCTCGAAGCCGCTCAGTTCGGTGTCCGAGGCGTTGGTGACGGTGATCTCGAGATGATCGTCCACCGCAGCGCCGCTGGCGTCTTCGTTGTTCTCGACGAGGACCGAGTCGATCGTGAAGGCTTCCGTCGTCGCCGTGTTGGTGATGGGGTTCATCGCCACGGGCAGTACCTGATCGGAGCCGCTCGCGGTGGGCGACGCGTGTGCGTTGCCGGCGCTGCCGCAGGCGCCGAGGAGTCCGGGGCCTCCTGCGAGCGCAGCTGCGGTGACGAGGCCTGCGGCGAGGCGGCGTCGAAGAAGTCGGGGACCGTGGCGGAGGGTCATTGTTCTACTCCTTGGGTGATGGCGGGTCGTGAGCGGAAGGTGCGGCGGAGGCCCGAGGTCAGCGCGGTGGCGCCGGCGATCAGCCAGCCGATGTCGTTGCGCGTGGTGTTGAGCAGCCAGGGCAGGTCATGGGGGCGGTAGCGCTCCTTGACGTCGGTCATCGCAAAGGCAAACCGTTCGAAGTGCTTCGCGAGCGAGAGCTCTTCGGTCCAGGTTCGGATGCGCTCGTAGCTGGTGAAGTGGGCGAGGATCGTGACCTCACCGTCGTGGCCGAGGCCGAGGGCGCTGAAGAGCCCGCCCGGGACCTGATTGTCGGCATCGAGGGTGTCGCCGATCTGGGGGAGGATGAGCACGACGATCAGCCACACCCCGAGCGCAACCATGAGACCGTTCGCTCCCACGCGCGATCGGGCGGTTACGATGGCGCCGAGACTGTAGAACGCGATCAAGTAGAGCAGCGCGGCGAGATAGCTCAGCAGGAGCTGAAGCGCCTCTCGGGCGTTGATCCAGTCGTGGCCGATCGTCCCGACGCACAACACGGCCGTGGTAGCGGTGACCGCGATCAGGGTCGAGAACACCGCACAGGCACCGACGACGCTGCCCGTCGCGTGTTCGCCGGCGGTGAGTGGCCGTGATCCCAACAGGGCCAGGGTGCGGCTCACTCGTTCGCGCGAGACGGAGAGGTAGCCCAGGGCGATGGCGATGACTGCGCCGACGATCTCGAGGTACTCCATCGCGCCGCGCAGGAGGGACAGGGGTGCGAGCGGCGACGGGGCGATGCGGTCGAGGCCGCCAGCGGTGGCGGCCGCCTTGTAGGCCTCGTAGTCGGCGAGTTGGCTCGCGTAGTCGACCGAGCCGATGTAGACCGAGGCGACGGTGACCGCAACCAGGATCGCCCCGAGGCTGATCAGGAGACGGCTGCGCGCCGCGGCGCGGTACTCGTGGCGGGCGATGAGGAGCATGCGCGCACGCGCTCGGGCATCAGGCATCGCCGGCGCCCCGGGAGAAGTCGTAACGGCTCACGACGGCGACGAGGGTTGCAGCCAGCAACACGCTTGCGCCGAGTACGGGCGCGACCCGTTCGAGCGTGCGCCACGACGATTCGGTCGCCGGCGCGGTGGCGAGGATGTGCGCGCTCGCTTCCTTGTACTGCTCGACGATCGAGAAGGGCCGGGCGTGTGCGGTGGCGCGGAAGAAGGCCTGCGACGTGCTGACCGGTTCGGTGATCGGGTTCAGCGACGACGTAGGCCGCAGGCCCGAGGTGAACTGGGGAACGACGAAGGTGACCACCAGCCAGACCCCCACAGCGCTGAGCAGCCCGAGCGATCTGTGGCGGCTGACAGCCACCGTCGCCATCCCGACGAGCGCGAACGCGATGAGGTAGAGCCATGAGAGCACGAAGAAGAGGGCGAGGCGGGCGATGTCAGCGGCGGCGATCGTGTGGTCGACCACCAGGAGGTCTGCGGTGCTGATGCCCAGGCTGGCCGCCATGGTGGCTGCGAGGACCCCTGCGGCCGCGACCGTCTTGCCGACGAGGTACTCGATACGGTCGACGGGGCGGGAGAAGATCAGGCGGCCGATCCCGCCGGTCTGGTCGTCGGCGAGGCTGAGGTGTCCGATGATCAGCGCCAGCAGGGCACCGATGAGGGGCAGGTAGACGACCAGGTTCGAGAGCAAGGACAGCGTCGGCTTCAACAGAAAGGGGTTGGGGGGCGGGGGCTTGCCCTGGGACGCGAGGAGCGTCACCGCCTGGTCGTAGACGCCGACGATGGTGTGGTGGCTCGACCAGCCGAGCACGCCTGCGAGCGCGGTCATGGCGCCCAGAACGCCCAGCATCGCCAGGAACGTTCGTTGACGGGTCAGCGAACGGACCTGGTGCGCGGCGACCGTGAAGATCACGACGAGGCACCTTCCATGCGGGCGTAGATGTCCTCGAGCGACGCCTCGTCGGGGAATCGCCGGGTGGTTGCCGCGATGGTGTCCTTGTAGATCAGTCGGCCGTGGTCGAGGACGCCGATCGTCGTGCAGACCTTGGCGACCTCCGACAACAGGTGCGTGTTCATGAACACCGTCATGCCGAGATCGCTGTTGAGCCGCTGAATGGTTTCGCGTAGCTGACGGACCCCGACGGGGTCGAGCCCCGACGTCGGCTCATCGAGGAACAGCACCTCGGGGCGATGCACGATGGCTTGGGCGATGCCGATGCGTTGGCGCATCCCGGTCGAGAACGTCGCGACCCGCCGATGGGCGAGGTCGGCGCACTCGAGATAGTCGAGCGCCTCCGCCGCCGCGCGCCGCGGGTGGTCGACCCCCGAGAGCTTGGCGAAGAACTCCAGGTTCTCGGCTGCGGTCAGATGACCGTAGAGGCGGACCTCCGAGGGCAGGTACCCGATGCGCTCCGTGACGCGGTATCGCTGCGCCACGACGTCGAAGCCGCAGACGCGGGCAACGCCGGAGGTCGGCCGGACCAGCGTGGTCAGGATGTTCACCGCGGTGGTCTTGCCGGCGCCGTTGTGTCCGAGGAAGCCGAAGATCTCGCTGCGCTCGATCCGCAGGTCGAGGTTGCGAAGTACCAGCTCGGCGTCATACCGGTGACTGAGATCACGGGTCTCGATGGCAGGGTCGGCCATGGTGCTCCTTCGCTGCATCTGTCGAGGGCTCTGGAGCTGAAGGTACGGACCTGCCGGTGAGCGGTTTGCCAGATCCAGGAGGGACCAGGCGAGATCTCGGCCAGAACTACACGCTGGGAGCCCGCCGCAGCACGATCTCGACGCGCGGGTGGGGCCCGGACTCGGCGATGAGCAGTCGTCCACCCATGGCGTCGACGAGGCGTTGTGCCAGCGGGAGCCCCAGTCCGTGTCCGTCCGCCGGTGACGTGCCGCGACGGCCGTCGGCGTCGAAACCCGTGCCCTCGTCGGCGACCCCGATCGTGACCGAGTCGGTGGTGGACGTGACGGTGACCGAGACGCTGCCCTCGCCGTGACCGAGGGCGTTGTCGACGAGGACGTCGAGTGCGTGGCGCAGCATCGCCGCATTCGCGAGGGCGGCCGGTTGGTACCGGACCGGACCCGTTTGGAGCGTGCGGCCCTCCTGTCGAAGCCGCCCGAGCCACGTGGCTTCGAGGTCGGCCACCACGGCGACCAGGTCGACGGTTTCGGTCGAGTCGTCGGCGCGGGCGATGGCGAGCAGTTCGGTCACGGTGCGCTCCAGGCGGTCAAGGTCGCTCGCCATCTCGCGGAGGACCTCGGCGGGGTCGTCGCGGGGAAACTCCAGCTCCGTCTCGACGGCGGCTCGCATCCCAGCGATCGGCGTCCGCAGCTGGTGGGAGGCGTCAGCGCTGAACGCCCGCTCGCGCCCGACCAACTCGCCCAGCCGCTGGGCGGTGGCGTTCATGGCCCGCCCGGCCTCGTCGAGCTCGGGGATCGTGCTCGTGGGCACGTGGACCCCGAAATCACCGTCGCCGAGCTGCCGCGCCGCATCGCGCAACCGACCCACCGGCCGGCTCACCCTGCCCGCGAGCACCCAGGCGATGAAGCCGCTGATGGCGATGACCCCCACCCCGAGCGCGCTGAGCAGCAGCAGGATCGTCGTCGTGCGGCTGTCGCTCGCGTTGGTCGGCCTCGACGCCCTGACGACGCCGACGACCCGTTCGTCGGCGGCGACGGGGACCGCGACGATCAGCTGGCCGTCGACTTCGCCGTCCACGACGGCGTTCCCCAACGCGGCACGGGTGATGTCGTCAGCGGGGTTCGGACCCTTCCCGGTCACCAGCACGCCTGCAGGATCGTAGAGTCCGAAGACGATTCCGTCCGCGTTCCCGGGGAGCTCAACGGGGTCTCCGTCGGTGGCGAAGGTCGTCGAAACGTCTCGAGTTGCCAACACGGCCGCACGCTCGACGGTGCTGGTCGCGTTCTCCTCGACGAACCGTTCGATCACGAAGGCCAACGGGGCACCGAAGCCAATGACGGCGAGGGTGGTGATCGACAGCATCGTTGCCAGGAGGCGTCGCCGCATCAGGTCTCGAAGCGATAGCCGACGCCGCGCAACGTCGTGACTCTGCTCGGGGCGTCGGGGTCGTCGATCTTGCGCCGCAGTGACGCCATGTGGAAATCGAGCGTCTTGGTGGATCCGAACCACTGCTCGTCCCAGACGTCGCTCATCAACGTTTCGCGCGTGACCACGCTGCCCGCCTCGGCGATCAGCCGCGCGAGGAGATCGAACTCCTTCGCCCTGAGCTCGATCTCGGTGCCACGCAACCACACCCGACGGGCATCGCCGTCGATCACCAGATCACCGTCCACCGGTGGGAGGGGGCGGGCTTCGACCCGGCGCAGCTGGGCCCGGATCCGTGCCGTCAACTCCGCGAGCCGGAACGGCTTGGTGACGTAGTCGACCGCTCCGGCATCGAGCCCGACCACGACGTCGAGCTCCTCGTCGCGTGCGGTCACCATGATCACCTCGATCAGCGGGTCAGCACCGTGGATACGGCGGCACACCTCCAGCCCGTCGAGATCGGGCAGGCCGAGGTCCAACAGGACCAGGTCGGGTCGCCGCTGCACCACCGCCGCGAGGGCGTCCGCGCCGGTGCGGGCCCAGACCGTGTCGTAGCCCGAGCTCGACAACGCCCGCAACAGCGTCGAACCGATCCGTTCGTCGTCCTCGACGATGAGGAGCACGTTCCCGGCCACGCCCCCACGGTACGGGCGTGCCCGCGCGGAGCGTAACGATCTGGCCAACTTCTCACCTTCGGCTCACCGGCAACTTGCCGTGGGTAGGAGCCGGCGTTGTGTGCCCGCTGGGCCGGGCAGTCATCGATGCGTTGGAGCGGGGGAGCCGGTACGGTCCGGCTCCATGGTCCTGCGCTGGGTCGTTATCGCGGTCGGGGTGATCGTCACGTCGTGGTTGGTGATGATCGTCCTCGCCCGGCGGCTGCCGCCAGGGCTCGCGAAGGATCTCGCGTCGGTCCTGCCGGCATGTGTGGCCACGGCTCGACGACTCCGGAGCGACCCGCGCGTTCCGGGCCGAGTGAAGCTGGTCGTCGCCTTTGCGGCACTGTGGGTGCTCTCACCGATCGATCTCATTCCGGAGTTCCTCCCGGTGATCGGGCCTCTGGACGACATCGTCGTGGTCGCGCTCGCCTTGCGGTACGCGGCCCGGCGGATCCCTCCCGAGGCAATCGTCGACGCGTGGCCCGCGGACCGCCGACTCCTGGCCCGCCTTGTGCCCTCGACTGCGGCGGTTGCCGGGTCCGACGCGGTGCCCGGCCCACCCGACGCGACCGAACCTGATGAAGACCGGGACCTCTGACCGAGCGCCTCGACAGTCGGCGGCGGCCAGGGCGTGGTCGGGTCGATGACCGGTCGGTGACCGTCGACGGTCGGCGGTGCCCTCAGGCAGCGAATCGGCGCTTGGCCTCCGCGTAGATCTGAGGTGGCAGGGGACCGTTCGAGGCGGCGGCGACGTTGGCGGCGAGGTGGTCGGGGTTCTTGGTGCCGACGATCGTGGTGTGCATGTCGGGATGGCTGATCGTGAATCGGAGCATGAACTCCATCTCGGACATGCCGTCGAGGAGATCGCTGAGGTCGGTCTCCTCGAAGCGTTCGTTGCGGGCGCGGATCATGTCCTTGTAGCGCTCGGGGTAGTCGGCACGAGGTTCGGGCAAGCCCCGGGCGACGCCCCCTCGGATGATGGTGCCACCACCGGCCTGCGCCGCGGCAGTGATCGCCTCTTCGTGTTCACGTTCGACCGCCGAGTAGGGGATTTGGAACGCGTCGAACACCCCCATGGCGATCTGGTCGGGGAGATGCGGCAGCGTCCCGGAGATGCCGATGAACCGGAGCTTGCCTTCGTCACGGAGATCGATCAGCTCGGCTACGGCGTCGTGTTCGGCGAGGGTTTCCGGCGACGGGCTGATGTGGAACTGGACGAGGTCGAGGCGGTCGGTGTGCATCCGGGTCAGGCTCTGCTCGACCGCAGCGCGCACGTTCTCGCGCGTGAAGACGTGCTCCCGGCCGGCAGGCCCGTCGGCGCCGGCGGTCTCACCGACCGGACAGCCGCACTTCGACGCGAGGAAGTACTCGTCGCGGCGGTGGGCGATGGCGCGCCCGATGTGTTCCTCGGAGGCGCCGTAGTCCGGTGAGGTGTCGATCATGTTGATCCCCGAGTCGAGGACGGCGTTCAGCAACCGGTTGACTTCGCCAGGGTCGAGGCGCGAGCTCCGCAGCTCCATCGCCCCGTAGCCGAGCTTGGTCACCGTCGCTCCGGTCCTGCCGAGGGTGCTCGTGGGAAGGCTCATAGTCACTCCTGTGTCGATCGGGTCGCACGGCCAAGGCCCTCGTCGGGCTCGCTCGGCGGTGTGATGACCCCATGGTGTATACACCCTGTCAAACAGGGAGGCGTTCCCGAGCGCCGACCACGCATCGGTCGACAGACCAGGGGAGTGGGCCGCATGATCCGTTCGATCGATCTCGACTTCGACGTCACCGAAGCCGCCGGACTGGGTGAGCCTGCGTCGATCGCAGCGACGGTCACGTTGCCCGACCCGGCAGGCCTCGGTGAGGACCCGGTGGTCTGCTTCGCGAAACCCGGTGGTGGCTACTCGAAGGGGTACTACACGGAGGATCTCCCAGGACCCGGCACCGGAGCCCAGGCGCAGTGGCATGCGACGCGCGGCTGGGTGTTCGTGTCGCTCGACCATCTCGGCGTCGGCTCGAGCAGCCTGCACGAGAACCCGATGCGCCTCGACTACACGACCCTCGCTGCAGCGAGCCAGTCGGCCGAGGCCCAGCTGTTGGTGCGGCTCGGCGATGGAACGCTCGCCGAAGGGTTCCCGGCAGTGGCGGATCCGCTGCGGCTGGGCATCGGTCAGTCGATGGGTGGGTGTATGACCATCGTCCAGCAGGGCCGGTACCACTGCTACGACGGCGTCGGGATCCTGGGCTATAGCGCCGTCCATACCCACCCGCCGACCCGGCCGGGCTCCCCTCCGATCGTGTCGCCGTGGATGCCACGCGACACCCTGCACCTCGGCGCGCCGGCTTTGCTGAACGGGGCCGCGTTGTCGGGCGCCGCCGCTCGCGACACCGAAGCCCCGACGCGGGTGTCGGAGCCTCCGATGGGCTGGGGGTTCTTCTGGGACGACGTCGACCCGGCCATCGTCGCCGGCGACCTCGCGGACTTCCCGACGCGCAACGGGAATGTCCCCCCGTGGGGATCGGGCACCTTGCCCGTCGGGGTCGCCTCTTCGTGCCTGACACCGGGCGTCGTCGCCTCGGAGGCCGCTGCGATCACGTCACCGGTGCTCGTCGCCATGGGTGCGCGCGACGTGGGCGCCGACAACGCCGGGGAGCCACGGGCGTACCGGTCGGCCGACTCGGTCGACCTGTTCGTGTGTCCTCGCATGGGACACATGCACAACTTCGCGAGCACCCGAGAGCTGTTCTGGCGCCGCATCGACACCTGGGCCCGATGGGTCGGCGAGGTCAAACGCTCGCGGTAGTGCAAAGGGCGTTGCCGGGTGGCTCAGGCTGTGGCAGCCGGGACGAAGGCGAACAGGCTCACGTCGTCGGTGACGTGGCGATACACGATGTGCACGGGCATGCCGATGGCTGCGTCGTCGGGGTCGCACTCGAGCCAGCCGATCATGCGGGGGCCCTCGTCGAGGGCGATGTGCGCGATCACGTACGGTGCGTCGGCCTGATACACCGGGGTCGGTGCACGGTGTACGACGGTGTAGGTGTAGACGGTGCCGGTGCCCGCTATCGGTGCCCACGTGGCCGACGCCGATCCGCACGAGCAGCGCTCGCGTGGGATGAAGCGGAAGGTGCCGCAGTCGTCGCATCGCTGGATCGCGGCGGCCTCGGCTTTCACCGAGTCCCAGAACGGGCGGTCGAGTGCGGTGATCGTGGGCAGGAACTTGTCGTAGCTCATCAGACCCTCCCCAAGACGGCACCGTAGGTCGTGTGTGACACGCCGCCGACGCCGTGGGCGTACCCCAGGGTTGCTCCCTCCACCTGGCGGTCACCGGCTTCGCCTCGTAGCTGATGGGCGAGCTCGATCACGGTGAACAGACCGCAACTGCCGGCATGGCTTCCCGACAGGAACCCGCCGTCGGTGTTGACGGGCAGGCGGCCCCCAATTCGCGTCGCTTGACCTTCGACGAAGGGACCACCCTCGCCGGGGGCGCAGAAGCCCGCCTCTTCCAGCTCGATGATGACGCCGATGGTGAAGTGGTCGGAGATGCCGGCGACGTCGATGTCCGAACGGCTCACCCCGGCGATGCCGAACGCGGTGTCCGCAGCAGCGCGCCCGCCGCCGGGAGCGGTGATCTCGGGCACGGCGCAGGGGTCGAGGTAGCCGTGGCCTTCGCCCCACCCCAGCACGCTCACCGGTGCGTGCCGACCCTGGGCGCGCACGTCGGCGGTGCTGGTCATGACGATGGCCCCGCCCCCCTGGTTGACGATGCAGCAGTCGAGCAGCTTGAGCGGGTCGGCGATACGGCGAGACGACAAGACGTCGTCGATGGTGATCTCACCGCGTGGGCCCATGACCGCCAGGGGGCTGCGGGTCGCGCCGTACCGTTGCGCGACCGCGATCTCGGCCAGCTGGGCTTCGGTGGTGCCGTAGAGATGGGCGTGGCGCATGGCCAGCACCGCGTAGTCGGCGACCCGCGTGGTGCCCCACACGTATTCGTAGGGGCTCCCGAGCTGCGCCATGCGAGCGATCGCCTCGTTGCGGTCGGGGCTCGCGTACCCCTCGCCCCGGCCGGCGACGGCGTTGGGGATGATGACGCACGAGGCCATGCCGTGGGCGATCGCCAACGCGGCCAGACCTATCCCTGCCGATTGGCCCGATGCGCCGACCGCGGTGCTCGCGTGGAAGCGGAGGGGGTGTCCGAGGTAGTCGGCGACGGCGCCACCGGGCAGCGCGGCGCGCAGGCCCATGCCCTCGGGGGCCGGGCCGATCAGCCCGTCGACGTCTCGCAGCGAGAGGCCGGCGTCGTCGAGCGCGCCGATGACGCACTCCCACCACAGGTCGGCCTGCGTTCGTTCGGCGAGGTCACCTTGTTCTGACATGTACACGCCGGCGATGGCGGCGTCGCTCAGTTCACGCACAGCGGCGAGACTACTTTAGCTGAAGCCTCGCCGCCGCGACGGCCTCGGGTCGGTGTTGAGCCGGTGGCCTCGGTGTGGTCGAATCTGCACACGACGAGGCCGACAGGCCGCGCCGCCACTACTTCGGGAGCGAGCCATGAGCGACGACGATCTCCAAGGGATCCTGGGACTTCTGGCGGACTACTGCCACACCCTCGACGACGGGCGCATCGACGACCACCTCGCGCTCTACACCGACGACTGCGTCCTCCACGTGTTCGGGCGGACCTACGAGGGCAAGGACCGGGTGCACAAGTTCATGGCTGCCGCGCAGACCGGACAGCACCTGACCGGTGTGCCGAAAGTCGACGACGACGGCCACGATCTCGCCCACGTACGGTCGGACTTCGTGTTCTTCACCCCCGATCTCGCCTTGTACACCGCCGGGACCTATCACGACGTGGTCCGCAAGTCGGAAGGGAGCTGGCGCTTCGTAAGCCGCGAGATCGGCATCCGGCTCGGCCCCCGCGCGTAGCGCGGCCCTAGGACGTTCAGATCCCGCGGTCCTCGTCTGTCCGCTCAGGCATATCGGGGATGGTCATATGAACGGAGGTTGGGCCAGGGCAGGCGCCGGTCGGGCCGGTGGTATCAACGAATGCGCGTGGCGGGTAGGGCGTCGAAGCTGTTGAGCGTGGGTCCGGGACCGTCCTTGCCGGCGAGGCGGTCGACCGTGACGTTGTAGCGGAAGTCTCGGTCGAGGATCGTTTCGATGGCGACGCGTGCTTCGAGTCTTGCCAGCGGTGCCCCGAGGCAGAAGTGAGGGCCGTGGGCGAACGAGAGGTGGGGGTTGGGGCTCCGGTGGAGGTCGAAGGTGTCGGGGTCGGCGAAGACGGCTGGGTCGCGGTTGGCCGCGGTGTAGAAGACGTAGATCCTCGAACCTGCGGGTATGACCGTGCCGTCGAAGTCGGCGTCGTTCTTGGTGAGCTTCAGCACGCCGGGAACGGGCGGTTCGACGCGCAAGGACTCCTCGACGAACCCGGGGATCAGCGATCGATCTGCGTCGAGCTCGTCTCGCACGCCCGGCAGTTGGTCGAGCTGCACGATCATGTGGGCCATGAGGTTGGTGGTGGTCAAGTTGCCCGCAGTCCAGAACGCAGCCACGAAGTAGTGGACTTCTTCGGGGGTGATGTAGGCGTTGCCGGCTCTGGCGGCACGGACGAGGACAGAGGTGAGGTCGTCGCCGGTGTCGAACTTCGGGTCTTGGACGAGTGTTCGGAAGTACTCGGCCATCTCCGGCTCGGTGGTGTTCGTGTAGCGGCCGACAGACCAGCGGACCTCGTTGGGCACGCCGAGGATCAGATTCACCGCGAGTACCGGGATGGGGTAGGAGAAATCGCGAACCAGGTCGAGGTCGCCGGCCGCGCCACGCTCCTCGATCTCGTCGAGGACGGTCTCGCAGACCTCGCGCACATCGTCTTCGCGCTGGGCGATCGACCGTGGCGTGAACGGCTTCATCATCAGCCGCCGGAGCTCGGTGTGAGACGGCTTGTCGCGTGACGAGAGCCGCCGTCTGTTCACCTGGGTCTCGAACGACTCTTGGTCTACGGCTTCACCGGCGACACTCGCTTCCCGGACACCCTCGTTCGAGAAGGTCTCAACGTCGGTGCTGGCCCGAACGATGTCGGCGTGTCGGCTCAGTATCCAGGAATTCGACCGTTCGTGGTAGTGCACCGGCTGATGCTCTCGCCACCAGTTGGCTGCCCCTGCGGGGTCCTTCCAGAAGTCGACCGTGAACAGCTCGTATCCGGGTGGAACCTGCACGACGCATACCTCCAGAATCACGTGCGTCTCGCCCGAGACCGATCTCTCAGGGGACGCCGCGAGCGCACAACAACACGGGTGCGGACTCTAGGTCACTCCGACGCGATGCGCCGCCCGGCGCCGCAATCGTCGGCGATATACGGTTGGCTCCAACCCGACGCAAGGAGTCCGAGGTGGAGTTCGCTGATCGGACGGTGCTGGTAACGGGCGCAGGCCATGGCATCGGGCGCGCGACGTCCAAGCTGTTCGCGTCGCGAGGCGCTCGGGTGATCGTGGCCGACATCGACCTCGAGCGGGCGAACGCCGTCGCGTCGGAATGTGGCGACGCCGACCATCTTGCCCTCGCGGTCGATGTCGCGAGTTCCGCCAGCGTCAACGAGATGACCGCCGCCGCCATCGCGACCTGTGGGCGTGTTCACGTGCTCGCGAACATTGCCGGGATCTACCCCATGGCACCGATGGTCGATACCAGTGACGACACGTGGCGCAGAGTCATGGCCGTCAACCTCGATGGCACCTTCCACACCTGTCGCGCCCTCGCTCCACACCTCCTCGAGCACGGGGGCGGGGCGATCATCAACGTCACCTCGGGCGCCGCCCGCATTCCCTACCCGAATCTCTCCGCCTACGCAGCCAGCAAGGCGGCCATCTTGGGTTTCACTCGCACCATTGCCGCTGAGCTCGCCCCGCACGTCCGCGCAAACGTCATCGGACCGGGTCCCACCATTGGCGAGGACAACCCGGAAAGCCCCGACTACACCGGGGCCGAGCCGGTCATCGAGACGCCCGAGCTCCGAGATCAGATCCGGGCGGCGGCATCGGCGATCCCGCTGGGCCGGTTCGCTCGGCCCGACGAGATCGCGGAAGGGATCGTCTTCCTCGCCTCGGACCGCGCGAGCTTCATCACCGGACAGATCCTCCACGTCAACGGCGGACGATCCATGCACTGAAGCAATTGCGAAGGTCAATGCTGTCATCCGCGATCGGTCGCGCCCTCCGGGGAAAACAAGGTCATGGCCCACCGGAGCTGATCGGTGTCGCCGAACGTCACCTGCACCGGCTTTGGGAACGTGCATCGGAGGCGACGGTGGCTCCGGGTTCCGCTGCAGCCAGCCTGCGACCGCTCAGCTCTGGCCCGGCCAGCGGTTCTCGAACTGGGGCTCTCGCTTTTCCGCGAAGGCCATGAGGCCCTCTCGGTGATCATCGGAGAGGTTCAGCCGCGCCATCATCTCGCGGTACACGACCATGCTCTCGCGCATCATCGCCTTGTACTGCATCGACATCACCAGCTTGGTCCCCTGGACCGCCAGCTGCGAAAGCCCGGCGATGTTGTCGGCGACGGCAAGGCACTCTTCGAGCAGGCGATCGTGGGGGACCACCTTCTGGACCAGCCCCATGCGGTGGGCCTCGGCGGCGCTGACGCGCTCGGCGGTGAGGAGCATCCACGCGGCGTCGCCGTAGGAGATGAGCCGCGGGAGCAGCTGAGTGGCGACGCCGGCGAGCATCCCCCGCTTGGGCTCGAACAGCCCGAACCACGCGTCCTCCGACGCAATACGAAAGTCGCAGTTGAGCGCGAGCTCGGTGCCGCCCCCCACTGCGAGCCCGTTGACCGCGGCGATCATCGGCTTGCGCACCGCGCCCACGCCGAACATCTCGAGAAACTCGAGATGGCCGCTGTAGCCGCCCATGACCCGCCCGCCGCTCATGTCCGCCCCAGAACAGAAAGCGGCGTCGCCGGCTCCGGTCAGGATGCCGACGTACTGATCCGGATCGGTGTCGAAGGCCCGCATGGCCTCGCGGATCGCCTGGACGCACGCGTCGTCGTACGCGTTGCGCTTCGCGGGTCGGTTGATGGTGAAGATCGTCGTGTGGCCTCGTCGCTCGACGAGCAGGGAATCGTCCATGAGCGCTGAACCTACTGTGCTGATTCGAGGCGCGCCGTAGCGGCGCGTCGGTCGGGCTTGCCCATGGCGTTGCGCGCGATCGCTTCGACGATCAGGACCCGCCTGGGGACCTTGTAGCGGGCGAGCTGGGTGCGGCAGAACTCGATGATCGTCTCCTCGTCCCCGGCGATCCCCGACTCGAGCTCCACCAGAGCCTGGACGGTCTCGCCGAGGCGCTCGTCGGGGACGCCGACGACCACTGCGTCGGCAACCTCGGGCAGGGCGCGCAACACCCGCTCGACCTCGGCGGGGTACACGTTGGCGCCACCGCGCAGGATCACCGAGCTCAGTCGATCGACGATCACGAGCCGCCCCTCGTCGTCGAACCGGCCGACGTCGCCGGTGTGCAGGCGTCCATCGTGCACCGGGACCTCGACCCCAGGTCGGTTCCAGTACCCGAGGAAGGGCTGCCACACGCCCGCCCACGGTCCGTCGGGGGCGGCGCCGACCACCACCTCACCGCCGCCGGCCCCTTCGGCGCCCGGCGCGATCGTCACCTCGAGATGGGCCATGGGCTTCCCGCTGGTGCCGGGCGGTCCGGGAACGCCGAGCTCGTCGATCGACACCAAGGTGGGCGCCTCGGTCAGACCGTAGGTGAGGTGCAGCGGCCGTCCGTAGCGCGCCAGGAAGGCCTGGCGGAGATCTTCGGGGCAGCCGGCGCCACCGGACCAGACCTCGACCAGGGTCGAAAGATCGGCAGGGTCGATGGCTTCGGCGTGGACGAGCCCGTGGAAGATCGTGGGGACGCCGTTGAAGACGGTGACGCCGTGTTCGCGGATCCACGAGGCGAGCCCGACCACGTCGGTGCGGTCGGTCAGGATCGCCGTGCCGCCCGCCTGTGCCGCGGTGAGGGTCGACAACACGATGAGGTTGAGGATCGTGAGCGACAGGAAATCCCCGCGGCGGAAGCCCGCGTCGTAGCCACGCGTCGCGGTGAGCACCTCACCGGGCAGCACGAGGTTGTGCTGGCTGTGGATCACGCCCTTGGGGAACCCGCTCGTGCCGCTCGTGAACGCGATCGCTGCCGGGCCGAGCGGATCGACGGGGGCGTGTGCGGTGAGCGGTCCCGCGCGCAGCGCACCCCATTCGCCGCCGGCATCGGTCGCGACGGCGCGGCCGCCGATCGCCTCGAGGTGTGACCGAACCGAGTCGAGGGTCTCGGCCTCGGCCAGCATCAGCGATGGAGTCGTGTCCTCGATGATGTGCCCCTTCTCGGGGGGCGCGAGCTGCCGATTGATGCCGACCCAGATGGCTCCGAGGCGCGCCGCTGCGTAGAACGCAACGACGATGTCGCAATCGTTCGGCAGCGACGCGGCGATGCGGTCGCCGGTCGACAACCCCGCGGCGGCCAGACCGCCGGCGAGCCGCAGCGACTCCTGCTGGAGGTCCCGGTAGGTCATCGTCGCGGTGTCGCTGACGATCGCCAGCCGGTCCGGGTGGTGCTGGGCGGCACGATCGAGCACGACGTTGACCGAGCGGGGTTCGAACCGCGCGGCGGCGCCGGACGTCATCGTCTGCCACCTCCGTGGGCGAAGAGCCCGTCGAACCCGTGGGCCTCGATTGCATCGACCAGGAGGAGCGCGGCGCGTTCGCTCTCGTAGGGGACTCGCAGACGTGCCTGGACATGGCGCGCGAGCACCGAGATGTCGTGCTCGTCGGGGAACGCGGACGCGCCGTGGAGCTGCTGGGTGCGACGCAACACGTCCTGCGCGACGTCGCAGGCCTTCAGGTGGCACGCCAGGGCATCGGTGAGCGCGTCGGAGCCCACCGTCGCGCAGCGCCAGATCCCGAAGTGGACGATCGCCCGCAACGACTCGACGGCGACGGTCGCGTCGGCCAGCGAGAACCGCACGGTCTGGAAGTCGGCGAGCGGCTGGTCGAATTGGATGCGGTCCGCAGTGTGTGCGGTGGCGAGCGCGACGGCGGCCTCGCACACGCCGAGCACATAGGAGGCCCGCAGGACGAGCCCGAGCCTCGCCTCGGCGGCGAGCTCACCGGCGGTGTCGCCGGTGTCGACGTCGACGAGGAACGGTCCCAGACGCGACCGGTGCGGGGCCCCCGTCGGCCGAGCCTCGAGCGCGTCGCCTCGCAGGTCGACGGCGGTGATCGCTCCTACGTCGCCGTGTTCGACCAGGCCCGGGCCGGGGCGCAGGGCGACGAGTCGACCGTCGCTTCGGGTCGACGCGAGGAGGCGCATCTCGACGGGATAGGGGAGCGCCACGCGTCCGGCGACCCGGCAGAGCTCGGCGGCCGCGGCGGCCTCGTCGGCGCCGGCACAGGGGTCGATGTCGTCGATACCCAGCGCCACGAGCATCGGCTCCACGGTGTCGGTGCGCACGCGCGGTTCGCGCTCGGCGTCGCGAGCGATCTGCGTGCCTCCGGCGCGGGCGAATGCCGTGGCGGCGGACTCGGCGAGCGCAACGGAGATCTCGGGTAGTTCGAGGTTCATCGCCGGCCTCCCAGTACTGATCGAGCGACCAGGGTTCGCTGCATCTCGATCGTGCCTGACGCCACGGTCGCCGCCTGGGCATAGCGCCAGTGGTCCTCGACCGCGCCGGCCAACACCCCCCCGTGGGCCCCATCTCTGAGGGCGTCCTCGCCGAGCGCCCGGAACAGCAGCTCGGCCACGAGCTGGTCGGTCTGGGTGATCACCACTCTGGCGAGGCTGGCGTCGGCGTCGACCGCACCGCCCGCGGCTTGGGCTGCGATGGCGCGGTACGACAGCAACCGTGCCGCGCGTACCTCCACGAGGGCCCGGGCCCACCACACGCGAATCGCCTCGGGCAGTTCGGACCACCGATCACCGAAGTGAGCACGGAGCAACGAGAGCAGCCGCTCGCAGCGGGCATAACGGGCGATGCCGACCCGCTCGTGCGCGAGTGCGTGGCGGATGGCGGCCCAGCCCTCGCCGACGGGTCCCAGGACCTCGTCGTCGCCGACGAACACCTCGTCGAAGAAGACCTCGTTGAGGTGGTGGCGCCCGAGCATGGTCGAGCGAATGGGTCGGATCGTGATGCCCTCGCGGTCGACGGGCAGGACGAACAAGGTGATCCCCTCGTGCTTCTTGGCACCCGACCCGACGCGCGCTGCGAGGACGCACCATTGGGCCATCTCCGCGTAGGAGGTCCAGATCTTCTGGCCTGTGATCCGGAACCCGCCCTCGACGGGTTCGGCCCGCGTCTTCAGCGACGCCAGGTCGCTTCCGGCGTCGGGCTCGCTGAACCCCTGACACCAGATCACGTCACCAGCTGCGATCTTGGGGAGGTGCTCGTTCTTCTGGGCGTCGGTGCCGAACGCCATGATGGCCGGACCCACCCAGTTCAGCCCCATGTACTGCGGCCCGCGCGGCTCGTGGTGGGCCCACATCTCCTCGCGTACGACGGTCTGGTCCCACACCGAGCCGTCGGCGCCGCCGTAGGCGCTCGGCCAGGCGAGCACGAGCTCGCCCGCATCGGCCAGCGCATGGCAGAAGGCGATCGTGATCGCCAGATCCGCCGGGTCGTCGGTGAAGGCGCCGAGGAAGCCGGGAGGGAGTCGCTCGTCGATCATCGAGCGCAGCCTGGTTCGCAGGTCCTCGGCTTGGGCCGAGAAGGTGAAGTCCATGAATCCCCCGATGTCGTGGTCCGGGCCAAAGGTAGCGTCGGACGCAGTGGTGGCGCCGGGTCGGTCGACGATGTGGTCGGAACGCCTTGCGGGGGGCCACTGTACCCAGTACAGTCGGCCACGTTCGAGAGGAGAACGCCCATGAGTTCTGCACCTGCTGCTGCGGGGATGGATTACGCCATCAACGACGCTGATAACCATTTCAATGAGCCTGACGATTGTTTCGAGCGGTACATCGATCCCAAGTTCACTGATTTGGCGATCCGGTCGGTGAGGGGGCCTGACGGGAAGAAGTTGCAGTTGTTCGCGGGTGTGCCGTCGAAGTTCAACGTGAACCAGGTGACGTTCTCGAAAGCGGAGCTCCAGAAGATGTTGGGGGACACTTCGGTTGTGGGGACGGGTCGTGGGAGTGTGCCCAAGGCCGAGGGCGAGCGGGAGTTGGGGGTCGTTCCGGGGATGTTGTTGAACCGGTTGAATCCGTTGAAGGGGCTGAGCGACGAGGAGCGTAAGGCGTTCGTGGCGGAGTTCCGGCACAAGTCCGAGGCGTTCGGTAACCGTGATCTGCGCCTGGCGTTGATGGATGAGCAGGGGATCGACAAGGCGGTCATGTATCCGGCTGCGGCGCACAACATCGAGTACGAGTTCGCTGACAACATTCCGGCGTTGTATGCGAATGTGCGGGCGTTCAACCGGTGGATGTTCGAGGAGGTGGGGTTCAACGCCGAGAACCGGATGTTCTTGCCGCCGTACATCCCGTTGGCTGATCCTGAGCTCGCGGTGAAGGAGCTCGAGATCGTGATGGCGCAGGGCGCGATGATGATCCAGACCAAGTGCGGTCATGCCCATGGTGGCGCCGACAATCCGTGGGGGGGACGGTCGGTGGCCGACCCGGTGTATGACCCGTTCTGGTCGCGGGTCAATGAGGCCAACATGCGTTACACCGCACACCTTGGCGGCACGGATTACCAGAAGTACGGCGCTGACTGGTCTTATGACCCGACTACGGCGTTCGGCGATTTCGATGCGTTCCAGTGGGTGATGTACTGGGGTGACCGTCCTGCGTACGAGTTGACCGCGGCGTTGATCTTGCACAACTTCTTCGGCCGGTTCCCGAACATCAAGATGCTGTTGGCCGAGGTGGGGACCTTGTGGGTGCCCTACACGTTGCGCAAGATGGACCACGCGTTCATGATGGGGCGCAAGGCTCGTTGGCACGAGACCGGCCAGCTCGATCAGCGTCCGTCGGAGATCTTCAAGGAGCGGTTCTACATCGCGCCGTATCCCGAGGAGAACGTGCAGCGCATCGCGGCGGAGATCGGCACCGGGCCGCTGGTGTTCGGTTCGGACTTCCCTCACGGCGAAGGTCTGGCGCGTCCTGCGGAGTATGCGGGCGCCCAGCTCGGCGCTTTCGGTGAGGACGATGTCCGCAAGATCATGCGCGACAACATGGAAGACTTCCTCGCTCCAGCGCTCGTGTGATGGCGACGCGGTTCGTGCATTACGAGGTGATCGGGAAGGTCTCGGTCATCACGTTGGACCGTGAACCGGTCAACGCGTACGACGGTGCGTTCCACGTCGAGTTCCAGGGTGCGTGGCTGACGGCCCGCAACGACGCGGCCACCAACGTTGTGGTCATGCGGGCCATGGGTAAGCACTTCTGTGTGGGCGCGAACATGCGTGATCCCGAACCGGTGCCCGAAGGCCGAAGCGAGCTGGCGGCGTGGGACGAGATCCGGCTGATCAAGGAGACGATGAAGCCCACGATCGCGGCGGTGCAGGGTGGCTGCATCGGTGGCGGCCAGCGGATGGTGTGGCCGTGTGATCTGGTGTTCTGCACCGAGGACGCCTTCTTCATGGATCCCACCGCAACGATGGGCATCGGGGGCATCCAGTCGCATTTGCACACCTGGTTCTACGGGCCGCGTCTCGCCAAGGAGATGATCTACGGCGGTGGTCGGCTGTCGGCGCAGCGGCTGTACGCGATGGGTCAGGTGAACCGTCTGTACCCCGACGTCGCGGCGATGCACGCGGACGCGTTGGCGTTCGCGGACATCGTGGCCGGCCAGGACCCGGTTGCGTTGCGTCAGGCCAAGCGGGCCAGCGACATCACCATGGACATCATGGGACAGCACTACGTGACCTCCCGAATGGCGGAGCTCCTCGACGAACCAGCGACGTTCACCCTTCCCGTCACCCGGACTCACTGACGCCAGGGTCGGGCCGGCTGCCCCAGGGGGTAACCTGCGGCCCATGGCCACATCCGCCGCCCGGCGCCAGGAGCCGTTGTCACGCCAGCGCGTCGTCGCCGCGTCGATGGAGCTCGCACGCGAGCGCGGCCTCGACGGGGTGACGATGCGGGCACTCGCGGCCGAACTCGACGTCACGCCGATGGCGGTCTACTACCACGTGCGCAACAAGGACGAGCTCGTTGCCCTGGTCGCCGAGTCGGTGCTCGAAGACGCGTCGCCCCTGTCGCTCGCGGACGCCGGCTGGGAGACCGCGCTGCGGGACCATCTGCTCGCGCTGTGGGAAACCCTCGCGAAGTACCCGGGTCTGTCCTCGTACATGATCAACCTACCGACGCTGGGTACGACGGAGTCCTCCTATGCGAAAGGTGCACGCTTCTTCGAGGAGGCGGGCTTCCCTCCCCGCCTCGCCAAGTTGGCGTGGTCGTTCGCGTTGACCTTCATCCACGGTCGCCTCAGCGTCGACGCGAAGCTCGACCGCAGTGCCGCTCGAGCCGCCGGGCTCGACACCATCGCCGCCCGCGAGCACGTGGTGTTCGGCGTGGACGCGATCATCGCCGGCCTCAAGGGCATGCTCGGCGAGGGGTCCGACGCCGACCACGCCTAGCCCAGTTCCGCTAGCGCTGGGCGTCACCGGCGTCGAACACCGCCTGGGTCGCGACGAGGCGATCGACCTCGGCGTCGTCGACGCCCATCCAGCGCACGAGCAGCTCCCGCGTGTGCTGACCCAGCCGCGGTCCCGAGCGTTCGAAGTACCCCGGCGTCGCCGACATGCGGTGGGGTGATCCGGGATTCGAGATCCGGCCGAGATCGGGATGGTCGAACGTTTGCGGGAAGTGCCGGTGCCGCAGCTGGGGATCGCGGTACACCTCCTCGCTGTTCGCGACCGCGGCGGCCGGCACGCCGGCGCGGCACAGGACGTGAGCCACCGAGGGCGCGGTGAGCGGGGCCCCCCATGCCTCGACCGCAGCGCGCAGCGACGCCGCGCTCGTCGCGATGCCGTCGATTTCGGCGGATGCGAGCTCGGGGCGGCCGACGAGTGCACACACCGCGTTCCACTGGTCGATGGACTCCACCTCGACCGCAGCCCACCGGTCGACGCCGGCGCAGGGAAATACGTGCGTCCACAGCGCCACGTCGCTGGTGTTGTCACGACGAGCGGTCTCGACGCCGTTCACCAACGGGTCGAGGTAGGCGCCCGCGCCCATGGTCGCGAAGGCCTCGGCCTGGGCGGCGTCGATGTGCACACCCTGGCCCGTGGCCGCCACGTGGGCGCGTGCGGCGAGCGCGGCGAGCGCGGCGTGGGTGGCGGTGACGTAGTCGGTGTAGGTGCCCGACGGCCACCAGACCTCCGAGAGGCCGGTGAAGTTCGCCATGCTCGAGGCGTAGGCCAGGTAGGACGCTCGCGGACCCGTGCGTCCGTATCCCGAGAGCGACACCATGATCAGGCGGGGGTTGATCTCGACCAGGTCGGCGAACGAGCACCCCCACTTCGGCATCACGCTGGCGCCGAAGTTCTCGATGACGACGTCGCACGACGCCACCAGCCGTCGGAACACGGCTCGTCCTTCGGGCAGGTCCATCTGGATCGACAGGCTCTTCGTGCCGCGAGACAGCGACGCCTGCATCGGGGTGTTCGACACCCCCGATGGTTCGATCGCGAGGCGCGAGCTGTAGTTGAAGGCAGCGCCCCGCAGCGACTCGGGGCGAGAGCGGGCCTCGATCTTCGCGACTTCGGCGCCGAGGCCGGCGAGGAGCTGCGCCGTCGTGTTGCCGGCCACGAAGGCCCCGAACGACAGGACCCGTACGCCTTCGAGGGCGCGGCTGCGCGTCGGGTTGGCAGGAACGACCCGCAGCGCGTCGCGCTGTTCGGCGCGCACTTCCTCGGTGTGTTCGCCGAGCATTGGCGCTGGGCGATCGGTACGGAAGAGTCGCGGGGTGGTGTGCACCGGCCCCGGGGCCCGCATGGGGCCCGTCTCGCTGCGTCCCAGCTCGATCCAGAACTCGCGGGCCTCGAGCTGGGGGTCGGCGATGAATTGCGAGGGGGAGTTGAGGATGCAGGTGGGCAGCCCGGCACGCTGGCCCTTCTCGAAGAGCTCGTGGCGGCTCTTGTCTGCCAGCAGCGGCTCGATGAGCGCGTTGACGCCGTCGAAGATCTGGCGCCGCATGGCCATGTCGGCCAAGGCCGGCTCGGCGAGCTCCTCGGGATGATCGAGCATCTCGAGAAACGCGGCCCAGTGGCGATCGGCATGGGCGGCGATATCGAGCACGCCGTCGCGGCAGTGCCACATGCCGCTCGGAGGTATACCGACCCCTGCCTCCCGGGCGCCCGGGCTCATGCCGATGGCGTCGTAGGACTCGAACTGGAGGTCGTGGAAGAGCTCGACCTCCTGGGCCGAGATGTCGATGAACTGTCCGCCGACGTCGTTGCGCACGCCGAGAGCCGCCACGACCGCGAGCGCGCCGTGGGCGGCAGCGAGGTGCCAGTGCAGGTCGAACGGCTGGCCGAGGGGTGGCGTGCCGGGCTGCCCGGTGCGCCACATCTGGCCACCCTGAGCGAACGACGTGAGGTGGGTGGCGGGGCGATCGCCATAGGGGCCGTCGACTCCGTAGGGGGTGACTGCGCACACGATCGCTGCCGGCGACGCCCAGGGCAACGAGCGGGTCTCGGGGTCGAAGGACACGTTCAGGGTTGTCGCGCCGGGTGAGATCACGATGACGTCGGCGGTGGCGCCGAGCTCGTGCAGGGTGGCGCGGTCGGTGTCGTCGGCGAGGTCGAGCACGACGCTGCGCTTGTTGGCGTGGTAGTAACCGAAGGCAAGGCTGGCTTCGGGGCCCGATGCGCCGGCCCGGAACGGTCCGCGGCGGCGGTAGGGGTCGCCCGTGGGTGGCTCCACGAGCACGACGTCGGCGCCGAGGTCGGCGAGAAGGCGGGTGCAGTACACCCCCACGGGCGAGCTGAGGTCGAGAACTCGCACCCCGTAGAGCGGCGATGGGGTCACCTCGGTCTCCTCGGCAGCTTCGGAAGGACGTGTGGATGGGACAGGGCGAGGAGCTGCGGTTGCGGGCGTTGCCGCGATGCGGGAAGCTCGCTCGCGTTGGACAGCGTACAACGGCAGGGTGGTCGGCGGGGATGAACGCCGTCAGCCCCGCCTGGATCCGAGGAGGAGCCCTGTTGAGCCACAGCGGTGACGAGGACCGGACTGCAGCAATACACCAATGGCAGGAGAGTGTGGCGACGCTCGTGTCGTACCGCTACCTGGGGACCTCTTCGGAAGCCCTCGGTCGGCACGAGGCCGAGGGAACGATGCGACTCCGCAGTGATCTGCGCGGCGCAGTCGGTTTGAAGGCCGCTCCGCTCGGGATCGCACTGCTCGACACGGCGGGCATCAACGTCGATCCGATCGCGGTGGTGTCACCCACCCGGATCGACGTCCATCTCTTCGAGCCTGCGCTCGATGTCGTCGAGGTGCGTCTCCAGGGGCGCGTCCTCCGTGAGGGACGCTCGCAGATGTTCACCGAGAGCCGGATCACCGATGCCGCCGATCCGGGTCGCCTCATCGGTTTCGGATCCACCCACTGGGCGGTGTCTGGCCCCAACCCGGGTTTCGCGTACGTGGACAGTCGCCCCGGTGTTGCGGAGGCTGACGACCTGCCTCCGCTGTACGAGCCCTTCGGCGCGCGACTACGCGGCGACGGTGAGCTCGAGATCCCCGAGCTCACGCCGGAGCTCGGTCGCAATGGTCTCCACCAGGGGCCGTTCCAGGTCGTACCCGAGGCCGCGGCCACGATGGCAGCCGAGCGGGCCCTGGGTTCGGACCGGTTCTGGATCGAACACCAGGGAACCTCGATCGTTTCCCGGGGCATCGACGCGCCGCTGGTCACGACGACGCAGGTCCTCCGGCTGACCGATGACGCCGTGCACGTGCAGGTGGAGTTGCGGGCCCAGGGCGCCGACGACAAGCTCTGCTCGATCACCCTGTGCCGGTTCCGGAGGCGGTGAGTCACCCGCTCATGCTTGGCGAAGCAGCGGAGCGACCTCGGTGAACGTGAGGTCGAGGTGACGGTCGATGAGCTCCTCAGCAATCCCCGGGTAGTCCGACCAGGTGCAAGTTTGTGGGAGTCCCACCGGCAGGTCACGTGCCGGAGATCTCGGCCCAAGTGCGCTCGGGGTCATCGGACACGAAGAACTCGATCTGGCCCGCCATGCGGGCCAGATGGTCGGGTCGTGGCCGCCGGCATCGAGTCCTGCCAGGTACTCGTCGAGCAGGTCGGGGTCGATCGATTGGAGGCCGAGGCCGAGTCGCCCGGCGGTGCGCGCTCCCATGGGCCCCCCGAATCCGCCCCACATGGGATGGGTGGCTGGACCGGAGCCGGGGTCACCGTTCGCTCCGCACCCGGCTCCTCACCCCAGAGCCGGCGCAGCTCTCGGATACGCTCCGCGAACACGCCGTAGCGGCGCTCGAAGTCGCCGGTGAAGGCCCCGTATTCCGGCTTGCGGTAGCCGACGCCGAAACCCGGCTCCATGCGCCCGCCGCTGATGATGTCGGCGATCGCGATCCCTTGCGCGGTCTCGATTGCGGTGTGCAGCGGTAGCAGCGCGACCGCAGTGCCGATCCGCATCGAGGTGGTGCGAGCCGCGATCGCTGCGGCCA
>JAHECR010000110.1 GCA_024641655.1 Acidimicrobiaceae bacterium
GTGCACGGGATCGAGAACGTGCCGAGTGAGGGTGGCGCGCTGATCGTGGCCAACCACTCCGGCACGGTGGCCCTTGACTCGCTGATGACGCAGGTGGCGCTCGCCGACCATCATCCGGCGCACCGTGAGCTGCGCATGCTGGGTGCCGATCTGGTGTTCGCGCTGCCGTTCGTCGGAACGGTGGCGAGAAGGGCCGGACACACGCTGGCCTGCAACCCCGACGCCGAACGGCTGCTGGCGTCCGGTGAGCTCGTGGGCGTCTGGCCCGAGGGTTTCAAAGGTGTGGGTAAGCCCTACTCCGAGCGGTACCGGCTGCAGCGGTTCGGGCGTGGGGGGTTCGTGTCGGCCGCTCTGCGCACTCAAGTGCCGATCATCCCGACGTCCATCGTGGGTGCCGAGGAGATCTACCCGATCCTGGCCGACGCCAAGGTGCTGGCCAGGCTGCTGGGCATGCCGTACTTCCCGATCACCCCGACCTTCCCCTGGCTGGGGCCGCTGGGGATGATCCCGCTGCCGAGCAAGTGGCACATCGAGTTCGGTGAGCCGATCATGACCGACGTCTTCACCGAGGGCGCGGCTGACGACCCGATGTTGATGTTCAACCTCACCGACCAGGTGCGCGAGACCATCCAGCACACGCTCTACAAGCTGCTGATGCAGCGCCGCAGCGTCTTCTTCTGACCCGCCCCCCATTGGGGGCCATGTCACATGGGTTCGGCTATTTCGAACCGGAGCCGCATGATGGCTTCTAGGGATTCGGATCCCTTTGTTCATGGCCAGCGGGATGGTTCGGTCATTTCGAACCCATGTGACATGGCCCCAATTGGGGCTACTTGCGGCGGCGGCTGGAGACGACTCCCGCCGCGACGCCGGCTGCCGCGCCGACGACCAGCGCCGACGGGACGCCGATCCGCGCGGCCTTGCGTCCGGTGCGGTAGTCGTGGATGTGCCAACCCATCGCCTTGGCATGCCGACGCAGCTTGGCGTCCGGGTTGATGGCCACCGGTTGGCCCACGAGCGACAGCATCGGGATGTCGTTGGACGAGTCCGAGTACGCCGAGCAGAGCGTGAGGTCGAGGTTCTCGCGCTCGGCGAGTGCGCGGACGGCTTCGGCCTTGGCCGGACCGTGCAATGGTGCCCCTGCCAGCTTGCCGGTGTAGACGCCGTCGGCGATCTCCGAGACGGTGCCCAGGGCGCCGGTCAGCTCCAGCTTTCGTGCAATGAGCGAGGCCATCTCGACTGGTGCTGCGGACACGAGCCACACACGCTGACCGGCTCGCAAGTGGGTGCGGGTGAGTTCGATCGTCTGCGCGTAGAGCTTGTCCTCGATGCGCTCGTCGAAGATCTCGTCGCCGAGCGAGACGACCTCCGCCACCTCGTGACCGGCAACGAAGCTGAGGGCAGCGTCGATCACGGAGGCGATGTCGTCGGTGTCCTCCCGCCCTGCGACCCGGAACTTGGCCTGCTTCCACGCGAACGAGCCGACATCGCCCATCGTGAAGAACTTGCGCTTCGCTAGTCCGCGCGCGAGGTGGAAGAGGGAGGCCCCTCGCACGATCGTGTTGTCGATGTCGAAGAACGCCGCCGCGTGCGGGTCGACGTTCAGCTCCTGCGTTGTCTCAGCTCGCTGAGCAGCTGCCTCGCCTGCGACAACGGCCGGAGGACGGCGGTGCGGCTCGACAGAATCCGAGGGGGTCACGTCCTCACCCTAGAACGCCTCACTCTCGCCGAGTGCACACCTAGATGACGGCATGGAACGCGGTGGCATCAGTGGGTCAGTGTGTCCATCACCGTTGTGAAGTCGAGCGCCCCGACGATGGGATCGTTGCTCTTACGTGCCTTCGCCCGATCCTTCACCTTCTCTCGAGCGCTGCGGATGTTCTGTCGCAGGATCTGTTCCGGCGTCGGCTTCGGAGGTGCCGCCGCCGTGCCGGTCGATGTGGTTGTCTCGCCGGACGGCGTACCGGTTGACGACCCAGGAGCTCCCCCTCCTGAGCCCCCTGCAGACGGTGCGCTGGCGCCCGTCGGGGTCCGGAAGACCTCTGCGACCCAGAACGTCCCGTCCTTGCTGACGGCGGTTCCCACCCCCATCTGGGTATAGCCGGCGTCCAGAATCTGTGCCCGGTGGTCGGGGCTGTTCATCAGAACCTGATGCGCACTGCGCCAGTCGCCGGCGAAGGCGACGTTCTCACCGATGCGCGACCATCCGCCGACCTCGCTGCCGAGGTTCGGATTGTGGTAGAGCTCGCCGGACGCTGCCATGCGTTCCGCCTGTCCCCGCGCCGCAGCGGCGAGGTCCCCGGCGTAGGCGTAGGGACGCAGCCCCGCCGAGGATCGCGCACTGTTGACCGCCGAGAAGATGCTGCCCTCGTTCGGCCCGGCAAAGGCCACCCCGGGCAGGGCAAGCACCGTCAGGGCAGCCAGGGACGCCGTCAGGAGGCCAGCCACGATTGTTGCCAGGCGCTTCCGCCATGGACCAACCACAGTCACGATCTCACCGCTCTCGTCGGGGCACTCCCTGTCATGTCGGGGCCTCACCTGAGTCCTTGAGCCGGCGTTCACCCGTTTGGCCTAGTCCCCTGTGACTCGGCTGCCTGGTGGAACGGCCGCGAACCGGTTTCGCCTGACCCCCGAGCCGGCGGTCTGTGCTGTGCCAGACTCACTCGCTGTGACCAGGCCCCAGCACCTCGCGGAGTACCTCTCCCGGGCTGCGGTCACCCGTACTGACCACGCTGCCCT
>JAHECR010000111.1 GCA_024641655.1 Acidimicrobiaceae bacterium
ATGCGGGAGGCATCGTTGCGGTGAACGCCGAGGCCGAGGGCGTCCAGGAGCAGGACGGAGTCGCGATTGGCATCCGCCGTGCAGTCGGGACCCGCATCTATACGCGCATCCAGGGTCCGCTGACCCCGTCGATGAACATCACCGATGTGAGCATGAACGTGTCGGAGAAGGCGCAGATCCCGTTCCTCCAGCAGGGTCGCGCGACCATCAGTTACACAGTCATCAACACAGGCAACACACGACTTTCGGCTGACCAGGCCCTGCGGATCACGGGGCTCTTCGGACAGACCCTGGCTCAGCCCACGCTCCCGCGCGCGCCTGAGCTGCTGCCAGGACAGCAGATGACGCTGGTCCAGGAGTGGGACTCGGTACCTGCCCTGAACCAGGCGAACATCCGAGTCGAGATGATCGCCATCGACGCTCAGGCGGGGAACGCCGTGGCTGCCGGAGACTCGACGGCGTGGCTGATCCCATGGCTGTTCCTCATCATCGTCGCCATCATCGCCGTTCTCATCTGGCTCGCCGTCCGCTGGTCGCGTCGGCGTGGTTCGGAGCCAACCTCCGTCGTCGGCGTGGCCGGCACGCCATTCCCGACGCTGGCGGGCGGCGCGCCATCGGCTGCCTCTGGACGGGGCCGCGCGGGTGGGTCGCACCGGAAGGACTGACCGTGCTTGCAGGCAATCGGGTACCGAGTCAGGTCGCTCTCGTGGGCGCGGTGCTCGCCGTGCTGGCCATGCTCGGTGGGGCCTCCTCAGCATCCGCGCAGGGGGGCAGCCCTTCCCCCTCGCCACAACCCAGTGCCGGTCAAGAGTTGGTGGCCACCCCGGCAATCGGACCTGTCGGCACGGAGTCCATCGTCCAGCTGCGCAACTGGCCTGCTGGAGCGACGGTGCAGATCTCCACCTGCGGCAACAACGCGCTCAACGGCAACGCAGACTGCGACAACGAGGGGAGCATCTCCGCCACGACGCGGGAGGACGGCTCCTTCACTGGCCAGACGAAGTTCACGAAGCCGCCGAAGCCGTGCCCGTGCGTGCTCTTCGCGTTCAGCTCGCAGAGTCAGCAGGTCGTCCGGTTCCCGATCGAGTTGACCGGCTACCCCACCGCCCCACCCGTGGCGCAGGGTGGATCCCGTTCGTTGGAGATCCGAGCGGAGGTCGAGGGCGGAGGTCCCCTGGCCTCGTGGCTGGGCGGCGCTGCCGAACGCACGCTCATTCTGACCATCATCAATTCTGGAACGATTCCCGTAGACAATCCGCCGACGGTGGTCACCTTGGGCAGGGGCGAGGACCCCACCCAACTCCTGACCCAGCCCGACCTGGGCCAGGTGGTTCCTGGCCAGACCTCAGAGGTCCGGATCCCGTTCGAGCTGCCTCCAGGAAGCTTCGGGTCCTACACGGTGAAGACGACGGTCGGCGGCCTCGATCAGCCGACGGCGGCGCGGGCGAGCACCTCGACCTATCCGTGGTTCCTGCTCGTCGGCGGCTGGCTGCTCATCCAGATCCCGCTGCTCGGGCTGCACAAGCGGCGCGCCGACGACGGCGAGGACCTCGCCGAGTCGGAGCTGCTCGAGCTCGACGACCCGTTCCGCGGCCTGGTACCGAGCGGGAGCGCCGTGCTCGGCGCTCCCGCGGTGGCCTCGGCCGGGGCTGTGTCCGCCGGGGCTGGGAGCGTCCCCTCGTGGGCGTCGTCCGCCACCGGTCTGGCGGCAGGTGCCGCCGTCGCTGCGGGTGCGGCCACGGCCGTCCTGGACCGATCCGGTGGACCGGTGCCGGCTGCCGATGCGGGGATGCCGGGGTGGGCCGCCGCCGCGGTGGCGACCGAGGTCGCCGCCGTCGCCGTCGAGCCGTCGGCCCCGGTCACCCCGAGCGGGCAGCCATCGGCGGTCGCGGCGATCGCGGCTGCCATCCCGGGTGCGGCAGCGGGCGCCGCAGCCGCCGGGGCCGCGGCGGCCGGGTCCGGTCGGTCGACCTACGGCGTGGACCACCTGCTCGGCATCGTGTCGCCCGGGACGGAGGCCGTGGCACCTGCGACGGTGGCCGCGCGCGTGGTCGTCGGCGGTGTCGCGCCCAGGCGGTGATCCGCCGTACGGCGGAACTCCGCATGGTGTTCACTAGGACTTGCGAAACGGCGTTCCGCCGAGCGGATCGCGACGGCGAGGGGAGGGGACGATGACACGGACGCGGGTCGGTCTGACCCTGCTCGCCGCCGCCGGGCTGCTCGTGCTCGCCGCGCCCCCCGCCTCGGCGGCCGGATCCATCACCGTGGACCCGAGCACCGGGCTGTCCTCGGGCGCCAAGGTCGCCGTGACCGTCTCCGGCCTCGACCCGTTCACCACCGTGGTGGTCGCGCAGTGCAAGCCCGACGGCACCGGCGCGGTCACCGGCCCCAGCCAGTGCGCCGACCCGTCGACCGGCGCGTCCGTCGTGGTCTCCAGCGGCTCCGCCGGTGAGGTGGCGACCTCGCTCACCGTCGTCGTGGGCGACATCCGCAGCGGGGTCTCCTGCGCGGCCCAGGAATGCGTCATCGCGGCCGTGCCCACCAACGCCGGCGCCGCGATCGTCCTCGCTCCGGTCACGCTCTCCGGCTCGGGCACGTCGCTGCCTGCACCGAGCACCTCGGCGTCCCCAACCCCCACAGCCTCGCCCACGGCCTCGCCCACGGCCTCGCCCACGCCGGAGCCGACGGTGAGCGAGGAGCCCACGACCGAGCCCGAGCCCACA
>JAHECR010000112.1 GCA_024641655.1 Acidimicrobiaceae bacterium
GAGAACCTGAGCGCCACCGACCTCCGGGACGAGACGGTCTCCGAGCGCCTCGGCCTCGTGTGCCCCAACGACGGCAAGCCGCTGTCTGCCCCGCGCCGGTTCAACCTGATGTTCACCAGCCACATGGGACCCGTCGAGGACGACGGCAACGTCGTGTACTTCCGGCCCGAGACAGCCCAGGGCTCGTACGTCAACTTCAAGAACGTCCAGCAGAGCTCGCGCAAGAAGATCCCGTTCGGGATCGCCCAGATCGGCAAGTCCTTCCGCAACGAGATCTCGCCCGGCAACTTCGTGTTCCGGATGCGCGAGTTCGAGCAGATGGAGATGCAGTACTTCGTCCGTCCCGAGGCGGGGGCCGCCGAGGCGTTCGAGTACTGGCTGCCGCGGCGCAAGGCCTGGTACGAGGCCTACGGCGTCGACCCCGCCCGCCTGCGCCTCCGCGAGCACGCGCCCGACGAGCTGGCGCACTACGCCAAGAAGGCGATCGACGTCGAGTACCGCTTCCCGTTCGGATGGAAGGAGCTCGAGGGGGTCCACAACCGCGGCGACTTCGACCTCGGCAATCACGCCAGGGCATCCGGCGAGAACCTCGAGTACTTCGACCAGGCGAGCGGCGAGCACTTCATCCCGTGGATCGTGGAGACCGCCGCGGGTGCGGACCGGGCCGCGTTCACGTTCCTCATCGACAGCTACCGCGAGGAGCCGGTCCGCGAGGAGACGCGGGTCGTGCTCGGGCTGCACCCGGACCTCGCCCCGTACAAGGTCGCCGTTCTGCCGCTGCTCAAGAAGCGCCCCGAGATCGTGGAGCTGTGCCATCGCCTGCTCGCCGATCTCAAGCGCGACATGATGGCGGTCTACGACGACACGGCGGCCATCGGAAAGCTCTATCGTCGCCAGGACGAGATCGGCACGCCGTGGTGCGTGACGGTCGACGTGGACTCGCTCGAGGACGGCGCGGTGACGATCCGCGACCGGGACTCGATGACCCAGGAGCGGGTGCCCGTGGAGGGCGTCAAGCGGCTGATCCTCGACCGGATGGCAGTCGTCCGGCCGTAGCACCTCGCAGGAGGGCAGGGTGGTCCGGAGCTCGGAGCGGAAGGGGCCGTCAGGCAAGGCGCTCGTCATCACGATGGCTGGCTGGCTGGGACTGGCCGCGTGCCTGACGATGGTGTTCCTGGCCATGCGGGCCGTCATGGACGTTGGGGGCTCCTGCGCCGATGGCGGACCGTATGTCTCCGCCCAGAGCTGCCCCGAAGGGTCCGCGGCCGCGCTCCTGCTCGGGATCTTCGGCGGGATGGGGTTCGGCTTTGTGGCAAGCGTCGGCGGTCTCATGGTCGGCGGGATCTGGGCCGCGACGCCGGTGTTTGCCTGGGCTGCGCTGTTCGGGTCCCTGGGGTGGAACTTCATTGACTACGGGGTGATGAACCCACCGGAATCCGGCATCGAGTGGGGCTTTGCCATCCCGGGGGTCATGTTCTGGGTCATGGGCTTCGGGCCGCTGCTCGGGCTGCGGGCGGTCTTGTGGGGCTTCGGCGCGCTCAGGCGCCAGTCCCAACCCCCGGACGCCCAGTCCCAACCCCCGGACGCGCGGTCGTCCGTCGTGCGCGACGTCCAGGTGCTGCCCGGTCCTGGTCAGCCGCCCCGGCCGTTCCCGACGGCAGGCCGGCCGGCGGCCACCGTCGCGAGCCTCGGAGCGACAACCGGGGCCGGGACCGCGCCGCGACGCACGGTGGCCGGCGACGACGCCGCGCGCCGGACGCTGGCCGGGATTGCGACGGACTTCGGGGCCGTGGTGCACTCGGCCATGGCAGAGACGCCGGCTGATCCGAGTGCATTGGCACCGCCCTCGGCGCCAACCGGGACGGAGTTCACCGAGGGGACCCAGGCGTTGCTCGACCGCCTCGAGCGCCTCGCCGACATGCGCGACCGCGGCCTGCTCGACCCGGCTGAGTACGAGACGGCGAAGGCCGCGATCATGGCGGAGCTGGAGGAGCGGTCATGAAGCTTCCTGCGCCCGCCGTCCACGGGCTGATCCTGGCCTCCATCGTAGGCGGGATCTGGATCGGGATGCAGGTCTACCGGTTCTTCGCCGGGGGCTGACGCCGAGGCGACGACGCGGCGCCCGGGCCGTGCTGCAGGTCCATCCGCATCGCCGCCAACCCTTGGCACTGTGACACACAGATCCTGTGATACTGTGACGTCATGGCTGGCATGAGGAACATCACCGTATCGGTGCCCGATGACGTGTATCGGCAGGCGCGGATCAAGGCGGCCGAGCGCGGCAGCTCGGTCAGCGCCATCGTCGCCGAGTACCTGCGCTCGCTCTCGGGAGGCGGCGCGGAGTTCGCCAGGCTGGAGGCGCAGCAGCACCGGATCCAGCGCCAGATCAAGCACTTCCGGGCGGGCGATCGCCTGGATCGGGACGAGATCCACGATCGTGCGATTCGCTGACACCAACGTCCTGCTGTACGCGATCTCCCGCGACCCCGACGAAGCGGGCAAGGCCCGCAGGGCGAACGAGATCCTGGCGGCCGGCGACCTGGGGCTGTCGGTCCAGGTGCTCGGGGAGTTCTACGTCGAGGCGACGCGCGCGAGCCGCGAGGACGCGATTCCCCACGAGCAGGCCGTCGGCCTGATCGAGTCGTGGCAGCGGTTTCCGGTGCAGGAGACCACCGTCGAGGTGATGGCCGCCGCGCTCGGGACTC
>JAHECR010000031.1 GCA_024641655.1 Acidimicrobiaceae bacterium
GATGGACCCGGACCCGACTGGCCACCACCGCCTGGAAACGCCTCCGGCGGGCGCACTGAGCACACCTGGGGCCCGACGGCGGTCCTAGGCCCTACGACCCGTGAACACTGTTGCCGCTCAGCCCTCCGCGCTCCCTGTCGATCGTTGCACCAATGTCCCGACCGGAGCGGAGCGACATGCAATCACCCGATGTCGAACACACCCTCACCGACGCGTCGCCGTGGGTGCAGGAACGCACACCCATCACGATCACCGCCGAGGACGTCTCGATCGGTGACGTGAAGGTGAAGTTCGCCACCTCGACCACGACGGCCATCCTCGCCGCGTACATCGATCTCATCAACGAGGTACGAGCCGAGCCGATGCTCGACGTGTTCCTGGCCCGCGAGACCGACGTGCGGGCGCTCGCCCGGTCCCTCGACACCTCGCCCGACGAGATCATCACGAAGCTCCGGCACCTGCTGCGCCAGCCGGTGGAATACCGGGCCTGGGCCTAGCCTCAGCGTCGGTTCCGACCGCGCGCCGCGCGCTGGGTGGGGCGCGTGCGGGGCTGGCGGTGCCGGGCGGGCGGTGCGGGGCCGGCAAAGCCCTGCAGGTTGGGGGTTGACGGTCGAACGTATGTTCGATATGGTGAGCGTACCGCTTCTTCCCCGAGCGGCTCGCAACCGTGTGGGTTGCCCGTGCACAGTTCGATTCCGCTCCGGCCCGCGAGGGTCGAGCCGACGCCCCCCGGGGAGGCATGGCGTGGACCCGCACGACGTGCTCGATCGCCTCGACGCTGCCATCGACGACGCCGCGTCGTTGCCGCTGAGCTGTCTCTCCCGCGACGACGTCGGCGCCTGGCTGTGCCGGCTCCAGCACGTCCGTGCCCGCGTCGACGCCATGCTGTGCTCGGCCACCGTTGCCGCCGAGCAGGCTTCGGTCTGCGCACTCGACGGGCTGCGCACGGTTGCCGCCTATGTGGGCGCGCACACCTCCGTCGATCCCGCGGTCGTCTCCGCCGACCGTCGGCTCGGGCTCTGGCTCCACGGGTTCCCGACCTTCGACGAGGCCTTCGGTGCCGGCCGGCTGCAGCGCCGCCACGTCATGGCGCTCCGCGAGCTCGACAGTCCCCGCACCCACGCGTCCTTGCGCGATGCCCAGCAGTATCTCGTCAACGCCGCGGCGCACTGCGACTGGACCGGATTCCGGCGCGTCCTCGGCTACTGGGCCATCGCTGCTGACCCCGACGGCGAGGAACCGTTGGCGCAAGCTGCCCGACGCTCGTGCAACGTGGCGGTCCTCGCCGACGGCATGGTGTCGGGGCGGTTCCTGCTCGATCCCTTGTCCGGGGCTGCCGTCCGCGCTGCGCTCACGCAGGCCGAGCAACGGCTGTTCCGTGCCGAGGCCGGCCGAGCCGACGACCGAACCGACGGCGACGGGGACGGGGACGGCGACGGCGAGCGCGGGGCGGTCACGTTTGGCCGCAGCGATGCCGCACGGCGCCGGGCCGACGCCCTGGTCGAGCTGATCACCACCGGTGCGTCCGCGGCCAGAACTGCGGCCGCCCCGCCCCTCGTCCACCTCGTCATGAGCGAACGCGTCGCCGAGCACCTGCTCGAGTCCATCGACGACCCTCACGGTTCCGACGCAGCGCTGCCCGTCGACCCCTTCGACGTCGATCGCCGCTGCGAGCTCGTCGACGGGACAGCCGTGCACCCCCGGGCTGCCATGGGGGCCATGGCCGCGGCCGCGTTGCGCCGCCTGGTGCTGTCCGCCGACGGCGAGATCCTCGATCTGGGCCGGCGAACCCGACTGTTTCCTCCGAACCTCAAGCAGGCGATGCTCGTCGCCGCCCGTGGCCACTGCGCGGTTCGGGGCTGCGATGCGCCCTTGGGCTGGCTCGAGGCCGATCACCTCATCCCCGCGGCTCGGGGAGGGCCGACGGCCACCGCCAACGGGCAGATCCTCTGCGAGCCCCACAACAAGGCCAAGCGCGACCATCCGCCCCCCGATCCGTGCCCAGTACCCGCCCGGGCGGCGGCGCCGCCGGGTCGGAACAGTCCGGGTCAGAACCGTTCGGGTCAGAACCGTTCGGGTCAGAACAGTTCGATGTCACCGAGATGAAGATCCCAACCGCGCACCGACACGGGCGGCTCCTGACCCAAACGGCGGGTAGTGAGACGCGGCCCCTGACCCGGCAGCGGCAGCAGACCGGCGCGCAGGTCGCGGTGGCCGATCGTCAAGAGGTAGTCAGCGTCGACAGCGCCGGCGAGGCCGCGCAACAGGGTGCGGACACGGCGGACATCGGCGTCAGGCGCCAGTACGTGGGTGACCGAGCACTCGGTGGCCGAGCCCCGAGCTCGAACCCGGCACACCACGAAGCCGGCCGCCATCCCCTCTGGCGCCCACACCCGGTAGTGCAGCGGCGCGAAACGGTACCGCCAGGCCAGCGCCTCGGCCGTCCAGGCCGTCGCCAGCCCGTGGGGCGACGGCTGCGACGCCAGCACCTGTGTCACCGCGCCGGCGTCGGCGAGTGCGCTCGCCGCGTCTTCGCCGACCGCGGAGGGCAGCGACCACTTCGCGGCCGGGACCCGGGCCCGCAGTATCCGGAGCAGCGCCGCGGGCGACGCGGGTCGGATCGCCACGGGCAGGCGCCCCGCCTCGGCCCATCCCAGCTTCAGGTAGCCCGGCCGCGACTGATCGTTGGGCGTGTTGAACACGAGGTCGACGCCCTCGGCCTCCATCTCGGCCACGGCCGCCGAGGTCAGACGCGAGAACACTCCTTGCCGCTGGAAGTCGGGGTGCGTCGCGGTGTCGACGGCTCGCACGGCGCGCAGGGTCGTGCCGTCGGAGCGCCGGAGCTCCCAGCGCAGGAAGGCCCGGAACCCGGCGAGGCGGCCGTCAGAGGCCTCGGCGACCCACATCGGCGACACCCCGAAGGCGTTGTGCAGGTGCTTCCAGCGGAACAGCGCGTCGTGCGGTTCACCCGCAGGCCAGCCCAGTGCCGCAGCGGCGACATCGATCACCGCATCGAGCTCGTCGAGCCGCGCCCGCCGAACAACCAGATCCTCGGGGCCCATCACGGGCCACGATACGGTGATCGCCGACCGGCCAGGTCGATGCGCCCAGCTCCGGGAAGGACGTCGTGAAGAGCCAGCTGCGCCTAGCCCTGAAACCCGTGTCCGCGCTCGCCGACGCCATCGTGGCGCCGCCCGCCGGGCTCACCGTCCTGCTGTACCACCGCGTCGGCGGCCGCAGCGGCGGCGAAGTCGACCTCGACATCCATGTCTTCGACGACCAGATGGCCGAGCTTGCCGCGTCGGGCCGCGCCGTCAGCCTCGACCGCGGCATCGCCTACCTCCGGGGCGAGAAGCTCGACGCCGCCGAGCCGGTCGCGATCACCTTCGACGACGGCACACCCGATGTCGTCGAGCACGCCCTACCCATCCTCGAGCGCCACGGTCTCGAGGCAACCCTGTACCTCGCGACCCGGTTCGTCGACGAGGAGCTGCCGTTCTGGTCGCCCAACGATCCGGTGCTCTCCTGGAGCGGCCTCACCGACGCGCTCCAGAGTGGTGCGCTCTCGGTCGGCAGCCACACCCACAGCCACGCGTTGCTCGACCGCCTGCCGGCCGCCGAGATCGCCGACGAGCTCGACCGCTCCATCGGGCTGATCGGCGAGCGCCTCGGCGTACGCGCCGCACACTTCGCCTACCCGAAGGCCCTGCCCCCGTCCACCCTCGCGGCCGAAGCGGTGCGGAGTCGCTTCGACTCGGCAGCCCTCGCCGGAACCCGTGCCAACCCCGTCGGCACCGACCCCTACCGCCTCACCCGCTCCCCGGTGCAGCGAAGCGATGGCCAACGGTGGTTCCGACGCAAGCTCGACGGCGGCATGGGCCTCGAAGATCGCGTGCGCGACCTGGTGAACCGGCGCCGGTACACGGGCGCGAGCCGCTGAGCACGAGCGCGCCGATGATCCGCCCGAAGCTCATCCACCTCACCACCACCGACATCAGTCTGGAGCTGCTGCTCGGCCCCCAGCTCGAGGCCTTCGTCGCGGCGGGCTACGACGTCATCGGGGTGTCGGCGCCGGGGCCTTTCGTCGAGGCCATCGAAGCCCGAGGCGTCCGCTTCCACGGGCTCGAGCACTCCACACGATCGATGGCGCTCACGAGCGACCTCCGGGCGATGCGCGAGGTCTACCAGTTGTTTCGCGCCGAACGCCCCGACATCGTCCACACCCACAATCCCAAACCCGGCATCTACGGCCGACTCGCGGCACGCGCCGCGAGGGTCCCGGTGGTCGTCAATACGGTCCACGGGCTCTACGCCACGCCCGACGACTCGATCCTCAAGCGCGCCATCGTCTATTCGCTCGAGCGGCTGGCCGCCACGGCGTCGGACGCCGAGCTCGTCCAGAACCGGGAAGACCTCGCGCTGTTGCGTCGCCTCCGCGTGCCGACCCGGCGGCTACAGCTGCTGGGCAACGGCGTCGACCTCCAGCGGTTCGCCGCCGACGAGACGACACCCGCGGTCCGCGCCCGGATCCGCGGTGAGCTCGACGTCGCCGACGACACGGTCGTCGTCGGCGCAGTGGGTCGCCTCGTGTGGGAGAAGGGCTATCGCGAGCTCCTGAGCGCAGTAGAGCAGCTCGGCACCCTCGCCCCGTCGGCGCGCCTCGTGGTGGTCGGCCCCCACGAACCCGACAAGGCCGACGCCGTCGACCAGGCCAGTCGTTCCGCAGCCGAGGCGGCAGGGGTGCTGTTCCTGGGTCATCGCAACGACATCGAAGACCTCTACCACGCGTTCGACATCTACGTGCTGGCCTCGTACCGGGAAGGGTTTCCCCGATCGGCCATGGAGGCCTCAGCGGCGGGCCTACCTCTCGTGCTCACCGACATCCGCGGGTGCCGCGAAGTCGTCGAACCCGAGCGCACCGGGCTGCTGGTACCCGTGCGCGACGCCGAAGCCCTGGCCGCAGCGCTTGCCCGGCTCACGAGCGACGCCACGCTCCGAACCCGACTCGGTGCGGCAGCCGCGACGACAGCGACCGCCGACTTCGACCAGCAACGTCAGATCGACCTCACCCTCGCGACCTACGAGCGGCTGCTCAGTCGAGCGGAGGGAGCGAACCGAAGTTGAGGGTGAAAGGAAGGTCGGGGTCAGGGTCGTCGTCGGTCTGCACGATCTCGACCGTGGTCTTCTCGGGCTCGAGGATGTCGCCCACGGCCAGCATCGCGGCGCCGAGCACCGTCACCGCGCCGCTGCGCCCCTTGCGGCGGATGAACGGCTTGACCACTTCGTCGCGATCGACGACGTCGGGGGCGAGACCGTCGCCTTGCTGATCGTCTTCGAGCTCGGGATCCATGTCTCCAGTGTGCCCGAATCGCGGGCGCACACCGCAGCGGGCAATCAATCCGGGCGGGGAACCGAGCGGGCCGCCCGCACCGGCAGTCGTCGGCCCACGATCCCGATGGCAGCGACCACCGCCAGCACGCCGGCGGCCACCGCCCACGCCGTCGTTTCGCTACGCAGGATGCCCGCGCCGCGGGAGGCGACCAGCACGAGTGCCGCGTGCACGGCGAGCACCGTGCGCGTCGACCACGTCCGGCACCAGCGCGGCCAGACGCCGACCAACCACAGCAGCCCGATCGCAGCCGTGACACCGGCGAACGACGCCGGCCTGCCGCGGGCGCCGACGCCACCGGCCCACACGACCAACACCAGTGGCAGCGCCGCAGCGGCGCTACCAACGGCCGTGCTCCCGGCCGACGTGCCCCCCACAATGAAGCCGGTCGGGCCCACCGCGGCGCCTGCAGCGAGGACGACCGTCGCCGACGCCGCGAGCACCGCCTGTTCGGTATCGGGCACCGCTGCGAACACGCCGAGCGCCGTCATCGCCGTCATCGCCGCGACCAGTTCAGGCGGCACGCGGCCACGACCAACGGCGACGGTCGCTGCGGTCGCCACGGCCACTATGGGCACCAGGAGCTCGAGCCGCGGCTCGGTGTAGCCCGGCAGCGACACCCCCATCCAAGCAACGGCGAGCCCGGCGATCCACCAGCGATGCTCGAGTCGTGTGGCACCGACCGCCACCACGGTGGCCAGTGCGACAGCGATACCGGCAAGGTCCAGCGACACCAACGCCACCGCCATGAGCAGCGCACCGAGCGCGGCCGGATCGGTATGCACGTGCAACCGCCGGGGGACGACGATCGCCGCGGCACCGACCATCAGCCCGACGATCGCGGCCTCGGTGTGGACGCTCCCCCAACCCTCGAGCAGCCCCAGCTCAGTCGCGGCGACGGATCCACCAGGCGGCGACGAGCCCGATGACGAGCGTGAGCACGACGGTCACGAGCAGGAGCAGGAACAGCGGGATCGAACCCTTCATCCAAAGGAACCGCACCTCGGCGTCGTCGGTGTTCTGGAACACGAACAGCGCGAGCGCGACGAGCGCTACCCCGGCCAGGATCAGTCGGGCATTGGCGCCGCCCTGCTTTCCTGGGGTCTCGACGACTTCCTCGGCCATGGACCGGTCCTCCTCCTCGTCGGCGCTGCCTTGGGCTGCGCCCTCGGAGCACGAGGCTAGACGACCGTTCACCTCCACGTCGCCGTCGACCCGCGCACGCGGATTGGGACGGTTGGACTGCTGCGGACGCGCACGCGCCTGCGAGCATGAAGGAAAGCCTGGTGGTCCAGCCGTTCCCGGCCTCGGGAACGACGACGACCTGGCGACCGACCAGGAGAAGACCGTGCACATTGCCATCACCGGGTCCCACGGGCTCATCGGAACTGCGCTCACCCGACGCCTCACCGGCGCGGGGCACACGGTCACGCCGGTCACGCGGTCAGGCGGCGGCGGCATCGGCTGGGACCCGGTAACGGGCGAGATCGACGCGGCCGGCTTCGAGGGTGTCGACGCGGTCGTCCATCTCGCCGGCGCCGGCATCGGCGACCGGCGCTGGACCCCCGCCGTCAAGGCGACGATCCGCGACAGCCGCCTGGACGGGACCGCCCTCCTCGCGACCACCCTTGCCGGGCTCGACAACCCACCATCGACGCTCCTGAGCGGATCGGCGATGGGCTTCTACGGCGATCGCGGCGACGAGGTCCTCACCGAGCAGTCACCCGCAGGAGACGGCTTCCTGGCCGATGTCTGCGTCGGCTGGGAGGCGGCCACCAGGCCGGCGGAGGATGCCGGGATTCGCGTCGCCCACCTGCGCACCGGGATCGTGCTGTCCACCCAGGGCGGCGCGCTTGCGAAGATGCTCCCGATCTTCAAACTCGGCCTCGGTGGCAAGCTCGGGTCCGGATCGCAGTGGTGGAGTTGGATCTCGATCCACGACGAGGTGGCCATGATCGAGTGGTTGCTCGATGCCGACGTGAGCGGCCCCGTCAACGGCACTGCACCACAGCCGCTCACCAACGCTGCGTTCACGAAGGTGCTGGGGAAGGCACTCGGACGGCCGACGCTGCTGCCGATCCCGTCGTTCGGGCCGAAGATCCTCCTCGGTGGCGAACTGGCCGACGAGCTGCTGTTCACCAGCGCCAAGGTCCTGCCGTCGGTCGCCCTCGACCACGGGTACGTATTCACCCACTCGAGCCTCGACGAAGCGCTCCAGGCCGTGCTCACCGAGAGGGCCTAAGTCACAGGGCCTAAGTCACAGGGCCCGCACTAGACCTCCTGGGACGCGCGATCGGCGAGGCGGCGGGCCTCCATTGCGGCGATGCGCGCCATCAGCTCCTCCTGGGTCGGCGCCACCGGACGCGACCGGCGCGCCGCATTGCCGGCGTCAACCGCTGCGGCGCCGCGCCCGGCCGCCATGTTGCGGCGAAGCTCGGCGAAACGTGCCGCGCGGGCATCGTCGACGGAGCTCACGAAGCCCTCGGCTCGCAGCGCCCGCTTGAGGCGCCGGGTGCTGAGGACCCTGACGACGACGAGGAACAAGACCAGGTTGACCGATGCAACGGCGGACCAGCGAAAGATCGGGTTGGCGCGGTCGGTGCCACCGCGCACCGCGTGAACGGTCGTCAGCACGTAGACCCCGAAGCTGCCGAAGTGCACGAACCGCCAGACGCGCCTTGGGATCCGGTGCATGAGAAACGACGTGATCTCGATGGCCACGATGAGGTACATGGCGACGACGCCCCACGCGACCGGCTCGGGATTCCACTCTGACCGACCGGGGATGAACAGGGCCCCCCAACCGAACGGTACGTAGTCGTCGAGCCAGAGGCCGAGGAGGTGCACGGCCACGAAGGTGGCCGACAACGCGCCAAGGAACCGATGGACTTCCAGTAGCCATGACGCCGGGGTGACCCGACCCATGAGCCGGGTCGACAGCAACAGGCCCCACAGCACCGACAAGGTGACGGTGCCCCAGGCGACGAACCCCGACGAGCGGGCCACGTACCACCACACTTGCGGGTTGAGCTCGGCGAACGCGGGCAGCACTCCTGGCAGTGCGGGCGGCATCATGACTCCCCAGTGGGCTCGGCGGTCAACTCGCTCGGGTCTTCGGGCGAGCCGGAGGTTGCGATGGCCCCGGTGGGGCGGGATCCACCGGGGCCATCGACGGAGTGGGGGCGACGGGCGTCGCCTGCTGCGCGGCGGAAACCGTTCCTGTGCCGACACTTTGAGGCGCTGGCACAGCGGCTATCGCGCTGCTCGGGGCGGACGAGCGTTCAGCGACCGCCTCGGCGGCCCCCTCTCCGATTCCTGCCGACCGGCTCACCTCGATGGTGACCGGCGGCGTCGTGCTGCTGGGTTGTCTCCTACTGCTGGTTGCGGTGTTGCTTGTCGGGGTGACGGCGCCGATGGGCGCCTCTGGCTGCTCGGCGAGAAGCATCGGACCCATCGCCGAGGTCATGACCACGAAACTCAACGTCGAGGTGGCACCGAGCACGATCCGGCTCGGGGTGAGCACACGTCTGTGCGCCCCCGACGGTTGTGGTGCCGGGGTCAGCGGTCGTCCTCCTCGTATGCGTCGTATGCGTCATCGTCGTATGCGTCATCGTCATGGCTGTCGTAATAATCGTCATCTTCGGTGTCATATTCGTTATATGACACGCCGACCTTTGCACCCTCGTCGGCCGAAGGAGGCCCCGAAGTGGCGTCCTGAACCGCCGAGGCGTCCTGAACCGCCGTTGCGGTCGTGAGTGTCTCGGTGGCGTCGGGGGTTGCCGTGGCCACCGTGAGTTCGGGGTCCACCTCGACGCCAAGCTCGCCTTGCTGGTCGGGTGCCTTGGTGGAAGCCAAGATGCCGAGATTCATCGCCACGGCAATGCTCGAGCCCAGCACGAGGCCCACGACCGACAAAGCGATGGCGACGACGGTCTTCTTCGGCATGATGGCAGGACTCCGCTCGCTGCAACCGACGAACACTCGACACACGCCGGGCAGCCGGTGGCGGGTTTAGTCGACCGGGAAGTTTTTTCCATTGCGCGGTGGCGAGCGTGGGCCGACGGGCCCCTCCGACCACTGCGGCGCTCCCGTCCGGGCGTCGCATGCCCTGGCGGCACGCCCCAGGGGATGCGATCGAGTCGTCGAAGCGAATTCGATAGATCCTATTTCACGTCCGACGGAGGCACCCGACAGAGGAGATCGCGACGAAAGCCACTCCAGATCGGCGGGGCAGAGGCCGAATCTTGCATTGTGACTAAACCCGATGACCCACCTTGGGCGTGTAGACAGCGTGACAATGCCGCTCACCATCGGGGCGCCCCTGCTGCCGACGTTTGGCCAGCCCTGGCCGGAACGCGCGCTGGCAACCCTCTACGCTCGCGGGCATGAGTCGTCGGGAGCAACGGTCATGACCAGCCGTCGAACCAGCGACTTCGACACGTTCTTCAGCCAGAACTACTGGTCGATCGTTCGCTCGCTCACTGCCGCATTCGGCGACCAGGAGGCTGCCGCGGAGGCGGTCCAGGACGCGTTCATCAAGGCGTACGCGCGGTGGCGCCGCGTCCGGGGCATGGACGCTCCGGCCGCCTGGGTGCGCCATGTCGCCCTCAACAAGCTGCGCGACCAGCACCGCCGCAGCGAACGCATTCGCCGAGCCGAAGACGCCGCCGGCGTCCTCGAGGACACCTACACCCTTCCCCCCGAGCACGACGAGATCGTTCGTCTCCTCCACCCACTTCCCGAGCGCCAGCGGACGGCCATGGCTTTGTACTACATAGAAGATCTTCCGGTTGCAGAGATCGCGACCTCGATGGGCATCAGTCAGGGCGCCGTGAAGGCCCACCTGAGCCAGGCCCGGGCAAATGTCGAGAGCTCCCTCGAGCCGAATCAGAGGCAGCGATGAGCGAGCACGACATCGACGACCTCTTCCGACGGGCGGCCGACCGCAGCCGATCTTCGTTCACCGCCGATCCCACCGAGGTGCTGTCCTCGATCGGACCTCGCCTCACCCGTGCTCGTCTGGCCCACCGTGCCCGAGTGGGGGCCGGTGTCTGCGCGACCCTGCTCGTGGTCGGATTCGGTGTCATGTCGATCCGCCCCCAGGGATCGCAGCCCGACACCTCGTTCGCAAATCCCGACCCCACCGTCGAGGCCCCTCCAACCGTCCAGGAAGTGGCCGACGACGGACCTGAGATCGAGGCCCAGGTCGGCGAGCCGTCCAACCTCGAGCTGCCGACGCCGACCGAGGGCGTCGCCGCCGAGTCCGACGACTCACCGTCGAACGACGACACGACACCGACCACCAAGCCCGCCGCAACCGCCACGAGCACATCGACGGCGACGACGGCGAGCATGCAATCCCCTGCAGGCACCGTCACCGTCGTCTACGACGATTCGGGGATCGTGTACCCAGTACAGTTCGAGGACTCGTCCTGGACCGTCGACTGGAAGACCGACGACGCACGCAGGGCCGAAGGCAAGGTCTCCAAGGGCGACGCCTCCTTCGAGCTCTCGATCTCCTTCGATCACGGCAAGCCGAAGATCGAGATCGACGACGAGCACGCCGACGGGCACTGAGCCTCCCACCGGGAACCGCTGGCGGGTCGGTCAGCGCTCTGCCGGATCGATCACCCACACGTCGAGCTCGCCGAGCGCGTCCTGCATCGCCCGGAGCACCCGGTCGGTGTCACCGTCGGCGCCGTCGGAAACCACCAGCGCCTCGTGGGCGTGACGCGCAAACCAGGCATCTCGGCGCGCCAGCGCTCCCAGGGCGCCCTTGCGGTCGACCGGCACCTTCTTCTGAAGGGTGATCACATCGGCGGCTCGCTCGCACAGTTCGCCGAAGCGCCGCCGCTCGGGAGAAGGCCACGAGGCTGCCGGGTCGGGATAGGGCAGCACGGCAACCCAGGGCACGTCTGCGTCTGCCGCGGCTTGCGCGCCGAGCATCTCCGCTCCCAGGCGCAACCCGGAGAGCACCACCAGGTCGGGATGGAGACGAGCCTTGGCTTCGACGATCTCCGACAGATGACGCCGCAGCTCGTCGACGCCCCGCGATCCCCGCAGCGACTCGAGCTCGTGCCCACGCATGCCGAGCACGACCAGACGGTGCCCGGGGGGCGGCTGACGACCCGTGGGGTCGCGCCCGACTGTGCCGAGCGGCGGACGTTTGTAGACGTCGTCTGGGGCGCCCACCTCGGTGGGCGGTTCGGTTCCCTCACGGGGCCGCTGCAGCCAGCCGGCTTCCACGGCGAGACGATCAGCGTAGTCGTTCCACTCGTCACCGGCATGGCCCTTCACCCACGTGAAGACGAGGTCGCGGGTCTTGTAGAAGTCGATCAACGGCTCCCAGAGGTCACGGTTCGCCACCGGTTGGCGCTGGCTGTTCTTCCAGCCCCGTTTGATCCAGCCCTGCCACCAGTCGTCGCGGAAGCAGTTGACCAGGTACGTCGAGTCGCTGATGATCTCGAGCGGCCCGTCGAGCGCCCGGACGGCCTCGAGCGCGGCCTGCAGCTCCATCCGCTGGTTCGTGGTCGCCGGCGACGGCCCGGCGGCGAAGGGACCGTCGGGCACGATCCAGGCCCATCCCCCCGGGCCCGGGTTGCCGCTGCATGCCCCATCGGTGTACACGCGCGTTCTTGCCGTCACCGTCCCATCCTCGCATTTCCGCGCACAGCGCCGGGCATTCTGCGGGCTGAACCGACGCAACGTCGAAGGGTGCTGCAAGGATGGTGCCCATGATCGACAACTACTCGCACCAGTTGCCAGACATCGATCCGGTCGAGACCAAGGAGTGGATCGACTCGCTCGACGCGCTGATGGGGGTCCATGGCCAGGTGCGGGCACGTTTCGTGCTCGCCAAACTGCTCGAACGTGCCCAGGAGCTCAACGTGGGCGTGCCGGCGATGGTGTCGACGCCCTACATCAACACCATCCCGCCGGAGAACCAGCCATTCTTCCCCGGAAACGAGCACATCGAGCGTCGCATCCGGGCGTTCGTCCGCTGGAATGCCGCCGCGATGGTGATCCGGGCCAACAAGGCCGCCGACGGCATCGGCGGCCACCTGTCGACGTTCGCCAGTTCGGCCGCGCTGTACGAGGTCGGGTTCAACTGGTTCTTCCGCGGCAAGGACCATGGCACTCCCGGCGACCACGTCTACTTCCAGGGCCACGCCGCGCCCGGCGTGTATGCCCGCGCCTACCTCGAGGGGCGCCTCACCGAGACCCAGCTCGACAACTTCCGCCAGGAAATCGGCGGCAACGGATTGTCCTCGTATCCGCACCCGCGGCTGATGCCCAACTTCTGGGAGTACCCCACGGTGTCGATGGGGCTCGGCCCGATCAACTCCATCTACCACGCCCGATTCAACCGGTACATGGAACACCGTCGCCTCGACGACACCTCGACCAGCAAAATCTGGAGCTTCCTGGGCGACGGCGAAACCGATGAACCCGAAACCCTCGGGGCCATCGCGCTCGCCGGCCGCTCGTATCTCGACAACCTCGTGTGGGTCGTCAACTGCAACCTCCAGCGACTCGATGGGCCCGTACGCGGCAACGGCAAGATCATCCAGGAACTCGAAGGGGTCTTCCGCGGCGCGGGCTGGAACGTGATCAAGGTGATCTGGGGCGGCAAGTGGGACGAGTTGCTCCAGCGAGACGTCGACGGCGTCTTGTTGAACCAGCTCAACACCACCGTCGACGGCGAGTTCCAGCGCTACGCCGTCGAGGACGGCGCCTACATCCGGGAGCACTTCTTCGGCCCCGATCCCCGCCTTCGTCGTCTGGTCGAGCACCTGAGCGACGACGAGCTGCGCGACCTTCCCCGTGGGGGCCACGACTACCAGAAGCTCTATGCGGCGTACAAGGCGGCCTCGGAGCACAAGGGTTCACCCACGGTCATCTTGGCCAAGACGGTCAAGGGATGGACGCTCGGGCCAGGTTTCGAGGGCCGCAACGCGACCCACCAGATCAAGAAGATGACCAAGGACCAGCTGCTGGCGCTTCGAGCGCGCCTCCAGCTCGAAGACGAGATTCCCGAGGCCTCGCTCGCAGACGGTATCCCGCCGTACTACCGGCCTTCGCAGAGCAGCGACATCTACCAGTACATGATGGGACGGCGCAACGCCCTCGGCGGGCCCCTCCCGGTTCGCCGGATCAGCACCCGGCGACCGCTGGAGTTGCCCGACCCGAAGATCTTCGCCGAATACGACGAAGGCTCCGGCGGCCGCGAGGTGTCCACCACCATGGTGTTCACCTCGGTACTGCGCAACCTGCTGCGCGACGAGAAGTTCGGCCCCAGGGTGGTGCCGATCGTCCCCGACGAAGCGCGCACCTTCGGCATGGACAGCCTCTTTCGCGAGTTCGAGATCTACGCCCCCATGGGGCAGCTCTACGAGCCGGTCGACCACGACCTCTTGCTGTCGTATGCAGAGGACAAGGACGGACAGATCCTCGAGGAGGGCATCACCGAGGCCGGGTCGCTCGCGAGCTGGATCGCTGCCGCGACGAGCTACGCGAACCTGGGCGTGCCCATGGTGCCGTTCTTCACCTTCTACTCCATGTTCGGGTTCCAGCGCGTCGGGGACCTCATCTGGTCGGCGGCGGACTCTCGCGCCCGTGGCTTCCTGATGGGGGCCACCGCAGGCCGCACGACCTTGATGGGCGAGGGCCTGCAACACCAGGACGGGCACAGCCTCCTGCTGGCGAGCACCGTGCCCGCATGTCGGGCCTACGACCCGGCGTTCGCGTTCGAGCTCGGATCGATCATCCGCTACGGCCTCGACCGCATGTACGGGCCCGACGGCGGCCACGACGAGTTCTACTACATCGCCATCTACAACGAGCAGTACGAGATGCCGGCGCAGCCCGATGGGGTCAGCGACGACGACATCGTCTCGGGGATCTACAAGTGGGACGACGGGCCCGAAGCCGAACGCAGAGCCACGATCTTGTTCTCCGGACCCGCGCACCGCGCCGCGCGCGAGGCGCAAGCCGAGTTGCTCGAGCACTACGGGGTCGGCGCCGAGCTCTGGAGCGCCACGAGCTACAAACGCCTCCGCGAGGAGGCGCTCGATGCAGAGCGGTGGAACCGTCTGCATCCTGGTACCGATCCGCGGGTTCCGCTGGTGACCGCGAAACTGGCCAACTCACGAGGCCCGATCGTCGCGGTCTCGGACTACCTCACTGCGGTTCCCGACCAGATCTGCCGCTGGACACCGCGGCCGATGCTGGCGCTCGGCACCGACGGCTACGGCCGCTCCGATACCCGCGAGGCGCTGCGCGCGTTCTTCGAGGTCGACACCGGCAACGTCGTCGTGGCAGTGCTCGCGCAACTGGCGAACGCCGGGGAGATCTCCGCGGACGCCGTCAGAGATGCGATCGCCCGTTACGGCGTCGACCCCGAAGCCCCGAACCCCTACGCCTACGACGTCCCCGTGCTCTGACGGCGTCCCCACGGGGCCCGATCCCGTGGAGGGCTCAGGCCCCGGCAAGATCGAGTGTGAAGACGTCCGGACCCGAGCGGCTGACGCGGTCGAGCCACCCCAGCAGGACCGCAACGGCGCGCGGATCGAAGCGCAGGCGGTGGCCGCCGCCCTCGATCACGCGAAGGTCGGCGGCGCCGTGGGCATCGGCGATCACGCGGGCATCGAACAGCGGCACCACCTCGTCGGAGGCACCGTGCATGACCAGCAACGGTCGCTCGCCCATCGCACCTGCGGCCTCGACGGCGCGGATCGACGCGAGCTCGGCCTGCCACGCCGCTTCGTCTGCGGGGAATCCCGGGGACCGGATGGCGCCGACGCGACGGGCGTACCCGAGCAGACCCTCGGGGTCACGGACCCAGTCGTCGAAATCGGCGGGCGGGCCGACTGCGGCCACGCCGGCGATGTCGGGATCGGCGGCGGCGGCGCTGATCGCCATCGCCCCACCGGTACCGAAGCCGGCGACCCACACGGAGGTCACGTCGACGCGGCCCCGGAGTTCCTGCGCCGCGTTGAGGGTGTCGCTCAGCCAACCGGCAAGCGAGAAGTCGCCCTCGGAGCTGCCACATCCACGGTAGGTGAACGCCAACACGATCCAGCCGAGCTGCTCGGAGATCCGATCGGCAAGGTCGAAGTAGCTGCGAGCCGCATCGAGCCGTCCGTTCGACGGTGACGGGAAGCCGTGGCAGATGACCAGACCGTTGGTCCCGTCACGTCCGACCCGTTCCGGGACGCAGAGATGACCTGCCAGACGCAGGCCATCGGAGTCGAACGTGTATTCCACGTGCGCGTCGATGAGGGGTCAGATCTTGCGCCGGCGATACCCGCGGTTGCGGGCCTCGGCCAGGGTGTCTGGACCGAACACGAGGTACTGCTCCGACGAGATCAGCTCCTCGATGACGGTCTCGTCGGTGACCTCGTCGAGGTCGTAGACGTACTGGTTGCGCTTGTCGCCGAGCCATCGGAAGTGCTCGACGCGGGTGGGTCGATCCATTGATCCTCCTGGTCCTGGTGGAGTGTAGAGACCCGCCGGCTCCGACACCCAGACGCACGCCAGCCAAAGGCAAGCGAGGGAGCCAAACGCAAGCGAGCCAAACGCAAGCGAGCCAAACACAAGCGAGCCAAACACAAGCGAGCCAAACACAAGCGAGCCAAACACAAGCGAGCCAAACACAAGCGAGGAGGCCCCGAAGGGCCTCCTCGCCGCACTACTTGTCCTGGAAGTTCCGGGGGACGTTCCGTCGATCACGACGAGCGGGTGCTCGCGATGATCAGTGGATCGGATGGGACCAGATTCCGACCGTCGATCCCGGCGGTGACCAGTGAGGATTCACAAGATGGTCCAGGTGCCGGCCTAGTGGCTGGCCACCTCCACGGTCCCAAAAGGTTTGCTACTCAGCTGGACCACCTCCTTTCGTTGGTCCGCCCATGAAACCACAGTCCGACCGGCTGCGCAGGTCTATTCGGGGAGTTCTCCTGCGGTGCGTCCACCGAGCTCGGGCAGCGCCGACTCGTCGACCACCGCCCCGATCGCCCCGATCGCCGCCAGGTAGTCAGCGGTGAGATCGGTGACACAGACGATGTCGACCGCTTCGACGTCGAAGCGGTCGGCTCGGGCGCGTTCGAGCAGCTCGTCGACGAGCTCGTCCTCGTCGGCCACCACAGGCTTTGCCGCGAGCGCCGCCCACTCCGCGACCTCGTCGACTTGACCGAAGGTTGCCACGCCGCGTTCGCGCAGATAGGTGAGCTGCCAGCGCAGCAGGAGTCGGACATCGTCGTGGGACAGCTTCGCCGCAACCTGATCGGGGAGGTTGTCGGCCACGTACCGCGTCGCCTCTTCGATGTCGAAGATCGCCATGGAGGGGGTCGCTGCGAGACGAGCGGTGACCAAGTTGACCGCGAACCACGCGATGACGAGGACAAAGAGTGCGGCGACGATGAGCAGGACCCACATGGCAGCGTGGACACTAACCTCTGAGTTGGTGATTCTGGATCATCGCGAGACAGCCGCACGGGAGTCGGAGACATGACAACGCTGCACTATCAGGACAACCAGGCCGAGATCCACCGGGTGGTCGTCGGCCCGATGGAGAACAACGTCTTCGTCCTGCGGTGCCGTGAGACCGGCGAGGCGGTCCTGTTGGATGCGGCCAACGAGCACGAGCGGTTGCTCGAGCTCTGCCGAGTGCTCAACGTACGAGAGGTCCTCGAGACCCACGGCCACTGGGACCACATCCAGGCCGTGCCCCAGATCCGCGACGCCGGCTACTCGGTCCACGTCACCGCCCAGGACGCGCACATGCTCGACAGCTACGACGAGATCCTCGAGGACGAGTCGGTCATAAGCGTCGGTCGCCTCCGGCTGCACACGATCCACACGCCCGGTCACACGCCGGGGTCGATGAGCTTCCGCCTCGAGGGGTCCCCGGTGGTGTTCAGCGGTGACACGTTGTTCCCCGGCGGCGCCGGCAACACGTCCTTCGAGGGCGGTGACTTCACGACCATCATCGAGTCGATCGATCGCCGGCTGTTCACCCTGCCGGCGGACACGCTCGTCCTTCCCGGCCATGGCGACGACACCACGATCGGTGCGGAACGGCCCCACCTCGACGAGTGGGTCGACCGGGGGTGGTGAGGGCGCTCCCGGAGGCGACGACCCCACCATTTCTCCTACGTAGACAGGGGAAATTCGGAGGGGGTGCGTAGACTGTGCCCGTGGCCACTCCTCTCTTCGAGATCGATGACCTGTACGTCCGCGCGCACGACGGAACCGAGATCCTCCGCGGCGTGTCGCTGACGGTCGGTGCCGGCGAAGTCCACGCGCTCATGGGCCCCAACGGCTGCGGAAAGTCCACCCTCGCGTCGACGCTGATGGGCTCGCCGGAGTACGAGGTCACCGCCGGGTCCATCCGTTTCAAGGGCGACGACATCACGACCTGGAGCTCCGACGTGCGAGGCAAGGCCGGGATCTTCCTGGCGTTCCAGTACCCCCAGGAATTCCCCGGCGTATCGGTGCTGAACTTCCTCCGCCAGACCGTCGAGGCCCGCACCGGCGAAGAGACGTCGGTCCTCGAGCTGCGTCGACGCATGCTGTCGTGGATGCAGCGGCTTTCGATGGACTCCTCGTTCGCCGATCGGTACCTCAACGAGGGATTCTCCGGCGGCGAGAAGAAGCGCAACGAGATCCTCCAGATGGCGCTCTTGCAGCCCGATTTCGCGGTGCTCGACGAGACCGACTCCGGCCTGGACATCGACGCGCTGAAGATCGTCGCAGCCGGAGTCCAGGAGGTGCGTTCCGACCGCCCGGAGCTCGGCGTGCTCGCCATCACGCACTATCAGCGACTCCTCGACCACCTCCGGCCCGACCACGTCCACATCCTCATCGACGGTCGCGTCGTCGACAGCGGCGGGCTCGAGCTCGTCGAACGGCTCGAACGCGACGGATACGAGAGCTGGCGATGAGCCTGGACGTAGCGGCGATCCAAGCCGACTTCCCCCTGCTGCAACGCCGCATCAACGGGCAGCGCATCGTCTATCTCGATTCCGCGAACACCTCGCAGAAGCCCCACCAGGTACTCGAGGCGATGACCGAGTACTACGCGCGCTTCAATGCCAACGTGCATCGTGGCTCCTACCAGTTGGCCAACGAGGCGACGGCGGCGCTCGAAGGCGCGCGCGACAAGGTGGCCGCGTTCGTCGGCGCCTCGAGCCGAAATGAGGTGGTGTTCGCCAAGAACGCCACCGAAGCGATCAACCTCGTCGCTCAGGCGTGGGGCCGGGCGAACCTCGGCGCCGGCGACGCCGTCGTGCTCACCGAGATGGAGCACCACGCCAACATCGTGCCCTGGCACATGCTTGCCGACGAACGTGGCATCGAGCTCCGCTGGATCCCGATCGACGGGTCCGGCAGCCTCGTGCTCGACGATCTCGACCGCCTCCTCGACGGCGCCAAGATGCTCACGTTCACCGCGATGTCGAACGTGCTCGGCACCCTCAACCCGGTGCGCCAGCTCACCGACGCAGGCCATGACGCCGGTGCGGCGGTGCTGGTGGACGCAAGCCAGTTCACTCCGCACCTCGCCACCGACGTGCAGGCAATGGGCGCCGACTTCGTGGCGTTCACCGGTCACAAGATGCTCGGGCCGATGGGCATCGGCGTGCTGTGGGGACGCGCCGCGCTGCTCGATGCCATGCCACCGTTCCTCGGCGGCGGGGAGATGATCCTGCAGGTCACCAAGACCGGGTTCACCTGCAACGAGCTCCCGTGGAAGTTCGAGGCCGGCACGCCCATGGTCGGCGAGGCCGTCGGTCTCGGCGCGGCCATCGATTACCTGAACGGCCTCGGCATGGACAACGTTCGCGAACACGAGGTCGCGCTCACGGCCTACGCACTGCGCGCCCTCACGGAACGCTACGGCGACGACCTCACCGTGCACGGACCCAGCGAACCGGCAGCGAGAGGCGGGGTGTTGTCGTTCACCTATCGAGACGTGCACCCTCACGACATCTCCCAGGTGCTCGACCAACACAACATCTGTGTCCGAGCGGGCCATCACTGTGCCAAGCCCTTGATGCAAGTGCTCGGTGTGGGCGCCACCTCTCGTGCGTCGCTGTATGTGTACAACGACGAATCCGACGTCGACGCCCTCGTCGACGGCCTCGCCGAAGCCGGCGACCTCTTCGGCCTCTGAATCTCGCAGGAGCAACCCATGGCAGGACTCGAAGACCTCTACCGAGAGATCATCCTCGATCACTACCGCTCCCCCCGCAACCGGGGTGAGCTACTACCGCCGGCCCACCGGGCCGAGGGCTTCAACCCGCTGTGCGGCGACGAGATCGTCGTCTACATCGACGTCGACGAAAGCGGCACGATCGCAGACCTCAAGATCGGCGGACAGGGATGCTCGATCAGCCAGTCGTCGGCATCGATGATGTCGGCGGCGGTCAAGGGCCACACCGTCGAGGAAGCCCGCGAGCTCACCCGCGCCTTCAAGCAGATGATGTCGATCCACGAGTCGGGCCTCGAAGGCGCCGACGAGGGCGACGACGATGCCACCATCGAGCTGGAGCTCGGTGATCTCGAGGCCCTGCGCGGCGTCGTGAAGTTCCCGGTCCGCATCAAGTGCGCAACACTCTCGTGGAACACCCTCACCCAGGCACTCGACGAGATCGCCGCTGCGGGCGCCTGAGCCCGTTGACGATGACCGAGATCAGTCCGGCGCAGCGAGGCGGTCGATCTCGCCGGCGAAGTGGACATCGATCGCGGTGATCCCACCGGCGTCGTGGTTGGTCACCTCGATGTCGACCCGGTTCCAGACGTTGGACCAGTTCGGGTGGTGGTCGATCTTCTCCGCGAGGAGCGCGACGCGGGCCATGAATCCGAACGCCTCGGAGAAGTCGGCGAACGTGAACGTTCGGCGGAGCCGGTCGCCGGCCGTCTCCCACTGCGGGATGGCCTCGACGGCGGCGGTGAGGTCGTCCCCTGTCAAGACGTTGATTCGGTCAGGTCGCGCCATGACGGCTCCCCACTACGCGAACGGATCGGCGAACGGATCGGCGAAGGGATCGTCGGTGGCAAGGCCGCCGGAGCCCTTGCCGATGCCGAGCCCACCCAGGCCGCCGATGGAAACCGCTGACTCGATGGGCTTGATCCACCGGTCGTAACCGGTCTGTTCGAGCTCCGCGGCGAGCTCAGCACCACCGGTCTGCTGGATGACCCCGTCTGCGAAGACGTGGACGACGTCGGGCTCGAGCTCCCGCAGGAGCCGCGAGTAGTGGGTGATGGCGAGCACACCGAGGCCATCTTCGTTCGTGGCCTGCTCAACCCGGCGGCTGACGATCCGCAGGCCGTCGACATCGAGGCCCGAGTCGAGCTCGTCGAGGATCGCGAACTTGGGTCGCAGCGCGGCGAGCTGCACCGTCTCATTGCGCTTCTTCTCGCCGCCGGACATGTCGAGGTTGAGACCGCGAGCGAGATGGTTGGCCGTGATGCCGAGCGCCCCGGCTTCGGCGTAGAGGCGCTCGACGACCTCGGCAGGGTCGCTCCCTGCTGCCTCGGCGGCGGCGGCGAGCACGTCGGCGGTGCGGACCCCCTCGATCTCGATCGGGTACTGCATGCCGAGGAAGAGCCCGGCCTGGGCGCGCTGCCAGGTCGGGAGTCCCAGCAGCTCCACGCCATCGATCGTGGCCGAGCCTGCGGTGACCTCGTACCCCGGCCGACCCATGAGGACGTGCGACAGCGTCGACTTCCCGGATCCGTTGGGCCCCATCAACGCGTGCACTTCACCGCCGTTGATCACGAGGTCGACCCCGCGCAGGATCTCCTTGCCGTCCACGCTGGCGCGCAGGCCACGTACTTCGAGCCGGCTCACCATCGCGATCCCCCGTCACTCCTGGCCGGCAGGTACACAAACACTTCGTTCCCGTCGACCTCGACGTCGTACACCGGCACCGGTTGCGTCGCCGGCAAGGTGAGGGCCTCGCCGGTGCGCAGCGAGAAGAGCGCGCCATGCTTCCAGCATTCGACCGTGAGATCGTCGCAGTCGACCTCACCTTCGGCGAGAGAGAAGTTGGCGTGGGAGCACCGGTCACCGATGGCGTGGTAGCCGTCCCCGGCGCGCAGGACCGCGATCCGTTCGCCGTCGATGTCGACCCGTCGACCCTGGCCATCGGCGAGCTCGTCAGTGCCCAGGGCCCGGACCCGTCGGGGCGCCCCGATCTGGTCGTCGATGGCGGCGTCGCCCGTCACTGCTGCGTCCTCTCGTCGAGCTTGTCGTGCACCTGGGTGACCAGGAAGTCGCGCACCTCGGGCACGGGAAGCTGCGCGATCACATCGGCGAGGAATCCCTCGACGATCAGTCGTTCGGCCACGGTGGTCGGCACTCCGCGGCTCTCGAGGTAGAACCGTTGCTCGGGGTCGACAGGGCTCACCGTCGAGGCGTGGCTGCAGCGGACGTCGTTGTTCTCGATCTCGAGATTCGGGACCGACTCGGCCCAGGCCTCGGTGCTCAGCTTGATGGTGCGGTTGGTCTGAAACGCCACGGTGCCCGCCGCCTCCTTGCCGACCCGGATGAGCCCGGTGTAGATCGACGTGGCCTCGTCATCGACGACACCCTTGAAGAGCAAGTTGCTCTGCGTGTCGCGCCCGATGTGGTGCTGGAAGGTGCGGAAGTCCAGTGTCTGGTCGTGGTCGCCGAAGTAGATCGCCGACAGGTTCCCCGTGGCGCCGCGCCCGGTGAGGCGACAATCGGTGCGCAGACGGGCGTAGCTGCCGCCCATGGCGGCAAGGCCACCTTCGAAGGTGGCTTGCGCTCCCACCTCGACATCGAGCATGCCGATCTGCCACAGGCGATCACCGAGGATCTGGATCTGCTGATAGCGAACCCGTGCGGCGTCACCCACGACGAAGCGGGTCACGGGAACACAGAGCCCCGACACGTCCGTCGACCTGACGACCTCGATGATCGAGACGTCGGCGTCGGCGCCCACGGCGACGAGGAGCTGCGGGAAGGTCGCGGCACCGTCGCGCACCACCTGGTGATCGACGACGATCGGCGTTTCGACCAGCACGCCTGCCGGAATCCTGATGACCACGGGATCGGGAGCGAACGCGCTGTTGGCGTCGGCGAAGACGTCGGTCGAGCCTGCGAATGCCACGGGTTCGTCGAGGCCGACGGCACTGCCGACCTGCAGCCGGGCATCGTGCGCGACGCAGCCCATGAGGTGGCCGTCGGCGGTCGTCACGAGGGCTGCCGCGCCGGCGGCGAATGGGCCCGCCGCCATCGCGGCGTCGGGACGGGGCGCCTCGAGCGCCGGGGCAAAGCGATCGAGCACGAGGTCGTCGATGGGGCTGTACCGCCACTCCTCGGCCTCGGTGGTGGGGAGCGCTGCGGCCGCAGCTCGTTCGGCGGACTCGACTCGATGCCGGCGGAGCCAGTCGGGTCCGGGCAATGCTGCAGCGAGAGCGGATGCGTACACGCAATTTCCTCGGCGGTGGACAAGCGGGACGATGGACGAGTGGGGCGATGGACGAACGGACCATCTCGGGCCACGAAGCCCGGAGCGAATTTATCCTACCGCCGTAGTGGAAAAGCCGTCGTCGCGGGCAGGTCGCAGCGGGACGGACGCAGCGGGAACGAGGACCAGCCGAAGCCGCCCTATCCTCGTCGGAACATGCGCCGGATCCGTTTGGCGAACCGACGATCGTCGGCTGCACGGGCAGTCTCGACCTCGGCCAGGATCGACGGACCTGCGGCATTGATGATGTTCTCGGCGGCGTCGAGCAGTTCACCGACCGCCACATCGGGATCCTCGAGGCTCGAAGGCTCCGGCGGCGTGGGCGGCGTCACCAGGGTGCCGTGGGCCCAGTTCACGTCCGCCAGCCGAGGCGTGAACTTCGCGCAGTCTGCAGGGCAGCGCCAGGGCGCTTCGGGTGCGAGATCGAGGTCGCACTTCCGCACCGTGTCCCCACTCGGATACGTGCGGCTCTCGAAATATCGGCAGTCCTGTCGCATCGGCACGGCGATCATTGTGCCAGCCTGCACCGGCAGTCGTCACCGCGGGCCTATTCTCGCAGCGACGCGGGCGCTTTCGGGAAGCGCCGTGACCCAGGGGAGGAGGTGAGAGACGACCGTGAGCACCGACGCCTGGATCACACTCGCGACGCTCGTGGTCACCTTCGGCCTTCTCGTCGCCGACCGGATTCCACCGTCGGGCCTGCTGCTCGCGGCAACGACCACGCTCCTCCTGCTCGGCGTGATCGACGCCGATGCGGCCTTCGCCGGCTTCTCCAATCCCGCACCGATCACCGTGGCCGCGCTCTTCGTCCTCGCTGCGGCCGCGGAACGCACGGGGCTGCTCGCGGCACCCGTCGCCCGGCTGCTGGGTGACCCCGGCGGCCGCCGCAACGCGTCCCACGTCCGACTCCTGCTCCCGACTGCCGGTGCATCGGCCTTCTTCAACAACACCCCGCTGGTCGCGATGCTCATTCCCGACGTCGTGGCGTGGTGCCGTCGCAACCACCGGCCTGTGTCGCGGTATCTCATGCCGCTGTCGTATGCCGCGATCATCGGCGGGACACTCACCGTGCTCGGGACCTCCACCAACCTCGTCGTCTCCGGACTCGTGCGCGACTCCGGAGACGATCCCCTCGGGATGTTCGAGATGGCCAAGATCGGCCTCCCCGTGACCGTTGTAGGCCTCGTCGTGCTGTTCACGATCTCGATCCCGTTGCTGCCGACCCGCAACGCAGTCGCCGACCGGGTCACCGAGGACAGCCGATCATTCACCGTGGAGATGCGCGTTCGCGATCATCCGTCGATCGCCGGCAACTCGGTGGAGGATGCCGGTCTGCGCCACCTCAACGGCGTCTACCTGGTGCAACTGCGGCGAGCGGGGCGACCGGTGGCGGCGGTGGGGCCCGACGAGATCCTGGCCCCTGGCGACATCTTGACCTTCGCCGGCGAGGTCGACAACGTGCTCGACCTCCAACGCATGCCGGGCCTCGAGTCGGTGATGCGCGACCAGGTGGACCAGATCCCGCCGGTCGATCGCGGGCTCTTCGAGGTCGTCGTCGGCCGTATGTCTCCGGTTTCGGGGCGAACCTTGCGCGAGGCCGACTTCCGAGCCCGTTACGGCGCCGCCGTGCTGGCCATCCATCGCTCGGGCCACGCCATCGGGGGCAAGCTCGGCGATGTGCGACTCCGCCACGGCGACACGCTGGTGCTCGTGGCCAGCAGCGGGTTCCGGCGCCGCTACGGCCAGAGCACCGACTTCCTCGTCGTTGCCGATCTCGATGCCCCCGCCCCCACCGCGGACTCCAAGGCTCCCCTCGTCGGTGCCGTCGGGGTGCTCTTCGTCGTGCTCACCGCATTCGAGGTCATCTCCACCGTCGAGGGTGCGCTCCTCGCTGCGGGCGCGATGATCGCGCTGCGCGTGCTCACCTTCGACGAGGCCAAGCGAGCCGTCGACATCGACGTCATCTTGCTGATCGGCGCCGCGTTCGGCCTTGGGGCCGCAGTCCAGCAGAGCGGCCTCGCCGCCGAGATCGCCTCGCGGTTCATCGACGCGTTCGACGGCCTCGGGACGTTCGGTCTGGTTCTCGGCATCGTCCTCGCGACTTCGGTCGTGACCGAAGTCGTGACCAACAATGCCGCAGCCGTCGTGCTCTTCCCGATCGCGATGTCAGTGGCGGGACCAGCGGGCATCGACACGCGTTTGATGGCCATCGCGGTCGCGATCGCCGCGTCGACGTCGTTCCTCTCCCCCATCGGCTACCAGACCAACACGATGGTCTACGGCCCCGGCGGATACCGCTTCACCGACTACGTGCGAAGCGGCTTGCCGCTGAGCATCGCCATCCAGCTCACGATCGCCGCGACGGTGACGGTCCTCAGCTGAGGCGGTCACCGTCTACAGGCGTTCGATCCCTGCGAAGCCGAGCACCGCGGTGCCCTCGAGCCGTGAGGCGTCGAGGTCGACGACACCGCGCACCCGCCATTCGCGGTTGTCGTCAGGGTCGACGATGATCTGCGTGACCACACCGGCGACCTGGTCCCACTCGAAGTTGGACGCGCTGCGGGCGTCGGCGTCGATACCGATCGTGCGGTACTCCTCCCAGTACTCGGCCATGGCTGCTTCGACCTCACTCGGTCGCACCCGCTCGCCATCCGCGCCGGGGAGGTCGGCGAACTCGTCGTAGGCGCGGCGGGCGAGCAGATGCACCCAGCGGAAGGCCTCGTTGCGCACCATGACCGCGAAGGCCCGGCGGTTCGTCGTCACGTCGGTGCGCTCGGGTTCGAGCAGCGCGACGTCGGCATCGACGAGATCGACTCCCGCTTGGATGCGCTCCCACTCGTCGAGCAGGCTCGAATCGGTCTGACGGACGACCTCGCCCAGCCATTCCTCGAGGTCGTACACCTCGTCGGTCTTGGCGGCGTCGGGCACGTTCTGCACCATTCCCTTGTACGCGTCGGACAGGTAGCGCAACACGACGCCTTCGCTCCGCTTGAGCCCGTGGTACGAGATGTAGTCGCGGAAGCCCATTCCCATCTCGTAGATCTCGCGGGCCACCGACTTCGGCTTGACCGTGTCATCGCCGACCCACGGGTGGTGGGCTCGGAACGTCCGGAAGCAGCCCCACAGCAGCTCGTCGAGTGGCTTCGGGAACGTCACCTCGGCGAGGCGTTCCATTCGCTCGTCGTACTCGATCCCCTCGGCCTTCATGGCGTTGATGGCCGCGGTCTTCGCCCGATCGGTCTGGGCCCGCAGCACCGGACGGGGATTCTCGAGCGTGGACTCGACCACCGACAACACGTCGAGGGCGTAGTCGGTGTCGTCGACATCGAGCGTCTCGATGACCTCGACGGCCAGCAACGACAAGGGCTGGTTGAGCGCGAAGTCGTCCTGCAGGTCGATGGTGACGCGCACGCTGCGTCCCTCGTCGTCGGGTGCGTCGAGCCGCTCGACCACTCCGGCCTCGACGAGCGCCCGGTACATCGAGATGGCGCGGCGGATGTGGCCACGCTGCTGACGGCGCAGCTCGTGGTTGTCGACGAGCAACGAACGCATCGCGGCGCATCCGTCCCCGGGGCGATCGAGAACGTTGAGGAGCATCTGGTGCGACACCGCGAAGCTCGACTTGAGCGGCTCGGGATCGCCCTCGACGAGGCGCTGGAAGGTCTCCTCGTTCCACGGGGCGTAGCCGAACTCCGGTGCCTTGCGTTTGACGAGCTTCTTGCGCTTCTTGGCGTCGGTGAGGGCCCGCTCCTCCATTCGCCGATTCTCGATCCAGTGCTCGGGTGCCTGTACCCACACGTAGCCCTGATCGTCGAAGCCCTTGCGACCGGCGCGACCGGCGATCTGTTTGAACTCGCGCACCTGCAGCACGCGGGTATCGGTGCCGTCGAACTTGCAGAGCTGGGTGAACAGCACCGACCGGATCGGAACGTTCACGCCCACGCCGAGGGTGTCGGTGCCGCAGATGAGCCGCAGGTGCCCCTGTTGCGCCAACTTCTCGATCAGGAGCCGGTACCTGGGGAGCAGCCCGGCGTGATGCACGCCGATACCGGCGCTGATGAACCGCTTCAGGTCCTTGCCGACAGGACTGTCGAACCGGAATCCGCCGAGCGCGTCACGGATCGCCTCCTTCTGCTCCTTCGAGACGATGTTGAGGCTCGTGAAGTTCTGTGCCGCCGCCATCACATCGGCCTGCGTGAAGTAGACGAGGTAGACGGGCGCCTTGTCGTCGGCGAGGAGCTCGTCGATCGATTCGTGCAGCGGGGTCTCCCGGTAGACGAACTCGAGCGGTACGGGGCGTTGCGTGCTGGTGACCTCCACGGTCGCGCGCCCGGTGCGGCGCTCCAGTTCGTGGACGAACCGCCCCGTGGGACCGATGGTCGCGCTGATCAACAGGAACTGGGCGTCGGGCAGCTCGAGGATCGGGACCTGCCATGCCCACCCCCGCTGGGGATCGGCATAGAAGTGGAACTCGTCCATGATGACCACGTCGGCGTCGGTGCGCGCCCCGAACCGCAATGCCCGATTGGCGAGAATCTCCGCGGTGCAGCAGATGATCGGGGCGTCACCGTTCACCGCGGCGTCACCGGTGACCATTCCCACGTTGTCGGATCCGAAGGACCTGCACAGCGCGAAGAATTTCTCCGACACGAGCGCCTTGATCGGCGCCGTGTAGATCGACGTGCGTCCCTGGCGCAGTGCCGCGAAGTGCGCAGCCTCGGCCACCAGGCTCTTGCCGGAGCCGGTGGGCGTGGTCAAGATCACGTTGTTGCCTGCGAGGAGCTCGAGAATTGCCTCCTCCTGCGCGGGATACATCTCGAGCCCTCGTTCGAGGGTCTGCTCGAGGAACTCGTCGAGCAGCGTGTCGGCATCGGTCCCGGTCATCGCCCCAGACTAGGAGCACCCGGGCCCGGCGCCCCCGAGGGCCCGGGCGCGCCGACGACGTTCAGCCGACCGAACCTTCCATCTGGAGCTCGATCAGACGGCTCCACTCGACGGCGTACTCCATTGGCAAGGTGCGCGTCACCGGCTCGATGAACCCGTTGACGATCATGCCCATGGCGCGCTCTTCGGTGAGGCCCCGGCTGGTGAGGTAGAAGAGCTGCTCGTCGGCGACCTTCGACACCGTCGCCTCGTGCCCGATGACGGCGTCCTGGGAGCCGACCTCCATGTACGGGTAGGTGTCACTGACCGAGTCCTCGTCGAGGATCAACGCGTCGCACTGCACGTGACTCTTGCAGCCGTAGGCACCTTCTTCGACCCGGACCAGACCTCGGTAGCTCGATCGACCACCGTCTTTGGATATGGACTTCGAGACGATCTTCGACGTCGTCTCGGGGGCCGCGTGGGTCATCTTGGCACCCGTGTCCTGATGCTGGCCGGCACCGGCGTAGGCGACCGACAACACCTCGCCCGAGGCCTTGGGGCCGACCATGACGACCGCCGGGTACTTCATGGTCAACCGACTCCCGATGTTGCCGTCGATCCACTCCATGTGGCCTTCGGCCTCGACGACCGCGCGCTTGGTGACAAGGTTGAAGACGTTGCTCGACCAGTTCTGGATGGTCGTGTAGGTGACCCGGGCGGATTCCTTCACGACGATCTCGACGACCGCCGAATGCAGGGAGTCGGTGCTGTAGACCGGTGCCGAGCAACCTTCGATGTAATGGACCTTCGAGCCCTTGTCGGCGATGATCAGCGTCCGCTCGAACTGCCCCATGTTCTCGGCGTTGATGCGGAAATAGGCTTGGAGTGGCATGTCGACTTCGACGCCAGGCGGGACGTAAATGAACGAACCCCCCGACCACACGGCCGAGTTCAGCGAGGAGAACTTGTTGTCGTTGGGCGGGATGATACGACCGAAGTAGGCGCGCACGATCTCGGGATGCTCGCGCAGCGCCGTGTCCATGTCGCAGAAGATCACGCCGAGGCGCTCGAGGTCCTCGCGGTTCTTGTGGTAGACGACCTCGGACTCGTATTGCGCCGTCACCCCGGCGAGGTACTTGCGCTCGGCCTCGGGGATGCCCAGCTTCTCGTAGGTGTCCTTGATCGCCTGGGGCACGTCGTCCCAGTCGTCGGTGACCGCCTCGCTGGGCTTGATGTAGTAGTAGATGTCGTCGAAGTAGATCTCGGACATGTCACCACCCCAGCTGGGCATGGGTCGGTTCTGGAAGTGACGCAACGACTTCAGGCGGAACTTGCGCATCCAGTCGGGTTCGCCCTTCATCCACGACATCTCCTCTACGAGGGCCTCGTCGAGCCCACGCTTGGGCTTGAAGACGTAGTTCTCCTCGTCACTCCAGCCGAGCTGGTACTTGCTGAGGTCGAGACCGATGTCGGTGGAAGTCATGGAGTCGGCTCCTGACGGGAGGCTCGGGTACGTGGATGGGAATCCGGGAGACCCCCGGGCGCACGGCGATCCGGCGCTCGGAATTTCTCCTACGGCGATAGTAACAAATACGGCGCGGCGATCGGCCGCTCAGCCGCACGTTCTCCCGTGCTCGACCCCGCGCCACCTGTCGCGGTCGGTCTCGCGCCCTGCGTGATTGGGGCCAGCGTCCCCGGGCCTGTCGGTTCACGCGGCCGCAGACCAGGCCGCACGTGACGGGTAGGGTCGTCGCTGCCGAGCGATCGAGGAGGTGAACGGGTGGACTCGAGACTCCGGGTGCTGCTCGACGTCGGCACGCGCATCCGTGCCATCGACAGCGACCTCGCCGATGCGTTGGGCTACGAGAATGCCGAGCTGCGCGGCGAGCCCTTCGGCCGGATTCTCACGGCGGACTCCATCGCCGGCGTCGGTGACGAGCTGGTGGCCATCGTCAGCGGTCGCCAGGAGTCCGACGACATCGGCTGTCGATTGCGGCGCCGCGACGGCACGACCACCGCGGCGATCGCGCACCTGGCGGCCCGCAACGACAACGACGGCAAGCTCCAGGGATTCGCCGCACAGATCACGATCGAACCTCCATCACCCGAACCTTCCGGAGGCGGTGCGCGACGGCCCGCCCTGGCGGACCATCTTCGCAGTCTCGCCCTGGCGGCAGCGGTGATCGACGCCAACGGCGCGATCGTCGACCAGAACCCGGCGTGGGTCGCCCTTTTCGGGGTCGGCGACGACCCTGCCGCGACGCCTCTCGACGCCCTGGCCATCGAACCCGACCAGGCGCTGCTACGAAGACATCTCTTCGAGCCCGGACCCGAAGAGCACCGGCCGAGCCGCTTCGACGTGCGCTGCCACACCCCTGACGGGATCGTGTGGGCGCGGTTCTCCCTCGTTCCGATGGGCCGAGACCGCACCTACCGGACCGTCACCGCCGAAGACGTGTCAGCCGAGCTGCTGATGTACCGGGTGCTGTCGGCCAACGAGGCGCTGTTTCGGTCGCTCACCGAGGGCTCGCCGGTCGCCGTGGCCCGTCTCGCCCCCGACCTCACCATCGCCTACGCCAACCCGGCGTTCCTGCGCCTCACCGGCACCGACCCCACCGGGGGCCACGGGAACCTCCTGGACCTGATCGTCGAGGACGACCGCACCCGCGCCGGCAACATGATCGAACGGCGCCTGGGCGACGGTGATGCCGCCCCGGTCCGATGCCGGCTCATCGCTGTGGCCGACGCGACCGTTTCCCTGAGGTTCGCGGCGGTCCACGACGACGAGCTCGGCGCCATAGGTGCCATCGTGGCCGCCGAAGTCGTGCCTGAGGCCTCGACCGGTCCTGCAGCGACGTCGGCGGTGGTCGGCGCGCGCGGCGATCTCGTCGGCATCGCCAACCTGCGGTCCGGCGAGATCCTCTACCTGAACGAAGCCGCCCGGGTCCTACTCGGCCCGCCCGCGGACCTCTCGCTCGTGAAGCTCTACGGCGACCTGTCGCAACGCTACGCGGACGAGATCTACCCGGTCCTGCGTCGCGGTGACAGCTGGACCGGCGAGCTCGACATGATCGACGTGAACGGTACGACGATCCGCGTCCACCAGACCATCACCGCCGACCTCGATGACGACGGCGAACCAGAGCAGGCATCCGCGGTGGGCACCCAGTCCGCCGACGCACTGCTCGATCACGACACCCTGGCGCACCTCGCCACCCACGACACCTTGACGGGCCTGCCCAACCGCAGTCTGCTCCTCGACCACATGCAGCTGGCGCTGGCCCGTTCGGCCCGCGACGGGCGACCCATCGGGGTTCTGTTCATCGACCTCGACAAGTTCAAGGCCGTCAACGACACTCACGGCCACGAAGCCGGCGACGCGCTCTTGAAGGAAGTCGCCTCGCGGCTGTCGACGGTGCTGCGACCCTCGGACACCGTCGCGCGTCTCGGAGGTGACGAGTTCGTGGTGCTGTGCGAGGACATCCACGGCGAAGCCGACGCCATGACGATCGCCGCGCGTATCCGGGCCTCACTCGTCGACGACGAGCTGCTCGTGCGTGGAGCGCCGTCGGGCGTGACCCCGAGTATCGGCGTTGCCATGTCGGGAGCGGGCGTGGAGGACCCCGAGACGATGCTGCGTCAGGCCGATGCCGCGATGTACCGGGCCAAGCAGTCCGGTCGCGACCGGGTCGAGCTCTTCGACGACGTCCTCCGTGAACGCAACCAGCGACGAGAAGAAATGCGCCGCGACCTCGAGGCCCTCATCGACGAGCGGGCACTCGAGGTCCACTACCAGCCGATCGTCGACCTCGCCACCGGAAAGGTGTGCGCGGTCGAGGCGTTCGCACGCTGGCCCCATCCCGAACGGGGGATGCTCAGCGCGTCGGACTTCCTTGACGTGGCCATCACCAGCGGGCTCGATCAGCGCCTCGACCGGCTCGTCCTCGCCCGGGCGTTCGCCGATGCCTCCCGGTGGTGCCAGGAGCGCGGGGCTGCCGCACCCCGGGTCCATGTCAACGTCACCGGCCGCAGCATCCTCTCGGGCGCACTCGCGAGCGAAGTAGAACGCTTTCTGGCACTCACCCGCATTCCCCCATCGAAGCTGTGCATCGAGGTGTCGGAGCGATTCCTGATGGACGACGGCGACGCAACCGCAGCCCGGCTCGGCCGGCTCCACGATCTCGGCGTCAGGCTGGCAATCGACGGCGTCGGCACGGGCGCGACGTCGCTGCAGCAGCTCCGCCGCTACCACCTCGACATGCTCAAGGTCGACGGCACCCTCACCGCCGAGATCCTGACCGACGCCACCGCACAGCGGCTCGTCGGGGCGGCGATCGCGCTCGGCCGCGCCCTCGACCTGTCCGTCGCCGCCGAGAGCATCGAAGACGCTGCAGCCATCGCGGTCCTCCAGCAGCTCGGCGCGCACATGGCCCAGGGCCATGTCTTCACCGAGCCGTTGCCCGCCGACGACGTCGAGCGGCTGTTCACCCTCCGCAGCGCGCTCGTCCGTCGCGCTGGCTGACGCCGCCGGGTTACTCGTCTACCAGCTCGAGGAAGCTGCCGTAGCGGCCGCCGAGGAAGAGGAGCGGACCGCGATCGCTGGACCCGGCCTCCATTGCCTGCACTGCGCCGACGACGATCAGATGGTCGCCGGCTTCGTGCGCGGCGTGGATCTCGCAGTCGATCCAGGCGAGGCAGCCCTCGATGATCGGCGAACCGGTGACGCCGGGACGCCACCCGAACTCGTCGAACGCGGCCGCCGCGTTCGTGAAGAACGAGTTGCACACGTCGAGCTGATCCTCGCCGAGCACGTTGACGCAGTAGCTGCCGGTGGCGCCGATACGCGGCCAGGTCGTCGAACCGGTTGCCGGCATGAACTGCACCAGCGGGGGATCGAGCGACACCGAGCCGAACGATCCGATGACCATCGCCACGGGCCCGTCGTCGTCATGGGCGGTGACGAGCGTGACGCCGGTGGGGTAACGCCCCAGCACCATGCGGAACGCCATCGGGTCGATCGTTTCGTCGGTCATTCGGCTGAGCCTCCCCTGGTGTGGTCACCGGCAGGCTACTGCGTGACCCGCGCGCCGTTCGGCCTCAGACAACCATGGCGCGGCGGACTCACAGGCGCAGGACGAGGCCTTCGGATGCGGCGATGACGTGGCGGACGCCGAGGTCCTTGGCTTCCTCGCGGCACATCTGGGCGAGCGAGTCGACCGTGTCGTCGTCGTGCCAGGGGTCGTGGTGGAACAGCACGAGTCTGTCGACTCCCGCCTGCGCTGCGACCTCGAGCGCATAGCGCGGGGTGCAATGACCCCAGTGGGGGCGTGACTTGAGCTCTTCGGCCGTGAACTGCGCATCGTGGATGATGACGTCGGCGCCGTCGCAAAGCTCGAGAACGCTCGCAGCGACCGACGTCGGCGACCCGACCGGCTCTTGATGGTCGGGGAGATACGCGATGACGACGCCGTCGATCTCGATGCGGTAGCCGTTGGTGTCACCCACGTGGGGCACGTTGCCGGCGGTGATCTTGGCGTCGCCCACGACGAACGACTCGCTCTTGGCGTCGAGGAACCGCACCCCTCGCGGGAGCTGGTCGCAGCAGATCGGGAAGTACGGGGGTCGCATCAGCCCACTGAAGGACTCGCGCATCGACTGCTCACCATGCGGCGGGCCATAGAGCGTCACCGCGGAATTGTGGTGATGGATGGGGTTGAAGAACGGGAGCCCCTGCACGTGGTCCCAGTGCAGGTGGCTGATCAGCATCGTGGCCTCGACCGGGCGAACCTGGCCCCACGCAGCACCGAAGTTGCGCAGGCCGGTACCGACGTCACAGACGATCGGCGCCTGGTCGTCGTTCTCGATGACCACGCATGAGGTGTTCCCCCCATAGCGGCGCAGGGCGTCCGACGAGCACGGCGTTGACCCCCTGACGCCGTAGAAGGTCACCCGAAGGTTGTTCCCCGACGGCACGCCCCGATCCTAAACGATGACCCCGAGCCGGGAAAGGCGGCCAAAGGTGGCCCATGGCACACCAGCGGCGCGACCAGGACGTGTGCGACGATGAGGAGGTGGGTTTCCCGCAGCGAACATCAGCGTCGGTGACAGCGCTCCCCGACGGGCTCGTCGCGTTCGTGAAGCGAGACTGCCCCACCTGTGTGCTCGTCGAACCCGTGCTGGCGGTCCTGGCCGCGTCCGGACGACTGACCGCCGTCTTCACCCAGGACGACCCGGGCTTCCCGGCGCTCGACGTCACCTACGATGACACCGATCTCGCCGTCAGCTATCACGCCGACGTCGAGGTCGTCCCGACCCTCATGGCCGTCGACGGAGGTGTCGAACAGCGGCGAGTCATGGGTTGGTCACGTGAGCAGTGGGCCGCGTTGACCGGCATGGCCGACCTGGCCGCCGACATCGGCATCACGGACTATCAGCCCGGGTGCGGGTCGCTGACCGTCGACCCCGACCGGGTCGACGCACTCGAGGCACGGTTCGGCGACGGCTTCGTCAGCAGGCGCGTCGAGATCGCGACCACCGAGGACGAGATCGAGGCAATGTACGACCGCGGGTGGTCCGATGGATTGCCACTGGTCCCGCCGACACCCGAGCGGGTCAGGCGAATGCTCGAAGGTACGAATCGTGCGGCCCGCGACATCGTCGCGGTGGTCCCGCCGAACCTCGTCGAGGTGAGCGTCGAGAAGGTGGCGATCAACGCGGTGATGGCTGGTTGTCGACCGGACTACCTGCCCGTGGTGCTCGCAGCCCTCGAGGCTGCATGCACCGACACGTTCAACCTCCACGGCGTGCTCGCAACCACCATGCCTGTCGGTCCGGTCCTGTTCGTCAACGGGCCGATCCGGCAGGCGATCGGGATGAACAGCGGTGGCAACGTGCTCGGTCAGGGCAACCGCGCCAACAGCACGATCGGACGGGCCGTCCAGCTGGTCGTCCGCAACGTCGGCGGCGGTCGCCCCGGCGAAGTGGACCGCGCCGCCCATGGCAGCCCGGCAAAGGTCGGTCTTTGCTTCGCCGAGGACGAGGAGGGGTCGCCCTGGGCGTCCTTTGCCGCCGATCTGGGCTACGGGCCCGAACAGAGCACCGTGACGGTGTTCCCCGGTGAAGCACCGCACCTGCTGGTCGACCAGCTGACCCGCGACCCCGATGCCCTGGCGCACAGCATGGCCATGGTGCTGGTCGCGAACGGGCACCCGAAGTTGGCGCTGGGTTCCGACGCGATCCTGGTGATCGGTCCCGACCACGCCAACCGCTTCCGCAACGCGCGGTGGTCCAAGCAGCAGCTCATCGACCGGATCCTCGACCACACGCAGCGCCCGGCCGCGGACCTCCTCCGGGGCGTGGGCGGCGTCGCCGAGGGAATGCCCAGCGACACGAGCGGATCGGTCCCGAAGTTCCGCCGTGACGGCGGCCTGATCGTGTTGCACGCAGGCGGTGGCGCCGGGTTGTTCTCGGCGGTCATCACCGGCTGGTCCAACGGACCACGAGGCAGCCAGTACACAACCAGGGAGATCCTTCCGTGAACGTCCTGCTCGATCCCACCGCAGAGGGCCAACCGGCGACACGCGCGCGCACCCCCCGCCTCGATGGCCTGGCCGGCCGCACGATCGCGCTGCTCGACATCAGCAAGCCGCGCGGCGACGTCTTCCTCGACACCATTGCGAGCCTGCTTGCGGCCGACGGCGTCAAGGTCGTCCGGCACCAGAAGCCGACGTTCACGAAGCCGGCGCCGGTCGACCTGCGTCACGAGATCGCGACCACTTGCGAGGCGGTGATCGAAGCGCTCGCCGATTGAGGGAGCTGCACGTCGTGCAGTGTGCACGACATCAGCGACCTGGAGCGGCGGGGCCTGCCCGGCGTGTTCGTGGCGACGGTCGAGTTCACGAGTGGAGCGCAAGCCCAGGCTCGGTCGCTCGGTTTCGATGCCGCTGGGGTGTTCACGCCTCACCCGATCCAGGACCGTACCGACGACGAGATGCGAGCGATCGCCCGGCAGGTCTACCCCGACATCGTGGCGGCGATCACGTCGAGCTGAGCCGGTCGAGCGCGCGCAGGGCGGGAGCCAGGTTGCCGCGTTCATCGATGCGCAGATCGTCGGCGCCGACCAGCCGGGCGAGTGCCTGCAGTTCCGTGTGCGCAACCGGTGCCAGTCCCGCGGTGTCGACCCACGGCTCGGCGTAGGAGGCCTTCACGTGGAGGACCCGCTCGTCACGCAGCGTCCGGAGGTCGAATCGCCCTGCGAGCCGGTCGCCCCACAGCAACGGAAGCACGTAGTACCCGAACTGCCGTTTCGCCTCGGGCACATAGATCTCGATGCGATAGTGGAAGTCGAAGAGCCGTTCGGCGCGGTCACGGTTCCAGACGACGGGATCGAACGGTGAGACGAGCGCAGCCCCGTCGATGCGGCGCGGCGTGGATGCGTCGCGATGGCGATACGCCGGCCTGCTCCAGCCCTCGACACGGGTGACGATCAGATCACCGTTGTCGACGAGGTCGACCAGCAGCGGCTTGGCAAGGCGAGGCGGCAACCGGAAGTAGTCGACCAGGTCCTCCGCGGTCGCCACTCCGAGCGCACGCGCCGCGCGCGCCAGGAGCTCACGCATTGCGTCGCGCTCGTCGGGGGTCGGCATCGACCGGACGTGATCGGGCACGATGCGTTCGAAGAGGTCGTACTCCTTCTCAAAGTTGCCGGTGCGCCGGACGCCGACAGCCCCGAGACGGAACAACCAGTCGAGGGCGAGGGTCCCGACCGAGCGCGAGCCCCACCACTCCCCCTGCCGAGGTCGGGGGTCCGACAGCTCGGAGGCCCGCAAGGGACCCCGTGCGGCCACCTCGTCGAGGACCGAGTCGACGTAGGCCTTCTCCCGGCGGGCCAGCTCCACGAGGCCCTTCCAGGTTTGACCGTCGGCCACGCGACGCTTGTGCCAGCGCAAGAGCGGTTCGGCGTCCATCGGCAGCAGGGACGCCTCGTGGGCCCACGCTTCGAACCATTCGTCATCGCGATACGCGATCTCGTCGAGCAGCTCGGTGCGGTAGGGGCCGAGCCTCGAGAACAACGGCAGGTACTGGGTGCGGATGACCGCCGGAACCGAGTCGAGCTGCAACAGGTGCAGCTTCGCCATCGTCGACCGGAGATGCCGACGATCGACGCGCCCCGACGGGCGGGGCGCCCCGAAACCCTGCGCCCCGAGTGCCAGCCGACGGGCCTGCGAGATCGAGAGGTCGGCCACGGCGAGCAGGGTACCGGGTGCTCAGGTGGGCAACGAGAGGACCCCGTCGCCATCGCGTCGAGCGAGACCGTCGGCCACGACCCGACCCGCGACACTTCTCGCCCGGTCGGGATCTTCGGGCCAACCCATCACCGAGGCGACGCCTTCGGCGGTGACCGGACCTCGGCGAAGGGCATCGATGAGCCGGCCTCGACCTTGGCGGTCACTCCCGGCGAACGCCGACTGCCGCCCACCGCTGCCGGCGGATCCGACCGCAGGGTCGGGTCCCGCACCCCGCCAGCCACACCAGGGCCGGGCCGGGCAGGCCTCGCATCTCGGTCCGCGAGCCCGGCACACGGTCGCCCCGAGATCGAGCACGGCCTGGTTCCATCGCCAACCCTGGCCCCGCGGTACGAGTGCGTCGGCGGCACGCTGTGCCTCCCGGGGGGCAACGGGCGCGCCGTACCAGCGAGCGAGCAGCCGCCCGACGTTCACATCGACGACCGCCACGTCGTGTTCGAACGCGAACGCCAGCACCGCACGCGCCGTGTACGGCCCAACGCCGGGAAGGGCCAACAGCGCGTCGATGTCCCCAGGGAGCACCCCGCCGTGGCGCTCGACGACTGCGGTCGCGGCCTGATGCAGGTAGAGGGCCCGCCGATTGTAGCCCAGCCCGGCCCAGGCGTCGATCACCGACGCCGCCGGAGCGGCGGCACACGTCGAGGCGTCGGGAAAGCGCTGAAGGAACGCAGGGTACCGGTCGACGACCCGTGCGACCTGGGTCTGCTGCAACATGAGCTCCGAGACGAGGACCGACCAGCCGTCGCGGGTGCGGCGCCACGGCAGATCCCGCCGCGCCCCGTCCGCCCAGGCCAGAATCGCCGCTCCGAACGACTCGTCGAGGGCACGCGTTGGCTCACCGGTCGGCAACGGATCGGACACGGGCGCGAGGGTAGCTCCACGGGGAGCCCTCGGCCCGCCGCGACTGCCGCGTCGACCCGAGAGTGCGCGAGACTCGCTTGGTGACCCGACGACTCGCGTTCCTCGTGCTGGCAACCCTTGCGGTGCTGTGTCTCTCGCTCGTGTCTTCGACCGCTCAGGCCCAGACCGAACCGACGAAGTCACCGATCGACATCCGCGAGCCCAACCCGGTGCCCCCCAACAGCATCCCCCGCCCGAACTCCGGCACTGCCCCCGCGAGTCCCGGCGACCTCGGTGGCGGGCTCCAACTCACGTTGCTCGGTTTGATCGCCGCATTTCCCGTCGTGGCCGTCTTCGGCATCCGACGCGCCGCCCGTGCCGGCGCCAAACCGACCACGACACCGACGTCGAGCAAGTCGACGTCGAGTGTTGTCTGAGACGGGGTCAGTCGGCGCTGGTTGTTGTTCCCAGGGTGGTGGCGTCGCCGATGCGCAGGTTCGCGCCGCGCCGGTTGACGACTT
>JAHECR010000004.1 GCA_024641655.1 Acidimicrobiaceae bacterium
CGAGCGTCCGCGACGCGCTGCGAGCATCGCCGCCAAGACAACGAGTAGCACGAGCTGAGCGCCGTCGAGGTAAGCACCCGACAGATGCTCAGACCAATGGCCATGCGGGTCTGGCGCGAGCACGATCGTGAGAATCGCCACGATGGGCGGGACCGCGAAGAGTGTGTACAGCCACCCGCTGTATCGGGTGCCAACCGTCGCCCCATTGGAAACGTCTGTGTGTGCCGACATCGAAGCTCTCCCAGTTCAAGGTCGTAGGATCTCACGCATACAGACGTGCCATCATCGCCTCGCGGGTGACAAGACCAAGCCGAAGCTACGCGATTTGGTGTCCCCGATCGTCGGTTCGGTGATAGAGCGGAGCGGAGGACGGGGCGGCGCCAGCGCCCACGAGTGTTGTCGGAACGACAACGACGAGTGGACCTTAAGGGACGATTTTCGAACCCCATCCGGCGGTTGTAGTGAGCGCTAGAAGCCTCCGTGGCGTCTGAACGGCCTGAGCGGAGCGGAGGACGGGGCGGCGCCAGCGCCCACGAGTGTTGCCGGAACGACAACGACGAGTGGGCGCAGAGGGACTCGAACCCCCGACATCTTCCTTGTAAGGGAAGCGCTCTAGCCAACTGAGCTATGCGCCCGGTGCGCCGATGGTACCGGCCGTGGGTGTCAGTCGACGGCGCCGGAGGGGATCTCCAACCCGGCGGCGGCGAGCAACTGGTCGAGGTCGTCGATCAGCATGGGCAGCGCGTCGAGGGCGAACCACCCGCACTCGACGATCTCCACCGAAGCCGGTCGGGCGCCCGAGACGATCGGCTCGTCGACCTCGTGGCGGAACACGAGGCTGAAGTGGCGGCGATCGGGAGTGCGTACCGCTGCGGGCGGGCCAGTGGGTTCGCCGATGTCGACGCCGATCTCCTCGCGAACCTCGCGTCGGGCGGCCGCGGCCGGTTCCTCGCTCCGGTGTAGGAAGCCGCCGGGAAGGCCCCAGCCGTCGCGGTAGCGCTGCTGCACGAGCAGGACTCGGTCGTCCGGTGCGATCAGCACGACGGCGGCTGCGGCGGTGAACCGCGGAAACAGGACCTGGATGACGACGGCGCGCCCCGAGTCGGGGAGCCGACCGAAGATGCGCAGCAGCAGCGTGTGGACGCGGTCGCGCATCAGCGGGCCGACTCGGCCAACGCAGCGCACAGCGTTGCGGTGGCTCCCGCGACGAGCCGGGTACGGGCGTCGTGCTCGAGCCGCAACGGGTCGGCGCCACCGAGCGCGACGACATGGGCTCCAGCCTCCCGACACACGAGGAGCCCGCCGAGGTGGTCCCAGGCGAACAGGCCCGGGCTGTAGTCGACGAACGCGTCGACGGTGCCGTCGGCGACGGCGCACAGATCGAGCGCCGCGGCGCCGAGTACCCGCACCTGCCGGCAGGCCAGCCTCGCCGGCGGCCAGTCGTTCAGGACGACGATGGCATCGCCGACGCGTTCGGTGGCGGTGGGCGCGATGGGGGAGCCGTCGCGCGTCGCGCCTTCGCCGCGCAGGGCCCGGTAGCGCACGTCGAGGGCCTGGTTCACCACAAGCGCCGCGAGGGGTCCGTCGCCGTCCACGGCACAGATGCTCGTCGCGAACCACGGGAGGCCGATCGACGCGTTGGTGGAGCCGTCGATCGGGTCGATCACGGCGACGAGACTGCGGTCGAGTGCGTGCGGGTCCGACTCCTCGCTCAGCACCCCGAGCCCAGCGTCGAGCAACATCGGCACGGCCACCGCGTCCGCAACCACGTCGTGGCGGTACTGCCCCGGGCGGTCAGGGGCCTCGCCCCAGTCGACGAGCGCGTCGAGTCGTTGCCGGATCGCCTCCGCGACGTCGTCGAACAGATCCAGCAGCCATGCGGCATCCACGACCGGAACGGTATCCTGCTCAGGTGCGGCCGCCCGCGACCGGCGTCCAACGATCCCGTCCGAGAGAGCAGCCACGTGGCCATCGTCGACATCGCGACGTTCATCGCCGATCTGAAGGATCAGGTGTCGGAGTTCGGGTTCCACGTGCACGACGAACGACACTTCGTCGAGACCTACACGATGCGACAGGCATGGGAGATCGACCTGCACCCGGCCCACGCGTGCGGCGGGCCGCTCGATGTGCACATGTCGCTCGACGTCGATCCCCGCGTGATGTTCGCGTTCGAGGACGCGGTCATGGATCTGCCCGAAGACGCAGAACCGCCCGACGACTTCCGGTTGCCGATCATGATCACCTGGACGCTGCCCCCGCTGCCCAACGGGCCCGACCTGCTGGTGCTCGCGACCGACCTCGCCGGCATCGGTCGTACCGAGCTCCCGCTCGAGGTCTCGGCGATCGACATGTTCGGCTCGGTCACCGATCCCGCCGAACGCAGCCTCAACATCGCTGCACGCGCCGAGATCTCGCTCGCGCACATGTTCATGGGACGCGAACAGCTCAACGACGTCCTCGAACGTGCGCTGCAGGTCAGCGAGTACCTCCTCGACCGGGCCCACGTCTGGCTCGACGACTGAACCGAATCGCTCGGGCCATCCGCCGAAGCGCCCGGCCCGCCTGCAATTGTTGTGATCTATCGGCGATACGACCCGTGAAGGACGAACCATGGCAGCGCTCGAGACTATCGAAGGCGTCGGCAAGACGCAGGCCAACAAGCTCCGCAAGGCCGGTGTCGGCAGCACGGCATCGCTGCTGGCCGCCGGCGGCACCAGGAAGGGCCGTGCGGCCCTCGCCGCAGCGGCAGGTCTCACCGATCACCAGATCCTCGAGTGGTGCAACCGCGTCGACCTCATGCGCGTGCGCGGCGTCGGAAGCGAGTACAGCGATCTGCTCGAACAGGCCGGGGTCGACTCGGTGCCCGAGCTGAAGAAGCGCAAGCCTGCGGCGCTGCACGCGAAGCTGCTCGAGGTGAACAGTGCGAAGAAGCGGCCGCTCGTGCGTCGCCCGCCGTCGCTCGCCGAAGTCGAACGCTGGGTCGAGAGCGCGAAGTCGCTCGAACGCGCTGTCTCCCACTGACCTCACGCCGGGGGGCTTTTCACCAGGCTCCCGGCACCGTTGAGCTCGGGTCGTCGATCGTGGGCTCCCGCGCGGGTCGCGCCAGGCGCGGTGTGTGGCTGCTCGCCCTCGTCGGCCTGCTCGTTGCCGGTGCGGGGCGCGTCGCGGCCGACGGGGCTGTGACTGCGGACCTGAACGGCGACGACCTCGCCGACCTGACCGTCGGCGCCCCCGGTGCCTCGGTGGGCGGGCTCCCCGGCGCCGGCGCCGTCGCGATCGTGCTGGGTGCAGCGGGCACCGCACCGGGTCCCGGCGACGACGCGCCGTACCTGACCCAAGCCGCGTGGAACGAACCCGTCGAAGCCGACGATCTCTTCGGCGCCGCCCTCGTCGGTGGTGACTTCGACGGCGACGGTCGCACCGACCTGGTGGTCGCCGCGCCCGGTGAGGACCTCGACGGGCGTCGCGACGCCGGTCTGGTCCTGGTGCGCTCCGGCCCCGTCGCCGCGGCGACCAGCAGCGCGTACGCGCTGAGCCAGCACCTCCTGGTCCCGGGCGCAGTCGAGGCCGGTGACTTCCTCGGCGCGACGCTGACCGTCGGCGACTTCAACGGCGACCGATTCGACGACCTCGTGGTCGGGATCCCCGGCGAGGACCTCGGTGCGCTCGCCGAAGGCGCCGCCGCAGTGCTCTACGGCGGCCGGCGCGGCCTGGCTGAACCGATGACCGCCGTCGCGCCGCGACTGGTCTCGCAGGACGGCAGCGGCGACTTCGACGGGTTCGCCGCGGCGCTCGCCGCCGGAGATCTCGACGGTGATGGCTACGACGATCTCGTCGTGGGTGTGCCTGGCGACGACCTCGGCGACGCGGTCGATGCCGGTTCGGTCAGGATCTTCCGCGGCTCCCGCGGTGGTCTCTCCCTGGACTCGCAGCTGGTGACCCAGCGCGGTGTGGTGGGTGGCGAAGACCGCAGCGGCGACCGGTTCGGCTTCGCGATCGCGGTCGGCGACGTCGACGGCGACGGACGGCAAGATCTCGCCATCGGTGTGCCCGGCCGCAGTGTGGGTGGGGCCGCTGGTGCGGGTCGGGTCATCGTGCTCGGCGGCGGTCCACGCGGCGTGCATGGGCCAGGACTGATCGTCGAACGGGGCGCGCTCGCCGGCGGCACTCCCGCAGCGGGCGAGGCATTCGGCGCGGCCGTGTTGCTACACGACCTCGATGGCGATGATCGCGCCGATCTGGTGGTCGGCGCACCCCTGGCCGTCGGGGAGGGAAGAGTCCTGGTGCTCACCGGTCGAGCCGACGGCCGCCTCGCAGGCCCCGGGTTGGAGCTCGAACCGCCTGCAGGGGCGTTCGGCGCCATGGGTAGTCGGTTCGGGGCGCACCTGCGGGCGGTTGACCTCGATGGCGACGGGACCGCTGATCTCGCCATCGCGGCCCCCGACGCCGCCGCCGGCTCGGGAGCCGTGCTGACGGTGGCGCTACCCGCCGCAGCGGGCACGTCGGATCCGTCAGCGACCCCCCGGCTGCCGCGTCTGGTGGTGCACTCCACGCCCGGAGCGCCCCAACCCGGGGACCACTTCGGAGCGGGTCTCTGAGCCGGAGCATCGCCGACGCGCCTCACCGAGTCGCCCCGAGTGCGGCGTGGGGTGATCCCGATCCGCCGTGGATGGGCGGTAGCGTTGACGGTCGTGCGAACCCTCGGCACCCTTGTCCGCCTCACCGCCACACTCGTGCTTGCGAGCCTGGTGGTGGGCATGACCGCGATGCTCGCCGCACCGCAGGTTGCGTCGATCGCGACCTCGGGGGAGTGGACGCACACCCCGGTCTCGTTGTCCGGTACCGGGACGCGGTCGCTGATCTACGACAAGAACGGCGAGCTGATGGCCACGTTCTTCGACCAGAACCGCACCACCCTCAAGCTGGCACAGATTCCGGCGAAGGTCGCCCAAGCTGTTCTCGCCATCGAGGACGCCGACTTCTACGCCCACGAGGGAGTCAACATCAAGGCGACGGGCCGGGCGCTGGTCGAGAACGTCGATGCCGGCGGCATCAGCCAGGGTGGCTCGACGATCACCCAACAGCTCATCAAGAACCTCGTGCTCACCTCGGAACAAACCGTCCAGCGCAAGATCCGTGAAGCGGCCCTCGCCGTTCGTCTCGAAGACCAACTGTCCAAAGACGAGATCCTCGAGCTGTACCTCAACACCGTCTACTTCGGATCGAGCGCGTACGGCGTGCAGGCGGCCGCCGAGGTGTATTTCGGCCTCGATCTCGCCAACAAGGAGCCTGACGAGGTCACCCGCATCCTCGACGAAGGAATGGGCTGGCCCGAAGCGGCGCTCCTGGCATCGCTCATCAGCAACCCCACCGCCAACGACCCGACCCTGCACCCCCAGGCATCGGCCTATCAGCGGGGCATCGTCCTCGATCGAATGGCCGAGCTCGGCCTGATCACGGCCGACGACGCAGCGATCTTCGCCCAGTCACCGCTGCCCACCAAGCGCAACGAACCGAGCCTGCCCTCCGAGGACGACTTCTACGTCGCCGAGGTACGGCGACTCCTGCTCGAGGACCCCTCGTTCCTCGGTGGCGGCCCGGAGTCGCGCCTCCAGGACCTCCTCGGCGTCAACGGCGGGCTCCGCGTCTACACGGCGTTCGATCCCAAGGTCCAGACGATGGCCGAGGACGCCCGTGACACCGTGTTGCGCCAGCGCTACAACGTCGACCCCATGTTCACCATGTCGATCGCGTCGATCGACCCCGAAACCGGTGCAGTGCGCGCCATGGTGGGCGGCGAGAGCTTCGACGACGAATCCAAGTTCAACATCGCCACCCAGGGCACCCGCCAGCCCGGGTCGTCGTTCAAGACGTTCGTGCTCGTCGCGGCGCTGCGCGCCGGGTTGCAGACCAACGACATCGTCAACGGTCAGAGCCCCTGCGAGTGGGAGGACCCTACCGTTCCCGGCGGTGTGTACAAGGTCGAGAACTACGGCGGCTCCGGTGGCCGGACCGGCCCGATCCTCGCGCAGCTCACGGCGTCATCGAACTGTGCCTTCCTCAAGATCGGATTGCTCGCCGGACTCGACAACGTCATCGACACCGCGCACCTCCTCGGGATCAAGAGCGACCTCAAAGAGGTCCGCTCGCTGCCCCTCGGCACCATGGAGGTCAATCCCATGGAGATGGCCAACGCCTATGCGACCATCGCTGCCGGTGGCATCAGGCGTGAGCCGTACTTCATCGAACGCATCGAGCGGCAGGTCGGCGACGAGTGGGTACCGATCTATGACCGTGCAACCGATCCGAGCCTGGCGCCCGAGCGGGTCATCTCCGCCGACATAGCGTGTTGGACCACCGATGCGCTCGCCGCCAACGCCCGCTACGGCACCGGCGCCAGAGCCGGCGCCGCCATGGGAGCACAGCCTGCCGCAGGAAAGACCGGCACCACCACCGACTGGGCCGACGCCTGGTTCGTGGGCTTTACCCCATATCTCGCCACTGCCGTGTGGATGGGCTACCCCTACGATCGCAAGCCCGAACACGCGATGACCAACGTCGCCGGCGTCGGCCGGGTCACCGGCGGTTCGCTCCCCGCCGAAGCGTGGGGGGTTTTCAACGCGGCGTATCACGCCGATCTGCCGGTTAGGTCGTTCCCGACCTGCCCCGGTTTCCCGCGCGCTGGCGAGTACAAGCCTGTCGACATCGACCCCCAGCCACAGGAGAACCCCTGCCCGAGCGGCTACGTCGTCGACCTGAACGGCGACGGCAAGGATCTGCAGTGCAACCCGGACCTGCCGAGCAACTACGTCGAGTGCGCCGACATCATCGACAAGTACAAGTTCGAGATGTGGGACAAGAAGCTCAAACCGATCCCGACCTATTGCGTCGACCCCGATGCGCCGCCACCGACTCCTGCGCCGACGGCGACGCCGGTGCCGACGCCTGCGCCGACGGCGGGCGGAGGCACCTGAGGCATCGCACCGACCCCGCCCGCTCCTGCGGGCCCGGTTCTCCGCCTTCTCCTCCTGTCTGCCGCTGCGTTGCCGCGGGGACGTTGCCGAGGTGTAAGACTGAGATCGATGACGGCCGCTGATCCCACCTCGCTCCAGGAACTCCTCGCCGTACAGGAGCTCGACCGCAAGCTCGATGCGCTCCGCCACCAGCGGGCGACCCTGCCCGAGCGGACCCGGCTCGTGGCACTCGCCGGCGAGCGAGCCGCGCTCCTCGAGAAGCGGGCCGAGATCGACTCGCAGCGCCACGATCTCGGCCGGGGCCAGAAGCGTCTCGAGGACGAGGTCGCGCTGATCGACGCCCGCATCGAACAGGAAACCGGCCGCCTCTATGGCGGCAACGCCGGCGGCGTGAAGGAGCTCCAGGCACTCCAGGAGGAGATCGAGGGGCTGGGCCGACGCAAGGCACTCGTCGAAGACCAGATCATCGAGATCATGGAGCAGATCGAGCCCGTCGACGCCGCGCTCGAACGCCTCCGGGTCGAGGAGCGAGCCATCGACGAGAGCGAACAGGACGTCAGCGAGGCACTGGGCGCCGCGGAGGCCGACATCGACGAACTCGTCGCGACCGTCGACGCACAGCGGACCGAGCGCACCGCTGGTGTGTCCCCGGAGTTGCTGGCCATCTACGACCGGCTGCGCGCCGAGCCCGGACGCGTCGCCGTCGCCCGCCTCGTCGGCTTCACCTGCCACGGCTGCCACCTCGATCTCGCCGCGATGGAGGTCGACCGCCTCAAGAAGCTCCCCCAAGACGAGCTCGTGCACTGCGACGAATGCGGCTGCATCCTCGTGCGGTGACCGTGTTCCTCTGGTTCGGCGGTCTCAGTTTCGTTTTCGTCGCGTGGGTGTTCGCCAGCCCGGCCATCGACTACCGGCTCGTGGCCCTCGGCGCCGTCGTGCCCAGCGTCGAGCTGGTGTTCGGTGGTCCCTGGGCGTTGCACACTTTGCTGGCCCCGGTGGTGGCGATGGGCCTCATCATGATGGTCTTCATGGGCCGCAGGCTCGTCCAACGACGCTGGCTCGGGCTGCCCATCGGGATGTTCATGTACCTCGTGCTCGACTTCGACTGGACCCGTACCACCCTGTTCTGGTGGCCGTTGTTCGGTTGGCGGGCCGACGCCGCCGACATCCCGTCGTGGAGACCGGTTCCAGTGTTGGTCGCCATGGAGCTCGTCGGGCTCGGCGCGCTCGTCTACGCGGTGCGGCGCTACCGACTCGACGATCCCGCGACGCGCCGTCTCCTCGTCCGCGAGGGTCGATTGACCCGCGCCGCGATGGGCCCTCCACCCGGTACCTGCTGATGGGCACGATCACCTTGCTGCGCCACGGCCGAACCGGTGCCAATGCGCTCGGTCTGCTGCAGGGCCGTATCGACAATCCCCTCGACGACACCGGTCTGCTGCAGGCTGCCCGCGCTGCGGAGCTCATCGGACCGGTGACACGCGTCATTTCCAGCCCCCAGCTCCGCGCCCGACAGACTGCGGCGGCCTTCGGTGAGCCGGTGGTGCTCGACGAGCGATGGGCCGAGCTCGACTATGGCGAGTGGGACGGCCTCCCGATCGGTGATCTCCCACCGGGAACGTGGGACCGCTGGAAGGCCGACCTCGATCTGCGTCCTCCCGGCGGCGAGACCCTCCGCGAGCTCGGTGCCCGGGTGCGAGCGGCCCTCGAGGGGTTGGAGGTGGGACCTGACGAGGAGGTCCTCGTCGTCTCGCACGTGTCGCCCATCAAAGCAGCGATCGCGTGGACGCTCGGTGTCGACGATCGGGTCGCGTGGCGGACCCACCTGACCACGGGGTCGTACTGCGCGGTTCGACTCGGCGGCGCTACTCCCGTCCTCACGGCTTTCAACGTCGTGCCCTGACCCTGGCGGGCGCGTTCGTCGGGGGCCGGTCACCTGGCCCATGGTGACGCCACCGCACGGGACGGCGCCGGTACGCTTCGCGGATCGAGCTGAGCTCCCGGATCACACGCGTTGTCGCTGCGACCCTTCTCGTCGCGCTGACGGTCGCCGGATGCAGCCTGGTCCCAGGCAGCGACGATGCCGCGGTCGTGGAACCCACGGCGACGCCTCAGCCGCGCACCGCCGAAGAGGTCGCCGGCGCCTTCCTCGCCGCGTGGGCGTCGCAGGACTGGCAGGTCATGGCCCCCTACGTCCTGCGCGACGTGCAACCCGAGGTGCGGCTGCACCGTGAACTCTGGGACGCCCTGCGGATCCGCCAGACCGCGATCGAAGGCGCCGTCACCACCGTCACCGGCGCGGTCGCCCGCACCGACTTCACGGTTCGAGCGGCCCCCGACGGGATGGATCCCTGGGTCTACGACAGCTCGCTCGACCTGGTCGAGACCGCCGACGGCTGGGCCGTGGACTGGACACCACAGGTGATCCATCCGGCGCTCTCGGACGGTCGCAGCTTCGCCCGGGTCGACAAGACCCTCGACCGCGGCCGCATCCTCGACCGATCGGGCATCGCACTTCGCGCCGCCCGTGAGGTACGCCAGATCGGTGTCGTGCCCGGCCGCATCGAGGATCTCGATGGCGTGGTGACTGCGCTCGTCGACGCGCTCGACGTCGACGGCGACACCGTGCGCGCCGGCGTCGCAGCGCCCGGACTCGATCCGAGCTGGTTCGTGCCGGTGGCCACCGTCGACCAGGACCGCTTCGACGAGGTCTGGCCCGATCTCCGCCCGCTCCCCGGGGTCGTCTTCCAGACCGTCGACGACCGCCAGTCGTCGGATCCCGACCTGGCCGCACATCTGCTGGGCACGGTCGGCCCCATCACCGCCGAGTTGCTCGCGAAGTGGGGAGAGCCCTACACCGCGGGCGACGTCGTCGGCCGGTCAGGGCTCGAGCTTGCCTTCGAAGCCCAGCTCCGCGGCCGCGAACGCTCCGAGATCCGAGTCCTCGATGCCGCCGGCAACCTGCTCTCGGTCCTCGAGAGCAGCGGCCCGCTGGTGCCCTTCGACCTCCAGACGACCCTCGACCGCAAGGTCCAGCTCGCAGCCGAAGCCGCCGTCGCGCCCATCGAGTTGCCGGTGGCGCTCGTCGCGCTCGATGTGCACACCGGGGAGATCCGAGCCGCAGTGAGCCGCCCGCTCAACGAGTTCAACAGGGCGATCTCAGGCCTCTATCCGCCGGGATCGACCTTCAAGACCATCACCGCGACGGCAGCAATCGCTGCCGGCGAGACCGTGGACACGATCCTGACCTGCCCGGCAACGCTCGTCGCTGCGGGCTACCCGATACGCAACGCGGGGGGCATGTCCCTGGGCGAGATATCGATGCTCACGGCGTACGCCCGCTCGTGCAACACGGCCTTTGCGGGCCTCGGCCTCGACCTCGGTGCCACGGCGGTCGCCGCAGCCGCCGCAGGCTATGGCTTCGACGTGCCCTACACCGTAGGGCTCGACACCGCCGGGGGGCGCTTCCCCGATCCGGTCGACGATGCCGAGGTGGCCGCCGCCTCGATCGGCCAGGGACGGGTGCAGGCCAGCCCGCTGCACATGGCCTCGGTTGCCGCTGCGGTCGCCGACGGCAGCTGGCGCCAACCGGTGCTCGTGACCTCGCCCGACGTCGCGCTGGCCGAGGTCCACGAGCCGATACCGCTGCCCGACGGGGCCGCCGCCGCACTCCAGGAGATGATGGCCGCGGTCGTCGCATCGGGCACCGGTGGCGCCGTTCGCTCGGTCGGGGTCCCCGTTTCGGGCAAGACCGGGTCGGCGGAGTTCGGCGACGACGATCCGCCGAAGACGCACGCCTGGTTCATCGGCTTCAGTGGGGACCTCGCCTTTGCCGTGATGGTCGAAGGTGGTGGCGGCGGTGGCTCGGTCGCCGGCCCGATCGCTGCCCGATTCCTCGTTGCGCTCGGCGGCTGAGCCCGGCCACCTGTGCCGTCGGGGCGCACCGGGGCGCGTTCGCTGTCGGCGCCCGCGGTTCGTAGACTCCGGGCATGACCGATGTCCAGACAAGCCCGCCCGAGACCAAGCGCGACGAGGGCGACCACGACCGGTTCAGTCACTACGTGATCGGTGGCGGCGAGGCCATCATGCGGTCGGCCATCACCGGCGAGCCGGTCACCGCGCTGTGCGGCAAGGTTTGGGTGCCGAGCCGCGATCCCAAGCGCTATCCGATCTGCCCGATCTGTGAAGAGGTGCAGGCAGGACGGGATCCGAACCTGATCCAACCCTAGCGGCTCGCTTGCGCCGCCGAACCCGGCCGGCGCAGCGACGCGCGATCATCGGCTCCGTCACCGCGGGTTCTGCGAGGAGAGGTCAATGGCTATCTACGAAGATCGCGCACTGCGCCTGCACTACGACATCGAAGGCGACGGGTTCCCGGTGTTGCTCATCGCTCCCGGCGGGATGCGCTCGACCAATGACCTCTGGCAACGGATGCCCTGGAATCCCCGGGAGGCGCTGTCGTCGTCCTATCGCGTGATCGGCATGGACCAGCGCAACGCCGGTCGGTCGGTCGGACCGGTATCGGCCGACGACGGGTGGCACACCTATGCCGACGATCAGCTCGCCCTGCTCGACCACCTCGGCGTCGAACAGTGCCACGTGGTCGGCATGTGCATCGGCGGCCCCTACATCGTGGGGCTGCTCCGGCGCGATCCGGCGCGCTTCGCCTCGGCGGTCCTGCTCCAACCGGTCGGTATCGACGACAACCGTGCTGCGCTCGAGGAGATGTTCGATTCATGGGCAACCGAGCTGGCACCACAGCACCCGACCATGACCGAGGCCGACTGGGCCGCGTTCCGCTCGAACATGTGGGGCGGTTCGTTCGTGCTCACCGCCAGCCCCGCTGAGGTCGCGTCGATCGGCACACCGATGCTCGTGTTGATGGGCGACGACCTCTACCATCCACAGTCGACGTCACGGCTGCTCGCAGAGCGGGCCCCGGCGGCGACGCTCGTAGAGCACTGGAAGGGCGACGACGATCTGGTCGAGACCGGTCGCACGATCCGGACCTTCCTCGCCACGCACACGCCTTGAACGCGGCCGGCGATCACGTGGCTCGCGGCGTCACGACAGTGCCGCCCCGAGGTGCTGCTCCATCTGGGACAGGTCGATGCGGTTCAGCAGGTTCGAATACGTGAGCCACGCCGCGAGCGCGCTGATGTCGCGCACATGGGGCGGAAGGATCGCCGGGGGAGTGACCAGCCCGTCCTCGGCGAGCCGGGAGATGGTACCGAGCTCGTGGATCGCGAGCTTGCCGGAGAACAGCAGGGCCAGACGGTCGAGCAGCCCCCGCCGCACGGCGAGACGCATGAAGTCGTAGACCTCGAGGAAGCCACGGCTGTACACGAGGTCCTTCGTGAACGGGGGCCCTGTCGGTGTGCTACCTCGGAAGACCCGCACCGACGACGCCCAGGCCGCTTCGGGTTGAAGCCCTTCGTCGAGCAGCCAGCGGTAGACGTCGAGGAACGTGGCGCCGTCGGCAGCCATGCCGATCGCAACCATGCGACGGGTCACGCGCCGCAGTCGCTCTGGGGTCGACGACATCGTCGTGATCTCGGTGAACACCGCGAGCCCTTCCTGGGTCGCCGTCGTCGACGGCGTGCCCTTCGCCAGGAAGGTGCACCACGGTTGGGCACGACCGTTCAACGTCGTGGCGACGTGCACCCAACCCTCGTGCACCTCCAGAATGCGAAGGTCGCGTTCGGAAAATCGAGCGTCTTCCCGCAGCTTGATGTAGTCGCCACCGGCTGCGGCATCGGCCACGATGCCGTCGTCGACGATGATGCGTACGGCTCCGGATCCGAAGACGGCGTCGAGGCGTTCGGTCAACATCTCGACGCCGGCGCGCGCGTCGTAGGTTGGGGGCTCGGGCGGCTCCCAGGCGCCGGAGTCGATGTTCGACAGCGCCTCGGTCATCACCGCCCCCAGGTCGGAGAGGGTCGGGCCTCCGGGGTGTACGCGGTCGTGGAGATGTCCGTACAGCTCGGCGGAGATCGCGCCAAACGCCGGCGTGCCACGCGCCTCGAGAAGATCGATGACCCGGAGGTACGCATCGACGCGGTCGGTCAGCAGCCGACCACCGGTTTCCTCGCCCAGCTCGGACTCGATGCGGCGGCGGAGCGACCGCAGCCCGGAGCGCAGGTCGTCGGGATCAAACCGCAGCGGTCGGCGATCTCGGTAGTAGCCCTCGTCGACGGCTGGTTGTCGACCCCCGCCACCAGCGAAGAACTCCGCAGCGACGCCGTCGCTCCATGCGATCGCGTCGAGCACCCGGATTGGAGCCTGCAGCTCGACGAGTTCGTCGGAGAGCCGGCGCAGGGTCTGGGCGTGGGTCCGGGCTCGAGGCCTCTTCGACGGCACAACGCGCACAGTAGCCCCCTGCGACGCGCAGCGCCCCGGACGCGACTCACCTTCGGCGGCATGGCTCCGCCGAAGGTGAGTGACGGTCGGCGCAACGGGTGCGCTCGGCGTCTGCGGCAAAGGTACGGACCCGCTCAGCGAGCCTCCAGGGTCTTTGGTCCTCGGTCGGGTCGTGGTCGATGGTGCCTGGAGGGCGTCCTTACGGGGAGCGCTGCTCGTCGCAGGTGCGGGCCCCGGCGATCGCAGCGCGGACCTCGGGCCACGATTCGGCGATGACACGAACCGACACGGACCCGGAGGGGCCATCGACGAGCAAGAAGGCTGGTGACCCCGCGATGTCGAGGTCGTGCCAGGCCTGCGACGACATGATCACGCGAGTGCGCTTCGGGGCCAGGCGGCGCAGCGCCGTGCGGTTCTCGACGTCGGCGTCCTTGGTGATGATCACGAGCTCGATCGCCGGGTCGGGTGGGTCGAAACCCTCGGCGAAGGTGACCCAGAAGTGACGGCAGGTCAGGCAGTTCGTCGACAAGAAGGCGAGCAGTGTCGGGTGGTCGAGCCCGCCGAGGCCGATGGCGACCGGTTCGTCGTGGATCGTGCGCCCGGCGATCTCGGTCGAGTGCAGCTGCCCGGGGAGCCGGTTCACGCCCGCGGCAGGTAGGACCGCACCATTGGCTGCGAGGAGGCGGAGCGCCGCACCCCCGGTGGCGCCAACCGCTACGAGGAGAGGAGCAGATCTCCAGCTCAGGTCGGCCAGCACCTGCGGCAGCGGCTCGATGCCAACGGCGGCGAAGGCACAGACGGCGAGGACGGCGTCGAGTGCCGCGTGGGCATGTCGCGGCGACGCCGAGCGCTGCCCCAGACAGCCGCACGACTCGACCCCGCGCCTGACGGCAACGACGATGAACGCCGCGAATCCGGAGTAGACGGCACCGACCACGACGGGCCACCACCCCCCGAAGGCCATTGTCGCAACGGCGACAGCGAGCTCCCCGACGCCGAGCCCACGCACGAGCACCGCGTTGGAGGGCAGCCCGAGCGCGGCGGCGGCCGCTGCGGTGGCGCCGGGCCGGTGGATCTTGGCGACGCCGGCGACGACGAGGAGCAGACAGGCGACGATCAGGGGGCCGGCCAGCGCGGACATCGCCTCGATGGTAGCGGCGAAGCTGGTTCCGACCCGACGGGCGGCGGCGCGGCGGGGGTCAGGCCGCGTCGCCGCCGAGACGGGCTGCGGCCTCCGCCGCGGTGTGGCGCTGGTTCGCCCACGCGAGGGCCCGTTGGGCCACCGCCCCTTCGATGCGCCACAGCGCCAGTTGCCGCTCGGCGGCATCGAGGTTCTCGCCGAGCTCGAGAAGGGTGAGCGCCAGCCGACGGGCCTTGCCCTCGCCATCGGATGCGGCATGCAGCTGCGCCCGCTGCCAGTCACCGTGACGCTGCTGCAACGCTTCGGGAAGGCGCTTGAGCTGCCCCTGCGTGAGCGGGGGAGCGAACCGACGAACGTGGAGGGTCTCGTGGTCGCGCCGCGCCAGACCGAACTGGCAGAGGCGGTCGAGCGAGCGGCTGAAGGGCCCCTGGCGCCCCGTCTTCATGCCCAGCCCGAGCGCTCCGGCGGTGTCGGCCAACGGGAGGTCGAAGCCCTCGGGATGATCGTCGAAACCATCGGCGAGGAGCCGGAACAGCCAGGTCGTCGACGGGCCGAGAATGCCCAACCAGTACGTCTCGACGTAGCGGCTCCGGGGATCGTGTCCGAGCGCGTCGACGACGGCATCGAGCCAGGGTTCGACACGGAGTTCGTGCGGTGCCCGCACGGGGGTGCTCGTCGGGGAGGGAGCTGGTGATCGAGTCGGGGCGGTCATGAGCATTGCTTCCTTTCGGTGAGCGCTGGCGAGGTCCGGGTCGACCGTCGTCAGCGCGCGGTGGAGATGTGGGCCGGGGAAGCAGTCCAGACCATAGACCGTCTTTCATGATGTTTCAATATTTATCAGCAACTTATGTCCGGCCTCGCAGGCGACAGGCATGCTCGGGTCGGGCCCGAGTGCCTCTGGGGACCACGACGTCGTCGGCCGTTCGGTGCTCCACGCGACCCCTGGCGGCCCGTACCCTGGGAGGGTGCCGCCGCCAACACCGGACCTCGACCCGGGTACCGCCGATGCTGTGCGCGACGCGAGACGCCTCGTCGATGTGTCCCGCCGCATCGTCGTGCTGACCGGGGCCGGGATCAGTACCGACTCGGGCATCGCCGACTTCAGGGGGCCGAACGGGTTGTGGACGAAGAATCCCGCCGCCGAGAGGGCTTCGAACATCGCCACCTATCTCTCCGACCCCGAGCTGCGGCGACAGAACTGGGCGAGACGGGCTGCGGGTGACCTGTGGCCCCACGTCGAGCCGAACGTCGGCCACGACGCGCTCGTCGCCTTGCAGGACCGGGGCATCCTGCACACGCTCATCACCCAGAACGTCGACGAGTTGCATCAACGCGCCGGGATCGAATCCGAGCGCGTGGTCGAGATCCACGGCACTACGCGAAAGGTCGCCTGCCTGGCATGCGAGTACCGAGACACCATGGAGGAGGTGCTCGTCCGGGTGCGCGCCGGCGAGGACGATCCTGCGTGTCCCCGCTGCGGCGGCGTGCTCAAGTCGGCAACGATCTCCTTCGGTCAGAGTCTCGTCGCCGCCGACCTCGCCCGCAGCGAACAGGCCACCCGCCAGTGCGACCTGATGATGGCGGTGGGGACGTCGTTGGCGGTGTTCCCCATCGCGAACGTGGTCCCGATGGCGGCCTCGATGGGCACGCCCGTGGTGATCGTCAACGCCGAACCCACCGACTTCGACCCGCTCGCCACGGTCGTCGTCAATGCGGGCATCAGCGACGTGCTGCCGACCATCTGCGGGCGAGGGGCTGCGTCGCCGCACCGCTGAAGCACCGCTCCGGAGCTCGCACAAATGGGACTTGGGAATATCCGACCAACTTGGTAGGGTTTCGCACGGACATCACCGAACCGAATCGAAGGACGCCCAATGGCAAGCTTCCGCGACCTGCTGAACCAGGCGAAGCAAACGATCTCCGAGGTCACCACCGGCGAGGCCGAGCGACTCCTCGCCGAAGGGTGGACGCTCCTCGACGTGCGTGAGCCCGACGAGTACGAACAGGGCGCGATCCCCGGCTCGATCCACATCCCGCGCGGCCAGCTCGAGAGCAACGTCGAGAACCGGATCCCGTCGAAGGACACCAGGATCGTGGCAGTGTGCGCGGGCGGCGTCCGCTCCGCGTTCGCGGCGCAGACCCTCCAGGCGCTCGACTACGCCGAGGTGGTCTCGATGGAAGGCGGCTTCAACCGCTGGAAGGACGAAGGTCGCGACTGGAAGACCCCACAGACCCTCGACCCTGGACAGCGCAACCGCTACCAGCGTCACCTGCTCCTCCCCGAGGTCGGTGAGGAAGGACAGCTGAAGTTGCTCGACGCCAAGGTGCTGTGCCTGGGTGCAGGCGGACTCGGTTCCCCCGCCGCTCTCTACCTCGCCGCCGCCGGTGTCGGCACGATCGGGATCGTCGACATGGATGTCGTCGACGAGTCGAACCTCCAGCGCCAGATCCTCCACAACCTCGATCGCATCGGGGAGCGCAAGGTCGACTCGGCGAAGAAGACCCTCAATGCCCTCAACCCCGACGTCAACGTGGTCACCTACGACGTGCGGCTAGACGCCACCAACATCATCGACATCATCAGCGGGTACGACGTGATCGTCGACGGGGCCGACAATTTCCCCGTTCGGTACATGCTCAACGATGCGTCGGTAAAACTCGGAATCCCAGTGGTACACGGATCCATCTTCCGTTTCGAGGGTCAGATCACCGTTTTCGATCCGAAGAATGGTCCGACCTATCGCGACATGATCCCAGAACCGCCCCCCGCCGAGTTGGCCCCCAGCTGTGCCGAAGCCGGGGTCCTGGGGGTTCTGCCCGGCATCGTCGGGAGCATTCAGGCCCTGGAAGCCATCAAGCTGATTCTGGGTCTCGGCGACAGCCTGGTCGGTCGCCTGCTCGCATTCGACGCCCTGGAGATGAGCTTCCGGACCTTCAAGTTGCGCAAGGATCCAAGCGTCGACATCACTTGGGAGAATCGCGAGCGGATCCAGGTAGTCGCGTTGGATGGCCTCTGCCAGCCCGCACCACTGCAGGCCCCGCCCGGGAGCTGAGTCCACGACGGCGTCGCCCGCACCTAGGGGCGTGTGCGTCGTGGGCGCAGGCGCCGGGAGTGCCGGCACCGCCTTGCAGCCGAGCAACAGCGCCGGACCGCCGGGCGCATGGGCAAAGGCGCACACCCGCGCGGCGCTGCGGTTCACCGAGATCGTCTCGTCGAATCCCAGAGCCACGCCTCCCGACAGGGAGCTGTCGATGTCCGGGCGCGCTGCGGCCGCGTCGATCGTTCGTGCGGTCACGCCGTCCACCTGGACTTCGACGGGGATGGTCGGCGCTGCGGTGGCGTCGAAGGCCCAGCCCTTTACCCGGAGGGTTTCGCCGTTGCGGGTCGCGCTCTCGAACGCACCGATCGGTTCGGCGACCATCACCGCAACCGAGTAGTCCGTCGAGAGCAGGCGCCGAGCGTTTCCTCCTCCCGCTGCAGCGACCCCGGCGTTGATCAGGCTCCGCAACGACTTGCCCGGGAGGGTGACCGAACCCGCGCTGCCAGCGATGGTGACGCTGGCGTTGTCGTTGCGCCCCGACGCATCGAGCGACCCCGACACTCGAATGTCGGTGATCGTGCCGACCGACACTCCCGTGCCGGCCCGCTGCCAGGCGTCAATCTCCTCGCTGGTGTACTCCCGCGACCAGTTGGCGTAGGGATTCACGTCGTCGTCGAAGGGATCGGGCCTCGAGATCAGGTAGGGCAGGCTCAGGGAGAAGACGTAGCCACCATCAGCGCTTTTGCCACCATTGGACGAGGAGTAGAAGGCCTCGATCGGGCTGCCCTGCCACAAGAGGACCTTGCCGGTGGTGTTGGTGACGGCGCGCATCCAGGTGGCGGAATTCGTCGCCAACTCGTTCGCGTAGCCGTAGAACACCTGATCGTCGATGGTCGAGTACAGGTCCCACGGCATCGACCACGACGGCGAAGCGCGTCGCGCCTGGATGCGTCTGAGCGCGAACGTGCGTCCGGCGACTGCCTGTGACTCGAGCGCGATCAGCGGCCAGGCGCTGGGCATCTCAGCCAGCCCGAACAGGTACTCGTCCATCGTCAGGCCGCCGAGGGTCACCCAGAGCGTGTCGGTGGTCTCGAATCGCTTCCCGATCATCAGCGTGCCCCGGTGATAGCGGTTGCCGGGTGTGCCGATGGAGACCTGACCGATGACGTCGGTGCGAACCGGTTGCCCCACCACCAGCTCCATCGACAGAGGCCCGGTCGCGCACGGGTTCGCCGCCCCGGCGCAATGATCGACGCCATCGGGAGTGGTGGCGCTGAACCCCCCGCCGGCCCTGCGGCCGAACGTGACCGTTGTCGCCGTCGGGAACGTGGCGACCACGGCGTTGGTGGAGCCGAGCAGCGTCGTTGGACCCGACGCAGTGAACACGGCGCCCTTGCCGCTGAACAGGTGGACGCGAAGGTCGTCGGGCACCGCGACCGACGATTCGGTGGCGCCGGGGTAGTAGAACCCGAGGATGTCCGGTCGCGACTGGCCGGCCTCGGCGCGCGCCCGCGCGCCGTACTGGCTCATCCCCACGCCGTGGCCCGACCCGTGGCCGTCGAACCTGACCGTGCTCGTGGCTGTGGCGACCTGGGCGTCGGCAGGAACGTGTGGCAGGCACAGCGCGAGAAGGACCAGCAGCAGCGACACGGGTGCGACCCGGCGTCGCCTCGCTCTCCATCGTGCCTTCATCATCGGCATCCGGTCGTCTCCGCCGCTCGGCCCCCCGCAAGCTTCCCATGCCGAACCGCCGGGCGGCACGCCACGCACCATACCGTCACCGCCTTGGCGCACCCAGCACGGTGCAGTTTCGCAGCGCAGATCTGGCGATCCTTCGGTCGCTCGCCAGCGCGCTGCAGGACCGCCTTCGTCGAAGGGGCGGATTGACTCAGGCGCGGTTCTCGTCGAGCGGGGTGCGGGCCGGGCCCCGGGCGCGGCGTGGAGGCCCGAGGAGGAAACCCAGGCCCCACCCGAGATGCATCGTGGGGAAGATGGCGGGGAGGTGCCGCCTGTCTGCAGCGTCCAGGTCGCGGACCGACGCGCTGGCCGCCAAGACAGCCACTCCGTAGACGCCGGGCCCGAGCAGCCCCCACCGCCGACCCGACGCAGCGACGGCGATTCCCGCTGCGATGCCCAGCACGGTCACCGGCGCAGCGAGCTGCCTGAGACGAACCGCCCGTGGGTTGCGTCGGATCACCTCGCGCTTCCAGCGCCCATAGTCGAAGTATTGGCGACCGAGTCCGGCCAACGAATCCCGTGGGTGATAGACGACCTCCAGCGCCGGGTCGAACCACACCACCTGGCCCATGGCACGCAGGCGCACGTTGAGCTCGTAGTCCTGGTTGCGTACCAGCGACTCGTCGAAGCCGCCCACCGAGCGCAGCGCCTCGGCACGAAACACCCCGAGATAGACCGTGTCGGTCGGGCCCTCGTCGCCCCCGTAGTGGAACTTCGCGTCGCCGACGCCGAAGCGCGAAGTCATGGCCGCAGCTGCGGCCCGCTGGAACGAGGTGCTCCCGACCGCGCGCTGGACGCCTCCGACGTTGGCAGCCCCGGTGCGTTCGAGGGTCTCGACGGCGCGGGTGACGTAGCCGTCTGGCAGCTCACAGTGCGCGTCGACACGGACGATGACCTCGCCGGTGCATGCAGCGATCGCCGCGTTCAGGCCCGCGGCGGTACCACCCGGCGGGTTCGTGACCGAGCGCACCCGGGCATCGCCCGCGGTGATCGCGTTGACGACCGCCTCGGTGCCGTCGTGTGACGGTCCGATCGCTATGACCAGCTCCAATGGGCCCGCGTAGTCCTGTTCCAGGACTGACCGCACTGCAGCGGTGATGGCAGCGGCATCGTTGCGCGCCGGCATGACGGCGCTGACCGCCGGTAGGACGCGACGTGAGGACACCGGCGCTCGGGGACTCAGAGCCGGCCGGAGAGCACGGTCCACACCGTCCGCAACATGATCTGCATGTCGAGGATGGGGGACCAGTTGACCAGGTACTGCAGGTCATGGCCGAGCTTGTACCCGGGGTCGGTGTGGTAGTTGCCCGCCACCTGCGCCAGACCCGTGATGCCCGGCGGGATGTCGTGGCGACGACCGTAGCCGGGGATGATGATCTCGTACTGGGACGCGAACTCGGGTCGTTCCGGTCGCGGCCCCACGATCGACATCTCACCGCGCAGCACGTTGATGAACTGCGGGAGCTCGTCGAGGCGACTCCTGCGGAGCCAGGCCATGCCGGGCACGATCCGCGGGTCGTCGAGGTCGGCCTTGACTGCACCACTCGCCTCTTCGGCATTGCGGTACATCGTCCGGAACTTGATCAGCCGGAACGGCCTGCCGAAGCGGCCGACACGCTCCTGGCGATACAGGATGTGCTTCCCGGCCACGATGCGCACGTACAGCGCCGTGAGCAGCCCGATCACGAGCAGGGGAACGGCCAGGACTGCGAGGTAGCACACTTCGGTAACCCGCTTGAAGTGGGCGCTCGACGCGCTGAGGGCATGGGTGCGTAGGACGACGAAGGGCATCCCGGCGATCTGGCGGCTGCGCTGGAGCCCCAGCAGCGTGTGGTGTGGAGCGATGCGCTGGAACACGCCGACCCGGGCGTCCTCGAGCTCCTCGAGCGGGTGCGGGTAGATCTCGTCGAGGGTGTCATTGCTCAACAGCAGGACGTCGGAGGCACCGACACGCTCGACCTCGGCGCCGAGGTGACGCAGGTTCGCCACCTGACCGACGATGTCGACGTCGGGCTCGCAGGCCTGGAGGTGGCCGCGAGCGAGATGGAGGTCGTCGGGGTTGCCGACGAGCAGCACGCGCGGGTTGCCGTACCGACGCGCGTACAGCCGCCGAGCCAGCCAACGGTTGTAGGCGATACCGACTGACGCTCCGACGAGAACCAGCGCCAGGTTTCCTCGGGGCATGAGGAAGTAGTCGGTCAGGAACGCAGCGGCTGCATCGAGCAGCACCGCAACCGCGGTGAGCATCGAGACACGCGGGAGCCAGAGCCGGGCCCCGATGCGCATCAGCGGGTCGTACAGCCCCCCGAAGTAGTAGACGCACAGGTGGATCAGCGTGGCAACCGTGAAGCCCACCACATAGCTCGACGCCGACTTCGGCCAATCGACCCCAAAGCGCAGCATCTGGGCGCCGTACAACGCGACCTGCAGCACGGCGATGTCGGCGAGGTACATGAGCCGGAACTTGCGCGGCGACACTCGCCGACGGCGATGCCCTGCTTCGGGCGTCCTCGACGAGGTGGGGTTGGGTGAGACGGGAGTGCGCGTGTCGACCATGGGCAGGGGCGGCGCGAGGCATGGGCGCCAATGGGAAGCGTAGGCTTCGCGCGGCGTCGATGTGTGGCGCGTGTGTGAACTTCCGTCACACGCGGCCCGCCGCCACTGGAGTCGCCCGGGGCCCGGGTGTTCTGCCGATACGCTGACCGCCATGTCCAAGAAGGTCGTCATCATCGGCGGCGGGCCCGCTGGGAACCGTTGTGCAACCGACGCGGCGCGTCTCGGGGCCGATGTGGTCATGATCGAGCGCGACATCGTCGGGGGTGCGGCGCACCTGCTCGATTGCATCCCCTCGAAGGCCATGATCGCGACCGGCGGGGCGATCTCGTTCATCAACCGGGCCGAGGGCATGGGCCTCGTCGACGTCGAGGCGGGCATCGACGTCGACGCGCTCAAGGAACGGGTTCAGAGCATCGAGGAGAAGCTCCACGGTCAGATGGTCGACCTGCTGACCAGCCAGGGTGTGCGAATCGTGCGCGGCACCGGCAGGCTCAATGGCCCCAACCTTGTGGTAGCCGACACCGACGAGGGGCCCATCGAGTTCGAGGCCGAGGTCGTGGTCCTGTCGACCGGCAGCCGTCCCCGCATCCCCGACTTCGCGCATCCCGACGGCGACCGCATCCTGACGACTCGCGACGCGTATCCGCCGCCCCAGATGCCCGAACACCTCGTCGTGATCGGCTCGGGTGTGACCGGCGTGGAGTTCGTCCACATGTTCAGCTCGCTGGGGAGCCAGGTCACCCTCATCGTCAGCAGGCAGCACGTGCTTCCAGGGAAGGACGCCGAGGTCGCGGCCGCGCTCGAGGAGAACTTCCTCCGTCGCGGCGTACGGCTGTTCAAAGGCGCCCGAGCCCTCAACATCGATCGCACCGACGAGGGCGTCGTGGTCGAGTGCGACGACGGTCGCGTCGCCAGAGGCAGCCACGCGCTGCTCGCGATCGGGTCGATCCCCAACAGCGACTCTCTCGGTCTCGCGAGCGCAGGGGTGGAAGTCGACCCCAGCGGCTACGTCGTCGTGGATCACAACCTGCGCTCATCGGTCCCGCACATCTACGCCGCAGGCGACCTGTCGGGCAAGCTTCCGTTGTCGTCGGTGGCCGCGATGCAGGGCCGCAAGATCGCCGAGCACGCCCTCGGGATGCACATCGGCCGCGCCCACCGCCACCTCGATTACGACAAGGCGGCATCGGCGATCTTCACCGAACCCGAGATCGCCGATGTCGGACTCGCCGAGGCCGATGCCTTCGCCGAGGGCCGCAAGATCCGGGTGACCAAAGTGCCGTTCTCGGTGTCGGCCAAGGCGCTGATCAACCATGACCCGCGTGGCTTCGTCAAGATCCTGTCGGACCCCGCGACCGGGGTGATCCTCGGGGGATCCATCGTCGGACGCCACGCCGCAGAGCTGATCTCGGTCATCGCGGTGGCCATCAACGCCGGACTGACCGTCGAGGACCTGTCCGAGACGCTCTTCGTGCACCCGACGCTCACCGAGGTGCTCGCCGAGGCCGCCGAGTGACGGGCTTGCCCTCCGACGACGCAGCGTTCCTCGCTGCCGCGGGAATCGATGCCCAGAGCCTGGGCGCCGCCGACGGCGATCGTGTGGCGTCGATCATGTCCCGAGCCTTCGCCCGGTCCATCGACCTGCTGGTCGTGGCCTTGCTGTCGCTCGCGTTCACCGTGCCCTTCGTGAGCCCCACGGGGTCCGATGTGCCGAGATGGGTGCAGCTCGCCTCGCTGGCGAGCTGGCTGGTCTACGAGGCCGGGACCGTTGCCGTGCTCGGATGCACGATGGGGAAGATGGCGATGGGTCTCATGGTCGTCGACGTGACTACCGGCGGGGCTCCCGGGATCGGCCGGTCGTTGGTACGAGCGGCCGTGGTGCCCGCGCTCATCCCCCTGGTGTCGTTCTTCGCGCTGCTCGCCTATCCGACGGCCACCGTTGACCTCCAGGCACGACGAGGCCTGCTCGATCGGCTGGCCGGAACGGCCGTGGTCGCGGCGCGCCGCTGAGGACGGGGCAGCGCTTCGTGTTCGAGGCGACCCGAGCGGGTGGCTCAGGCCGCGGGTTCGATGACGACGACGACGTCGCCACCGCCGACGGAATCGCCCGTCGTCACGCGGACCTCGGTGATGGTGCCGGCGACGTCGGCGGTGATGTTGTTCTCCATCTTCATGGCCTCGAGGACCACGAGCGATGCCCCCACTTCGACGGTGTCACCCACCTCGACGAGCACCTTCACAATGGTGCCCTGCATCGGCACTGCCACCTGGCCGTTACCTCCGCCGAGGCCTGCGCCGCCCCCGGCCGCACTGCGGCGGACCCGGGCGCCGGCTGACGCCGACGGGTCGGGAACCCACATCGCGACCTCGAAGCGTTTGCCGTCGACCTCGACCTCCGCAGCCCGCCGAACCAGCGGGGTCTCCGACTCGGGTGGTGCGCCGACCTTCCCGCCGATGCCGGTGAGATCGAGGACCTCCTCGACCCACTTGGTGGAGTGCAGGTTGGCAGCGAAGTCGGGGTGAGCGAGGATGGCGCGGTCAGCCGGGATGGTCGTCGCCACGCCGGTGATCTCCATCTCGTCGAGGGCGCGCAACGTGCGGGCGATGGCACGGTCACGATCGCGTCCCCAGCACACCAGCTTGCCGACGAGGTTGTCGTAGTACTGGCTGATCTCGTCACCAGCGGTGTAGCCGCCGTCCCAGCGCGTGCCGAAACCCGAAGGCACGGTGAGGGTCGTGATCGGACCGGGGCTCGGGAGGAACGCGCCCTCGGCGGGGTCCTCGGCGTTGATCCGGACCTCGATGGCGTGGCCGTTGATCTCGATGTCGTCCTGGGAGAACGGCAACGGTTCGCCCGAGGCGACCCGGATCTGCTGTTCCACGAGATCGACCCCGGTCACGAGCTCGGTGACCGGATGTTCGACCTGGAGGCGGGTGTTCATCTCGAGGTAGTAGAACGCGCCGTCCTCGTAGAGGAACTCGACGGTGCCCGCGTTGACGTACCCGCAGCCCAAAGCCACCTTGACCGCGGCCTCACCCATGGCCGCGAGCGTCTCGGGTGCAATCCCGGGGGCAGGCGCCTCCTCGATCAGCTTCTGATGGCGGCGCTGCGCACTGCAGTCGCGCGTGCCGAGGTACACGCAGTTGCCGTGGCTGTCGGCGAGGACCTGCACCTCCACGTGACGCGGCTTGGTGAGGTACCGCTCCATGTAGATCTCGTCGCGACCGAAGTACGCCAGCGCCTCACGTTGGGACGAGTCGATGGCTGCTTCGATCTCGGCGTCGCTGTTCACGACTTTCATGCCGCGTCCGCCGCCGCCGTAGGCAGCCTTGATGGCGACTGGGTACCCGTGCTCGGCGCCGAAGCTCCGAACCTGGGCCGGGTCGGTGATGAAGTCGGTGGTGCCGGGCACGCCGTGTACGCCGACGGCCTCGGCGGCGAGGCGGGCGCTGATCTTGTCGCCCATCACCTCGATCGCCGGCGGCGGCGGGCCGATGAAGACGACGCCCCGGTCGGTGATCGCACGAGCGAAGTCGGCGTTCTCGGAGAAGAAGCCGTAGCCGGGGTGCACGGCGTCGGCCCCCGAACGCTCGATGATCTCGAGGATCTTCGTGGTGTTGAGGTAACTCTCGGCGGCCGTCTGGCCCCCGAGCGCGTAGGCCTCGTCCGCGAGGCGCACGTGGAGTGCGCCATGGTCGAGCTCGGAATAGACGGCGACCGTTTCGATGCCCAGCTCGCGGCAGGCGCGAATGACTCGAACAGCGATCTCACCGCGGTTGGCTATCAGGACTTTGCGAAGCACCGGACTATTCTGGCGGAAGATGCCCCCGAAAGTGCCAATCCTGCTCACTGCCGACGAGTCCGACCCTCCCGGGGCCAGGGCGCAGGCACTCGCCGAGCACTTCGCAGGCCACCACATCGGGCCGTTCCGTTGGGTCTCCGAGACCGGATCGACCAATGCCGACGCGCTTGCTGCGACCTCGGGTGTCGACGCCGACGGCTTGGTGTGCATCGCTGATCACCAGACCGCCGGCCGCGGCCGGCGCGATCGCACCTGGACGACCGCACCCGGTGCGGCGCTGCTCATGTCGATGGTGCGCCGGCACGACGCACACGAACCGAATCTCGCCCTTGCCGGTGCTGCGCTCGGCCTGGCGGCATGCGAAGCCGTCCAGGCGCTCGGGTTCGCCGACGTGCGCCTGAAGTGGCCGAACGACCTCGTCGTCGAACGCGCCGTGGGGCAGGCCAAGCTCGCCGGTGTGCTCGCGCAGTCGACGATCCGCGGAACGCGCGCCTGGGTCGTGGCCGGGATCGGGTTGAACGTCCGCCCCGACGAGCTCGACGTCCGGGTTCCCGACCGCTTGACGGTTGCCCTCGCCGAGCTGGGTGACCCGCCGGATCGGGTCGGGCTTGCCGCTGCGATCGTCGAGCGGCTCGTCGCGACCGACGCGTCGTCGGCGGATTTCTGGCCCCGATACCGGGCCTGTTCGGCGACGTTGGGCGCCGATGTGGAGATCATGACCGACGCCGACGTGGTCACCGGACGAGCCGTCGACGTCGATCCCGGTGGGGCGCTCATCGTCGACACCGGTGAAGGTCGGCGGGTCGTCGTCGTGGGCGACGTCGAGTCGGCCCGGCCGTCGCGCTGAGGCATCGGCTCGGCCTGCACGGAACTCGGACGGCATTCCACTACGGTTCCGACCGTGTCAGCCCGTCGCGCCCGTCCGCGCCGCACGTGGGTGCAGCGCGGGTTCCTGCTCCTCAACGTCGTCATCGTCGCTGCGGGGCTCACTGCAGCGGTCGCCCTCGCGGTTGCCAAGGACACGGTCAGCAGCATCCCGCGGACCGGCTACGGGAACACCCTCGCCGCTGATGTCGAGGAGGGCGAACCGCTCAACTTCCTGCTGATCGGGGCCGACTCGATCACGACGTTGCCGCCCGACCACCCGCTTCGCCAGTCTCGCGATGCGGGTCTGCGCACTGACACGCTCATGGTGTTGCGGATGAACCCGGCAACCGGCGAAGCGTCGGTGTTGTCGATTCCCCGTGACCTGTGGGTTCCCGTTCCGGGCCACTCCTACCACCTCAAGATCACCGAGGTCCTGGCCTACACCGATCGGCCGACGCTCGTTCAGACCATCCAGGACTTCCTCCACATCCCGATCCACCACGCGGTCCAGGTCGACTTCAACGGCTTCCTGGAGATGGTCAAGGTCCTCGACGGCATCAAGATGTACGTCGACTACCCGCTTCGCGACCGAAAAGCAGCGCTGTCGATTCCCGACACCGGCTGCCTCACGCTCACCCCTGAACAGGCGCTGGGTTTCGTGCGTAGTCGCACTATGCAGGCTCTCGTGGACGGGCAGTGGCGCCTGGTCGACGGGCGCGGCGACCTGGCGCGGATCGAGCGGCAACAGGACTTCCTGACCCTCGCCATCGACCGGGCCATCAACAAGGGGGTGCGGAACCCGGCGACGCTGAAGAGCCTCGTCGACGACGTCGCGGCCGGCGGGTTCGTCAACCTCGATGAACGCCTGACCTTCAAGCAGATCATCGACCTCGGCGAGCGATTCCGCGACTTCGCGGCCGAGGGGCTCGAGAAGTACACGCTGCCGGTCGTTCTCGGATCGGAAGGGACCGAGGAGAAGCCGATCTCGGTCGTCTATCTCGTCGAGGACGATGCCCAACGGGTTCTCGACGTCTTCCGCGGCAGCACGGACGCGCAGGCGTTCCGCGTGGCAGTCCGCAACGGAACCGGCGAGTCCGGCATCGCCGGCGCGGTCGCCACCGAGCTCGAGAACCGCGGCTTCCGTGTCGTGGACGCCTCCGACGCCGAGTCCTACGACTTCGATCGCACCGTCATCCGCGCCGGCGAATCGCAGGTCGACTCCGCCATGCTGCTGTCGCGCTGGCTGGTGAACGGTGCCCAGCTCGAGACACGTGACACCGCTGGTGACGAGCCCGTCGAGCTGATCATCGGGCGCGACTTCGCAGGCATCTTGGATGAACCCTCCGAGGCGCCGGTGGCCACGCCGACCCCGACCGGCGCGGTCGGCGAGACGACACCGCTCCCCGTGCCGACTGCGGCCCCCACGCCGGTGCCGACACCGACCCCACAACCTCTCGTGCGCGTGCGGGCCTGCTGAGCGACGCCGGATTCCCTCGACGCGGCACTACCGTGTGGGCCATGGGTAAGGCCTCATCAGCGAAGAAGATCGCTCGCGCGCAACGTGCGGGCGCGACCACCGGACCGACCGAACGACGCGCGCTGGGATTTCCGGCCCTGGTCATCGGCATCATCGTGGTCGGGCTGCTGCTCGTGGGGTGGGCCCGCTCCTCTCGGGACGCACAGGTGACGCCAACACTGCAGGACCACTGGCATGACGCCTACGGCGTCTGGGATTGCGTCTCGCAGACCTTCCTGCCCCCGTTCCAGAGCCAGGTCGACCCCGTGGGCATCCACTCCCACACCGACGGGCTCATCCATGTGCACCCCTTCACGTCGGCCGTCACCGGCAAGGGCGCCGTCATGGGCATCTTCTTCGACGCCATGGGCGTGACGGTCACCAAGGACGGCATCGACCTCCCCGGTGGCCAGAGCCTCGAAGCCGGGGCCGAATGTGACGGCGCCCCGTCGGTCATCCAGATCGCGCGCTGGTCCGACGTGCTGGCCGGCGGCGCCCCCGACGAGATCATCACCGACAACTTCGACAAGGTGCGCTTCCGGGCCGAGGGCGAGGGCTTCACCATCGCTCGGGCGCCCGTCGGTGCCGACATCCCGGTCCCCGACACGCTCGATGCCCTGCGAGCCGTGCTCGGCCAGAGCCGCTCCGAAGGCGTCGAGCCGCCGACCGATTCCGAGGTCGTGCCGCCACAGGACTTCGGGGTTGGGACGCCGACGCCTGCGGAGACCGCAACCGCCGAGCCCACCGCGGCCCCTGACGCAACGCCGACACCCGAGACCGGTACCGACGGCTGAGCCGTCAGCGATGCCTACCGACGCAGCCGCGAATCGGTCGACGGATGCTTGCACCGTCGTCATCGTGAGCGGTTACTTCAGCCCGTTGCACTGCGGGCACCTCGACTACCTCGAGGCCGGTGCCGCCGCCGGCGATCGCCTCGTCGTGATCGTCAACAACAACGCGCAGCAGCTCTTGAAGAAGGGCAAGCTCATCCTCGACGAGGCCGATCGCCTGCGTATCGTCCGGGCCCTCGCCATCGTCGACGAGGCCATGATCGCGATCGACGACGACGCGACAGTCAGCCGCTCGATCGAGGAGCTTGCCCGTCGCCACGACGGCTGCCGCATCATCTTCGGCAACGGGGGCGATCGTAGCGAGGGTGCCGTGGTGCCCGAAACCGAGGTGTGCGAACGGTTCGGCATCGAGATGGTGTTCGACCTCGGCGGGAACGCCAAACGGGACTCCAGCACCCGGATCAATCAGGAGATGGGCCTCGAGGACTGATCTCGAGGACGGGCCTCGCACTGCTCCCGGACGTCCCACCAGGCCGTGACGCGCTAGCGGAACAGATCCTCGGCGGGGCTGCGCACGATGTCGTCATGCACGTTGCCCGGGCCGAACCAGGCGGGATCGCCTCCGCGCACGATCGCCACCGGCACTCCCGCCACCTTGCCCATCACCAACTCGGCGGCGGCAGCGAGCTCGTCCACGAGCGCCACCTCGGTCACGTGCATCTCGCGGCCGAGGGCGTCGGGAGTTCCGCGGAGATCGAGGATCGGCAGGATGCCTGCGGACCCGATGGCGACGTCGGTGAGACCCCGGCGCCACGGTCGGCCGAACGTGTCGGAGATGATGACCGCTACGTCGATGTCGTAGCGGCCTCGCAGGCCGTCGCGAATGCGGCGGGCGGAGCGGTCGCTGTCCTCGGGGAGCAGTGCCGCCTGGCCGCGTTGGACGTTGGAGAGGTCGATTCCGGCGTTGGCACAGACGAAGCCGTGCTTGGTCTCGCTGATGATCAGCTCGCCACGGCGGCGCAGGATGCGCACGGACTCCCGTTCGACGAGAGGCTTGTGCGACAGCGGATCGTCGGGGTCGACGGCGACGAGCATGTTCTCGGCTTTCGACACGATCTTCTGGGTCACGATGATCACGTCGCCGGACTCGACCACTCCAGTGTCGCCGATCAGCGCCGCGAGGTCGTCGCCGGGCACCACTTCGCCGATGCCCTCCACCGGAATGATCTCGAGCCTGGTCATCGGTTCTGCTCCTGGGTTCGCGCCCGGTGTTCGTCGAGGATGGATCTGGTGAGCTGTGCCGCGACCTCGGGGTCGCGCATGATCGTGTCCGCGACCAGGCAGTGCATGCCCGATGCCTCCACTTGGGCGCACGAGTCCCGGTCGGCATCGTCGATCACCAGGGTGGACGCCAGGTCGGCGTAGAGGCGGGCCACCCCGGTGACCGAGGCCTCGTGCCCGAGCTCGACGAGGAGTCGGTCGGCCGGGCCCTTCAACGCCTTGCCGGCGACGATTCCCGAGATGGCAATGGTGTCGGAGCGGCGTTGCAGGAGTGCTTCCCGTACCCCTGGCACGGCGAGCAATGGCCCGATGGACACGATCGGATTGGACGGGGCGATCAGTACGACGCCTGCCTGCTCGATGGCCTCGATCACCCCCGGGGCCGGTCGGGCGGTCTCGGCGCCGACGAAACGCACTGCCGAAACCGCTACGTCGTGGTGGCGGCGTACGAAGTAGTCCTGGAACCCGATCTCGCCCTCGTCGGCGACGGTGACGCGGGTTTGGAGAGGGTCATCGGTGACGGGCAGGACGGTCAGCGTGAGCTCCCACGCGGCGGCGATCTCTGCGGTCACCTCGGTGAGCGATGCGCCCTGCCGGAGGCGGTGGGTGCGGTAGAGGTGGGTTCCGAGGTCACGGTCACCGAGGTTGAACCAGTCGATGCCCCCATAGCGTCGCACCATCGCCATGGCCTGCCAGGTCTCGCCCTGGAGTCCCCATCCGGTCTCGGTGTTCACCGCGCCCGCGAGGGTGTAGGTCACCGTGTCGAGATCGGGGCTCACATGCAGGCCGTGCAGCATGACATCGTCCCCGGTGTTGACGATCGCCGTGACCTGTGCGCCATCGACAGCGCGCACGACGCCGGCGAGGAGTCGCGCCGCGCCGACACCACCACAGAGGACCGCGACGCCGTCGCTCGGCTCGGTGGAGCTCACGCGAGACCCCGGCGCCGGCCCTCGAGCAGAGCCATGTCGGCATCGACCATCATCACGACCAGCTCCTCGAATGTCGTCGTGGGCTCCCAACCGAGCACCTCGCGTGCCTGGCTGTGGTCGCCGACGAGGAGATCGACTTCAGCCGGCCGGATGAATCGTTCGTCGATGACGACATGGTCCCGGTAGTCCAGTCCGAGGTGACCGAAGGCCACCTCACAGAAGTCCCGCACGCTGTGCGTCACTCCGGAACAGACCACGTAGTCGCCGGGCTCAGGCTGTTGCAGCATGCGCCACATCGCGTCGACGTAGTCCGCGGCGAAGCCCCAGTCGCGCTGTGCGTCGAGGTTCCCGAGCGCCAGCGAGTCCTGCTCTCCGAGCTTGATCAGGGCCGCGCCGTGGCTGATCTTGCGGGTCACGAACTCCATGCCGCGACGTGGGCTCTCGTGGTTGAACAAGATGCCGCTGGTCGCGTGGAGGCCGTAGCTCTCGCGGTAGTTCACGGTGATCCAGTGGCCGTACACCTTGGCAACGCCATAGGGGCTGCGCGGGTGAAAGGGTGTGGACTCGCGTTGGGGAACCTCCACCACTTTGCCGAACATCTCGCTCGAGCTCGCCTGATAGAACCGGATCGTGGGGTCGACGATCCGGATCGCATCGAGCAGTCGGGTGACGCCGAGTGCGGTCGTCTCGCCCGTCAGGACCGGCTGTCCGAAGGAGGTCTGGACGAACGACTGCGCAGCCAGGTTGTAGACCTCGTCGGGTTCGTGTTCCTTGAGCGCGTCGATCAGGGAGATCTGATCGAGAAGGTCGCCGTGCACGAATTCCACGTCCTCCTGGAAGTGCGCGATGCGTTCGAAGTTGACCGTGCTGGTTCTGCGCACCATGCCCACGACGGAGTAGCCCTTGTCGAGCAGGAGCTCGGCCAGGTACGACCCGTCTTGGCCGGTGATGCCGGTGATCAACGCCTTTGGCATGTGGTCTGCGCCCTGTTCAGCTTGCCTGTTGACGGTCGGCGAGGTCGTCGACAACGGCGGCGATACTGTCCTCGAAGGCGATGGCCGGTAGCCAACCCGTCGCTTCTCGGACCTTGGAGTTGTCGCCTCGGAGGACCGGGAGGTCCGAGGGGCGCTGCAGCTCCGGGTCGGGGATCAGCTCGAGCTGCGTGCCGAGGCGGCTCATGATCGCGGCTGCCACGTCGGCGATGGAGTGATCGACCCCCGAACAGATGTTGTACACCTTGCCGCTGGCCCCGGCCTGCAGGACGAGCCGATAGGCGCGCACGACGTCGCGCACGTCGGTGAAGTCCCGGCGGGTGTCGAGTCGACCAACTCGCACCGACGTCGCTCCCGAGGCCACGGCACGCACCATCCGACCCGCGAGGGCGGGGGCGACGAAGCGTTCGGTCTGTCCCGGGCCGAGGTGGTTGAAGGCACGCGAGCGCACGACGTGCAGGCCAGTGCCGGCGTAGTGGATCGCGAGCATCTCGGCGGACGCCTTGCTCGCGGCATAGGGGCTGCGCGGGGACAGCCGGAGGTCTTCGCCGATGGGGAGGTCCTCGGCAGCCACCTGGCCATAGACCTCTGCGGTCGACACGATCAGAACCCGTTGGACGCCGCGCCGCTTGCAGGCTTCGAGGACGTTGAGCGTGCCTTCGGCGTTGATGCGGAACGTGGTGCGGGGGTCTGCCCAGGACGCCGCGACATCTGCCTGGCCTGCGAGGTGATAGACGACGTCGGGTTGAGCCCGGGCGACCAGGGTCTCGATGCTCGCCGGGTCGAGCAGATCCGGTCCACCCTCGCTTCGGTCGGTCCTGGCCACGACGTCGCCCATCTCCTCGAGATGACGACGCAGATGCGGGCCGACGAAACCACTGGCGCCGGTGATCAGCGCGCGCATCGGACGGAAGTTCTCGTTCTCACTGCGGGTCGAGCCCCAACATCGATCGGACCTGCCCGGCGTTCTCGGCGGTGAGGGTTCGCACGGCGCCGAGCAGCTCGCGTAGGCCGGCAGGTAGATCGGGCTCGACGCGGTCGAGGATCTCGGTCACCCGGTGCTCGAGACCGTCGAGTCGGTCGTCGATCAGCCGGAGCTCGTCTCGGAGCGTGGCGGCCAGCGAACGGAGCCGCTCCGGGTCACGCAACAAATCGGCGAGCTCGGCGAGCGGCTGACCCAGCTCACCGAGGTCGGTGTCGACCGCTTCGGCCTGGAGGCGGCGCCGCGCGACCTGGGCCCGGTTGACGGCCAGGACGCCGAGACCGACGCCGGTGTAGACGAGGTCCTCGAGGCGGTCAGCGAGTGAGGTCGTCTCCTTGTCGTTCCCGGACACGGGGGCAGTGTAGTTCCACCGACGCGAATCGGCCCCGGTCGGGCGACGCAGGCAACGACGGTCGGCGGTGTGCGGTGGCTCGGGGGTACGTCGCGCCCGCGCTCTTCACCACTAGCCTTCCCACACTGTGGATGCGCCGAGCCCCGCCGAAGAGGCGCCACCAGGAGCCGTCACGGCGCCCCGCGTCGAGCTCGTGATCGTCGCGCACGAACCCGGTGCCTGGTTCGAGGAGACACTGTCTGCTGCGGCAGCCCAGGACTATCCGCGGCTCGATATGACGGTCCTCGCCGCGGGAGGGGAAGCGACCACGAGGGCCATGGTTGCCGCTTCGCTCCCCGCAACACAGATCCGTGTCATCGATCCCGACCAGGGGTTCGGCCGGAGCGCGAACTCGGTTCTCGACGAGACGAACCCGCCGGCGTTCTACCTCTTCTGCCACGATGACACGGCGCTTGCCCCCGAGGCGACGCGTCTGCTCGTCGAGGAGTCCATGCGGTCAAACGCGAGCATCGTCGGGCCCAAGATCGTGGCCTGGGACCGTTCGACCGAACTGCTCGAGGTCGGGCTCGACATCGACAAACTCGGTCACGTGGCCGCGCGCGTCGATGTCGGCGAGCTCGACCAGGAACAGCACGACTCGGTGACCGACGTGTTCGCGGTGTCCGCGGCTGCGCTTCTGGTGCGCGCCGACCTGTTCCGCGCCCTCGAAGGGTTCGACGGTGCGATGGGGATGACCGGCGAGGATGTCGACCTGTGTTGGCGTGCCCACGTCGCCGGTGCCCGGGTCATGGTGGTGCCCTCGGCGGTGGCGCGCCACCGCGTCGGGCTGATCGAGCGCCATGCGCCCAACGTCGTCGAGCGGGTACAGGAACGGCACCGGCTCCGAGCGGTCCTCAGCAACTACGGCGTCTGGCACTCCCTGCGTGTTGTGCCCCAAGCAGTCGTGTTCACCCTGCTCCGAGCCATCGGGGCGCTGCTGTCGGGTCACTTCGGGCGGGCTCGGGCCCTGGCCGGCGCATGGGGTTGGAACCTGGCTCGACCCGGCTCGCTCCGCCAGCGCCGCAAATCGCTGCGGCGGCTGCGGCAATTACCCGACCGGGAGATCAGACGCCTCCAAGTGGGGGGCTTTGCGCCTCTGACGACGTTCCTGCGGGGTCAGCTCGCGCCCGACCATGTCGCCGGCTCGGCGACGGCGCGTCTCCGCGGCCTCCTGGACTCGTTGCGGGCCGGCCCCTCCCGGGTCTCCACCGGGCTGTGGGCCGCGATCATCGTCGTCTTCGCGTTCGGGAGTCGCCACCTGCTCACCCGGGGCGTTCCGGTGGTGGGCGACCTGGCGACGTTCGACCTCGACATCGGCGGCCAGTTCTCGGCGTGGTTCGACAGCTGGTCGTCGACCGGGCTCGGGCACGAGGCCACCGCGCCCACCGCGCACGGACTCGTCGGATTCGCCGGTGTGCTCTTCCTCGGCTCCATGGGTTTGCTGCGTACCGTCCTCACCGTCGGGATGATCCCGATCGGGGCGATCGGGATCTGGAGGTTGCTGCGGCCGTTCGAATCGGTGTGGATCCGCGCGGTGGGGACCGCCATGTACGTCGTCACGCCCGTGCCGTACAACGCGCTCGGTCACGGCTCGTGGTCCGGACTGCTCCTGTTCGGCAGCCTCCCGTGGGTGCTCGCCGGTCTCGGACGCGCCGGCCGCGTGGCGCCGTTCGGCAGTGTGGGCGGGCGCGCCGGCCCGGGTGTGTACCAGCCGAGTTGGCCACGGGAGGTGCTGGGACTCGGCCTGCTGCTCGGGGCGCTCGTCGCGTTCGTGCCGTTGGCGGCGGGCATCGTGGTGCTGCTCGCTGTGCTGCTCGTGGTCGGATCGGTGCTTGCCGGCTGGCCCAGCGGTGCCGGTCGACTCATCGCCATCGCCCTGGGCGCCACGGCGGTGGCGGGTGTCCTCAACATCGCGTGGCTCCTCGACGCGGTGGCGGACGGCGCCCGATGGTCCTGGGTCGTCGGCACCCGTCCCGAGGGCGGGGCCGGTCTGAGCCTCGCCGACAGCCTTCGGTTGCAGTCGGGTTCGCTGGGGTCGGCACCGCTCGGCTGGGCCATGCCGATCGCCGCGTTGGTTCCGCTCCTCCTGGGCCGGGGCGAGCGTTGGGCCTGGGCCGTCCGCGGGTTGGTCGTCTACCTCGGTGGTGTCGCAGCGGTGTGGATGTCGGGTGAGTCGTGGTTTCCGTCCACCGTGCCTCGACCGGAGGTCCTGTTGGCGCCCGCGGCTCTGGGCCTCGCGATCGCCGTTGCCATGGGTGCCGGCGCAATTCACCGCGATCTGCGCACGTACCACTTCGGATGGCGTCAGCTCGTCCCGCTCACCGCCGTGGCCGCGATTGCGCTCGCCGTGCTGCCCGTGCTCGGCGCCTCGTTCTCGGGGTACTGGCGGATGCCCGACGAAGAACTCGATCTGCGGCTCGCTCAGTCCGCGGTCTCGCAGCCGGCCGCGGGTCGCGTGTTGTGGATCGGTCATGACGATGTGCTCGCTGCGGCCGGGCAGCCTCTGCGCGACGGACTCACCATGGCAGTCACGTCGGGGCTGACCTCCACCTTCGCGGACCGATGGGCCGGCGGCGACGCCCCGGCGGCCGACTTGCTCGACGAGGCGGTCGATCTCGCGTTCGACGGGGGAACGAGCCGTCTCGGGCGGCTGCTCGCGCCACTGGGAATCAGCGATGTCGTCGTGGTCGAGCGTCTGGCGCCGCTGCCGGCCTCCGGCCCCGTCGAGCCGGTGCCGCCCGATGTGCTGGCCGCGCTCTCCGAACAGCTCGACCTCGACGAGATCAAGGTTGCGCCCGGCATCGTCCGCTACCGGAACACTTCGACACTCGGCGTCGCTGCGCTGGTCCCGGTCGGCGCGACGGCAGGACGAACGGTCCGCGCATTCGCCTCGGCGAGCGAAGCAGTCGTCGGCTCGGTGATTCTGCTGCCCTCGGACGGGTCCGAGAACCGCTTCGAGGCCGACGTGACCGCCGACGGGGAGGTGTTCGCGGCCTTCCCGACCGATTCCCCCTGGCGCCTTTCGGTCGACGGCGTGCCCGCCAACCGCGGACCGGCGTTGGAGTGGGCCCTGGCTTTCCGGCCCCAAGTCGCCGGTCACGCCGTGCTCGAGCACCGCACACCTGCGGGCCACCAGGTCGTCGTGGCGTTCCAGGCGGCGTTGTGGTTCCTGGCCGTAGTTGCCGTCGTGCGCTACGCCTCCGGGGCTCGAGGGCTGAGCCGATGAGCATCGTTCGATGGCCCGCGATCTTGATACTGGTCGGCGCGCTCGCAGCGATGGTGGCGCTCGATCGCTCCGACGGGGCGGCCGGCGGGGTCGCCGCCACTGCCGCGCCGCTGGTGGGTTCAGGTGTCGGTGACGCCGACGCGTTGTCGTCGGTGTGGTACTGCGCTGGGGGGACGATCGTCGCCGATGGTTTCGCCGACCATGAGCTGTTGATCGGCAATCCCACCGGGGCCGCGGGCACTGCGGAGTTGCAGGTCATTCCCGTGAACGCACCGAACCGCATCGACCTCGGGACGAGCAACGTGGGAGACCCGGCCGCCGAGGCGGTGGTGCGTCCACCCGAGGCCCAGCAGTTGCAGACGGTCGCGCACGTGATCGATCTGGCTCCACGTAGCGTGACCCGGGTCCGGGTCGCCGACATCGACGGTGTGGGTGGGGAGTACGCGTCGGTGCTCGTCGAGTCCGGTCTCGGTGGCCTCGTCGTCGAGCATCGAGTCGTCGGGTCGGCCGGTGCCTCCACGGCGCTCTGCGCGAGCGCTTCGTCGGCCTCATGGCACTTCGCCGCCGGGAGCACCCGCAAGGGCGCCCGTGAGGTGATCGTGGTGTTCAACCCGTTCCCGGGGGACGCGATCATCGATGTCACGTTTTCGGTCGACGGTCGCACGCGCAGCCCGGAGGCCTACGAGGGACTCGTCGTGCGCGCCGGTTCCTTGCTCCCGATCGACATCACCGCGGTGGTGACGTTGTCCGACGTCGTGTCGTCCGACATCGTGGTGCGCGCGGGCAGGGTGGTGGTCGATCGGCTCCTGGAGTTCGACGGAACCGAAGGACCTGCGGGGCTGTCGGTGGCTGCCGGGTCGCTCGCCACGGCGGCCGTGTGGACCTTCCCGGGTTGGGGACTCGACGATGCCGCGAGTTCGATCGTCGTCCACAATCCGTCTCCTGACGAGGAAGCCGTCGTCGACGTGGAGTTCTGGCCCGCCGTGCCCACGGATACAGTTATCGAGCCGGTCCGCTTGACCATCAGACCTGGCCATTCCGAAGTCGCTGTTCTCGACGGCCCTGGTGCGGCGATCAGCGCCGGGCGAACCGTCGACGGCACCGGCCGCATCGATGGGATCGGCGGCTACTGGATAGTGGTGCGTCGCGTCCGGGGCCCCGACGTCATCGCGGAGCGCTTCGTCGTCGCGACCGCCGACCAGGCATCGGCATCGTCGGCCGCCGCCGGAGTGACGGTCGCGGCGACGCGGCATCTGATGGTGGTCGATCGGTCGACGACGCGGGTTGCGATCGCCCAGCCGGCGACCGACCGGATCGCGCGGGTCGTCCTGCGCGTGTTCGTGGATGGTTCGGTGCTGGAGGCTGCACCCGTCGAGTTGCCCGGCGGCGGCCGCATCGTCGTCGACCTGCAATCGATCTCGGTGCCGCCGAACTCGGTCGTGGTCGTCGAGTCCACCGAGCCGGTGTTCGTCGAGCAGGGGGCCGACGTGGGTGGTGGGATCACCTGGTCGCCCGCGGCGCCCGTCCGGTCAACGGTGGTCCCGACCGACGTGCCGCTCCAGTAAGTCCCGGCCTCAGGCCCGTCCTGGGCTGGGCCTTCGCCTCAGCCAGGCAGGTCCACCGCGACCCCGTCGTCGGGGGGAAGCAGCCCCAGTTCCTGCACCAGTTCGAGGATCGCCGACGATGGTGGAGCCCCGACGTAGGACCAGGTGACGACGCCTTCCGCGTCGGCGAGCACGATCGCGGGGACCGCATCGATGTGGTATCGCTCGTGGAGGTCCGAACGGGTGGGGAACACGATGTCCTGCACCGTCAGGTCGTCGAGATCGAGCGGTAGGACCACCTCACGGGCCTCCTGGCACGACAGGCAGGTCGCCGAGGTGAACAGTGCGAGGAGCCACGGAGCCCCGGGGTCGTCGAAGTCCCTGCGGTCGACCTGCTGGGGAACCGCGAAGGTCGGCGTACTCGGGGGATCGGGTCGGCGGCGGTTCACCACTACCGCGATCAGCACTGCAAGAGCCGTCAACGCGGCCACGAGAACGGCGGTGATCAACACCGGACGGAGACCTGGGTCACGACTCGGAGGACAGCCCGCCGGCGATCGTGGACACGTTCTCGATGTCCCCGGTGGCGGCGAGTACCCGTGTTGCGCTGGGGTCGCGGGCAACCCGCGTGTGACCGAGGAGTCGCGCCACCTCAGCCCCGTCGATCGTCTCGTGCTCGAGCAGGGCCTGGGCGATGAGATCGAGCCCATGGCGATGCTCGGTGAGCAGGACGCGACAGCGTTCCTCGGCGCCGCGGAGGATCTTCTCGATTTCCTCGTCGATCAGGTTGCCCATCTCGTCGCTGTACTCGCGCGGGCGGCCCATGTCCTCGCCGAGGAAGACCTGGCCGTGGCCGCTCCGCCAGGCCATCGGGCCGATGCGTTCGCTCATGCCCCACTCGCGCACCATCTTGCGGGCCATGTCGGTGGCCCGGGCGAGGTCGTCGGCTGCGCCGCTCGACACCTCGCCGAACACCAGCTCCTCGGCCATGCGGCCGCCGAGCATCTTCACGAGCTCGTCGTCGATGTAGCTCTGGCGCAACAGGTACCGGTCTTCTTCGGGGAGCGTCATGGTCACACCCAGCGCCATGCCTCGGGGGATGATGCTCACCTTGTGCAACGGGTCGGCATTGGGGAGGACGGCGGCGGCCAGGGCGTGGCCGCTCTCGTGGTAGGCGACCCGCTCCTTCTCCTCCTCGTTGAGGATGGTGGACTCGCGAGCCTGGCCCATCAGAACGCGATCTCGGGCCTGTTCGAGGTGGTCGTTGGTGATGTCGTCGTGGCCGGAGCGGACGGCGATGAGCGCGGCTTCGTTCACCAGGTTGGCCAGATCGGCGCCGCTCATACCCGGGGTGCCTCGGGCCACGACGTCCAGATCGACGTCGGGCGACATCTTCTTGCTCTTCACGTGCACCTGGAGGATGCGCCGCCGATCCTCGAGCTCGGGAAGCGAGACGATGACCTGGCGGTCGAAGCGGCCCGGGCGCAGCAGCGCGGGATCGAGGATGTCGGGGCGGTTCGTGGCTGCCATGACCACGATGCCCTCGGTGGCCTCGAACCCGTCCATCTCCGCCAGCATCTGGTTGAGGGTCTGCTCGCGTTCGTCGTGGCCGCCACCGAGGCCGGCGCCACGCTTGCGGCCGATCGAGTCGATCTCGTCGATGAAGATGATGGCGCGACCGAGCTTGCGGGCGGACTGGAAGAGGTCACGGACGCGACTCGCGCCCACGCCGACGAACATCTCCATGAAGTCCGAGCCCGTCACCGAGAGGAACGGCACGCCCGCTTCGCCCGCGACAGCGCGAGCGAGCAGCGTCTTGCCCGTCCCGGGAGGTCCGACCAGCAGAACGCCCTTGGGGATGCGGGCCCCGATCTCCGCGAATTTCTCGGCGTCCTTGAGGAAGTCGACGACCTCGCGGATCTCCTGCTTGACGCCGTCGTAGCCGGCGACGTCGTCGAAGGTCGTGCCCGGCCGTTCCGTCGAGTACGTCTTGGCCTTCGATCGCCCGATGGACATGATGTTGCCCATCTGCCCCTGAGCCCGTCGCTGGAGGAAGTAGAAGAACAGCAAGATGAGCGCGAGGGGCGCCAGGATGGGGATGATGAAGCCGGTCCAGATGTTCGACCCGGGCGTCTTGAAGCGGAACCCGGGGATCGTGCGGAGGAAGAGGTCGGAATCCTCCGGGGAGAGGTCAAGGGGTCCCGCAACCTGGAGTTCGTCGCCGGAGGTCGTGGTCGCAGTGATGTGCCCGGTCTGGTTGTTGAACTCGGCCGAGGCGATCTCGCCGGCGATGGCCTTGTCTCGGAACTCCTGGTAGCCGGTCTCGTTGTTGCTCGAGGTGTTGAAGAGCACGGGTACGACGAACATCAAGAGGAGGGCCACGGCCACGGCGTAGCCGGCAAAGCGGGTCCATGCAGGACGATCGCCGGGGCGGGCATCGTTGTCGCGTGGAAGCGGCGGGGGTGGGGGAGGAGGTGGCGGACCGTCGGCCATGGCCTGTCATGGTAGTGGTGTCGGCCTCGCTTGATTCGGCGCAACGCGGGTTAGCCTCGCGCGGGTGACCGACGACCCTTCTGGCGGGGTGATGACCCAGGCGCCTCGCACGGGCCTCTCTGCTCACGTAAAGGCCGGGCCGCTCCCGCCTGGTGTCGAGTGGCGCCGCTGGGGTCTGGCCGAACCGTTCGTCGGGCTCGTGCTGGCACAGGTGGCCGCAGGCATCGTCGGGATCGCCCTGCTGAGTGCGGGCGACTACGACAGCGCATCGGATTTCCCGATGTGGGCGATCGCGCTCTCGACCCTTCCACTCCAGCTCACGATGGCGGGCGTCGCGATAGGCGTGGCCCGCCGACTCGGCGGCGGCGCCGTGCGCGACTTCGCGGTCGGGATGCACGTCGGCGACGCCGTGCGGGGCTTCCTGACGGGCGTCGCCGCCCAGCTCGTGCTCGTGCCCCTCGTGACCTATCCGGTGCTCTGGCTGCTGCGGGTGGACACCTCACGGGTCGACGATGCGGCGCGTGACCTCACCGATCGCGCCGATGATCCCGTCGGGGTCGTGCTCCTGGTCCTCGTGGTCGGCGTCTTCGCCCCCATCGCCGAGGAGTTGTTCTTCCGCGGCCTGCTCTACGGGGCCTACCGGAAGCGCTGCAACCTGCCCTGGCTCGCAGACGCCCTCCCGGGCCGGATCGACGCCGCGGCTCCCCGCTGGAACATCGGTGTCGCAACGGTCCTGTCAGCGGGGGTGTTCGCCATGGTGCACTTCGAGCCGGTGGTCCTTCCCGGGTTGTTCGCGGCCGGCGTCGTCTTCGCCAGGGTGTACGAGCGGCGCGGCCGGCTCGGGGCGGCAATGTGGGCCCACGCCGGCTTCAACGCGACGACGCTGGTCCTGCTCCTGCTCGTCGACTGACCGCATCGCGAGACGGTGGGCCGATTCACGGCGCTCGCCAGGCGGGTTTGGGTAGCGTCGACGCATGGCCGACTTCGACTCGATCTTCAAGGCGTACGACATCCGCGGGGTGTTCCCCGATCAGATCGATGCGGAGGTGTGTCGGGCCATCGGCGCTGCGTTCGCCCGCTTCGTCGCCGACGACGCTCCTGGTGTGGGGTCGATCGCGGTGGGTCACGACATGCGGCCGTCGGCCGAGGAGTTGGTGCCGGCGTTCATCGATGGGGTCACGAGCCAGGGCCTCGACGTCGTGTCCATCGGCCTGGCTTCCACCGACATGGTCTACTTCGCCGCCGGGCGCCTCGACATGCCCGCTGCGGTGTTCACGGCTTCGCACAACCCTGCCCAGTACAACGGGATCAAGATGTGCCGGCGCGGGGCGGCGCCGATCGGCGAGGAGTCGGGCCTGCTTGCGATTCGAGACCTCGCCGCTCGCGGCCTGGATCCGGTCGGCACCAAGGGCACGGTGAGCGCCCGGGTCATGCTCGACGAGTTCGCCGACCACGTCCTGAGCTTCATCGACGGGTCGGCGTTGCGGAGGATGAAGATTGTCGCCGACACGGCGAACGGGATGGGCGGGCTCGTCGTCCCGGCCGTCTTCGACCGGCTGCCGGTCGATCTCGAGATCCTGTTTCCCGAGCTCGACGGCACGTTCCCCAACCACCCTGCCGATCCGATCAACCCCGCGAATCTCGTCGATCTCCAGACCCGGGTGCGCGAGACCGGAGCCGACCTCGGGCTCGCGTTCGACGGCGACGCTGACCGGGTGTTCCTCGTCGACGAGAAGGCACAACCGGTCTCGGGTTCGCTGACCACCGCCATCGTCGCCGCCGGGATGCTTGCGAAGTACCCGGGTGCATCGGTGATCCACAACCTGATTTGCTCGAAGGCCGTCCCGGAGATCATCGCCGAGCGTGGCGGCACACCCGTGCGGTCTCGAGTCGGTCATTCGTTCATCAAGCAACTGATGGCCGAGACGGGAGCGGTTTTCGGTGGTGAGCACTCGGGTCACTACTACTTCCGTGACAACTTCCGTGCGGATTCGGGTCTGATCGCCACCGTGGTGATCCTGGAGGAGCTTGCGCGCTCCGGGGTACCGCTCTCGGAGCTCCGGAAGCCCTTCGAGCGGTACCGGGCATCGGGCGAGATCAACACGACCGTCACCGATCAGCAGGCCGTGCTCGATCGTGTGGCTGCGGCGTACGGGGGAGCAGGCATCGATCGCCTCGACGGACTCACCGTCGATCTTGGCGACTGGTGGTTCAACCTGCGGCCATCGAACACCGAGCCGTTGCTGCGGCTCAATCTCGAGGCGCCGACCGATGTCGAGGTCGACGCCCATGTGGCCGAGGTCCAGGCCCTCATGCAGTGAGGATGCGAGGTGTGGGCAGCCTCGATGGCCCCGCCTTGGGACCACTACACTCGTCGCCATGGCTCTCGACCAGCGCTTGCTCGACATCCTCGTCTGTCCCGACGACAAGGGGGACCTGCGCTACTTCGAGGCGGAGTCCATCTTGTACAACCCGCGTCTGCACCGGGCATACCCGATCACCGACGGCATTCCGGTGCTGCTCATCGACGAGGCACGCACCGTCGACGACGCCGAACACGAGCGCCTGATGGGCGCGACCGGCTGATCGTCATGTCGGCGTCGGGCCTCCGGAACCCCGCTCGCCGCGGCGGCGCGTCCCAGAGCGCTCAACAACGGTCTCGCCATGCCGATTGCGTGGCTATGGCGTCCATCACCGCGTCCAATCTGAGTCTCGTGCCACCACGACGCCTCGGCGCGCTCCTCGCCGAGCGACGCAGCCAGTACTCCTTCAGTGTCGAGGAGATGGCTCGCCGGTCGATGGGGCGCTTCGACACGGCCGCCCTCGAGGCGATCGAGGCGGGTGTCGCAACGATCGACGACGGCGACATCGAGTCGCTGAGTCTGCTCTACGAGTTCAATTCGACGCCGCCGCGACCACAGCGCTCCAAGCTCATCCTCGCGACGGACGAAGACGTGCCACTTCCCTTCGACTCGGCCGCCTTCGACGACGCCATGGTCGACGCCGTGCTCACCCGGTATGTCGCGTTGTTGCACTTGCTGCGCAACGTCGCCATTGGCGAGGACCTCCCGTTGCGCGCCGACGACCTCGAGATGCTCTCGGAGGCCTTCTCCCTGAGTGAGCAAGCCGTCACCGAGCGCGTGACCGTGATCAGGGCGACCCGAGCGGCCGAGGTCGCCGAGCAGGCAGAACGGATGCGTCGCCGCCTGGTGGTGCCGGCCGCCGGTCTTCTCGTCGGTCCCACGCCCGCAGGCATGCTCGTCCTCGTGAAGTGACGACCGAACTCTCACTCGTCCCGCCGCGACGTCTCGGCGAGTTGCTCGTCGAGCGCCGGACTTCGCTGGGGCTGACCATCGAGGACCTCGCGAGCGCCGAATCGACCTTCGGTTCGGCGGATCTCCGTGCCATCGAGCGCGGTGAACGCGCCCTCGACGACGCCCAGGTGCACCGCCTGCTGCAGCTCTACAAAGCCGACGCCGGACCGGTGATTCCCGAACGCTCACAGCTGGTGATCGACCTCGATGAGGGCTCGCTGTCGGTCGCCGATCGGGCGCTGGTCTTGCCCATCGGTACCGACCTCACGACCGAGTTCGACGATGTCCTGGGCCGGTACCTGTCGCTGCTCTACCTCCTGCGAGGCCTGGAGCCTGGCGAGCACGTGTCGCTGCGCGACGACGACCTCGCGGTGTTGGCGGTTGCGCTCGGGCGACCGGTCGGCGAAGTACGGGCGCGTCTGAAGGCGTTGATGCTCGCGGGGCGGGCGGAACCGTGGTTCCAGCGTCTACGCCACCGCCTCGCCGTGCCCGCTGCCGGCGTGCTCGTCGGCCTCACAGCGGTCGGCGGACTCGTGATCGTGCAGGCGCCGCGTCCGAGCAGGCCCACGGTCGAACCGGCGCCGGCGGCGAGCGCGGTCGACCTGATCGAACCGCTCACGATCACGCGCGGTCAGACCGACACGATCGCCGTCACCGACGGCCCGACCGCGGTCGGGCGTGCCGCCGAGAGCCTCATCGACTACCCGATCGGGGCGATCCTGACGGGATGGCAGGTCGAGTTCGAGGGCCCCCGGGACGGTTACCGCGGCAACACCAACACCGTGAACCGCACCATCACCGTGTACGTGAGCGAGGACGACTCGCCGCAGGCAGTTTCGGAAGTGCTGGCCCACGAGGTCGGTCACGCCCTCGACGTGATGTACCTCGACGACACCGACCGGGCTCGGTGGAGTGCCGCACGCGGCATCAACGGCGAGTGGTGGCCCGAGAGCGGTGGCGCGGACTTCGACGTCGGCGCGGGCGACTTCGCCGAAGCGGTCGCCGCGCTCTTGACCGGTTCGCCGAGCAACTCCACCCACGGCGAGTTCTCGACTGTAGATCTCGCGATGGTCCGCGAGCTGATCCCCGATTGACTTCGCGCGGATCGAGAGGGAGCCCCGGCGAGCCTGCCTAGACTCCTAGGCCGGGCTGCACGAGCGGTGTCAGACGACCCCAGCCCTCCTGCACAGACCCTCGAACGACGCACGGAGGTGCCGCTCATGTCCCCCAACGAAGCCACGGTTCACGACTTCAAGGTCGCCGACGTTTCGCTTGCCGGTTTCGGCCGCAAGGAGATCCAGCTCGCAGAGAACGAGATGCCCGGTCTGATGGCGCTGCGCGCCGAGTACTTCGACGAGCAGCCCCTCGCCGGTGCTCGCATCGCCGGCTCGTTGCACATGACCATCCAGACAGCGGTCCTGATCGAGACCTTGACGGCGCTCGGCGCCGACGTGCGTTGGGTGTCGTGCAACATCTTCTCCACCCAGGACCACGCGGCCGCGGCGATCGCGGTGGGCCCCGAGGGAACCGTCGAGGAACCCAAGGGCACCCCCGTGTTCGCGTGGAAGGGAGAGACGCTCGAGGAGTACTGGTGGGCCACCGAGCAGCTCTTCCGCTGGCCTGACGGCCGTGGCCCCAACCTCATCCTCGACGATGGTGGTGACGCCACGATGATGGTGCACAAGGGGCTGGAGTTCGCTCGGGCGGGGGCCGTCCCCGAAGCGGGCCCGGACGATTCCGAGGAGTGGGGCGTGTTCCTGGATCGCCTCCGCTCGGTGCACGAAGCCGGTGACCTGGACTGGGGGACCATCGCTGCGGACATCCGGGGGGTCTCCGAGGAGACCACCACGGGCGTGCACCGTCTGTACCAGATGCAACAGGAGGGCAAGCTCCTCTTCCCGGCGATCAACGTCAACGATTCGGTCACGAAGTCCAAGTTCGACAACCTCTACGGCTGCCGGCACTCGCTCATCGACGGCATCAACCGTGCCACCGACGTGATGATCGGTGGCAAGGTGGCCTGCGTGATGGGCTACGGCGATGTCGGGAAGGGCTGCGCCGCGTCGCTGCGGGGCCAGGGTGCGCGCGTCGTGGTCACCGAGGTCGACCCGATCTGCGCCCTCCAGGCTGCGATGGAGGGGTACCAGGTGGTGCGCCTCGAGGACGTGATGGACTCCGCCGACATCTTCATCAGCGCGACGGGTAACAAGGGCATCATCTCCGCGCAGCACATGGCCCGTATGAAGCACCAGGCGATCGTGGGCAACATCGGGCACTTCGACAACGAGATCGACATGGCCGGTCTGGCGCGGATGTCCGACGTCCAGCGCGTGCACATCAAGCCGCAGGTCGACGAGTACGTGTTCCCCGACGGGCACTCGGTGATCGTGTTGTCCGAGGGTCGTCTTCTCAACCTCGGCAACGCCACGGGCCACCCGAGCTTCGTGATGAGCTGCAGCTTCACCAACCAGGTCCTGGCCCAGATGGAGCTGCACTCGGCGGCGGACTTCATGCCCAAGGAGGTGTCGATCCTGTCGAAGGAGCTCGACGAGAAGGTCGCCCGGCTCCACCTCGACGCGCTCGGCGTCCGCCTCACCGAGCTCACCCAGGAGCAAGCGGATTACCTCGGCGTTCCCAAGGACGGGCCGTTCAAGTCCGCGCACTACCGCTACTGAGGGCCGAGCAGGTCCACGGTTCGCGCCTGGCCCGCTAACGTGGCGCCATGATCCTTGCTGCGACCACCGACACTGGCTACAAGCTTCTCCTGATCCTGCACCTCCTCGCGGTCATCGTCGCCCTTGCCCCGGCGGTGGCACACCCGATCATGGCGAACCAGGCCAAACGCCTCGACCACTCGGCGCGCAACGCCCTGTACGGGTTCATGGCCACGAACAGCCAGCGGGTGTACGGCACCGGGCTCGTGCTCGCGGGGGTGTTCGGCTTCGGTCTCGTCGGCATGTCGAGCGACGAGTACTCGATGTCGGAGGGCTGGCTCGCTGCTGCGGTGATCATCTGGATCGCGATGACGGGAATCCTGCACGCGGCGCTCGCCCCGGCCGAACGCAGACTCGGTACGGGCGACAGTGCCGCCGAGTCACGCGTCCAGGCCGCAGGCGGTGCGATCACGCTCCTCGCTGTGGTCATGCTCTATCTCATGGTGTTCCAGCCGGGACACTGAGTGGGTGGGTGTTCCAGCCGGGACACTGAGTGGGTGGGTGTTCCAGCCGGGACACTGAGTGGGTGGGTGTTCCAGCCGGGACACCGAGTGGGTGGGTGTTCCAGCCGGGACACTGACGTAGGGGAGCCGACGGCGCGCTTCCCGGCACGTCGTGACCTCGCTCGGCACCGTCGTCGACTGTCACAGGGTGCGGTCTACCTTGGCCCGATGGTGCTCGGTGATCTGGTGTTTCCGAGTCGGTGCGCAGGCTGTGGGGCCTTCGGGTCCTCGCCGTGTCGGGCTTGCGTCGATCGGCTTCGTCCTCTCGAGGAGATCGTCGTGGGTGGGGACCTCGATCGGTGCCTGGTGTTGGCCGAATACGACGAGGTCGCCCGCCGACTCGTCGCACGCCTGAAGTATGGCGGAGTGCGGACGGGGGTCGAGTGGTTCGTGACGGCGATGGCGGGCCGGGTCATCGCCGCCGGTGAAGAGCCCGATCTGGTCACCTGGGTGCCGTCCGCGCCGCCCAACCGGCGGCGTCGGGGATTCGACCAGGGCGAGGTGTTGGCGCGTGCGGTCGCGGCACGGCTCGGGTTGCCGGCGGCGGCACTGTTCGCCCGAACCGGCAGCGCGACCCAGACGGGCCGCAGCCGTTCGGGTCGACTCGCCGGCCCGCCGATCTCCCTGCACGACGCCGGCACCCGTCGCGGCGTCACGGTACGCGGCGCCGACGTCCTCGTCGTCGACGACGTGGTCACCACGGGGGCGACCCTGCGGCGGGCAGCCTCGCTGCTGCGGGACGCGCGTGCCGCGCGGGTCGTTGGGGTGGCCGCCGCCCACGCGACCAACGCTGGGCGTCATCGTCACGAGCGCGTGGACAGGGCCTGACATCGTGGACGATTTTCGGTGACTTTCGGCCTTCACTCCGGCTGGCCGAGCGTTCTACAGTGGGGCTCCAACCTGGGACCGTCCCCCGATTTCGGTACCGCCCAGGACCTTGTCACACCTGTCCAGGAGGTCCCCCGACGTGGATGTCACCATCAGCAGCCGTGGTATGCGAGTGACCCCCGAGCTCGAGGATTTCGTCCGTGAGAAGATCACGAAGCTCGATCGCTACCTGACCCGCCTCGACCGGGCACAAGTGCACCTGCTGGAGGAGAAGAACCCTCGAATAGCGGACAAGGAAGTCTGCGAGATCCACATCGATGGTGCTGGTCGTCACATTCACTGCAAGGCCAGCGGGCCCGATGAGCTGACCGCGATCGAACGCACGATCCACAAGGTCGAACGCAATCTGCGCAAGCTCAAGACGAAGGAAACCAACCAGCACCACTTCGCCGGTGGGCGCCACGACAAGTACCAGGAGGCACAGCCCGTGACGATTCCCGATGTGAGCGAGATCGATTTCGTTCGCCAGAAGCAGATCGTGAGCGATCCGATGTCCGCCGTCGAGGCGGTACAACAGATGGAGATGCTCCGGCACGACTTCTTCTTGTTCACCAACATCGAGAACGGTCAGGCGTCGGTGGTCTACAAGCGCCTCAGCGGGGACTACGGGTTGCTCGAGCACACCGAGTAATCAGGGGCGACGGCGGCGGACGACAGGGCTGGTCCCTTGCCGCTCCGTTCCCGGGTGCGCGCCACGGGGGCGATCGCAACCGGGCGCGCTCGGCGCCGAGCGTTCACACCGCCGTCTGCGCACAGCCACGGTGCACGACCATGCCATCTTGCGCAGTCGTGCCGAGCGATAGGCTGTCCATCTCATGAGCAAGAACCCCATCAAGACGCTCCTTCGCTCCGGTGAGGGAAAGAAGCTCCGCGCGTTGCATGCGCTCGTGCCCGACATCAACGAGTACGAACCCGAGATGCAGCGTCTGAGCGACGGTGAGCTCCAGGCGAAGACCGGCGAGTTCCGCCAACGGCTCGACAACGGGGAACCGCTCGACGAGCTCCTGATCGAGGCGTTCGCCGTGGTCCGCGAGGCCGCGCAGCGTCGCATCGGCCAGCGGCCCTACGACGTTCAGCTCGTTGGTGGAGCGGCGTTGCACTTCGGCTGGGTGGCCGAGATGAAGACCGGTGAGGGCAAGACCCTCACCTCGACACTGCCGATCTATCTCAACGGCCTGTCGGGTAACGGTGTCCATGTCGTCACGGTGAACGACTACCTCGCGGCGCGCGACGCGGAGTGGATGGGCGAGATCTACCAGTGGCTCGGCCTCGAGGTCGGCCTCATCGTGCCGGGAAACCGCGACTCTGAGCACAAGCGCCAGATGTACGCCGCCGACGTCACCTACGGCACCAACAACGAGCTCGGTTTCGACTATCTCCGCGACAACATGGCGATGAGCCTCGATCGCAAGGTGCAGCGCGGCCACAACTACTGCATCGTCGACGAGATCGATTCGATCCTCATCGACGAGGCCCGCACACCGCTCATCATCAGCGGCAAGCTCGCCGATGCCGCGAAGACCTACTACCAGTTCGCTGCGATCGTCCGGGGTCTGCAACGCGACGTCCACTACGACGTCGACGAGGAGAAGCGTACCGTTGCCCCCACCGAGGAGGGCGTCCACGCGGTCGAACGGGCGCTCGACGTCGAGAACCTCTATGACGAGGTGTCGGCGAACCTCGTGCACCAGTTCCAGGTGGCGCTCAAGGCCAAGGAACTCTTCCACCGCGACAAGGACTACATCGTCGCCAACGGCGAGGTGAAGATCGTCGACGAGTTCACCGGCCGGATCCTCGAAGGCCGCCGGTGGAGTGACGGGTTGCATCAGGCAGTCGAGGCCAAGGAAGGGGTGAAGATCAAAGAGGAGAACCAGACCCTCGCGACCATCACGTTGCAGAACTACTTCCGCCTCTACGACAAGCTCGCCGGCATGACCGGTACCGCCGAGACCGAAGCCGCCGAGTTCTACAACACCTATGGCCTGCACGTCGTGCCGATCCCGACGAACATGCCCGTGATCCGCAAGGACCAGGTCGACCTCATCTACCGGTCCGAGCGGGGCAAGTTCGAGGCGGTCGTCGAAGACATCGTCGAGCGACACACCAGCGGTCAGCCCGTGCTCGTGGGCACGATCTCGGTCGAGAAGTCCGAGCTCGTCTCGAGGCTGCTCGACAAGGAAGGCATCCCGCACACGGTCCTCAACGCCAAGCTGCATGCTCGTGAGGCCGACATCGTGGCGCAGGCCGGCCGACTGGGCGGGGTCACCGTGGCGACCAACATGGCCGGTCGTGGCGTCGACATCATCCTCGGCGGCAACCCCGAGGGCCTCGCTGATCGAGATGTGCTCGCCGAAGGGCTCGATCCTCACAGTGAGGAAGGCCAGGCTCGCCGAGCCGAGCTGCTGGCGAAGTACACGCCGATCTGCAAGTCCGAGGGTGAGAAGGTCAAAGCCCTCGGTGGGCTGTACGTGCTCGCGACCGAGCGCCACGACAGTCGCCGCATCGACAACCAGCTCCGCGGCCGTTCGGGCCGTCAGGGCGACCCCGGGGAGAGCCGGTTCCTCATCTCGCTCGAAGACGAGCTGATGCGGCTGTTCGCCACCGGAGCGATGGACTGGGTGATGAAGAAGGCGATGCCCGATGACGTCGCCATCGACTCGAAGATGGTCACCAAGGCCATCGAGCGGGCACAGAACACCGTCGAACAGCGCAACGCCGAGATCCGCAAGAACGTCCTCAAGTACGACGAGGTCATGAACGAGCAGCGGCGCGTGATCTACGCGCGGCGCAACCAGATCCTCGAGGGTGCCGACCTGCGAGCGGAAGCCATCGAGTACCTCGCGGCCGCCGTCGACTCGATGATCGGGAGCCACTGCGTCTCCAACTACGAGGAGGAGTGGGACCTCGACGGCCTCGCCGTCGGGATCAACAGCCTGTGGCCCAACGAGATGAGCGCTGCCGACCTCGTCGGGTTGAAGACGACCGACGCGATCTACGAGTACGTGACCGCTCTGGGCGTCACCTATTACGAGCAGCGCGAGAACGAGATCGGTGCCGACGTCATGCGCCAGATCGAGCGGCAGGTGATGTTGCGCATCATCGATCAGCGTTGGCGGGAACACCTCTACGACATGGATTACCTCAAAGAGGGTATCCACCTGCGCGCCATGGGTCAGAAGGACCCGCTCACGGAATGGCAGCGCGAAGGATTCGAGATGTTCGGCTCCATGATGGAGGCGATCGCTCAGGACTTCGTCCGCTACGTCACCCACATCCAGGTCAATACCCAGGAGACCCCCGGCGCTCAGCTGTCGGGGCCGGCCCAGGGCATCGAGCGGGCGTCCAACGTCGAGTACTCCGGCCCCGAGGACGGCGGCGACGGCGCGGCATCGATGGCCACCGCTGCTCGAGCGAGCGCGGTCGTCGATGGGCAGGCACCAGGAGTGGTCGAGGCGAACCAGACCGGCCCGCGGGTTCCGGTCGTGAAGGACGAGTGGGCGAAGACCGGACGCAACGAGCCCTGCCCGTGCGGGTCCGGCAAGAAGTACAAGGTCTGCCACGGCCGGTAACGGCCCGCCGCGCTGGCGGGGCCTGCTCGGGGGCGGGGCCCACGCCAGTACACTCGTCCCGCTATGGCTGACCTCACCGACGAGATCGCAGACGCTCGGCGCCGCCTCGCCGAGGCGGCGCACTATCTGCGCCTCGAGGAGATCCGTGACCGTCGCCTCGAGCTCGAGGACGTGGTGGGCCAACCCGACCTCTGGGACGACGCCGACCGAGCCCGCCAGGTCAACCAGGAGCTCGCCGAGGTCACCGACGACATCGCGGTGTACGAGCGGCTCGAGGGCATGATCGAAGACGCCGAGACGCTGGTCGAGCTCGCCGTCGAAGACGACGACGCCGACCTCGGCGGCGAGATCGCGACGACGCTGTCGACGGTTGCCGCGGCGTTCGACGAGCTCGAGCTGCGGTCGTTGTTCACCGGCGAGTTCGACGAGAAGGACGCGGTCTGTCACATCCAGTCCGGCGAGGGCGGCACCGACGCCCAGGACTGGGCCGAGATGCTGCTGCGGATGTACAAGCGCTGGGCCGAGGGGCACGGCTTCGACTTCGAGATCGAGTCGATCAACGAGGGCGCCGAGGCGGGCATCACCTCGGCGGAGTTCCTGGTGCGTGGCCGACGCGCTTACGGCATGCTGCAGTCCGAACATGGCGTCCACCGGCTGGTGCGCATCTCGCCGTTCAACAAGGAATCGAAACGCCAGACGGCCTTTGCGTCGATGCACGTCGTCCCGTTCTTCGACCAGGTGAGCGACCAGATCGAGATCGACGAGACCGAGCTGCGCATCGACACCTACCGTTCGTCGGGGGCCGGCGGGCAGCACGTCAACGTCACCGACTCCGCGGTGCGCATCACCCATCTGCCCACCGGCATCGTCGTGTCGTGCCAGAACGAGCGCAGCCAGCATCAGAACAAGGATCGGGCCATGCAGATGCTGGCGGCGCGTCTGCTCGATCTCGAGCACCAGAAGCGCCAGGACGAGCTGCAGGCGATCAGCGGGGAGTCCAAGCGGGTCGGTTTCGGGAGCCAGATCCGTTCGTATGTCCTGCAGCCCTATCAGATGGTCAAGGATCTGCGATCGGGCCACGAGGTGGGCGCGGTCGAGACCGTGCTGGGTGGCGACGTCGACGGTTTCATCGAGGCATACCTCCGCTGGCTGCGGGCCGGTGGCGGCGAGCCGATGGCGAGCGACTGACCGCAGATGCGTCGGCCCCTGCCCGGGAAGTTTCGTAACCTGGTGGTAACGTTCGTCTCTCCCGCAGTGGCCCGCCCGGCGCCCTGTGCGACCCCGCTGCCATCATGATCAAGCTCGAAGCCGTCACCAAGATCTACAAGGGTGAAGTGCTCGCACTTCACGAGGCGTCCTGCGACATCCAGAAGGGCGAATTTGTGTTCCTGGTCGGGCCTTCGGGCTCTGGGAAGTCCACCTTCCTCCGCCTGCTGAACAAGGAGGAGGATCCCGAAAAGGGGCGGATCTTCGTCGCCGGCAAGGACATCGGGAGCCTGAGCCGCTGGCGGGTCCCGTACCTGCGGCGCAACATCGGGAGCATCTTCCAGGACTTCAAACTCCTGCCGAACAAGACCGTCTCGCAGAACGTGGCGTTCGCACTCGAGGTCATCGGGCGGCCCAAGCACGTGGTCAAGACCCAGGTGCCCGCGATCCTCGAGCTCGTCGGGCTCCAGAAGAAGATGGACAACCTGCCCCACGAGCTCTCGGGCGGGGAGCAGCAGCGGGTCTCGATCGCTCGTGCGTTCGTGAACCGCCCCCTGATCCTGCTCGCCGACGAGCCCACGGGGAACCTCGACCCGGCCACTTCGGTGGGCATCATGCGCCTGCTCGATCGCATCAACCGGACGGGCACCACGGTGGTCATGGCGACCCACGATCGCGGCATCGTCGACACGATGCGGCGCCGGGTCATCGAGCTCGACAGCGGCTCGATCGTTCGCGATCAGGCGCGCGGGGTGTACTGACCCGTCATGGCGCTGAAACTCGACTATGTGGTCCGGGAAACCGGACGGAACCTGCGCAGGAACCTGACGCTGACGTTGGCGTCGGTACTCACCGTGGCGGTGTCGCTGAGCCTGCTCGGGGTGGCGCTGCTGCTCCAGAAGGGGGTGGCGAACGCAACCGACCGGTGGGAGGACGGCGTCGAGTTCATCATCTTCTTGCAGCCCGAAATCACCCAGGCCCAGCTCGACTCCATCCAGGACGATCTCAACCAGAGCGCCGGCGTGCAGACGTCGCGGTTCGTCACCCAGGAGGAGGCCTATCAGGAGTTCACCCAGGACTTCTTCCCCGACCAGCCTGAAATCACCGAGATCGTCACGCCCGACATCTTGCCCCCGTCGTTCCGGGTCGTTCCCGTCGAGCTCGACGCCGACGCCGTCGAGGCGCTGGCCGCAGAGTTCGAGACCAAGCCGGGCGTCAAGAAGGTCGTGCGCGCCACCGAGGAGATCCGCAAGATCGAGCGCGCCACCGACGTCGTTCGCTGGATCGTGCTCGGTGCCGGCGCGGTGTTGTTGCTCACCGGTCTGCTGCTGATCCTGAACACCATCCGGATGGCGATGTTCGCGCGCCGCCGGGAGATCGAGGTGATGAAGCTCGTCGGCGCGACGAACTGGTTCATCCTCGTACCGTTCATGCTCGAGGGCACCGTGCAGGGCATCGCGGGTGCGGCACTCGGTACGACCTCGGTCTACGGCGCCAACCGGGCCTTCGCCCGATGGCTGGCGAGCGACGACGTGCTCACCATCTTGAAGAGCTTCGCGGTCACCTCCGGCGAGGTGTGGGGCATCAGCTTGTTCTTGCTGGCAATCGGCGCTGCAGTCGGCGCGGTCGGTTCGGCGATCGCCGCCTATCGCTTCCTCGACGTCTGAGCGTCGACACCGCTGGAGTCCTCGCCGGCCAGAGCGGTAGAGTCGGCGATCTCACCGACGTCGTTGTTCAGGAGTCGAGATGCCACAGCAGGTACGCGGAGTCGTCGCCCGTTCTCAGGGTGCCCCGGTCACGGTCGAGACCATCATCGTCCCCGATCCCGGGCCGGGCGAGGCCGTCGTGGCGGTACAGGCATGCGGGGTGTGCCACACCGACCTGCACTACCGAGAGGGGGGCATCAACGACGAGTTCCCCTTCCTGTTGGGCCACGAGGCCGCCGGGATCGTCGAGTCCGTCGGCGAGGGGGTTACCGACGTCGCCCCCGGGGACTTCGTGATCCTCAACTGGCGGGCGGTGTGCGGGGAATGCCGGGCCTGTCTGCGCGGCCGGCCCCAGTACTGCTTCGCGACGCACAACGCCACCCAGCGCATGACGTTGCTCGACGGCACCGAGCTCAGCCCGGCCCTCGGGATCGGCGCCTTTGCCGACAAGACGCTGGTGGCCGCGGGGCAGTGCACCAAGGTCGATCGTGCCGCTCGGCCGGCCGCAGCAGGACTGCTCGGCTGTGGGGTCATGGCGGGCATCGGTGCCGCAGTCAATACCGGCAACGTCGGTCGTGGTGACTCGGTGGCCGTGTTTGGCTGCGGTGGCGTCGGAGACGCCGCGATCGCCGGCGCTCGCCTCGCCGGCGCATCCAAGATCATCGCGGTCGATGTCGACGACACCAAGCTCGACTGGGCCAGGGGCTTCGGTGCCACCCACACGGTGAACGCCACCCGCGAAGACGCTGTCGAGCGCATCCGGGAGCTCACCGACGGCAACGGGGCCGACGTGGTCATCGAGGCCATCGGTCTTCCCGAGACGTACCGCCAGGCGTTCTACGCCCGCGACCTCGCCGGCACCGTCGTGCTCGTCGGCGTGCCCCGCCCGGACATGACGATCGAGTTGCCCTTCCTCGACGTCTTCGGTCGCGGGGGAGCGTTGAAGTCGTCGTGGTACGGCGACTGCCTGCCCAGTCGTGACTTCCCGATGTTGATCGATCTCTACCTGCAGGGTCGTCTCGATCTCGACGGGTTCGTTTCGGAGACCATCGACCTGCACGGCGTCGAGGACGCCTTCCACAAGATGGAGTCCGGGGCGGTGCTTCGCTCCGTCGTCGAGTTCTGAGCTGCGGTCAGGCGCCCGCGCCGTGCGGGAGCGCGAAGAACGCCACCACGACGTAATGCGACGCGACCGCAGCCACCACGAAGAGGTGGAAGATCTCGTGGAAACCGAACCAGGTGGGCCATGGGTCGGGACGCCGCCGGGCGTAGACCGTCGCTCCGATGGTGTGCAGGCATCCACCGGTGAGTAGCAGTGCGAAGCCGCCGACGCCGAGCGCCTGCCAGATGTCATCGATGACGACGAGCGCGGCCCAACCGACGACGATGTAGAGCCCGACGATGATCCAGCGCGGGGCGTTCGGCCACAGGAGCTGGGTGGCGACACCTGCCGCGGCGCCTGTCCAGACCAACGTGAGGATGAGCCTGCTGGAGCCCGGTGGCAGGCCGGCGGCGACACCGGTATAGGTCGCGGCGATGGCGACGAAGATCATTGCGTGGTCGAGGCGCCGAAGGACCGTGTGGGCGCGGCGGCCCCAGCGGAAGCGGTGGTAGAGGGCGCTGGTGGCGAACAGACCGACGATCGCCGATGCGAACAGCGCTGCGGTGGAGCGGGTGCCGGCCGAGAAGATGATGAGGATCGGGCACAACGCAGCAGCGGCGAGCCCTGCCACGGCGTGCGACCACCCGCGCAGTCGGGGTTTGGCCTCGAGATGCATGGGCGTCGCTGTGGCCATGGAATCGACAGTAGCTGGTCTGTTGGTGGGGCCCGCCGCGGCTCGCATCTAGACTCCGGCGCATGGACACCGCTGCTCTTGTCGATGCCGTCGAATCCAATGGTCGCCGGTTGCTCGAGGCCGCCGCGACGGATCTGGCTGCTCCGGTTGTCGCCTGCCCTGGTTGGGATGTCGCCCGCTTGGTGACCCATGTCGGTCAGATCCATGCGTGGATGACCGCCACCATCGAAGCCGACACGCTCGAGCGACCGACGCACCGCTTCGTCGACGCTCCCGAGGGCGACCCCGTGACGTGGGAACGCGCCATCCTGGAGCGTCTCGTCGAGGTACTGCGCTCCACGGACCCCGAGCGCCCTTCGTGGACCTGGGGGGTGCAGCAACAGGTCGGCTGGTACGCGCGACGGATGGCGCACGAGACGGTCGTGCACCGATGGGACGTCGAGCAGGCGGTCGGGGCCCCGACCCCGATCGACAGCGACCTCGCCGCGGACGGCGTCGATGAGCTCGTACACGTCGGCATGCAGTTCTCGACGAACCCGAACAAGTCGTTCGTGTACCCGACGGGGTCCCTACACCTGCACCGCACCGACGGCGAAGGTGAATGGCTGTTGCGCGTCGACGGCGGCGAGCACTTCGTTGTCAGTCGCGAACACGCCAAAGGGGACGTGGCGGTGCGCGGCTCGGGCCCGGATCTGCTCCTCTATCTGTGGGGTCGCCGTACCGAGGGCCTCGAAGTGTTCGGTGATCGTGACCTCGCGGCGGCCTGGGCGAAGGTCGCGCCGTAGGGCTCAGCGCGCTGCGTGGTAGACGGGGCTGTGTTGCCGGGCGCGGCTGAACACGATCTGCCACAGCTGCAGGTTCCGCACCCGGAACGACGCGGCCGACGCGCAGAGGTAGTAGCGCCAGGTCCGTCGGAACCGCTCGTCGTAGGTCGGGAGCTCGTCCCACCGGCTCTCGATGTTCGCCAGCCACGTCATCAAGGTCCGGTCGTAGTCGGGCCCGAAGTTGTGGACGTCCTCGACGGCCCACTCGCCGAGGGAGGCACGGGCGATCTGCTCGAGGGAGGGCACGACGCCGCCGGGGAAGATGTACTTGTCGAACCACGGATCGGTCCGGCTCTTGGTTTCGTTGGAGCCGATCGTGTGATGGAGCATGAGCCCGTCGGGAGCAAGACGGTCAGCGCACACCGAAAAGAAGCGCCGCAGGTTCCTGGGGCCGACGTGCTCCATCATCCCCACCGAGGTGATCCGGTCGAAGGTGCCGATGACCTCGCGGTAGTCGGCCTGCTTGATCTCGACTGAGAGGCCGGCGGTTCGCTCGGTGGCGACCCGCACTTGTTCGGCTGCGGGGGTGATGCCCACGACCTCGACGCCGTAGCGCTGTGACGCGTGTGCGGCGAGACCGCCCCAGCCGCAGCCGATGTCGAGCAGACGCATGCCGGGCTGGAGGTGCAGCTTGCGGCAGATGAGATCGAGCTTCGCCTCTTGTGCCGCATCGAGGTCGTCGGCGTCTCGCCAGTAACCGCAGCTGTAAATCATCCGCCGGTCGAGCATGCGCTCGTACAGGTCGTTTCCGATGTCGTAGTGGAACGACGCGTTGTCGCCGGCGCGCCGTCGCGACTGCCGGTTCGTGGTGGCCGCCTTCGCCGCCAGGACGATCACCGCTGGTGCGAGACGAACGGCGCTTCGGACGTCGGTGATGATCAGCCGCTCCAGGAACTGGTCCACATGCTGGGCGTCCCACCAGCCGTCCTGGTAGGACTCGCCGAGGCCGAGCTCGCGATCGCGCAAGACCCGGGCCCAGAGCCGTTGGTCATGGACCTGTATGTCCCAGGGCCGAGATCCGTTGAGCTCGATACCTGCTTGATCGAGGAGGCGTTGTGCGGTTGCTTCGGTGTCCAGCATGGTGCGGCTCCGCTGGATGAGGGGTCTCCTGCCATCGTCGCGCGCCGAGCCGGAGGGGGAAAATCCCGGCCTTGGTCTGTTCCGCTGCCCTCGAGCCCTCGAGCCCTCGAGCCCTCGAGCCCTCAGACCGGCCGGGCCACCACCACGACGTTGCTGTCGTAGCTCCGGCGCGTGGTGTCGAACGCTCCTCCGCACGAGATGAGCGTCAGCCGAGCCTCGCCGGTTCGGTCGAACGCACCCGTGGACTGGAGGTCTTCCTTCTTGTGCACTGTGGTCTCGATGACCTCGTAGCGGCTCACGGCACCGTCGGCGTCGATGACCTCGACCGCGTCGCCGACCTCCACCCGGTCGAGATGACGGAACACACCGTCGATGCCGCGCGACGCGATGTGGGCGGCCAGCACGGCGGAGCCGGGCGCACCCGGCACCGGCCCGAAGCGGTACCAGCCCACGCGACGAGCGTCGGGGATCTCCATCTGACCGTCCGCCAAGACGCCGACCGGGAGGATCGGCGCCGCATCGATGTCGAGTGCGGGGATCCGGAGCAACGTCGGCTCGACGACCTCGGGAACCGCAGGGATGCCCGCAGCGGAAGGCAGCGGTGTGCCGAACGGCTCGTCGGGTGGATCGGTCGCGGGATCGGTAGGTCTCGGCGAGGGTGAGGGCGAGGTCGTCGCGGCGAGGTCGGTGACGGTCGCCGTCGGGCGGGGCTCCGGATCGGTGCGGGCCTCGACATTGCCGCTGCTGCACGCGGACGCCAGGCAGCACGCGGCGAGGACGGCCGACACCCACCGGGGGGTCGACCGTCCTGCACCGAGCCTCATGGAGAGGCGTTCGCTCAACGCTTCACGGTGGCCAGCCGGAGCGAGCCGGCGCCGATGACGAGCGCGCCGGCCAGCGCTGCGGCAACGAGGGCGATCGTCACCGTGCTACCCGAGCCATCGCTCACGGGCGAGGTGCCGGTGTTGACCGCGGCTGGTGCGGTGCCGAGACCGGTGATGGTCTCGGTGAGGACGCTGAGCTCGCTGTTGACCGAGCCGACGGCGTAGACGATCAGCGAGCTGCCTTCGACGATGGGCAGGTCGGCCGGGCCGATGACCACGGTGTCGGAGCCAACCGGCTCGACGGTGGCAGTGATCGTGCCGGCGGCGAGATCAGCGGAACCTTCGGCACCGTTCACGACGTTGGCAAACGCCACGGAGCCGTTGGCCAGGATGTCGACGGCGGGCGCCTCAGCGGTGTGACGCACGACGAGGCGACCTTCGCCGGCAGCGATGGTCGAGGTGTCGTTCGCGAACACACCCAGGGTCGGGGCGCCCGCAGCATTGAGGTGGGCGATGACGGTGTAGTTGCCAGTGGCGGGCACGGCGAAGTCACCGGCGTCGATGGCGACCGAGTCGTCGGCGGCCACCGTGACCTGCAGGCCGACGAGCGTCTGGCCGGCGAACGAGGACAGGTCCTGCGTCTCGCCGAAGGCGAAGTCCTCGATGACCGGGCTGCCGTCCACCACCACGTTCACGACGACTCCGGGGATGCCGTGGATCAGGTGGATGCGGGCGGCGCTCTGCGCGCCGGCGGGGCTTGCCGACACGAGTGCGGTGACGACCGCGAGAGCCAATACTGCGAACAGGGCGGTGATCTTTTTCACTGGGGTTCCTCCGGGGTAGGTGTTTGGTCCCTCTTCGCCTCGTTGCCCTCCCCTGGATGCGCGGGCGTGAACATTTTTCGTCGAGGCCGGGCGCGCAGAGTTCGTTCGCGTGCGGGCGGCGCTCGGCCCCCGAACCGCGACACGGTGTGCGTCGCACCTGGTGCCCATTCGAAACGGTGTGCATCCAGGCCGGCAGTGGGGAGCGAAGAAGGGTCGTGGCTGCCGTTTCCGCACTCCTTACCCGTCCTGAGCATCGGCCCCTCTTCTACGCCTCCGCGCCCGTGCGGCGATACAGTCCGGCGGAGCGCAGCAGCACGGCGATACGGGAGTCGGAGGCGTTGGAGGCGTTGGCGGATATCGAGCGGGCGTTTTGCACCGGTGCCCCCGATGCGTTGCGCGCGGCCTACGACGAGGTCGGCTCACTCGTCTACTCCTTCTGCGTGCGCACCGTGGGGGCCGAGCTGGCGGCAGATGTGACCCAGGAGGTCTTCATCTCGGCTTGGCGGTCGCGCGAGCGCTTCGATCCCGATCGGGGAAGCTTGACGGCGTGGCTGATGGGTATCGCCAAGTTCCGATGCGTCGACGCCCTGCGTTCGCAGGGCCGTCGCCCTGCTCCCGCCGACGTCGACCTCCTCGACCGCTCTGCCCCGGTCGCCACCGACGACGAGCCGGGCATCGCGCGAGTCGCCGACCGGATGCTGCTCGCCGAGGGTTTGGCTGGGCTGCCCCAGCGAACCCGGGTCTGCGTCGAGCTCGCGTTCTACGACCAACTCACCCACGGCGAGATCGCCGAGTTCACCGGCCATCCCCTGGGTACCGTCAAGAGTGACATCCGTCGCGGCCTCGCTCGTCTGCGACGTCATCTGGAGCATCGCGATGACTGATCCACTGCTACCACCGCCAGAGCTCGTTGATCTGCTCCGCGAGCTGCAACCCGAGGATCGCGCGCGACTCCAGCCGCCACCGGAGGTGTGGGCGGGTATCGCTGCCGCGACCGGGATGTCCGGGCACGATTCGGGCGCCCAGGCCGACGCGCCGGTATCGCTCGATCGCGTTCGTCGCGCCCGTGCCGCCCGTTTGCCGTGGGTGTTGTCGATCGCTGCTGCGGTATTGGTGCTGGCGCTCGGTGCCGCGTTGGTCCTGTCGTCAGGCGATGAAGGGTCGGTCGTGGCGTCGGTCACCATCACCAGCGAGGGCTTGCAGATCCAGGCACCGGCACCTGCGGAGGCCCGCCTCGTCGATGTCGACGGGCACTACGAGCTCGAGCTCGATCTGCCCAGCCTTCCAGCAGCCTCGGGGTACTACGAGGCCTGGATCATCGACACCAACGTGCAGGGCATGTTCTCGCTGGGCGTCGTCGAGGGCAGCGGCCGTTTCCTGCTCCCTGACGGGGTCGACCCCGCCGACTACCCGGTGGTGGACATCTCGGTCGAGCCGATCGACGGGAACCCCACCCACAGCGGCCAGAGCATCTGGCGTGGTGTGCTGACGTTGTAAGTGGCGGTGTGAGGGGTCTGCGCATGGGTATCCGGCGCGGATGCGAACTCGCAGGTCAACACAACCTGTTCTCTGGCGAAGCCCGAAAACCCGAAGCAACCCGACCGGAGGTCGGGTTGCCGTGGAGCTGGGGGGAATCGAACCCCCGTCCGCGCTGGGTCCACCGTCCGCGCTACGACCATTCCCGAGGGTGTGACTTGTGGCAGTCACGTCGCCGGGTCGATTGGGACCCGAAGGCCCCGCCACCGACGCTTTCGTCGGAGTCAGCGGTCTTTCACGCCGTCAGCGGTCTTTCCCTGCGGTCCATCACTGCTTCTGTTGCCGGGCTGCAGTGATCAGGCCCCGGGTGCCATCGCTGGTCCCGATTACTCTCAGATCACCTGACTAGATCAGGCGGCGAGAGCGACAGGGCGGTTGCCGTGTCTTTGGTTGCCCCGTTTAAGGAGTCTGAGCAACTCCGGTCGCACGATCCGACGAACAATCCAACACGTCGAAACCGATCAGCCCCGTGGAGTGTGATCCAGGGGTGTCACCTGGATGTCAAGGTACACCGGGGGCTCCGGAGGGCCCCCGGTGTTCAGGCTACCGACTCGCCGCTCGCGCGCGCGGGTGACGCTCGACGAGGCGGTCCCGGGGACTCATCGCCGTGCGCCGTCGCGGGCTTGGGCCATGGCGCGCTGCGCCTCGCGGTCGGCTTCGCGGTTTGCGATGGTCTGGCGCTTGTCGACCAGGCGCTTGCGCCGAGCGAGCGCGAGCTCGACCTTTGCGCGTCCGTCCTTGAAGTAGAGCGAGAGGGGGACGAGCGTCAGGCCCTTCTGATCGATCTGCTGCTGGAGGCGATGGATCTGGCTCCGGTGCAGTAGCAGCTTCTTGGGCCGATCCGGATCGTGCGCGAACGCGCTCGCCGCGTGGTCGTACTTCCCGATGTGGAGCGCGTTGAGCCAGGCCTGACCGTCGGCGATGCGCCCGTAGGCCTCCGCAAGCTGGGCCTTGGAGTGGCGCAACGACTTGACCTCGCTGCCTTTGAGCACGAGCCCCGCTTCCACGGTGTCGATGATCTCGAATTCGCGCCGGGCCTGGCGGTTCGTTGCGATGACCTTCGCGTCCTGGGGAGCCATGCCTTCAGGTTAGGAGGGGCGGGCGCGAATGCTCAGGCCCTCACCGGCGCGTTGCGCAGTACAGTGCGTCTCCGATGTTGCGCCTGAGCCGAGCCGTCCGCGATGACCTGGTCGCCCACGCCCTGCGGGGACTGCCGTATGAAGCCTGCGGGTTGTTTGCTGCCGACAAGGGTTCGGTCGACGTGCACACCTTCTTCCCGATGGTCAACGAAGCGGCCTCCAGCGAGCTGTACCAGCTGGGAGGGCAGGAGATGATCGCTGTCGAGAAGCGTGCCGACGATGCCGGCGTTGCGATCGTCGGCGTGATGCACAGCCACACCCACACGACGGCCTATCCGTCGCCCACCGACGTGCGTGATGCGACGGCGTTCGACCCCTTCGGTGGCTGGCACTACCTGATCGTGTCGCTCAAGGATCCGAACCCGGTGTTGCGGAGCTACCGGATCATCGACGGCAAGATCACCGAGGAACCGCTCCTGGTGGCAGACGAGGCCTGACGCGCCGTTCCGGCGAGTCGCGCTCGGTGAGATATGTCCAAATTCCCATCAGGTAGGTCGACATTCGACGGCCTCGGGCGTCATACTGGAGCCATGGCCGTCTACTCGTCCATACTCGACCTCATCGGTGAGACGCCGATCATCGATGTCTCGCAGGTCAGTCCGAACCCGAACGTGCGGATCTACGCGAAGCTCGAGGGCCAGAACCCCGCCGGTTCGGTGAAGGATCGCATCGCTTTGGCGATGATCGAAGAGGCCGAGGGCGACGGCACACTCACGCCTGGTCGCACGATCCTGGAGCCGTCGTCGGGAAACACCGGGATAGCGCTCGCGATGATCGCCAGGCTCAAGGGGTATCCGATCAAGATCGTGATGCCCGAGAACGTCTCGATCGAGCGCCGCCAGCTTCTCGAGGTGTGGGGAGCGGAGATCATCCCATCGCCGGGGGAGGAGGGATCCAATGGTGCGGTGCGGCTCGCCCAGCGACTCGCAGACGAGAACCCGCAGTGGGCCTTCCTGTATCAGTACGGCAACGAAGCCAACCCGCGGTCGCACTACGAGGGCACCGGCCCGGAGATCCTCCGTGACGTGCCCGACATCACCCATTTCGTCGCGGGACTCGGCACGTCGGGGACCCTCATGGGCGTCGGCACCTATCTGAAGGAACACAAGCCCGAGGTCAAGGTACTGGCCGTCGAGCCGCCCACCGGTGAGAAGGTCGAAGGGCTCCGGAGCCTCGACGATGGCTTCATCCCACCAGTGTTCGACAAATGGGGCGGACTCCAGCTGCTCGACGGGAAACGCATCGTGCGGCCCATCGAGTCGATCGAGTGCACCCGGTTGTTGGCCGAGAAGTGCGGGATCTTCGCGGGTCTGTCGTCGGGGGCTGCGCTCGCGGGGGCGCTGCGCACCGCCGAACGCATCGAAGAGGGTGTCATCGTGTTCATCGTGTGCGACGGGGGCTGGAAGTACCTGTCCACCGGCGCCTGGACCGACCCCATCGAAGAGGTCGCCGACAAAGCCGACCAGATCGTCTATTTCTGAGGCATCCGCCGCGCAAGGGCCACCGTCGCTGGTTGGTCCGAGCGAGCCCTACGCTTGTGGCGTGGCAGACGATCGACCGATCGGCATCTTCGACTCCGGATTCGGCGGACTCACCGTTGCCCGCGCCGTCATCGATCTTCTACCCGACGAAGACGTGGTGTACTTCGGCGACACGGGGCGCTATCCCTACGGACCCCGCCCGCTCGAAGAGGTCAGGGCGTTCGCTCACGAGATCACGCGGCTGCTCGTCGAGCAGCACGGGGTGAAGATGGTGGTCGTCGCCTGCAACACGGCGGCCGCAGCAGCCCTGCCCGAGCTCGAAGAGGTTGCCGGTGTCCCCGTCGTCGGCGTCATCGAGCCTGGCGCCCGCTCACTCGTCGAGGTCACCGAGTCCGGACGTGTCGGTGTGATCGGTACCGTCGGCACCATCGCCAGCGGCGCCTACCAGGCGTCCATCGCGGCGATGGACGGCCCCGGCGTCGAGCTGTTCTGTGCCGCATGCCCGGGGTTCGTCGAGTTCGTCGAGCGGGGCGTGCTCGAGGGCGACCAGATAACCGTGCTCGCGGAGCGTCTGCTCGCGCCGATGGTCGAGGCCAAGGTCGACTCGTTGTTGCTCGGCTGCACCCACTACCCCTACCTGGCGCGCACGATCTCGAAGGTCATGGGGCACGGAGTGGTCCTGGTTTCCTCCGCCGACGAGACCGCGTTCGCCGTCGCCGACGCGCTCCGCGCGCTCGGGGCCGCAACGACCCGGCGCACGCCGGGTACGCATCGGTTCCTCTCGTCGGGTGACGTCGCGTGGTTCGCGGATTTGGGTCGCCGCCTCCTCGGGCCCGAGCTGGGGTCTGCCGAGTCCCATGTCTGGATCTCGCCTCGGTGAGTCCGGCGATGACCATCACGGTCCTCGGGTGCAGCGGGAGCTATGCCGCAGCGTCGCAGGCGTGCACCGGCTTCCTCATACAGAGCGAGGCGGCAACGGTCTGGCTCGATGCGGGACCGGGAACGCTCGCGAACCTCCAACGTCACGTGGGGCTGCGCGACCTCACGGCGATCGTCTTGTCGCACGAGCATCCCGACCACTGGTTGGAGTTGCCGGTGGTCTACAGCGCGGTTCGCTATTACGAGCAGCGCCCTCCGGTGCCGGTGTACGGCACCGCTGGAACGCTCCGTCTCGCCCGTGCGCTCACGCCGGACCTGGACCATGCCTTCGACTGGCACGTGATCGCCGATGGTGACGCAGCCGTGATCGGCGATCAACAATGGCGTTGGTCGGCGACCGACCACTACGTCGAGACCTTGGCGTGTCGGGTCGACAGCGCCGGCTCGTCGATGGTGTTCTCCTCCGACACGGGCCCCCGATGGCAGGTCGCTGCCCTCGGCACTGGCTTCGACCTGGCGCTGCTGGAATCGACCTACCTGGCCGATGGCGAGGGCCACGGACTCCTGCATCTCTCGGCGCGGCAGGCAGGGGTGCAGGCCGCGGCGGCGGCGGCGAAGCGGCTCGTCCTGACCCACCTCGCGCCGGGGCAGGACCGTGAAGCGCATCGTCGAGAGAGCCTGGGGGCCTACGGTGGGCCCGTCGAGGTCGCCGCAATCGGCGACTGCTACCTGATCTGACTGTGACGGTCCGGGCTCGTCCCCTGGACTGCGCTGCGGCCACCATGGATGACAAACCAAAGGGAGAGAGACCAACGTGAGACCCGACAACCGTGCCGCCGACGAGCTGCGCCCCGTGTCCTTCCAGCGCGACTTCACCACCATGGCCGACGGGTCGGTGCTGGTGAGCTTTGGAAACACGCGTGTGCTGTGCACGGCGTCGATCGATGACGATGTTCCGCGGTGGATGCGGGGCTCCGGCAAGGGATGGGTGACCGCCGAGTACTCGATGCTCCCCGGCTCGACCCCCGAGCGGGTCCAACGTGAGACCCGGGGCGCGAAGGGACGGACGCAGGAGATCCAACGGCTGATCGGACGCTCCCTACGGGCCATCTGCGACATGGAGAAGCTCGGTGAGCGTCAGGTCATCGTCGACTGCGACGTTCTGCAGGCCGACGGAGGCACCCGTACGGCGTCGATCTGCGGCGGATACGTCGCCCTCCATGACGCGTTGAGCCGGCGCATGGCCGGCGGCGAGCTGGAGGTGCACCCGCTGGTGGAGGCGTGCGCCGCAATCTCGGTGGGCATCATCGACGGCGAGCCCCGTCTCGACCTGCCCTACATCGAAGACGCCAATGCCGAGACCGACATGAACGTGGTCATGACCGAGAGCGGCCACTTCGTGGAGGTCCAGGGCACCGCGGAGCGGGCCGCGTTCACGCGCTCGGAGCTCGACTCCCTGCTTGGGCTCGCAGAGCAGGGCATCCGAGAGATCATCGCGATGCAGAAGCTGATCACCGCATCGGCTCCTGGGAACCGGTGAGCATCGAGCTGGTCGCGGCGACGGCCAACGCCGACAAGCGCGTCGAGATCGAAGCGATGCTGGCCGGCGTGGCGGTCCTGCTGCCGCGCCCGTCCGCTGTCCCCGAGGTGGTCGAGGACGCCGGAACGCTCGAAGGCAACGCCCGACTGAAGGCGGCTGCGATCTGCGCCGCTACGGGGCGGGCGGCCGTCGCCGACGACACGGGCCTGGAAGTCGACGCGCTGGGCGGGGCTCCGGGTGTCTGGTCGGCACGCTACGCCGGCGACGACGCCTCCTACGCCGAGAACGTGGCAAAGATGCTCGAGGAGCTCGAGGGTGTCCCCGAGGCCGAGCGCACGGCGCGATTTCGTACTGTCGCCGTGGTCTGCTGGCCCGATGGAACCGAGACGGTCGCGACCGGTACCGTCGAGGGGGTGATCGTTACCGAGGCGGTCGGTACCGGCGGCTTCGGTTACGACCCGATCTTCCGGCCTGTCGGGGGTGGCGGTCGCACGTTCGCCGAGATGTCGCGTGCCGAAAAGCAGGAGGTCAGTCACCGGGGCCGAGCGTTCCGGGCGTTGCTGGAGGCCTTGGGTTCCCGAACGTCGTCCTGATCAGCCGATCGGGAGGTGTGAGACGTAGGATCCGTCAGGTCCGAGCAATAGGGCGGTGTCGCCGTTGTTCGACCAGACCGGACCGCGACTGCACCAGTAGAGGTCGCCGGCGGTGTCGGTCCCGCATCCGGTGCGTACCCTCACCCGCGCGCCGGGCTCGAGCTCTGCGTCGGGGATGGTGAACCGGTTGCTGGTGGATTCGTCTCGCAGGATCCAACCTTCGAGATCGACCGCCGTGGGGCCCAGGTTCTCGAGCACGACGAGTTCTTCGTCGAGGTGCTCCTCGTCGGGCCCGGGTGGGTTGGCCACGGCCTCGACCACACGGACGCGCTCGGCCCGCGGGATGCAGGTACCCGCGGCGGGGTCCCACGCACCCCGGCCGGCCGCAGCCGCCTCGTTCGCGGCGCCGGCGAGGCGGTCGCCGTCGCCGTGGACGGCCAGAGCCCAACCGGTGCGAACCATTTCGGCGTTCACGTCGAGGTCTCCGACGTGCAGCGTCACGAGACGGCGGCCGTAGGCATCGAGGTCGGTGCCCGACACCTCGATCGCCCGGCCGTCGATGAGCGCAGCGAGCGCATCACGAGCCGCGGGCCCGGCGCAGTCGGTGAGCTCGGGTGCGTTGATGCCGATGAGCCGAACCTCGACCACGACGACGCTGCTTCCGCCGAACTCGAGCTCGAGGGAGTCGCCGTCGATGTGGCGGTGCACCATGGCGGCACCGTCGGGCGCCAGGAGCTGCGGCCCCGGGACGGGCGACGGGTCTCCGGGCTCCGAGGTCGCGGCGCACGCGATCACCACGGCAGCGAGCGCGCCGAGGACCGCAAAGCGAGCACAGCGGACCCATTCGAGAGCGATCATGCGGCGTGGGGAGCGCCTGGTCAGAGGGCGTGGGGAGCGCCTGGTCAGAGGGCGCGGGGAGCGCCTGGTCAGAGGGCGCGGGGAGCGCCTGGTCATACGGCGCGCGCCGGATCGGCCTCGGTCTGGTCGGCGCCCAGGGTCCACGTCGAGGTGGGCCGGATCGTCTCGATGGTGAGCAGTACGGTGCCGACCATCACGGCGCTGCAACCGGTGAGCACCATGGTCTCCCGCACGCCGATGCTCGACATCAACCCGCCGGCAACGAGCGCTCCGATGGGCATGACCCCGGCATTGGCCACGAGCTGCAGGGCGCTGACTCGGCCGCGCATCGAGGGGAGGGCATTGGACTGGGTGACGGTCATCGAGGTGGTCATGAAGCCCGTGGCGCACACGCCGACCAGGAACATCAGGACACAGAACAGGAGGAGCCACGGTGCCAGCCCCGTGGCGATCGTCGAGGCGCCGAGCGCGATGGCGCCGAGCGCGACGGCCCGCGCGTTGGGCCGGCTCAACAGCCCCACCGCCAGACCCGCCACCGTGGATCCGGCGCCCGAGAAGACCTCGGCGATACCGAACCAGGTCGACCCGGCGTCGAAGGTCAGCTTCACCATGGCCGGCACGATGATCATGAAGTTCATGCCGATCATGCCGACACCGGTCGTGGTTGCCAGCGTGCGGAACAAGATGGGCCGGGAACGGACGTGATGGAACCCGTCACGGATGCGGATGGGCCCGCCTTTCTGGCGGCGATCGGTGATCTCGGCGGGGCGCAGCGACAACAGGCTCGCGAGCACGATGAGATACGACGCGGCGTTGATGATGAAGCAGGCACTGGCGCCGAACGCGGCGATGACCACGCCGGCCACCGCGATGCCGATCATGCGGCTCGCCGAGGTTGTGACGCTGTAGAGCCCGATGGCGCTGGTGAGGTGCTCTTCGGGCACGAGCGAGGTCACGAACGCGGGTCCCGCGGCCCGGTCGAACGCGTTGCCGAGCCCGATCCCGATCGCTGCGACGTACAACCAGTGCACCGAGATGTGCCCGGTCACCGACAAGATGCCCAGCAGGAGGGCGAAGAGGCCGGCAACGGTGTTGGTGACCATCAGCATGTGGCGGTTGTCGAAGCGGTCCGCCAGCGTGCCGGCCCAGGCCCCGAGGACCAGCGACGGGATGAACTGGAGCGCCGAGAGCCGGCCCAGGGTCGACCCCGACTCGGTCAGGTCGAGCACCAGCCACAGTTGTGCCGTGATCTGCATCCAGCTGCCGAGCGTCGAGAGCAGCTGGCCCGCGAAGTAGCGTTTGAAGTTCGTGGACGAGAGCGCCACGATCGATCCGGATGGAGAGCCCTTGGCTGCTGACATGGATGCGGACTGTAGTCGTCGTCGACGCACCGCTTGTCGACGATTCGTGCCGCCGCCCGCGGTCGTCAGGGCACTACGTCTGTCGGCCGGCGAACTGGGCGTTGTAGAGACGGGCATAGGCTCCTGCTCGAGCGAGGAGCGCCTCGTGACTGCCCTGCTCGACGATGCGCCCGTCCTCCATCACCAAGATGACGTCGGCGCCACGAATCGTCGACAGCCGGTGGGCGATCACGAAGCTCGTGCGCTTGGCGCGAAGCGCCGCCATGGCCTCCTGGATGAGGACCTCGGTGCGCGTGTCGACCGAGCTGGTGGCTTCGTCGAGGATGAGCATGCTGGGGTCGTCGAGGAAGGCGCGGGCGATGGTGAGGAGCTGTTTCTCGCCGGCGCTGATGTTGTCGCCCTCTTCGTTGATGAGCGTGTCGTAGCCGTCGGGTAGTGAGTGCACGAAGCGGTCGACGTAGGTGACCCGGGCTGCTTCGAGGATCTGTTCCTCGGTGGCGTCGGGGTTGCCGTAGGCGAGGTTCTCGCGGATCGTGCCGCCGAACAACCACGTGTCCTGCAACACCATGCTGATCTCGCTGCGGAGCTCCTGGCGCGAAATCGACCGGATGTCGCGGCCGTCGATGAAGATCGCTCCGCCGTCGATCTCGTAGAACCGCATGAGCAGGTTGACCAGGGTTGTCTTCCCCGCACCGGTGGGACCGACGATCGCAACGGTCTGGCCCGGCTCGGCCACCACCGAGAGGTGTTCGATGAGAGGGGTTTCGGGATCGTAGGCGAACGACACGTCATCGAAGACGACCCGGCCTTTGATGTGCTCGATGTGGGTCGGCGCCGGTTCCGGCGACAGTTCCTCCTGGTCGAGCAGGTCGTGGACCCGTTCGAGCGACGCAATGCCGGACTGGAACACCGTGGCCATCGACGCGACCTGGGTGAGTGGCTGTCCGAACTGGCGGGCGTAGATGATGAGGGCCTGCATGTCGCCGATGCTGATGGCGCCGCTCGAGATCCGTAGGCCACCCACCACCGCGACCAGGATGTACTGGATGTTGCTGGTGAACACCATTGCCGGCTGGATCAGGCTCGAGACGAACTGGGCACCGAAGCTCGCCTCGTAGAGCTTGTCGTTGTCCTCCCGGAACCGGGCCTCGGCCTCGCGTTGGCGTCCGAAGCTCTTCACGATGGCGTGCCCGGTGAAGACCTCTTCGACCTGGGCGTTGACCTCGCCGGTGTGGCGCCACTGCGCCATGTAGCGGGGCCGGGCCCGCCCGCCGATCAACTTGATCAGCAACACCGATGGCACGACCGTGGACAGGGTGACGAGCGCCATGAACGGCGAGATCGTGAACATCATCACCGCGACGCCGATCAGCGTCAGGACCGAGGTGAGCGCCTGACTGACCGTCTGCTGCAACGCCTGGGCGAGGTTGTCGATGTCGTTGGTGACCGTGCTGAGGAGGTTGCCGCGCTGCTGGCTGTCGATGTAGGGCAACGGCAGTGCGTGGATCTTGTCCTCGACCGCGGACCGCAGCCGGTACATGGACCGCTGGACGATGCCGGCCAAGATGTAGGCCTGCGCGAATCCGAAGCACCAGGCGGCGAGATAGAGGGCGATGACGCCGCCCAGCTTGCGGTGCAGCGCCCCGAAGTCGATGCCCTCGTCGGATCGGATGCCGGTGATGATGATGTCGGTTGCCTGCCCCAACAGGCGAGGGCCGAGAACGACGAGGACCACGCTCGCGAGGGTGACGACGAAGACGCCGGCGAGCAGGAGGGGTTCGCGGGACAGCAGGATGCCGAGACGCTTGACCGTGGGGAGGAAGTTCGCGCTGCGTTCGGCGGGCATACCGAAGCGTGGGCCCATGTTGCCGCGCCGCTGCACCGCGGTGCCGGCGCTGTCCATGATGGCGCGCTCGTCTTCGGGTTCGGTGGCCTCGTGGTCGCGTGGGGTCGTGGTGTCGGTCATGGCTGCGTCTCGGTGGCGGCGACTGTCGCGCTGGGCGAACTCATGCGACGGCTCCCTGGCCGAGCTGGGAGATCACGATTTCGGCATAGGTCGGGCAGGTTTCGATCAGCTCTTCGTGGGTGCCCTTGCCGATCACCTCGCCATCGTCGACGACGAGGATCTGGTCGGCCTCGGCGATCGTCGAGACCCGCTGGGCCACGATGAGCATCGCGGCGTCGGTGGTGTAGGGGTCGAGCGCGGCGCGGAGCCGGGCTTCGGTGGCGAGGTCGAGGGCGGAGAACGAGTCGTCGAAGACGTAGATCTCGGGCCGGACCACGAGTGCTCGAGCGATCGACAGGCGCTGACGCTGGCCCCCCGATACGTTGCTGCCACCCTGGGCGATGCGGCTCTCGAGGCCGCCTGGCATCTCGCGGACGAAGTCGGCGGCCTGCGCGATCTCCAGCGCCTCCCACAGCTCCTCGTCGGTGGCCTCGGGGCGTCCGTAGCGCAGGTTCGATGCAACGGTGCCGCTGAACAGGAAGGCGCGCTGGGGGACGTACCCGACCTTGCTCCAGAGCAGATCGGGGTCGATGTCGCGGACGTCGATGCCGTCGACGACGACCGCACCTGACGTGACGTCGAACAGGCGGGGGACGAGGTTCACCAGCGTCGTCTTGCCGGCGCCGGTCGAGCCGATGATCGCCGCGGTGTGGCCTGCCTCCACCCGGAAGGAGATGTCGTTGAGCACCGCATGCGCGGCGCCGGGGTAGTGGAAGCCGACGTCGCGGAACTCGAGCGTGGCCCGCTCGGGGAGCTCGGTAACCGGGTTCGGGGGGGCGACGACGGTGGGCGCGGTCTCGAGCACCTCGTGGATCCGCTGCGCGGCAACGGCGGCGCGGGGGATCATCGAGAGCATGAACGCGGCCATGACCACCGACATCATGATCTGGATGAGATAGCTCAGGTAGGCGATCAGCGCGCCCGGCTCCATGTTCCCGGCGTTGATCCGGTTGGCGCCGATCCACACCACGGCGATGCTGGATCCGTTGATGATCAGGTTGACGGTGGGGAACAGGAAGGCGAAGAGGCGGCCTGCCTGCAACGAGGTGTCGGTGAGCGATTGGTTGGCCTCGGCGAAGCGTGCCGACTCCTGTTCCTCACGGACGAAGGCACGCACGACGCGCACCCCGGTGATCTGCTCGCGCAGAACGAGGTTGACCCGGTCGATGCGTTCCTGCATCTTCTCGAAGGCCGGGACCATCCGTCGCACCACCGAACCGAGGGCGATGACGGCGATCGGGAGCGCGCCGATGAGCACGACCGACAGGCCCGCGTCCTCCCGTATCGCGAGGATGACCCCGATGACGAAGGTGAGCGGGGCCGCGAGCATCATCGTGCCGGCCATCGCGACCAGCATCTGCACCTGCTGGACGTCGTTGGTGATGCGGGTGATGAGCGAGGGAGCGCCGAACCGGCTGACCTCCTGGGCCGAGAAATCGGTGACTCGATGGAACAGGTCGCGCCGGACGTCGCGCCCGAATCCCATGGCCGCCTGGGCACCGAACCAGACGGCGACGACCGCGAACACGATCTGGAGCAGGGTGAAGGCCAGCATCACGCCGCCGAGACGCACGATCTTGCCCTGGTCTCCCGGCAGCACACCCTTGTTGACGATGTCGGCGTTGATCCCCGGCAGGGTCAGGGTCGCGAAGGTCTGGATGGCCTGGAAGACCACGACGAGTACGAGAAGTCCCCGGTACGGCCGCAGGTGACTGCGAAGAAGCTGCTTCAGCGCCATCGAGTGGTTCTCCAGGACATCGGGGGGATTCTACGGCGCATTCTGGCGGTCCACGGCACCATCGGCGACATCTCGACGTCGCCGTGTCCACCGATGGTCCGCTGCGGCCGACGGGAACGCAGGCGGGCGGCCCCGCCGACGGGGTCACATCGTGCTGTTGACGGTGGCCTCGTACACGATGATCTCGCGACTGAGCGGGCCAAGGGTCGGCGCGGTACCTGCGGCCGCGGCTTCCTCGCGTCGACGGGTCAGCGCAGCCGAGTGCGCCTGGAGATCGTCGATGGTGTCCCAGCGTTCGGAGAGGATCACCCGGTCGGCCTCGACGGGATCGGCGGCGATGACGTACTCCTGGCACCCTTGTTCGGTGCGGCAGTAGCGCATCTGCTCGATCGTCTGGGCCAGGTACTGGTCGCGGGTCGTGGGGTCGACGCGGAAGATGCCCTGCACGATGATCATGTGCTCTGTTTAGCGCATGGCGCGGGCGGCGTCCCACTTGCGCGATCGGGCGGAGTGGAACGCGATCGTCCTGGTGTGATGGGATGCGCCCATGGCAGAACCTCAGATCCACGTCGGCAAGACCTTCTCCACCCAACACGACTGGGTCGACGGCGACGCCACCGCAGCGTTCGCGGTGTCGTACAACGACCCCAACCCGGTGTACCTCGCCCGCGAGGCGGTGCCGCCGGTGTACGTCGTCACCCACCTGCTGCGCGGGCTCCACGAAGCCAATCAGGGCGCGGAGGATCCTGGCGCGGTGACCGGCACGACCGGTGGCGTCCACGCCCAGCACGACATCTACTTCCACAGGCCCATCGAGATCGGGACCCCGATCCAGTGGAATGCCAGCGTGCACAGCTACACCCAGACCAAGGCCGGGGTGCTGTCGGCCATCCGGTTCCTCGTAACCGACCCCGACGGCACGCCGCTGGTCGAGCACTTCTGGACGTCGATGCGCATCAGCGGACGCATCGCCGCCGACGTGGGCCCGCAACTGGCTCCGCACACGTTCCCCGACGGCGCCCGGGAGCGACCCGTCGGCTCGTTCACCTACGACATCCCGTTCGATCAGAGCTTCCGCTACGCCGGTGCCTCCCACGACCATGCGCCGATGCACATCAACGACAAGCACGCGCAAACCGCCGGGTTCCCGTCGAAGTTCCTGCAGGGCCTCTGCACGTTCTCGATGTGCAGCGGTGCGGTGGTGAAGCTGGCCGCCGGCGGCGACCCGAATCGTCTGCGTCGCTTCGCGGGTCGTTTCGCCTCTCCGGTGTATCCCAACAACCAGCTCGAGGTGCAGGTGTTCGATGGCGGCACCAACGACGCGGGGAACGCGATCGTGGCCTTCGAAGCGGTCTCGGCCGGTGTCGCCGTGATGAAGCACGGGTGGGCCGAGATCGCCTGACTGCGCACGGGTCGGTGGACCCGGCCGTGGGACTTCAAAGAGCAGGCGAGCTCAGCCGGCGAGCGCGTGAGACGGGGCGAGGCCCTCGATCCGGAGGCCTGCGGCCGTGATCGACGCCAGCGGGGATGCGACTGCTCGTGAGGGCTCGATGATGATGCGCGTCGCGGTGGCCCGTCGGCCACCGACCAGGGTGCCCAGTTCCCAGACGCGTTCGCAGATCCCCGCGATCGTTTCTTCGTCGAGGCCGGCGGCCAATCGATGGCGGCACTCCGCAACCAGGGCCGCCAGTGTCTGGCGATCCCCGGGGGAGTCGATGGTCACCCTCCAGGTGTCGTCACTGGTCATCGTCGCTCCTCGGAACCGGTTTCGGTCCTTTCACCCTATGAGACAACGGTCACGACAACGTGTCAGGAGTGTGAACAGATCCGATTCGGGACTTTGGTCCCTAGTCGCGCGGCCCTTCTTTTGAAAATGCTGTTCTCCAATGAAGCGCCGAGGGGGCCGATCGTCGGTCGACGGCGTGAGAAGGAGGAGACATGGCTGGCAAGCTCTGGGCCAATTCGGGTGACTCGCATTTCGTGGAGCCCGCAGATCTGTTCGACGCGAACCTGCCGAAGGATCTCGCCGATCGCATGCCGAAGAGCGTGAAGGACCCCGATGGGGAGTACGAGACGGTCACCGTCGACGGCCAGTCCTTCCGGCGCAAGATGCCGAAGATGGAGAAGGTCCTCCGGCCGCTCACAGCCGAGGAGTTCCTCGACGAGAAGCGCCTGCAGAGCGAGGAGCTCGGTCGCGGCGCCGCCGGTACGGGCCGTGACATTCCAGCCCGGCTCGCGGACCTCGACGACGAGGGCATCTGGGCCGAGCTGACGTTCCCGTCGCTGGGCATCTGGTCGTTCAACATCCGTGACCCCAAGCTTGCCGCTGCCGGCTCCCGGGTGCTCAACGACTGGGCTTTCGACATGCAGAGCCAGTCGCCGCGCTTCGTCTGCACAGCGGCGCTGCCGCTGATCGACGTTGGCGACGCCATCGCCGAGCTCCATCGTGTGGCCGGCCTCGGCCTCAAGTGCGTCTCGCTGCCGGCGAAGCCGAGCCTCGACGGGCCGAGCTGGACCCACGACCAGTGGGATCCGCTGTGGGACGCCCTCAACGAGACCGGCACGGTGATCGCATTCCACATCGGCACCGAACCCCATACGCCTGATCAGCGCACCGGCGTCAACCACGTCGGTCGAGGCGGGGCGATCATGAACTACACCGAGACGACCTTCGGCGGCCAGCGCGCTGCCTGCCAGATGGTGGCATCGGGTGCGCTCGACAAGCGTCCCAACCTCAAGGTCATCATCTCCGAGGGCGGCTCGGGCTGGATCCCGTTCATCGCCGACCGCCTCGACGAGGCCTACCGGCAGCACTCCGCTGCGGTGAGGCCGAAGCTGACCCGACCCCCCGGCGAGATCCTCTACGACCAGGTCTACGCCTCGTTCCAGCACGACTACCGCAGCGCCACGCTCGCGATGACCGGTGCCGGCTACAAGAACAGCGTCTGGGGCTCGGATTATCCCCACTACGAGGGCACGTTCGGGCACACCCAGAAGACCCTCCATGAGCTGTTCGACGACGTCCCCGCCGACGTCAGCCAGCGCATCAGGCTCGGAGCGTTCCAGGAGCTGTTCCCGCACGTGCCGGCACCACCGGCCGACGGGCAGGAGTGACGACACGGGGGTTCGTCACACCCGTCGCCCACGGGCTTCCGTGAGCGACGAGCGATGACGGCGCCCTCCGGGTGAGCAGTGGGTCTTCGGCTGAACACTGCTCCCCGGAGGGCGCCTCATCGGCTTTTCGGGCACACGCGGGCGAGAGGGCCGCGGAATCAGCAGCAGCGACAGTCGTCGGGTCCGGATCGGCTCGTGGGCGGGCGCCAACGGACCCGGCGGGCCTCCGCGACGGCGGCGAGCTGAGAGGTCACCCCCAGCTTGAGGAAGATGGACCGCAGCTGGCTGCGCACCGTGACGACGCTCACCGAGTCGCGATCGGCGATCTCCTCGGGATGGAATCCGTCCATGAGCGAGGCGAGCACTTCGCCCTCACGCGGCGTGAGTCGAGCGAACGGCTCGCAGGCACGTTCGCGTTCGTGTTCTTCGCGGGTCGCGGCGAGCAGCCACTGGTACTTGTCGGCCTCGGTGCTCACCGCTTGCCCGTCGAGGGCGCCGAGCACCTTCGCCACCACGACGTCGAAAGGTTGGGACTTGTGGATGACTCCGATGGCCCCGGCCTCGAGGCACCGACCCAGCGTCGGCGCGTCGTTGCACCCGGTGAAGGCGATCGTCCGCACCCCGCGTGCGGTGAGCAGCGGGATCAGGTCGGTGCCGTCGGGGCTGCTGTCGCCGAGGTCGAGGTCGACGAGCGCGACCTCCGGGGTCTCGATCGACGCAATCGCTGCCCGGAGATCGACCCCCGCCGGCGACAGGGTGCCCACCTCGGTGACACCGTTGGCCTCGAGGGCCAGCTGGAGCGTGTCCGACAGGACTTCGTGGTCGTCGACGATCAGGACGCGGCTCATCGCACACCGCCTTCGTGACGCGCGATGACGCTCCCATCGTGTCCGGCCAGAGCAACCGACGCGGAGTGTTCGGCCGGGGCAACCGACGCGGAGTGTCCGGCCATGGCAACCGAAGCTGCCGGGTGACGGTCGTCGGGATCCTCCCGTTGGCCGGAGCGGAGCTCGATGACCTGACCCACCGGCGCGTCGTGCACCGGGAGGTCGAGTCGCACCGTGGTGCCTACGAAGGCCGGCTCGAGCTCCACGGTGCCTCCGGCGGCGGACACCAGGCGCTCGACGACGGGCAGGCCCAGCCCGTGTCGCGCCGGGCTCGACGCCTGTGGTACGAACAGCTGCGGCACGATCACCGGGTCGATGCCCGGTCCGTTGTCCTTGAAGGACAACAGGAGGCGCTCACCGCCGACGGCGGTGCGTCCGGCAATCCGCACGGTCGCACCCGGCGCGTGCACCTCGCAGTTCCGCAGGATGTTCTCCACCACTTGGGCCAGGCTGTCGGCGGGCATGGCAACGACGACATCGCTCGGTTTGAGGTCGACCTCGACATCGAGGCCGGCGGCCCGGTGCAGCGCGAGCAACGGGTCGAGCACCGCAGCAAGGTCGGAGACCTCGACCTGGGCGGACCCGTCGAGCAGACGACGGATACGCCCAAGCTCAGCGAGGACCATGGCGCTCATCCGGAGGAGCTTGGCGTCCTCGCCCCGCTGGTGCAGCCCGACGATGGCCTGCACGCCGCCTTCGACCGCGGTCAGCGACGAACGGCTGTCGTGGCGGACGATCGACTGCTCGAGCTGGGCGCTCTCCAACCGCACGCGCTGGTCCTCGGCGGCTCGGAGTGCGTCGAAGGTGAGCTGGTCGCGCTCGGCGCGTCGTTCTGCCGCGGCTCGATCGAGCCAGGCCGCGGCGAGCAGGCCGGTCAAGATGAGCCACGCGAGGCCCGCGAGCTCCTTCGTGTCGCCGGGTTGGCGGGTTGTCGACCCGAGCAGCAGCGCCAGCGCCACCCCTGCAGCGAGGAAGGCCACACTGCCGTAGGCCGCGGACCTCGACCTGGTGGTCACCATCCACCGAAGCGCGATGACGAGGAGCGAGATGGCGAGCAGGGAAGCGGCGAGGCGTTCGAGGTCCGATGGGAGCCCGTCGCCGCCGCGGCGGAGGACGCCGGCAATGCCGAGGGTGGTGACACCCAGCACCGCCAGGCTCGCCCGGCGCCCCACCTTGCGGTCTTGAGCAGCGAGGCCCGCGGTGAGCAGACCGCGGCCGAGCCACGCCACGACGGCGAAACCCATGGCGACACGTGACTGTTGGCTGACCGGGTCCTGTTGGTAGGCGCTCGCCCGCAGCGCGGTCTCGATCGTCCCGACGCCGATCAACGCGACGCCCACGGTGGCCGACGAGAAGGCGAGCGACGGCGTGACCGCATCGATGCGGAACGCGAGTGCTCCGGTGGTGGTGAGGCTCGCGCATGCAACTGCTGCCAGGGCGATGGCAAGCGTGGCGCTGGGCTCGACGAGGGCGGTTGCGGTGAGGTCGAGCAACTCGACCACCGTCGTGGTGACGAGAAGCAGTGAGACGACGACCAGACCCACCCGGTCCCGGGTTCTGGTCCGGCCCTGGGGCTCGCCCATGAGAACTCCCGTGGCCACCCCACCGCCCGTCGGAGGGCTCCACGCTGGTTGGTATAGCGCTGCGCGCCCGTGGTGACCACGTCCTTTGGTCACATCGTGGACCGCGCGGACGGGCCTGTCGGCCCCGGCCCGCAGTGTCCCGTGGGGCTGGGCTCGGGCGCATCGTCAATGTTGACGATGCCCGCGTCTGTCGCGTGCACGAAGCGGATTTGCACGACGCGGGCGATGCGAGTGGGGCCGGGAAACGTCAGGCTTTGAGCATCGGCCAGGTCGGTCGGCTGTAGGAGAAGGAGAAGGAGGAGCCCAAAATGCTTCGACTGAACGAAATGCTCATCAACCTCGACAATGCCCGGCACGACGCTCGCGATCGAGGCGCAGCTGCCGTCGAATACGGCCTCCTGGTGTTCCTGATCGCTGTCGCCATCATGGGCACGCTGTTGGTCCTCGGCGGGCGGCTCAACACCATCTTCCAGCAGGTCGTCACCGCGCTCGGCGGCTGAGGCCGCCGTCGCCCGAACCGACCGACTGGAGTGCGTTGCAGGCAGGCCCGGCCCAGCCGGCCTGCCTCGACGGGCGACCGGCGGCGAGGGTGGGGAGGGATTCGAGATGGACCACACCGAGATGGACCAGATCGGGCGAGCTTGGCCCGCGTCAGGGGGGCCCGGCCGATGGGAGCGGGGAGCCGCGGCGGTGGAATACGCGTTGCTCGTCATGCTCGTCGCCGTGGCCATCGTCGGATCGGTCCTGGCGTTCGGCCTTCAGGTCAAGGCGTTGTTCGAGGTGCCCTGGCCGTCGTGACCGGCGCGGTCCGGCGGACCCGAGGGATGGGAAGGCGGTGACCACGTGAACGAGTTCCAGGTAGTGACCGACGGTCGGGCAAGGAGCCTGCGGGGTGCGGCTGCCGTGGAGATGGCGCTGGTCCTGCCGATCCTGGTCCTGCTCGTCTTCGGCATTGTGGAATTCGGGCGGGCGTACAACGCGAAGATCATGCTGACCCACGCCGCCCGCGAGGGTGTCCGTGAGTACTCCATCATCCAGGACCAGGGGGCCGCCGAGACCTTCGCAGAGGAGGCGGCACCCAATCTGAGCGGCGTGACCGCTCGGGTGACCGCCCTCTGCGACGGCACGCCAGGCGACGTCGCGGAGATGACGGTCAGCTATTCGATGGACTACACGATCCCGCTCTTCCGGTCGGGGACCTGGAACCTGAGTGAGCGGGCAACGATGCGCTGCGGCGGGTGAGGAAGCCAGGCCGGCTGTTGCGGCCGGACAGGGACGAGAGGACAGAACAGAGGGCTGGAGGTGATCGATATGAAGATCCGATGGAGTCGTAAGATCGGTGCCGGTGCCGGCGTCGATCGTGGCGCGTCGGCGGTGCTGGTCGGCCTCATGCTCGTCGTGCTCGTGGCCTTCGGCGCGTTCGTGATCGACGTGGGCGGCACCGCCGAGGAGCGGCGTGATCTCCAGAACGGTGCCGATGCCGCCGCGCTGGGAATCGCCCTCGACTGCGCCGCCTCGGGGATCTGCACACCGACGGGCGCCCAGCCCGAAGCGGAGCGCCTGGCCAGCGCCAACGCCAACGACGGCCTGGCCAGTGTTTTCACCCCCGACATCAGCTTCGACCTGTCGGCCGCGACCGTGACGGTGACGGCGCGAACGCTCGACAGAGCCGACCTCGATGGCGAGATCGACTACTCGCTGGCACCGGTCATCGGCATCGACAGCAAGGCGGTCCAGGCGACGGCGATTGCCCACTGGTTCGTCCCGAGCGGGGGGATCCGAACCGACATTCCCATCACGTTCGGGCAGTGCGAATTCAACATCGCGACCGGCGGGCTGCCCACGGACGAGGACCACACCTGGCCCCCCGACGGGCCCGGATCGCTCGAGATCACGATCTTCTTCCATACCGGTGAGGGCAACGGTGGCCGCGACGTCAAGGACAACGAGTGGTCCTACCTTTCCCAGAAGGAGTGCTACGGCGTGGCCGGTTCCGATGCGACCGCCGACGATGCGCTGCCGGGTGGGTACGGGTGGCTCCAGCAGGTGGCGAGCAAGACCTGCGCCGCCTACATCGACGAGAACGGCTGGATCCAGGCCGAACCGGGTGCTGCTGTTCCCAATGGGTGTGACCCGAACCCGGACTGGAAGCACGCGGTCGTGACCGTGCCGATCTTCGACGACATCGACTTCAACGAGGATCGACCGTGTGGCTCGAACAAGTGCTACCACGTCGTCGGCTTCGCGACCGTGGAGGTCACCGGCTTCCGGTTCCCGGGAGAGACCTGGGGTGACCCGACGGTTCCGTGCAAGTCCCCACTGACGTGCCTGCGGGGCCGTTTCCTGCACTACAGCACCCTCGATCCCTCGGGCTCGGGTGGTGGCGACGACGACGGACTCGACCTGGGGACCTACGTGGTCACCTTGGTCGGCTGAGGAGGCTCACAGTGAATCGCAAACGAGTACTCAGTGCAGTGATCGCCCTGCTCCTCGCAATCGGCGGGGTCGTCGGGCTGGTCGCCTACGTCAACGCAGCCAAGGACCGCGCCACGTCGGGTGAGGATCTGGTCGAGGCGTTCGTCGTCTCGCGTCGGGTGCCGGCGGGGACCCAAGCCGCAGACATCGATCGCTACGTCGGCGTCGACGAGGTCCCGCGTAAGTTGGTGAACTCCGGCACGGTCGGCGATCTCGGAGACCTCGACGGTCTGGTGACCGCGGTCGAATTGCTCCCGGGCGAGGTGGTTTCGGTCGACCGTTGGGTGTCTCCGACCGTGTTTGCCCGCGACACCACCCGCGTCGTCGCAGTGCCCGACGGCCTGCAGGAGGTCTCGCTCAGCCTCTCGCCCGAGCGCGCCGGTGGGAGCCTGTTGGTTCCCGGCGACACGGTCGGCGTCTTCATCTCCTTCGAGCCCTTCGACCTGTCGTCGGACATCCCCGTCGAGGTCGACGGGACCGTCGTGCCCCCCGAGGGCCGGACGCCCAACACGACCACCCTGGCGCTCCACAAGGTGCTGGTCACCAACGTCCAGCTCGAGCAGGTTCCCGAGGTCGTCAAACGGGAGGGCATCGCCGACGAGCAGGACCAGGACATTCGTTTGGTCCCGAGCGGCAACCTCATCGTGACGCTCGCGGTCGACACGTTCACCGCAGAGCGGCTGGTCTTCGGCGCCGAGTTCGGGTCGCTGTGGTTGAGCAACGAGGGCAGTGCTGCCGCCGAGGCTCCATCCACGATCCAGACACGCGGCACCGTATATGACGACCTCGACGCCGCCACGGACCGCCTCGGTCTCACCGCGGTGGACGGCGAAGGCTAGGAGCACGGCCATGGCCCGCATCGCGCTCATCTCTCCAGATCAGGACTATGGCGACCGGCTCCGGTCGGTGGGGCGCGTCGTCGATGCCACGGTCGTGCAGCCGCCGGTCGGCATCAACGTGCCCGAGGCCGGCCTCGCCGCGGTGCTCGCGAACGCCCCGGGCGTGGTCGTGGTCGGACCCGATGTCCCGATCGACCGGGCCCGGGCGTGGACCGAGGCACTCGACGAACTGAGGCCTGACATCCCCGTCGTGTGGGCGATCGAGCCCGAGCCAGAGACGTGGCGCGTGGCCCTGCTGGCCGGCGCCCGTGACGTGATCGGGGCCGCTGCGACCGACGACGAGTTGGTTGCCGCGTTGCGACGCGCCCTCGCCATCCGGGATCGTCGGGAGGAAGCGCTGCACGTGGGCTCGAGCAGCGACCTCCTCGGCGCCGGCTCGGGCGGCAGGCTCATCGTGGTCGTGTCGCCCAAGGGCGGCAGCGGCAAGACGATGCTGAGCACCAACCTCGCCTGGGGCCTCAACGAGGTCAGTGGGGGCTCGGTGGCGCTCGTCGACCTCGACCTCCAGTTCGGTGACGTGGCGACCTCATTGCAGCTGCGTCCCGAGTATTCGGTGCTCAACGGGCTCAAGGTCGCCGGAGACCCGACCGCGGTGAAGGCGTTCCTGACGCCGCACCCCAGCGGGTTCCACGTCATGGCCGCCCCCAACAATCCCGCCGAGGCCGACAACATCGACTACGACTCGCTCGCGAAGCTGCTCGACCTGCTGCGCGCCGAGTTCGACTACGTGGTCGTCGACACCGGGGCCGGCATCGACGAGGCGACCCTGTGTGCCCTCGACCGGGCCACCGACGTCGCGTTCGTCACCACGACCGACCTCGCAGCGATCCAGGCCCTGCGCAAAGCGGTCGTGGTCATGGACCAGCTCGAGCTCACCGCCCACCGCCGCTGGTACGTGCTCAACCGCGCCGACGCGCGCGTCGGCCTGGCGCAGAGCGACATCGAGCGCTCGACAGGGTTGACCATCGACGTGGCGTTGCCCTCGAGCCGCTCGGTTCCGACCTCGATGAACCAGGGACGCACCGTGTTCGAGGACGACCCGCGCTCGGCGATGGGGCGTGCCCTTCGCAACGCCGTCGAGCTGTTCGTCGGACGGAGCGCAATGAAGGCGCCGCGACAAGAAACCGGCGGCCTGCTCGGCCGCTGGATCGGGAAGGGGACGCAATGAGTCTCAGCGATCGCCTCAGGCAGGTCGGTGTCAGCATCGAGTCGCTCGACGCCGACATCGACGACGTCATTGCTCGACCTCGTCGCGCCGACGCGGACCGGCCCGTCGGAGCGGACCCTCAGGCCAAGAGACCCGAGGTGAATCCCCTCGTCGAGCTGAAGGTCCGGGCGCAGCGGGCGTTGTTCTCGAGGCTCGGCAGCCGGCTCTACGACAGCTCGATGGCGAGCGACCAGGTCGAGAACTACGTCACCGACGAGCTGACCCGCATCGTCGAGGCCGAGGGCATCCCCCTTTCACCGGAACAGCGGGCCAAGCTCGTCGAGGAGATCGCGGACAACGTGCTCGGACACGGGCCCATCGAGGAGTTCCTCGAGGACGACTCCGTGACCGAGATCATGGTGGTGAGCGACCGGGAGATCTACGTCGAACGCAATGGCAAGCTGGAGGAGACCACCGCCTCGTTCGTGTCCGAGGAGCACCTGCGGCGCGTGATCGAGCGCATCGTGTCGCGCGTGGGTCGGCGCATCGACGAGTCGTCGCCGATGGTCGACGCCCGCCTGCCCGATGGTTCACGGGTCAACGCGATCATCCCGCCCCTCGCGGTCGACGGGTCCTCGCTCACCATCCGGAAGTTCGCCAAGACGCCGTTCGAGGCCGAGGACCTGGTGGCGTTCAAGACGCTCACGCCACGGTTGGTGGAGTTCCTGCGGGCGTGCGTCGCGGCTCGCGAGAGCATCTTGGTCAGCGGCGGGACCGGCACGGGCAAGACGACATTGCTGAACGTCTTGTCGGGTTACATCGGTGGCAAGGAGCGGATCGTCTCGATCGAGGACTCTGTGGAGCTCCAGCTGCGTCAACGCCACGTCGTCCGCCTCGAGAGCCGGCCCCCGAACATCGAGGGCAAAGGCGAGGTGACCATCCGGGACCTGGTGCGCAACGCGCTGCGCATGCGCCCCGACCGGATCATCGTCGGTGAGGTCCGCGGCGCCGAATCGCTCGACATGCTCCAGGCGATGAACACCGGCCACGAGGGCTCGCTGACCACGCTGCACTCGAACGCACCGCGGGACGCCCTCGCCCGGCTCGAGACGATGGTGCTCATGGCGGGCATGGACCTGCCGCTGCGGGCGATCCGCGAGCAGGTGGCCTCGGCAATCGACGTGATCGTGCACATCTCGCGCCTTTCCGACGGCACCAGGCGGGTCACGCAGGTGTGCGAAGTCACGGGAATGGAGGGAGACGTGATCCAGCTCAGCGACCTGTTCACGTTCAACTGGGATGCGGGCGTCGATCCCGACGGCAACTTCCGGGGCACCATCGAGCCCACGGGCATCCGGCCCACGTTCGAGAAGCACATGCACGAGCTCGGGATCGACCTGGCACCGGACCTGTTCGGTGACCCGTCGACGATCGTCGCCACGCATTCGAAACGGCGGTGAGGGCGATGCGACGAATCGGAGCACTCCTCATCACCGTTTCGATCCTCCTCGCCGCTGCGGCGTCGGCCATGGCGCAGGACGAGTCGCTCCAGGTCGTAGACGTGACGTTGACCGATCGGACCGTGACGCTCACCGTGGTCGCGCCGGCCGGCCTCACCGATGTCGAGGTGCACGCGGGCTCGTTCGTGGTGCTCGTCGACGGGGTACAGCGCCTCCCGGCGGTGGAGCGGATCCCCGGAGACGAGCTCGAGGTCGTGTTGCTCATCGACACCTCCGGGAGCATGGCGGGCGGCGCGCTCGACGCTGCGAAGGCGGCTGCGGAGGTCCTCGTCGAGGGCCTTCCCGCCGGCGCCAAGTTCGCGGTCGTCGGATTCGGGAGCGAACCGACCGTCGTGTCGGGCTTCACGACCGACAAGGACGCGACCATCGCCGGGATCGGTTCGCTCGCGGCGGTGGGGGACACGGCGCTCTACAAGGCGGTCGTCACCGCAGCCGCAAAATTCGATCCGACCTCGCAGGCTTCGCGGAGCATCGTGTTGATCTCCGATGGTGGCAACACCGTGGCCGAGAGCTCGCTTGGAGCGGCACAGGCCGCAGTGCTGGCGACCAACGCGACGCTCTACGCGGTGTCGCTCGTCACGCCGGAATCCAACCTCGATGACCTGCAGGCCATGGTTGCCGACTCGGGCGGCACGGTCACCGCCGTGGAGGACGACGCGGGACTCGCGGTGCTGTACACGACCTTCGCCGAGATCCTGCGCAACCAGTACCGGCTCGTCTTCGAAGGCGCCGGCGAAGGCCCGGTGGAGGCCATGATCGCCGCGCAGGTCGACGGCGCGACGGTCGCCTCGACCACGGTGCAGGTGCAGATGCCCCGTTTGCCTGCGGTGACACCGACCCCCGGTCAAGCACCGGGAGGCGTCGACGACCTGCCGACACCCGTGCCGGCGCTCACCCCGCTGCGCCCGGTCGATGCCGTCGTGGCCACCGACCCGACCTGGTTGCGCTGGTCTGCCACCGCCGCACTTGCGATCGCCATCGCGATCTTCTCCTACCTGATGCTGGCCCCGACGACGTCGCGGGCCAACCCGCTGCGGGGCATGGCACCGATCGTGGCACTTCCCCGGGCCGAGACCGCCGGCGGCGTCCGCCGCTTGCCCGACCGGCTCGCGGGGATCGCTGATCGGCTGCTGGCCCGCCACGGCCGCGGGGTGCGGCTGTCGCTGCTGCTCGAGGCGGCGGGCCTCGAGATCCGCAACGGCGAGTTCGCCGTCCTGGTGGGCCTGCTCGCCGGCGCCGGGTTCCTGCTCGGCGTGCTCGTGAGCGTGGCGGTCGGCTTGGTCGTCGCCGGTCTCGTCATCGCCACGTCGCTCGGTCTGGTCGGTGTGCTCGTGTCCCGTCGCCGTCAGGCGTTCGCCGATCAACTCAACGGCACGCTGCAGATGATGGCCGGGTCGCTGCGAACCGGCTACTCGCTGGCGCAGGTCTTCACCCTGATCGCCCAGGAAGCGCCCTCGCCCACCTCTGACGAGTTCACCCGGGTCGTGGTGGAGGGTCGCCTCGGGCGGGACCTCATCGAGTCCTGCGCCGACCTCTCGCGTCGCATGAAGAGCGAGGACTTCGAGTGGGTCACGAACGCCATCGAGATCACCCGTGACATCGGTGGTGACCTCGCCGAGGTGTTCGACAGCCTCGCCGGCACGATTCGAGCGAGGGAACGTATCCGGCGACAGATCAGCGCACTCTCGGCGGAGGGCCGGATCTCGGCGATCATCCTCGTCTTCCTGCCCTTCCCCATGTTCTTCTGGCAGCTCGCGGTGAACCGTGAGTACACGATGCTGTTGTTCACCACAGGCGTCGGCCGCCTCATCTTCTTCAGTGCGGTGAGCGCGCTCGTCGCCGGCGTCATCTGGATTCGTCGCCTCATTCGGCTCGAGTTCTGAGAGGAGTGGTCATGGCTCCCTGGCACATCTGGCTCTCGGCAGCAGCACTCGTCACATCGATCCCGTTGCTCTGGTACTCCGTCGCCGCCGACCGCTCGACACGCCGCGCCCGTGACGCGTTGATGAGCGCGATGGCAGGCACCTTCCGGGAGACGTCGCTGGCCCGGCCGGCTCGGGAACGGATCCTCGAGGGTTCGGTGCGGCGCGTCGTCGCCACCATCGGCAAGTTGACGCCCGTCGGGATGGCTCGCGAGTACGACCGGCGCCTCGCGCGGGCCGGTCTGGCCGGCCGCTGGACTGCCGAGCGGCTCCTGACGGTCAAGGCGCTCGCCTCGCTGGGCGTCTTCCTCGCGTTCATGGCACTGTCGGCGGTCAACACATCGGCGGTGCAGCTCCTGCTCGGGGCGTTGCTCGCCGTGTTCGTGTTCATCATCCCCGACATCTTGATCGTCCGCCGGGGCGACGCCCGCGAGGCGGTCATGCGCCAGGAGTTGCCCGACATCATCGACCAGGTCGTGATCGCCGTCGAGGCCGGCCTCTCGTTCGACTCTGCGCTCGACCGGGTGGCGCGAAAAGGCTCGGGCCCCCTCGCCCAGGAGTTCCATCGGTTCCATCAGGACATCTCGCTCGGCATGTCGCGCAGAGACGGTCTGATGGCGCTCGCCGACCGTACCGAGCTCCCCGAGCTGCGCGAGCTCATGCTTGCGCTCGCGCAGTCGGAGGCTCACGGTCTGCCCCTCGGGCGGGTTCTGCGGGTCCAGGCCGACGAGATCCGTGACAAGCGGAAGTCGCGCGCCGAGGAACGGGCCATGAAGGTGCCGGTCAAGATCGTGGTACCGGTGGTGCTGTGCATCTTCCCTTGTCTCATTGCGGTCATCATCGGACCTGCGCTCATCCGGATCTTCGAGACGTTGGGCACCTGAAGGAGGTGGACACCATGTCGTCGCACTCACGGTCTTCGGAGTCCTTGGCGGCACAGGGCCCCTCGTCGGAGGTCGGCCCTTCTCCGGGAGCGTCTTTCGAAACCATGCGGTCCGAAGCGATGCCGTCGCCCGCATCGCTGCCCCGTCATCGGCGCGTGCCCGTCGAGCAGACGAGCGTCGAGGCGATGTTGCAGGCGATCGGTTCCGGTCGACTGCAACCCGTTGGGCCCCCCGAGCAGCCGCTGCACACCGGATTCGATCCTCTCGATCAGGCGCTCGAAGGTGGGCTACATCGAGGAGACCTGACCATCGTCGGTGGCCTGCCGGGGGTCGGCAAGACGGTCGCCACGCTTCAGTGGGCGAGGGCATTCGCCCGTCAAGGTGCCCGCGTGCTGTACCACTGCTACGAGCACGACCTCTCGTCGCTCCTCGGTCGGATGCTCGCCGCGGAATGCAGCGAACTCCCGATCCCGATCGCTCGCGACGAGGCCGACGACGTCCGGGCAGCCGTCGAAGCGTTGATGCGTGGCGAGTGGGATCGAGACGCCGCCTACGCAGGACTGCCGATGGTGCGCGCCGCGCTCGCTCAGATGGAGTCGTACGCGAGCCGGTTGACGCTCAGCCAGCTCGCAAGCGACACCGCCGACCTGGATCTGGTCCGTTCCACGGTCGTCGACGCGACCGACCCCTACGACGTGGTCTTCGTCGACTACCTCCAGAAGGTCCCCGTGCCCGGCCTGGTCGGCACCGAGCGTTACGTCGCCGTCGTAGAGGGGTTGAAGAACCTCGCCCTGTCCGAGCACTGCCAGGTCGTCGGTATCTCCGCGGTGGGTCCGCGTGCGTTCGACAACCGACGCCTGCACCTCGACGGGCTCCGGGGCGCACACGTCCTGGCGCACGAGGCCGACGTCATCATCACCTTGAACGACAAGCTTCGCATCGCGTCGAAGGCTCACCTGGCGTTCGACTCGACGCTTGCGCAACGATTCGCCCGCATGGTCGTGTTCACGATCGAGAAGAACCGGAGAGGCCTCGCACCCCTCGACCTCGAGTTCGACACGGACTTCGCACACTTCCGATTCGATCCCCGCGGTCGCTTCGTCGCCGAACGGCTGGTGAACGGCGGAGGCCTGCCCGACGCGTAGGACCGATCCCTCGTGGAAGGTCCGTTCGGGCCGGTCAGGAGTGCGTGAACGCTTCGATGGCCCGGGACATCTCCTGATGATGAGCAGAAGCCGTGTGGTCATGGGGCGCCCCCTGACGCCACCCGGCTTGACGCGCAAGCGCCACGGCGGTCAGCTGAGACTGCACCTCGAGCTTTCTGAGGATCTGACGCACGTGGGTGCGCACCGTGGACTCGGCGATCACCCGCGCACTGGCGATCTCGCTGACGACACGACCACGCATGAGATCCGCGAGGACGTCGCCTTCGGCCGCGGTGAGGTCGTCGAAGGGACGGAGACGGCGTTGGTGTTCGCTTCGGACCCGCTGGGAGCTCAAGAGCCAGCGGTACTTCTCGCTGTCAGAGTTGACGCTGCCACCGGCGAGCCCTCTGCGGATCGACGCCATCAGCTCGCTGAATCCCGCAGCCTTGCGCACCACTCCGCTCGCTCCCAGCTCCAGGCAGTAGCCGAGGATCCCTTCGTTGCCGGTTCCGGTCAGAACGAGACAGTTCGTGCCGACCGCGATGCACTCCGAGATCATGCCGACTCCCGCGAACGAACCGACCCCCCAGTCCAGGTCGAGCAGGCAGAAGTCGTAGCCGCCCTGTTGGACAAGCCGGGCGGGTTCGTCGCGGGTCGGATCAGCTGCGTCGACCGCCAGGTCGTCGTTCGTCAACGCAAACCGGATCGCCTCGGTGATCAGCGGGTGGTCGTCGACGACGAGCATCGTGCGCATCACAAAGCGCGGGCTCGATCGACGCGTCCGCCGGCGAGGTTCGGCTGGGCGATCCTTCCGGCGGCGTCGGTGTCTCGGGGCTGGCTCGACGCCGCCGGAAGGATCAATGCGAAGCCTGCCCCACGCATGGTCGGAAGCAGGTGTAGTTCCCCGCCGGCTTGCCGGGCGAGACGGCGCGACGAGAACAGGCCCAGTCCGTTGGTGGGCGACGGGTGTCGAGATACGCCGCGCTGGAAGAGGTGCTCCCGCACGCCATCGTCGATGCCGGGGCCGTCGTCGGTGACCACCAGTTCGATCCAGCCAGAGTGCGCCGGTCGCGCGGTGATCGTCACGCGCGCTCCGGGGGCATGTTGCGCGGCATTGTCCAGCAGGTTGTGGACGATCTCGGCGACGATGGCACCGGGCGCTGCGACAGCGGCGCTCGCCGTGAGGTCGAGATCGATCTCCTGGCCTTGCAGCTCCGCGAGTTGGGCGACGGGCTCGAGCACGTCCGCCAGTCGAGTCACGTAACGGTCCGTGCCGGTCTCTCCGTCGATCATGTGGCCCAGCCGCGTGATCTCTGCGTTGAGCGCTCGAATCATCCGGTCGAGCATCGTGAGGTCACCGACCTCGACACTGCGTTCGAGCGCATCGAGGCCGCCTTCGATGGCTACCAGGGACGACCGGCCGTTGTGGCGCAGCACCGATCGGTCGCTCATCGCCCGTTCGAGGACGGCGCGATTGTCTTCCACCAGTTGGATGTATCGCTCGGTGCGGGCGCGCTGGTGTTTGCTGCGCAGCACGACCTGAGACTCGGTCCACAGGCTCGTCAATATTGCGGTGAGGATCAGCCAGAGCAGCGCGGCAATGCACGCGACGTCTCCCGGTGCGACCGAGCCTGCCTCGATCACGATCGCCAGCGCCAGTCCGACCCCGAGGAAGGTGCCGCCATCGAAGAGGCTCGCGGTTCGGTCGCGCCGGGTCGTGCGGAGCGAGGTCGCGATGAGCAACAGCGCCAGCCCCGACAGCACAGACCGCTCGACCAGCGTGGTCGTCGACGTCGGCGCCGGCCACGACGACACGGTCGCCAGTGGGCTCACGAGGATCGTCGAGATCCACATCTTGCGTGAGCGTTCGGACCATGCGCTGTCGGCTCTCCACACGAGCCCGCCCGAGATGACCGCGATGCCAGACCATCGCAGCACACCCAGCGTGTGCTCGATCGCAACGGGGTGGCGGGTTGCGCTCGTTGCGGCGGCGGCGGCCAGCGCGTGATCGATCGTCCCCATGCCGAGCAGAATGCAGCCAACACCCACGGTGACGGGAGCATCCCATCGGCTCTCGCGGGAAAGGTGCAGCGACAGCACACCTGCCGACGTCAGGCTGGTGGTCGCGAGCACCGCGAGCAGGAGCGCCACGAACGTTGCACTTGGCGAGGGCGGGCTGGCGGTGTGGCGCCACAAGGAAACAACCGAAAGCGCAACGGCGACGGGCAAGACCGCCCAGATGACCGTCGTCGATCGCAAGAGGTGTAGACGGCGCGCCGCTTCAAGGAGGTCGGCCTCAATGGCCGCGCCCCGCGAGCCTTTCCGAGTGTCGAACTGCTTCGCCACGATTTCTTCGCCCAGTCAGAGCCCGTCGCGGAGTTCCGCTCTCCGCTTCGCCCGTGCTCGTTGCGTGCGAGTCTGCCATGTGAGGTATGCCTATCGCAAGGGATCAGGGGGCGATGGCTACGCATCACCCAGCGTGGCGCGTCCGCTACAAAGGCCCTGGTCAGGACGGGTCTCCACAAAAGTGAGGAGGCCGTCGTCACCGTCGCTTCGTAGGCAAAGACCCCTACTTCGGTCGATGATGCCCGCCGTCGGCTCGACAAGGCTCGACGTGTCGACCTGCGACCGCGGGCGGCGAAGCACATCGACACGGAGGAAGCATCCCTATGGCTCAGCTCGCACTACGACTCAGGAACTTCATCGAGGAATGCAGGACCCGCGACGAGGGCATCTCCTCGATCGAGTACGGCCTGATGGCTGTCGGCATCGCCTTGGTGATGGGTGCCGCGGCGATCGGGGTCGGCGACCAGCTCGAAAGTCTGTTCTCGAACATCGAGACGGCGCTCACTCCTTGACCGGCGGCCGAGGCAGGGTTGGGTTGCCTCTGGGCGCCCAACCCGTCGCCCCGGCCCGGCGCGTGAGGCGTCGGCCGGCGACGGTCATCGTGAGCGTCGGAGGCCCCGAGAACCAGGCGGGAGCGATGAGACACCCGGAACTCCGTCAACGAGTCGCCGATGACCGGGGCATCAGCTCGATCGAGTACGGCCTGATGGCAGTCGGGGTCGTGTTCGGCCTGGCGCTGGTGGTCGGTGGTGTGGGCGCGGCGGTTGCCGCGATGTTCGATGAGATCACGGCAGCGTTCTGAGCCGTTCTGAGCAGAGTTCGAGACGTCAAAGGGAGGTGATGTGATGAGCGGTGGCGGGTTCGACCCGACGGCGGCAGGACCTGGGCGTAGCTCCGACCAAGGGGTCAGCGCCATCGAGTTCGCACTGCTGTTGCCCCTCCTGGTCCTGTTCTTGTTCGGCATCATCCAGTTCGGTCGGGCGTACAACGCGAAGATCACGTTGAGCCATGCGGCCCGTGAAGGAGTCCGCGCGCTCGTCGTCGGTGGTGACCCGGTCACGACGGCAGAGGCTGGCGCTGGTTCCCTCAGCGTGAGCGTGTCCGCCGATGATTGCGATGACGACACCCTGGGTGAACCGGTCAGTGTGACCGTCAGCTACGTCTACAGCTACCCCATCCCGCTGTTCGGCGACGTCAACGGAACCATGTCGGAGACCGCCACGATGCGCTGCGAGCAGCCATGAGTTGCCGACCGCTTCGTTCCGACCGCGGCGCGATGGCCATCATGATCGCGCTCTCCGTCCTCGTAATGGCCGGCATCGCCGTGCTCGTAATCGACGTCGGGTCGCTCTACGAGGAGCGCCGCGATCTCCAGAACGGGGCCGATGCGGCGGCCCTGGCGCTCGCGCAGTCGTGCGCAACCGACGAACCGGGCTTCACCTGCACCGGTGGGCCGAACGCGACGGAGACAGCGCTTGCAGAGCTGTACGCGGATGCGAATGCGAGCGACGCCGCCGCCCGCGTCTTCGACGTCATCTTCGATGGCCGCGAGGTCACCGTCGAGATTCGGACAGAAGATGCGAGCGGCGACCCGGAGTCGGTGGACCCTTGGTTCTCGCGCATCTGGGGCCACAGCGGAACTGAAGTGTTCGCCACCGCCAGCGCAGCATGGGGTTCACCCACGACCGTCAGCGCGATCCCGATCGTGATCAGCTCGTGTGAGTGGTCGATAGCGACCGGTGACGGCGACGAATACGGAGCCGAGCACTACCGGATCATCTACCTCCACGATCTGAACGAGAAGGGCATGAAAGCCGTGGGAGCCAACGGCAGCACACCCCCGCTGTGCAAGTCCGGTCCGGGCCAGGACGTGGATCTCCCTGGTCCCGAAGACGACGACGTCGACCGGGCGGAGGGCGGGTTCGGCTATCTCGATTCGCACGACTGTCGATCCACGGTCTCGGTCGGCGGTTTCGTGCTGGGCCAACCGGGAGCGAGCAACCCCGGAAGTCTCGGCTGCGACCCCGGTGACCTCCTTGACCAGACGTTGCTGGTCCCCATCTTCGACGACATCGCGTTCAGCGGGACGCCGTGCGGCGGGCCGCCGGGCCAGAACTGCTACCACATCTACGGGTTCTCGCTGTTCCACGTGCTCGACATCGATCTCACCGGTGGCGGATGGAGCAACCAAGGAAACATCTGCCGGCCCCAACAGCGCTGCCTGGGCGGCTACTTCGCCTCCGGATTCATCCCGCTCCAAGCGGGCCTCGAGATGCTCGGCGACGCCGACCCACCCGACCTGGGTGTCTCGGTCGTGGTGTTGAGCTCGTGAACACACACACCAGACAGCCATTGGCCGACGATTCGACCGAACGAAGGACCAGATCGTGAACAGAAGGAAAGTTGTCGGAGTGATCGTCGCCCTCTGCCTCGCGGTCGCCGGAACCGGCCTGCTCGTGGCCTACGTGAACGGAGCGGAGGACCGCGCACTCGAAGGAGAAGAACTCGTCGATGTCGTGACCGCGGACGGCACGATCGACGCCGGCACGCCGGCAGAAGATCTTCGCAGCCGAGTATCGGTCGAGCAGGTGCCTGCGAAGGTTCGCGCCGAGGGTGCAGTCGGTTCTGTCGACGAACTCGCAGGACTGGTGGCATCGATCCAGCTGCGCGACGGCGAGCAGCTGTTACGTGTTCGCTTCGTGGACCCCGTGACATTCGAGCGTGATGCAGGGAGGATTGCCGACATCCCCGACGGGATGCAGGAGATCACGCTGTCGCTCGAACCGGAACGTGCCGGTGGGGGAGCGCTGCTGCCTGGCGACCGAGTCGGCGTGTTCGCCTCGTTCGAACCCTTCAACGTCTCCTCCGAGGTACCCCTGGAACTCGATGACGGCGTCATCATCCCGCCGAACGGGAGCACGCCGAATTCGACCCGAGTCCTCTTGCACAAGGTTCTGGTCACCAACGTCCAGCTCGAGGAGTTGCCGGAGGTCGCCGACCAGAAAGGTCTCGGCGACGAGCTCGACCGCGAGGTCAGGCTGGCGCCGACCGGCAATGTCCTTGTGAGCGTTGCTGTCGATACCTTCGACGCCGAGCGTCTCGTCTTCACTGCCGAGTTCGGAACGATCTGGTTGTCCCTCGAACCCGAACATGCGATCGAGGCGCCGTCGCTCGTCCAGAACCGAGGCTCGGTGTACGTCGATCTCGTCGACACGGGCTCGCCGGAGCTGCGCGGTCTCGGTTCGCCTCGACCGGCCGAAGGTGGATCCGGTGGATGAGACACACCGCAACGGCGCAGCGGTGCGGCTCGTGCTGGTCGATGCCGCCGACGAAGTCAAGACATGGGTGTCGTGGCTTGCAGTCTCGATGGGAATCGAGCTGGTCGACATCGAGCCACCCAGCGATGCAACCGGCGACGCTGTGCAGGAGGTGATGCGCTCCAGCCCGGCCATCGTCGTCGTCGGACTCGCTCGTGGCGCGGGCTGGGCCCTGGAGGTCGTCGAGGGCGTCGACCTCATCGATCCCGGTATCACCTCGATCGTGCTCGGCGAGCCGGGCGGCGATCTCTGGCAGCGGGCCATTCGGGCGGGCGCTCGAGACGTCATAGCGCCTGACATCGGTGAGGATGAGCTGCGACTCGCGCTCGAACGCGCTGTCGCCCACGCTCACTCGTGGCCGCGCGGCACCACCGAGACCGACGGTGATGTCCGGCGTGGGCGAGTGGTCACGATCACCTCGCCCAAAGGCGGATGCGGGAAGACGTTCCTGGCGACCAACATCGCATATGCCCTGCAGTCCGAGGCGCGTGGGCGCACCGTCCTGATCGACTATGACCTGCAGTTCGGCGACGTGGCCGGAGCGTTGGGGCTTCGCCCGGAGTACACGGTGAGCCATGCCGTTCAGGCACCGGCGGACGCGACCTCAGTCAAGGCGTTCCTCACGACGCATCCTTCGGGCTTGTACGCGTTGTGCGCCCCGCTCAACCCGGCCGAAGCGGACATCCTGGAACCGGCGCGGCTCGGCACCCTGATCGACACGCTGCGTCAGCAGTTCGACTGGGTCATCATCGACTCGAGTGCAGGAATCTCAGAGGCCAATCTCGTTGCCATAGAACGGTCCACCGACGTCGTGCTCATGGCGACGACCGATCTCGCCTCGATCTCCGCGATGCGCAAGGCGGTTGCGGTGCTCGATCAGATCGGGATGACGGCGCATCGTCGGTGGTACGTCCTCAACCGCGCAAATGCCCGCGTCGGTCTCGAACAGGTCGACATCGAGCGGTCGTTGGGACTCGGGGTGGACACCGCAATTCCGAGCTCGCGCGCGGTGCCGATCGCCATGAACCAGGGCATCGCCGTGATGGAGGACGACCCGCGGTCCCCGGCAGCGCGCGGGGTGCGGGAGCTGCTCCAGCGCCTCTCGCCGATGATCGTCGACCGCGAGCCCGACGGGAACAGAGGATGGCTACAGAGGATGAGATCGTGAGTCTGAGCGAGAGAATGCGCGCGGCAGGAGCGAGCATCGACCGGCCGCTTGACATCGAGACCGACGGCATCGTCGTCGAGGAGGGCGACGACACCGAGGCCGACGTGCTCGCCACGGCAGCCGTGGATGGCGCGTTTGCCAGGTTGTCGGTGGCGACGCACATGTCCGCCGGACCGCGCCGCGTCGACCCGTTGCGCGAAGTCAAGGTTCGGGCACAGCAGGCCCTGTTCTCGCGTCTGGGCGCCCGCCTGTACGACTCGACCCTGGACCAGTCCCAGATCGAGGCCTACGTCACCGATGAGTTGGCGGAGATCATCAATGCCGAACGACTTGCTCTGAGCGCTGAAGAGCGCGAGCGGCTCGTCGGTCAGATCGCCTCCAACGTGCTGGGCCATGGCCCGCTGGACCAGTTCCTCGACGATGACTCGGTCAGCGAGATCATGGTGAGCGGCGAGGGCCCGATCTACGTGGAGCGGTACGGCAAGATCGAGGAAACCGACGAGTCGTTCGTCTCCGTCGAGCACCACCGACGCGTGATCGAGCGGATCGTCTCGCGGATCGGTCGTCGCATCGACGAATCGTCTCCGATGGTCGATGCTCGCCTCCCCGATGGTTCACGGGTGAACGCGATCATCCCGCCGCTGGCAGTGGACGGGCCCAGCCTGACGATCCGGAAGTTCGCGCGGACGCCGTTCGGCGTTGCCGATCTCATCACGTTCCGCACGGTCACCCCGCGCATCGCCGACTTCCTGCAAGCGTGCGTGCACGCTCGGGTGAGCGTGCTCGTCTCCGGCGGTACCGGCACCGGCAAGACCACCTTGCTCAACGTGCTGTCGAGCTTCATCGGCCAAGGAGAGCGCATCGTCTCGATCGAAGACTCCGTCGAGCTCCAGCTGAAGCAGAAGCACGTCGTCAGGCTCGAGAGCCGTCCTCCGAACATCGAAGGCAAGGGTGAGGTGACGATTCGCCACCTGGTCCGGAACGCCTTGCGGATGCGTCCCGATCGGATCATCGTCGGTGAAGTCCGTGGCAGCGAGGCCCTGGACATGCTCCAGGCGATGAACACGGGCCACGAGGGATCGCTCACGACGCTTCACGCCAACAGCCCGCGTGATGCGTTGTCGCGGCTCGAGACCATGGTGCTGATGGCGGGCATGGATCTCCCGCTGCGTGCTGTGCGGGAGCAGGTGACCTCTGCGGTGCAACTGCTGGTGCATGTCAGTCGGCTCTCGGACGGTACCCGTCGGGTCACGCAGATCGCCGAGGTGACGGGCATGGAGGGAGAGATGATTCAGCTCAGCGACATCTTCAGCTTCGACTGGGAGGCGGGTGTGTCCGAGGACGGCCGATTCCTCGGCGACATCCGCCCGACCGGGTTGCGCCCGACGTTCACGAAGCACCTCCACAACGTTGGCATCGAGCTCCCCGCCGACATCTTCGGCGATCCCGAGGAACTGATCGCCCGGAGAGCACGTCTGTGATCCGCCGGTGCCTGGCCCGCGTTGCGCTCGTGGCGTTGCTCGCTGGTTTCGCCACCCTTGCGGTGCCCGTCGGCGCCGGAGCCCAGAACCTCGAACTCGCCGTCGGTGCGATCGACACGTCCGATTTTCCCGAAGTGTCGCTCGAGTTCAGTGTTCCGCCGCGGTTCGACGCGACGGTGGCTCTCGACGACGTCAGGTTGACCGAGAACGGCGTGCCGCGGACGGTGTCGCTGGAGCGTGTTCGAGCGGAGCGGCTGCAGATCGTGATGGCGATCGACACGTCGGGGAGCATGGCCGGCGCTCCGATCCAACAGGCGCGTTTGGGGGCGAGACGTCTCGTCGAAACGCTTCCGGGGGATACCGAGGTAGCGGTGATCGGGTTCGGTGACCGGCCGACGATTCTGAGCGGCTTGACAGACGGTCGTGACGCAGCGCTGCGCGCCATCGACGCGATGGAGGTCGACCCCAACGCCGAGACGGCCCTCTATGACGCAACCACGCTCGCCACCCGCCAGCTCGAGCCGTCCCACGGCGGCCCGCAATACCTGGTGGTGCTCAGCGACGGGGGTGACACCGCGAGCGCGGCGACCTTCGGTTCAGCGCAAGCTGCGGTCCAGGCAGCGGGCGTCCCCTTCTTCGCGGTCTCACTCGTCACCCGGGAGAGCGCACCGGCGATTCTCCAGGAGCTGGCAGACGAGACCGGCGGTGGCGTCATCGAAGCGAACGATGCCCAGGGTCTGGCCGACCTCACCGGAGTGATCGCCGAAGCGATCATCGATCGCTACCAGCTGGTGTACACGTCGTTGTCTGGGGGCCGAGCGCTCGTGGAGGTGACCGTGGCTGCGGGAGAACAGGTGGCCTCCGGGCGAGTGCGGCTCGATCTTCCGGTCCTCGCCCCGTCGACGCCGACGATGGTCCCCGTTCCGACGCAGATTGCGACGGGGGCCGGGGCAGAAGCCCGACCGGCCGAGTCGACGACCACCGCCGATGTCGGTCCCTCCTGGTACCGCCCGGCGGGGATCGCAATGGTCGGCGTTGCGCTCGTGATCCTCTGCAACTACCTCTTGTGGCCGACCCGCAGGCGGCACAATCCGCTGCACGACATCGCTCCCCTGGCGGGACGGGTCGCGCGCGAGTCGCGTGGCGTGTTCGCCGACTTGGCGCACAACCTGGTGGGTTCGGTCGATCGCGTGCTGCGCCGAAACACGGGTGCGGGTGCCGTGGCGATCAAGCTCGAGCGGGCAGGGGTCCGCATGCGGCCGGCGGAGTACGTCGTCGGGCTCGGCGCTGCCGTGCTCGGGGCGTTCCTGGTGGGCCTGGTGGTCAACCCGGTCGCCGCGGTGATGCTCGCATCGGCCGTGGCCGTCGCAGGATGGATCTGGCTGAACGTCAAGGGGGACCGGCGCAGCGCGGCGTTCGACGCGCAGCTCGCACCGACGTTGCAGATGATGAGTGGCGCGCTCCGCGCCGGCTTCTCCATCAGCCAGGTCGTCGCACTCGTGAGCACGGAGTCGAGCGCTCCGATGCGCGACGAATTCGCCCGCCTCGGCGTCGAAGAGGTCCTGGGCAGAGATGTCACCGAGTCGTTTCGTGACGTTGCGCACCGGATGCGGTCGCGGGACTTCGAGTGGGTGGCGGAGGCCATCGAGATCAACAGAACGGTCGGTGGCGACCTCGCCGAGGTGCTCGACAACGTCGCCGGGACCATCCGCACGCGCGCTCGCATTGCCGGCGAGATCAGGACGTTGTCCGCCGAGGGGCGGCTCTCCGCGGTGATCCTCACGGCCATCCCGTTCGTCATCACGTTCGGCCAGGCGGTCACCAATCCGGAGCTGAGCCGGGAACTCACCGGCACCAGCGAGGGGCGAGCGCTGATCGTGATCGCGCTCGTGATGGTCACCGTTGGTGCGACGTGGATGCGGCGCGTGATCCGGCTGAAGTACTGATCGGGAGGCTGCAAGCGATGGCGAATCAGATATTGGTCGGCTCGGCACTCTGCTCGACCGCGGGGTTGGTGTTGTGGTGGAGCGTCTTCTCGGACCGGCGCAGCAGCAAACGAGCTCGCGCAGCGCTTCGCAATGCCGGAACGACCCGCCAGATGACGTTCAGCGCGCTGAACCTTGCACCGAGCGCCACTGAGCGGCTCCTGGCTCCGCTGCGCGATCGTGCGTTGCGCCGCATCTGGCGGCTCACACCATCGGGGTCACTCGATGCCATGCAGCGTCGGATCAGTCTCGCCGGCGCCCAGAACCGGTGGACGGTCGAACGTCTGCTCGCGGCCAAGGTGCTGGCGGCTCTGGGGGTAGTCATCGCGTGTATGTTGATGGCCGTTACCGCGGATGGACCCCACTGGGTCATCGCGTCGGCGGTGCTCGGCGTGAGTGCGTTCGTCCTGCCCGACGGCCTCCTCGATCGCGCCGGTCGCGAGCGCCAGGAACGCATCCGCGACGACATGCCCGACGTGATCGACCAGATCATGATCAGTGTGCAGGCGGGTCTCGGGTTCGACGCGGCGCTGGGCCGCGTGGCCACGAAGTCGAACGGCCCGTTCTCCGATGAGCTCGACCGAGTGGTGCAGGACATACGGCTGGGACTGGGCCGTGGTGAGGCCCTGCGTGCATTGTCGTCCCGGACCGACATCGTCGAGCTGAACGAGTTCGTCACCGCGATGGTGCAAGCCGAGTCATACGGGCTGTCGATCTCGCAGGTGCTGCGTGTCCAGGCCGACGAGCTGCGCGAGAAGCGTCGCCAGCGCGCCGAGGAACGCGCGCACACCATCCCGGTCAAGATCGTCTTCCCGTTGATCATGTGCATCTTCCCAACGATCTTCATCGCGACGCTCGGTCCCGCGGTGATCCGTGCCGTCAACTTCAACTCCGGCCTGTGACGGCGAAGGACCGATCATGACGAACCAACTCGAGCCGAGCCCCCACCGTGGCCGCCTCCTGCCCGCTGGGTCAATCGGGGAGAGCGATGTCCGTCACCTCATGGAACAGGTCATCAACGGGGGGATGGTCAGTGCTCGAGCAGGCCACGCGCTCATCCCCACCGGTTTCACCCCCCTCGACAAGGCGTTGGGAGGCGGGCTCCACGTCGGTGACCTGTGCGTGATCGGTGGTTTGCCCGCATCGGGGAAGACGATCGCGGCGCTGCAGTGGGCGCGGAACATGGCTCGCGCTGGCAACGTAGTGCTCTATCTCTGCTACGAGCATGACGTCGCCACGTTGCTCGGTCGTCTGTTGGCGCTCGAGATCGGCGATCTGCCCGGGCGCATAGCGCCAGGTGACGCGGCTGCAGTTCACGAGGCGCTCAGCTACACGATGAATGGGGCCGGCGACCCTTCGAGTGCGGTGATGGAGCACCCGGCCGTCCGACTGGCGATGGCGAAGATGGCCGCGTACGCGTCGCGGCTCGTCCTGTCCCAGGCTTCACACGACTGCGACCTGGGCGCGATCGAGAGGAAGGCGCAGATGGGTGCCTTCGACGTCGTCGTCGTCGACTATCTCCAGAAGGTCCCAGAACCGGGGCTGTCGGGGGTCGACCGCCACGCGGCGACAATCGAGGGTCTCAAGGATCTGGCCCTGGCGGAGGAATGCCTCGTGCTCGCCGTGTCCGCCGTCGAATCGGGGGCGCTCGAGGATCGTCGGCTGCGGCTCGACGGCCTACGCGGTGCGCACGTGCTCGCTCACGAGGCCGACGTCATCGTGATCCTCAACGGCAAGCTCAACATCGTGTCGCGGGCACACATAGCGTTCGACTCGACGCTCGTGGAGGACTTCAGACGGCAGGTGGTCTTCACGGTCGAGAAGAACCGACGCGGCTCGGCGCCGATCGACACCGAGTTCAGCCGTGACTTCGCGCACTTCCGTTTCGAGTCGGGCGGACGGTACGTCTCCGAGCAGTTGATCGACGACGTCGTCGTGAGGGATTGAGCAGCCGGCGTAGTCAGGGATGAGTGGACAGCGCGTCGGCGATCGGCTCGAATCTGTGTATGGATCTTGATCTGACCGACGACCAGGAGCTGTTGCGCGAGACCGCAGCTCGCTTCATCGAAGACACGTGTCCGTTGACGACCGTGCGTGCGCTGTCCGAGTCCGAGACCGGCCTCGGAGACGGGTATCTGACCGAAGCCGCGAACCTCGGGTGGTTCGCGCTCCTCGTCGACGAGGAGTTCGGTGGTGGCAGCATCTCCGACAACGCCGTGGCCGACCTCGCGGTGATCGCGGAGGAGCGCGGCCGGTTGCTGCAGCCGGGTCCGTTCATCCCGATGAACATCGTGGCCCTCGCCCTGTCAAGAGGCGGCTCCGAGCAGGCCCGCTCCGAGGTGCTCCCCGGGGTCATGGGCGGCGAGGTCGTCGCCACCTGGGCCGCTGCCGACGTTTCGGGTTCCTACGGGGCCGGTGCCGGGGTCGTCGCCACGACCTCCGGTGGCGCGACGACGCTCGCCGGGGTCAAGTCGGCGGTGCAGGACGCCCATATCGCGGACTGGATCCTCGTCACCGCAGGTGGTCCCGACGGCGTGAGCCATCACCTCGTCCCCGCAAACGCACCCGGCGTCACCATCGAGCCCCTCGACGGGATCGACCTGAGCCGTCGCTTCTCCAGGGTCACCTTCGAAGACGTCACCGTCGACGCCGACGGCGCGGTGACGGGCGGTCTCGAGCTCTTCGAGCAACTCATCGAGGTGGCCGGTGTGCTCACGGTCTGCGAGACCGTCGGTGGCCTGGGACAGCTCTTCGACATCACCCTCGAGTACGCCAAGGACCGGCGAGCCTTCGGTCGCCCGATCGGGTCGTTCCAGGCGCTGAAGCACCAGCTCGCCGACACCGGCATGCTGCTCGAGATGAGCCGGGGCCTCGCCTCCGCTGCCGTCAAGTCCGTGGGCGAGGGCCGTGACGACGCCGCCGAGGTCGTGTCCATGGCCAAGAGCTTCATCGGCGACAACGGAGTGGAGATCAGCCACACCTGCTTCCAGCTCTTCGGCGGTATCGCCTACACCTGGGAACACGATCAGCACCTGTATTACCGGCGCATCGTCGCCGACGCATCCCTGTACGGCGAACCCGGCTGGCATCGCGAGCGCATCTGCGCCGTTCACGCCCTGTAGCCCGCCGCCGAACCCGAACGAGGAGTACCGATGTCCGACATGATTTCCGTCGAAGAATTCCGCAGCCAGGCCGCCGCATGGCTCGCCGCGAACCTGGAGCCCGCCGAGGAGGGCGGCGGCCGCCGCATCCGTGGCGTCGATCACTACACCCGCGGCTCGGTCGTTCCCGAACGAGCGTTGCAGAAGAAGCTGTACGAGGCCGGCTACGCCGGCATCGCGATCGCCAAAGAGTACGGCGGCCAGGGCCTCACCCCTGCGCACGAGTCGGCCTTCCTGTCCGAGGCAGCCGACTACCGCATGCCCGATTTCGGTGTGCTGGGCGGCACCACGTTCGGCGTGTGCCTCAACACGATGTTGGTGCACGGCACTCCGCAGTTCCTCGCCCGGCACGTCCCACCGATCCTCGCTGGAGACCGGCTCGTCGTGCAGTTCTTCTCCGAGCCCGGCGCGGGATCGGACCTCGCCGGCGTCACCACCCGCGCCGACCGTGACGGTGACAACTGGGTGCTCAACGGGTCCAAGATCTGGAGCTCCGGCGCGTACTACGCGGACTGGGGCATGTGTCTGGCCCGCACCGACTGGGACCAGCCCAAGCACCGTGGGCTCACCTGGTTCGCCGTGCCGTGTGACGCCAAGGGTCTCACGATCGAGGAGATCAAGGAGATCAACGGCGACACCGAGTTCTGCCAGGAGTTCTTCGACGACGTCATGATCGGCGACGAGGACCGCATCGGCGACGTCAACGAGGGTTGGCGGGTCAGCCAGACCATGCTCGTGTTCGAGCGCGGCGCGGGTCGCCCCTCGGGGGCGTCGGGCCCCATCACACCGGGCGAGCTCGCTCCCGACCTGGTCGCGATGGCGCACCACCTCGGCCGCACCGACGATCCCGAGGTCCGTCAGCTCATCGCCGAGGCCCACACCAACTACTTCGCGCAGCGGCAGCTGTCGGCCCGCATCGCCGGCCTGCTCCGGAAGGACCCGGGCAACTCCGGCGTGGCCGCTTACGGCAAGCTGGCCGCAGGCACCTTCGGTCCCCGCCGGGGCAAGATCGGCATGAGGATCGGCCGGGCGGGCGCCCTTGCCTGGGACCCGGGCGATCGTGACGGGATGGAAGCCTCGCTCAACTATCTCAACAGCCGGGTGCAGTCGATCGCCGGCGGTACGAACGAGGTTCAGCGCAACGGGATCGCCGAGCGTGCGCTCGGGCTGCCGCGCGAGCCCTCGTTCGACCTCCATCGGCCGTTCCGTGAAGTCGTCCGTGAGTCCGGTGGCGAGTGGAAGCCCCCGACGGCCTAGTCGCCGCCCCCGGCCTGACGGCGAGCCGGGCGCGGACGCGACGGCGCGCTCGGTGACCGATCACTAAGGTCTGGCGCCATGGACCCGCTCGAGACCTTTGCACACCAGCGCGGCGATGAGGCTGCGCTCATCCACGACGACCGGGTGGTGACCTGGCGAGCGTTCGACGCAAGGGCCAACCAGGTGGCGCGGGCGTTGGCGGCGCGCGGGGTCGGGCCCGGTGACATGGTGGCGGTCGGTCTGAGGAACTCGATCGAGTTCTACGAGCTGATCGCCGGCGCCGGGCGCCTCGCCGCGACCGTGGTGCCGGTGTCGTTCCGCTTCAAACGCGACGAGATCGAGTACATGGTCGGCGACTGTGGGGCGAAGGTCGTCGTCGCCGAGCCCGAGAACGGCGCGGAGTACCTTGGCCTCCCCGACACGATCTTCCGTGGGGAGCGTTACGACGACTGGGTCGGCGGGTACGACGAGGCGCCGCTGGACGCGGCGCCCGGGGCCGGGTTCGCGGCCCTGCGGTACTACACCTCGGGCACCACCGGCCGTCCGAAGGCGATCGTGCGTAAGGAGGCGACGTTCGGCGCGCAAGCTGCTGCGGCGGTGATGGGTCAGCGGCTCGGCGTCGTGGGGCAGCCCGGAGAGGTGCACCTGCTGGCCGCGGTCATGTACCACACCGCCCCCGGCGCCTATTCGGTGATGGCACTGAACATGGGGCACTCCGTGGTCATCACCGACGGTTTCGACCCCGAGGAGACCCTGGCGTTGATCGAGCGGCACCGCGTGACGTGGACGCAGATGGCGCCGATCCACCTGGTTCGCGTCATGGCGCTTCCCGAGGAGGTGCGTGCCAGCTACGACGTGTCGTCGATGAAGCGGCTCCTGCATGCCGGTGCCCCCTGCCCGGTCGATGTCAAGTGGAAGGCGCTCGAGCTTTTCCCCGAGGGGAGTGTCTACGAGTACTACGCCGCCACCGAGGGGCTGGCCACCGAATGCCCCGAGGCCGACTGGCGTCGCAAGCCCGGCACCGTGGGCAAGCCGATCGGCGGCATCCGGGTGCGGGTGCTCGACGAGAACGGCGACGATGCCGGCCCGAACCAGGTGGGACAGGTCTACATCGACAACGGGAACCGCTTCGAGTACGACGGCGCTCCCGACAAGACCGCCGAGACCTGGCGTGGCGACATGTTCTCCGTTGGCGACATGGGCTATCTCGACGACGAGGGCTTCCTGTTCCTCACCGATCGCAAGTCCCACATGATCATCTCGGGTGGGGCGAACATCTACCCCGCAGAGGTCGAGAACACCTTGTTCGGGCACCCCGCGGTCGCCGACGTGGCCGTGATCGGGGTCCCCGACGACGAGTTCGGCGAGCAGGTCAAGGCGATCGTGGAGAAGCGCCACGAGGTCACCGAAGCCGAGCTCATCGAGTTCTGCCGGGCCAAGCTGTCGCACTACAAGTGCCCGCGATCGGTCGACTTCGTCGAGGCCATGCCCCGCGACCCGAACGGCAAGATCCGCAAGAAGACGCTACGTGACCCGTACTGGGCCGACCGCTCGACGCGCATCTGAATCGCCGGACTCCAGCATCGGACCCCGGCCACGACCACGTCGGGGCCGACTACCCCTCGATGAGTCGATCGCGCAGCGTGCGCTTGTCGGGCTTGCCGCTGGCGAGCCAGGGGAGGTTGTCCTCGTCGGTGACGATCTCGATCCGGGTGGGCACCTTGTAGCTCGACAGCTCGCCACGGGCGCGAGCTTGGATGTCGTCGATGGTCATCGAGACCCCCGGCATGAACACGATCGCCGCGCAGACCTCTTCGTCCTTGGCGTCGATCTGGCCCTCGAGGGGGGTGCTGAACACGAAACAGTGCTTGATCTCGGGCCACGCCTCGACCGCGGACTCGACCTCGAGCGGAGACACGTTCGCGCCGCCCGCCTTGATCATCTCGTAGAACCGGCCGACGAAGAAGACGCGATTGTCCGCCATCGCGACGCGATCGCCGGTGTGGAGCCATCCATCGGAGTCGAAGGTGTCTTCGCGCTCCTTCTTGTAATAGCCCTGCAGGGCTCCCCAGCCCCGCACGCACAGTTCACCTTCCTCGAGTTCGCCGAGGGTTGCCCCGGTCTCGGGGTCGATGACCTTGCGCTCCGAGCCCGCCCAGTTGCCCACGAGCTCGCTCATCGAGCGGTGGCCCTGCAGGCCGCCGGGACCGGTTGGGATCGGCCCGGGCGCCTCGGGGGCGAGCGCCGGAATGAACGACAGGTCGCGCCCGGCGAAGGACCGGTCACCGCGCATCGCCTGCACCAGGGATGGCCAGCCCGTGATGCTGGTGCACCGTTCGCGTTCGATGAGGTCGAGGCCGGCTTCGGGTTCGAAGCGTGGCAGGCAGCATTGGGTGGTGCCATGGTTGAGCGACCGGCCCAGGATGAGGGTGCCTCCGATCCAGAAGAACGGAAAGGCGTTGAAGGCGACGGTGGGCTCGGTCGGCTCGTCGGGGAGCGGGCCGCCGAAACCGGCGATGCGCCCCATGACCGAACCGGTGCTGTTGATGATTGCCCCGTGGCTGTGCACGACACCCTTGGGCTGGGCGCTCGAGCCCGACGTATAGGTGACCTGCGCGAGATCCGCAGGCGTGACCTCCGCCTCGAGCGCGTCGAAGACGGCGTCGGGAACTGGGCCGGCGCCATCGGCGCCCACGTCGATGCGCAACGAGGTGGCCCACGCCTTGTCGGTGTCACCCCAGGCCATGACCCGACGCAGGTAGGGCAGGTCCTCGAAATAGAAGGGGACGTCGGTGGGACGTCCGGCGAGGGCGGGCACCGCCTGCTCGATCAGGTCGGTGACGTCGCGGCCGAACATCGTCGGCGCGACGAGCAGGGTGTCGACGTCGCCGATGCGGAAGACCGTGCGGAGCTCCGCAGGGCGGTAGGTGCTGGCGAACGGCATGGCCAACGCGCCAATGCGGGCCACGGCGAGCCAGGCAACCACCCACTCCAGGCTGTAGGTGTCGAAGATGCCGATGCGGCTGCCCTTGCCCAAGCCCGCGGCGACGAGCTCTTTGCCGAGACGACGTGACGCTGCTTCGGCCTGGGCGAAGGTCATGCGTGCGTCGGGCATCACGATGAAGTCACGGTCGCCCCACTTGTCGACCGCGGTGCCCAGGGCCGCGCCGATCGTGGCGGGGTAGGCCAGGTCCGGCTTGACGGGAGGGATGTTCATCGCGGTCGGTCTCCGGTCGGCATCGTGTTGTGTTTGACCTCCCTGAACGGCACCTTCGTGTCGGTGGCAGGCTCGCGCGGTAGGCCGAGCACCCGCTCGCTGATGATGTTCTTCTGGATCTCGGTGGTGCCCGACAAGATGCTGCCGGCCTGACGCATCAAGAACCCGAGGCCGCGTGAGCGTGAATCGCGATCGTCGGTCTCCCAGATCGCCGTCGGTGTGCCGCCGATCGCGAATTCGATGTCGTTGCGACGGATCGCAGCCGAGGAATTGAACAGCTTGAGGAACGACCCTGCGGGAGGAGGAAGCACGCCGAGGCGCATGGCCCGGGCGACACGAGGACCGAGCTGGGAGTTCACCTTCGCGAGCGTGTGGGCTTCGGCGACGAGCTGACGGGTCCGGGGATCGTCGGCTTTGCCGCGCCGGCGAGCCAGATCCACCAGATTCGCGGGCGCGGACATGATCCCCTCGCCCTCCTCATCGGGGTTGCGCGGCGGCGTCGGTGGCGCCTGCCAGTACTCCGAGCCGCCACCGACGGAGTTGCGTTCGTGCACCAGCAGGCGTGACGCGACGGTCCAACCGTCGTTCAAGGTGCCGATCAGGTGATCGGCGGGGATGCGGACGTCGGTGAAGAACTCCTGACAGAACCCGGTGCTGCCGTTCGAGAGGCGAAGGGGCTGGACCTCGAGACCAGGGGAGTGGACCGGGACGAGGAACACACTGATGCCGCTGTGTTTGGGTGCATCCCAGTTCGTCCGGGCAACGCACATGCCGTAGTCGCCGACATCGCCCAGGCTCGTCCAGATCTTGGAACCGTTGATGATCCACTCGTCGCCGTCGCGGTCGGCGCGAGTCAGCACGCCTGCGAGATCGGAGCCGCCGGTGGGTTCGGAGAGGAACTGGACCCAGATGTTCTCACCGGTCAGGAAGCCCCGGATGTGGCGCTGCTTCTGCTCCTCGGTACCGAATTCGAGGATCGTGGGGCCGATCATCCCGTAGGTCATGCCGAAGAGCCCAAGCCCGCTCATGTCGTAGCCGCGGCACGCACGGTTCCACGCGGCCATGTGCGTCGGGGTGAGCCCCTGCCCGCCGTAGGCCACGGGGTAGCAGAGGCCGGCGAAACCGCCGTCGTAGATGATGGCCTGCAGCGCTTTGGCTCGCAGGACGTGGTCGCCGGGGTCCTTTCCCTCGGCGACGAGCCGGCGAGTGACCGGATTGTCGCCGCCGGTCGCGCCGATCCTGGGCAGGTTGGCGGCGATGAACGCTGCGGCCCGGGCCTGGAAGTCCTCGACGGGTTCGATGTCGGTGGTGCTCATGTCGGTCTCCTCGGTGCTCACATGCCCAGCAGGACCGCGAGACGCTCGCGGTGTGCGGTCACGGAGCCGTACATGGGTGCGTTCTGGGCGACGCGGCGCAGATACAGGTGCAGGTCGGCTTCCCAGGTCACCCCGATGCCGCCGTGGAGCTGCACGCAGTCCTGGATGATCGCCGGGCAGCGATCGGCAATGTAGGAGCTGGCGACGCTGACGAGCTCCGCGGCGTCGTCGGCCTCCTGCTGCACCGCCTGGGCGCTGGCCGCAGCGGTGGCGTGGCACGCCTCGATCCAGGTTCGGAGGTCGGCGAAGCGGTGCTTGAGGGCTTGGTACGAACCGATCGGGCGGCCGAACGCCATGCGATCCTTGGCGTACTCGATGGTGAAGTCGACCACCGCCGTCGTCGCGCCGACCGTCTCCGCGTTCTGGAGCACCAGCGCAACCTGCAGCTGTCGCTCGACGTCGGCGCCTGCGGCGCCGACGGACCCCAGCACCGCGTCGGCACCTACCGTCGCATTCGCGAAGACCACCCGGCCGAAGCGGCGGGTCAGGTCGAGCGAGCCCAGCTCGACGACGGTGATGCCGTCGTTCGCTGCCGGTACGAGGAACTGGGTCAGCGCCGAGCCGGTGCGGGCGGTGACGAGGAACAGGTCGGCCTCGGCCGCGTCCTGCACGAATGTCTTGCTGCCCTCGAGCACCCAGCCGCCATCGCTCGGGGTCGCCGTGAGCTCGATCAAGGGCGGAACCCAGCCGTCGTCGGCCTCGGCGTAGGCCCAGGTCGCGATCGTCTCACCGGCAACGAGCCCGGGCAGGATCTCGGTGCGCTGGGTGCCAGTGCCTCGGCGGGCGATGGCATCGGCCACGACGTTGACCGGGACGAACGGACCGGGGGAGACGAGCCGCCCCATCTCCTCGGCCACGAGCGCGAGGTCGAGGAGCCCCTGTCCGCTGACGCTGCCGCCCCCGTCGGCCTCGGGAACGAGGGCCGCGGTCCAACCGAGCTCGGCGGCCTGGGACCAGTACACACGTTCGAATCCGGCCGCAGTGTCGCCCAGGCGGCGGACCTCGGTGAGCGGGCACGTCGCTTCGAGGAAACGGCGGGTGGTGTCGGCGAACAGCGCCTGATCGTCGGTGAGGTCCAGCTCCATGGCCGGGTCTCCTGTCTCGGGTCGTCGTGCGGGATCGTCGCGGCCGGACCCGACGCTGTGGTCGGGGCCGCATCTGTGGCGGGCGACAGTCTTGCATGTTGCCGCCGGTGATGGCGACGAGCGACGCCCGGAGATGCCCGCTCTCGCGCCGGCTACCAGTTCTGGCGGCCCGACAGGGCGAGGAGTCGGGTCAACGCGTCCGCAGTTGCCGGGGGCGTGACCTCCTGGCCGTACATGCCTGGACGGCGGGCGTTGGGGCCGACCATCGCCATGGCGGTCGTCGCGGCGCTGATGAGGGCGTCGGGGATCGGTGTCGCGGTGCCGGTCGCCTCGGCGATGTCCCACGTGTGGATCACCAGGTCGCGCATGAGCCCGTCGACGAGTACGACCGCGGGGGCTTCGCGCCCGGCGACCACGACCGTGTCGAGTCGCTCGGATGTCACGCACTCCTTGGCCTCGACGGCCGCTGCCGACCACGCCTCGACGAGATCGCCGTCGACGGCTTCGGCTGCGGTCTCCACGAAGTCCCGCCCGGTAGCCGCGCCCTGGAGCGCCCGCAGGTTCGCGACGCAGTGTGCGAGAACATCGGACGCAGCCCAGCCTTCACAGGGCGAGGGGCGGTTCCATGCGTCGGCGGCGGTAGCGCCGACACACGAATCGAAGAGGTCGATGGCGGCGGTGAAGTCGTCCCGACTGGTTGCGGAGAGCGTCACGGGTTCCCCCTTGTCAGTTCCGCGGGATCTCGTTCCACGGGCGGTCACGATCGACCATTGGCTCCCGCGGCAGGCTCAGGACGCGGTCGCCGATGATGTTGCGTTGGATCTGGTCGGTGCCACCGGCAATTGCGGTGCCGGGGCTGCCGACGCAGCCACGCTGGAGGTCGTGGGTGCCGCGTTGGTTCGGATCCCCCCGCCGGCCGGGAGCGGAGGGCTCGGGCAGGTCGTAGCCGTCCATGAGCATGCCCGCCGGGCCGAGCAGATTCGGAGCCCACTGGCCGAAGCGACGACCGATCAGCGAGGTCGCGAGCTTGCCCAACGATCCCTCCGGCCCGGTGTTGCCACTCGCCCGGAGTTCCCCGGCGCGCCACTGCAGCAGGCGGAGGACCTCGAAATCGATCCAGAACCTCACGAGCTCCTCGCGCAGTGCCTGCGCCGCGGGCGAGGTCTTGTCGTCACGTGCCTGCCAGGCCTCGACGGCGCGTGCGATCTGGCCGGATCCACGGCCCGGAACGCGGCCGACGTTGTAGCGCTCGAACACCAGCGTGTGCTGCGAGCCGCGCCAGCCGTCGCCGATGTCGCCGAGGCGCTCCGTGTCGGGGATGCGCACGTCGGTGAGGAACACCTCGTTGAACTCTGCGCCGCCGGACATCTGGCGCAGCGGGCGGACTTCGACGCCCGGGGCTTCCATGTCGATCACGAACTGGGTGAGACCGGCGTGCTTGACGACGCCGGGATCGGTGCGAGCGAGAAGCAGGCCCCACTTCGCTCGGTGCGCGCCCGAAGTCCAGACCTTCTGCCCGTTGACGACCCACTCGTCGCCGTCACGCACCGCAAGGGTCGACAGTGACGCCAGGTCGGAACCCGAGCCGGGCTCGCTGTAGAGCTGGCAACCCATGAGCTCGCCGGTGAACAGCGGTTTGAGGTAGCGCTCCTTCTGGTCCTCGGACCCGTAGGTCAGCACTGTTGCTGCGCCCTGGCCCGCGGCGATCGCGTTCGTGACCCGCCCGCTGGGAGGTGCGCCGGCCTCACGCAGCCTGGCGTCGACGAGCTCGCCGATCTCGGGGGCGAGCCCCAGGCCGCCGTATCCCTCGGGGAAGTACACGTACGCCAGCCCTGCGTCGAACTGCGCGCGGAGGAAGTCGAGGGGGTCGGTTGACGCGGGCGGGTGGTCGCGCAGCAGGATCTCGACGCGCTCGAGAGCCAGCTGTTCTTGCTTTGCGATGTCCATGGGCGCAGCCTAGAGGGTGGTCCGCCGACGCGAGAAGCAGACTGGGGACACTCGGGTTTCGTGCGTGATCGCGGCCCAGCCCGCCGAACAGCGGCGGTCAGGGCACTAGCGTTGGCCGACGATGACCAATTGCCACCGAACCGGTGAGGTGCCCGTGCACACTGGCCGGGCAGCGTCGACGACACGCCGCGTTGCGCCATGAGCGCCAGGCATCGACCGTCGACGGTTGTCCGCCGCGCTGCGAGCGGCTTCACGGTGCGGTTCGCCGAGCCGACGCGTCCGCCCCGAGCGACCCTCTACGCCTTACACGGGGGAGGTCTCGTCGGCGACTACTGGGATTGCCGCGTCGACCCGTCCCTTTCACTCCTGCGCACGGGGACGCTGCTGGGTTTCCGAGTCGCATGCCCCGACCGCCCGGGCTATCGGGCCAACGCCGAGGCGTTCCCTGACGGCCTTCCCGTCGCGGAAGAGGCCGCGCTGCACGGCGCAACGATCGCGGAGCTCTTCGACGACGGACCCGTCGTCCTCGTGGGTCAGTCGGCGGGCGCCATCGTGTCGCTGCACGCTGCTGCCAACCGTGAGGTGTCTGCCCTGGTGGGGTTGGACTACTCGGGGGTCGGCGTCCGGCTCGATCTCGGCTCGGCGAGCGACGGGAAGCTCGACAAGGAAGAGATGTGGCGGAGGAACTGGGCCCGTCGGGAACTGTTCCCGCCGGGCACCTTCGACCGCGGTGCCCTGCCTGCTGCGCCGACCATCGGACCCGACGGCGTCTCGGCGCGCGAGGTCGTGGACGTGTTCGCCGAGCTCGCGGGGGCTGTCGAAGTGCCCGTGCGCGTGACCTTCGCCGACAACGAGCGTTGGTGGGGACCTCTCGACTCGGTCCGAGCGGAGGTCGCTGCGGGTTTCAGAGCTAGCCCTTCGGTTGCGACCCACGTCGAACCGGGCGCGGCGCACAACATCTCGATTGGGTACGCGGCGCGTTCGTACCATCTTGCAGTGGTCGCCTTCGCCGAGCGGTGCCTGACTGCGGCCGGCCTCCAGGTGCGCTGAGCGACGCGGGGAGCTGCGTCCCGGGAGCGTTCGCCCGACGATGCGTTCCCGCTCGGGTTCTCAGAGGTGCGCGGCGTTGTCGATGGCTCGTTGGGCCACGATCGGGAGCATCTTGACCGCGATCTGCGGGGCGTCCTGGAGCAGCGGACCGAAGGCACGACCGTCGATGTGCAAGATGGTGGTGTCGGTGGTGCAGGTCACCGATGACGAGCGCGGGGCATGCGCGAGCAACGCCAGCTCGCCGGCGAAAGCGCCGGGCCCGAGCGTGGCGACGTGTTTGCCTTCGCGGGACACCTCGAGCTCACCGTCGAGGACCACGAACATCTCGAGCGCTGAGCCGCCCTCGCGCAGCAGCGTCTTGCCGGCGTGCTCGCGCAACTCTGTCGCGACGGTGGCGATGCGCTCGAGCTCGCTGTCGGAGAGCTTCGAGAACAGGGGCACGTTGCGCAGGTGCTCGATGTAAGGGTGAGTGCTCATGGGCTGCCTTTCAAGGTGACAGCCAGGGATGCTAGTCCTCTGAGCGGATGCCCGGCCAGGTCAGTGCGGAATTGGGCGGACCGGCGCTCACGGGCCCGTCACCAACCTCTCCGCCGAGTACCGCTAGGGCACGATCACCGCTCGCCCGGTGATTTCCCCCGCCTTGAGGGCGCGGTACGCCGCTGTGGCGTGGGTGAGGTCGTAGGTCGTGATGTCGGACCGGAGGAGGCCCCGTGCCGCGAGGGAGAGCACCTCGGCCAGGTCGGGGCGGGTACCCCAGTAGGTGGTGCGGACGTTCATCTCGTAGGGAACGGAGAAGAACGAGACGGGCAGGCTGCCCCCCGCGATTCCGACGATGGTGAGGTCTCCCAAGGTACGCGCTGCAGCCGCGCCCATGGCGAGGGTCGAGTCGGCTCCGACGAAGTCCAAGACGACGTCGGCGCCTCGGCCGCCGGTCGCGTCGCGGATCGCTGCAGCGTTGTCGTCTGCCGACACGAGCGTCAGGTCTGCACCCCGCTCGGCGGCCAACGCGAGGGCGCCTTCCTTGGTGTCGACCGCGATGACCCGGGTCGCGGTCATCGCGGAGAGGAGCTGGACGGCCATGTGGCCGAGCCCCCCGACACCGATCACCACGGTCGTGGAGTCCGGCGTGAGCTTGGCCAGCGAGGCCTTGACCGCGTGATAGGGCGTGAGGGCGGCATCGGTGAGCGGCGCGGCGTGTACCGGGTCGAGCCCTTCAGGCAGGGGCAACAAGAAGCGCGACGACGGGATCAGCATCAGCTCCGCCATCCCTCCGTCGAGTCCGAGCCCTCCGCCGCCGCCGGGTACCGGCGCATGTCCGGGGTTCTCGCAGAGGGTCTCGATGCCGACCTGGCAGCGGGCGCAGACCCCGCATCCCCAGGGTCCGTACACGGCAACGGCCTCGCCGAGGCGAAGGTCGGTCACGCCGTCGCCGATCGCGTGTACCCAGCCGGCGTTCTCGTGACCGAGCGTGAACGGCGGACCCCAGGGCAACGCACCGGCCTCGAAATCCTCCATGAGGTGCAGGTCGGAGTGGCACGCCCCCGCACCACCGACCCGTATCACCACCTGCCCAGGTCCGGGTTCGGGTTCGGGCACTTCGGTGAGTACGGGCTCTGACTTCCAGTCGAGGAGTCGTAAGGCTCGCATGGCAGTACCTCCAGAACGCTCGAGCGTCGTCGCCACGCCCCAGGGTCGCGCCGAAGCGACTGCGGCGATAGGGCAGGACGTCCCACCCCGGCGCTCGCGGCCCGGCGAGCGCCGGGGTCCCGATACCCTTCCCGAGCCGGCCTTCCCGAGCGCCGCCCCCCATCGCAGGAGACTCCGTGAGCACAGCCGAATCCGGATCGACGCCCCCGACGCTCGCAGGGCTTCTCGAAGACGACGGGTCCGCAGTGCACGTGGCCTGGCCGATTCCCGACCCGCCCGACGATTCGGTCGTCGGGACCCCTGATCGGCGCCCGGGGTCGATGCGCCGCACCGCGCACATCAACATGGTGTGGCCGGCGGGGCGGGGGACCCCGACGCACTTGCGTGGTGCGGCCCGCGATCTGCTGACCCCGGTCGCCGGAACGGCCGAGGTCGTTGCCGAAGGCTCGATGCTGGTCGTCGTCGGCGGCGGCCGGACCGTGACCGCGATCGACACGGTGCCGGAACATGCCGGTATCGGTCGGCTCGTCGGCGCCGTCGGTGGATCGAACTTCCGGGCCGCCATCGATGCCGCGATCCCCGGTGAACGCGAGGCGGCGACGCCGCTGTACTTCCTGCTCGATGACATCGCCGGGGCGAGCCTCATCGCCGGCTTCGCCTGGTCTCAAGCGAAGGAGGGCCAGTGGATGCAGAGTCCGCCGCCGCGCCAGCCGGGCGACAATGGGCCTCGCCTTCGCAAGGGGCGCATCATCTGCTCGGGCCTGCGACCCGACGGCTTTGCCGCTGCTCGCCAGGAAGTGGGCGACTTCGGGGGGCACTTTCTCCGCCTTGCGGGTGATCTGTCCACCGACGATGCCCTCGGTTGGCACGACATCGAGCCGGCACCGGAAGTCTGCATGCGGCGCCGGCGGCGAGTCGACGTCTGGCGAGACGGATCGTTGCTCATGGTCGACGCTCATTTCCGCGACAGCCTGTGGCGCCACGACGGGGTCGAGCTCGCGCTGCACGAGTACACCGTCGATGCGCGACTCGACGCGGCGACCCGCACGATCGAGACGATTCACGCGCAGCCACGCGTGCTGCCGTTCCCCGAGTGCCCGATGGCCGCCCCGCACGTGGAGGCCTTGGTCGGGATGCAGGTCGGGGGGTTCCGGACCAGCGTGCAGGACACTCTCACCGAGCTCGAAGCCTGTACCCATCTCAACGACATGCTGCGTTGCCTGGCGGAGGTCGCCTCGCTCGGCGCCCATCTCGACTGAGACGACCCCCGTCGCCGACGCAGGTCGCGGCAGGTCAGTTCGGTCGTGGCCGGCGGACGAACACCCGCTGGCTGATGGACGCGGTCAGGGCGCCGGTCGCATCGTGGAGCGTCGCGTTGACGAATGCCTGGTTGCCGACGAGCGACTCCGTGTGGACGTCGAGAAGGTGCCAGATCGTCAGTGGGGACCAGCGATGGAAGGTCAGCGTGTGGGTGGCGCTGAGACTTGCGACCTGCTCGTCGTCGAGCTCATGGTGGGCGACACGGGCCGACCAGTTCATGCCGAAGTCGGACCAGTAGGCCCGCACCGCGCCATGCAGCCAGGGTTCGTCGGGAAGGGCGAGAGCGCTGCGGACCCAGATCGGGTGGGCGCGTCGCGGCGCCTCGTCCACCGCCGACGGGTGGGCGACATCGAACATCCCGCGACCGAGCCCGTCGCCCCAGCCCGCCGGTGCGCTCGGTGAGGTGTCGGGTGGTGCCGCCACCGGGGTGGGGGAGCGTTGCCAGTCGAGTCCCTCCGCCGGGACCGTCGACACGACGAGCGCCTCGATGACGAGCTCGTCGCCCTGGTACCCGCGTACCTCGCGGTGTTGGAGCGCTCGACCGTCACGCACCGCCTCGACGCGGAAGTCGACGTCGTCGCCGGAGTGGCCCCGCGCGAGCAGGCAGGCATGGATCGAGTCGGGTACTGCGTCGGGGGGAACGGTGTGGGCGCAGGCCGAGAGCGCCTGTGCGATCATCTGGCCGCCGAACAGCCCGCCGTGGCGGGTCTGGCTCCCACCAGTGCGGCCGCGGGCGTGGTGCGCGTCGAGGAGTTCGGTGCCCACGGCACTGCGCACCTCGTCGAGGCTGGGGAGGGAGTCGAGGCCGGGGAGGGACGGGTCGGGTGCCATCGGCGAGGTGTAACCGACGCCATGGCCGGCCGTCAACGCCGAGGTGATCGCTGGGCGTGGTCTGGGGCGACCGCCTATGGTGACTGCCGTCACGCAGCTTGATCGAGGGGGAGTCGTGGTCGAACGCCGACTGGGGTCCTACGGGCAACCTCAGCTCTACAGCCAGATCGGCGAGCGCTTCGCTCGCTTCGAGGACCTGCGCAGCCACGGCGAGGCGATGCGGATCGATCCCCAGACGGTGATGGCGACCAGCCGTGCCGCCGCCGAGCACGTGTTCCGTCGCCCCGACGTC
>JAHECR010000113.1 GCA_024641655.1 Acidimicrobiaceae bacterium
GGGAACGGCTGCTGCTCCGCCTCGATACCGATGGCGGCAAGGTTGTCGATGATGATCTGCACCACCGGCTCATGGCCAGCGTCGGCGTTGAACTGGATCGGCAACGGGCCGTCCTGCACGCCACCTTCGGCAACCCACTCGTCGAACAACGTCTGGGCCTTCTCCGGATCGTAGGAGCAGTACTCGCACAGATCGGGCTTGAAGCCCGGAATGCCCTCGGGCACGATGCCCGTCGAGGTGGTCCGGCTGCCGTTGTACACGGCCGCGTTGATCTCCTCGCGGTCGATCGCCGCCGAGATCGCCTGACGGAGCTTGAGGTTGGCGTCGCCACCGATGCGCTCGTCACGGCCGTTGATCACGAAGTGATACGAGCCGAGGATGCTGGTGTCCAACGTGGTTCCCCAGTTGTCCTGGGCATCCTGGATGCGTCCGGGCGGAATGTTGGCATTGTCGCCCTCGCCGGCCTCGAACGCGTTGAAGCCGGTGTCCGGGTCGGCCTGCGTGCGGTAGACGATTGCGTCGAGTCGGCCCGGCCAGGTCTCGCCGTTGATGTCGCCCTGCCAGTTCTCGCTCTTGATCAGGACGATCTCTTCGTCGGTGCGAGCCGCCTCCATGGCGAACGGACCGTTGCCGATCATGACGCCGTTCTCCCACTCGGAGCCGGCTGCGATTGCTGCCTCGGGCACCGGGAAGAAGAGCTGGAAGCCCGCGACCGCGTCGAAGTTCGCGTACGGTGCCGACAGGGTGACCGTCAGCGTCCGCGTGGCGTCGTCGGCCACGACACCGCTGAGCGTGTCGGCTTCTCCGGCGAGGCGCTCGGCACCACCCTCGATGAACGTCAACAGGTAGCTGTAGTCGCCCGCGAGGTCAGCAGCCCGCTCCCAGGAGTTCTGGAAGGTGCTGGCGTTGATTTCCTCGCCGTCGCTGAACTGTGCGTTCTCCTTGATGGTGAACGTCCACACGCTGCCGTCCTCGTTCGGCTCGACCGTTTCGGCGACGAGTGGGACGACCTGCGGGTTCTCCGGGTCGCTGAAGTCGAGCTCGGTCAGACCGTCGTACAGGTTGGTGATCACCTGGTAGGCGTCGAGCGTGCTGTTGAGCGCGGGGTCGAGGTGCTCCGGCGGGTCGCCGACGAAGGTGCCGAGGTCGATGAATTCGCCTCCAGAGCCGCCCTCCCCGGCGGCTTCGGTGGTCTCGGTCTCGGTCGACTCACCGTCGGTGCTGTCGGTTGCTTCGGTTGTCTGGGTCTCCTCGGTCGACCCCGTGGAACCGCTGTCGCCGGAGTCGTCGTCGCTGCCACAGGCAACGAGAACGAGCGCCGACGCGGCCGCGAGGGCGAGGAACTTGGTTCCCCGTCGTTTCGTGTTCACGTAATTGTCCTCCTGGATGGGGTGCAGATTCGGGAGGTGTAGTCCCGCAGGAACCGCCTGACCCTTCGGGCCAGCGTTCAACGACGTAGCCAACGATCCCCTCCCTGGCGAATCGAAGCCGCCACGACCATAGCAGTGCCGCCTACCGATGGGTGTCAACCGAACGTTTCAGCCACGTGAAGGCTGCGACCCGGTGACGGCGACGTCTCGGGCGATCAGGTTCCGAACTGGACGATCTTGGCGAACTCGTCGGGGTCGAGGCTGGCGCCACCGACGAGGGCGCCGTCGATGTCGGGCTGCGCCATCAGTTCGGTGGCGTTGGCACCCTTGACCGAGCCGCCGTACTGGATGCGGACTGCGTCTGCGGTCGAGTCGTCGGTGAGTTCGCGCAGCTTGCCGCGGATGGCCGCGCACACCGCCTGCGCGTCGTCGGCGGTCGCGGTCTTGCCGGTGCCGATCGCCCAGATCGGCTCGTAGGCGATCACCAGCGAGGCGATCTGCTCGTTCGTGCGGCCTGCGAGGCCTGCTTCGATCTGGCCGAGCACCTTCGACTCCGTCTCGCCCGCCTCGCGTTCGGCCAGCGTCTCACCACAGCACATGATCGGCGTCATGTGGTGCGCCTGGATGGCCGCGACCTTCTTGTTGACCATCTCGTCGGTCTCGCCGAAGAGCTCGCGACGTTCGGAGTGACCGGCGATCACGTAGGCGACGTTCAGCTTTTCGAGGAACGCCGGCGACACCTCCCCGGTGAACGCACCGGAGTCCTCCCAATGACAGTGCTGGGCGCCGAGGTGGAACTCGAAGTCCTCGGTCTCGATCACGGTCTGGATGCTGCGGATGTCGGTGAACGGCGGGTGGATGCTGACGTCGACGTCCTCGAGGGTCTCCTTCGGGACGAGGTAGTGCAGCTTCTGGACGGTCTGGATCGCCTCGAAGTGGTTGAGGTTCATCTTCCAGTTGCCGGAGATGAGCGGTCGACGGGTCATGAGATTCCGATCTGATGGGTCAGTGCATTCCGTGTCGGAGGGCTGCGAGGCCGGGGAGATCACCGTTCTCGAGCAATTCGAGGCTGGCGCCACCGCCGGTGGAGACGTGGTCGACCTCGTCGTCGAGCTTGAACTGGGCGAGCGCTGCGGCCGAGTCGCCACCACCGACGACGGTGAACGCCTTGGTGTCGGCCATCGCCTGTGCGACCGTGCGCGTACCGGCCGCGAAGCGCTCGTCTTCGAACATGCCCATCGGGCCGTTCCAGAACACCATCCGGGCGTCCATGATCACGTCGGTG